>CBDULB010000282.1:0-1675 GCA_965367965.1 uncultured bacterium | reverse complement strand
CCAATCTGCGCATTCAACCCTGCAAATCCCCGGCCAGCGCCTGACGCCTGAAACATGAGCGAAGCAAACTCAGATACGCCGCGCTTCGCGGTCGTCGGACGGCAGAACAAAGGCAAGTCGTCGGTGCTGGCGACGCTGGTCGAGGAGTCGGACAACGACAAAATTCGCGTTGGCCCGACGCCGGGCGAGACCACGCGCTGCTACAGCGTGCCGCTGGTGTTGAACGGCGAAACGCTGATCGAATTTATCGACACCCCCGGTTTCAGCCGCGCACGGCAGGCGCTGGCGTGGCTGAAGCAACATCACCCCGACACCGAGGGCGTGGCGCGCATCGATACCGTGCGCGCCTTCGTCGAGGCGCACCGCGACGGCGACGAATTCCCGGACGAGTGCGAACTGCTGCGACCGATTCTCGACGGCGCCGGCATCGTCTACATCGTCGATGGATCGAAACCGTTCCGTGCCGATTTTGTCGCCGAGTTTGAAATCCTGCGCTGGACCGGTCGACCGCGCATGGCCGTGCTCAACAATCAGAGTGACGACAGTGATCACTCCGAAGCCTGGCGCAAACACCTCGGCGAAGCCTTTAATCTGACCCGCGAGTTCGATGCTCACCAGGCGCAGTTCGACGAACGCATCCGCCTGCTACGCCACCTGCTCGAAATCGAAGACCGTCGTCCGGGGGCGATCGAAAAAACCATCGATCTGGTCGAGGCCGAATGGCAGCAGCGCCGTTCGGAAGCCGCCGATACCATTCTCAAGCTGCTCGAAAAAGCGCTGACCACGACCGTCAGTCACAACGTCGCCGACGACAATGTCGACCGCGATTTCAAACGCGAGCGGGTCGAGGCCGATCTGAAAGAGCGCTACCGCGAAAAAATCCGCCAGCTGGAGGGCGACTATCACCAGCGCCTGGTCGAGTTGTATCACCACTCCGATGTCGAGTTCGGTGACGGTGACAAAAACCACGCCGTCGACGGCATGCAGGATCTGTTTGCCGAAGAGACCTGGCAGGTGCTCGGCCTGAACCGCGCCCAACTGGCGATCGCCGGAGCCATTGCCGGACTGACCGCCGGCGGATCGATCGATCTCGCCACCGGCGGCGCGACTCACGGTGTGCCGACCGTGCTCGGCGCGGCGGGCGGCTATTTTGCCGCGCTGTGGAAAGGCCGCGCGCTGGCCGACATCAAAGTGCGCAATCCGCTGTCGGTGGCCGGCGAGTCATCGGTCGGTGGCGTGCAACTCAGTGCCGGTCCGCCGCGCGATCCAAATTTTTCCTGGGTGCTGCTCGACCGGATTTTGTTTCACTACCATCACCTGGTGACCCGTTCGCATGGAAGGCGCGATGCCTTTGTGATCGATTTTTCTGAATTGGCGAAGGGGGCTGAGGGGGCGCGGGCCGGTTATACGACACGGTTTTCGGGTGAGCGAAGGAGGACGCTGCAAAAGTGGTTTACCAAGGTGACCAAGGGGGATCAGGTGGATGATGGGGAGGTGTATGAGCTGATGCGTGAGGTGTTGAAGGAGGTGGAGAGTGACGCGGGGGTGGAATGACGCGGGGGTGGTGGAAATGCCATAGCTGCATTTGCTCATCTGGGGCTTGGCAGGCAGCCATGGTTGATGGCTTTTATGAGGGGCGAAGTTTTGGTGCCGGCCCGTCTATCGATCTATCTCT
>CBDULB010000281.1:0-1840 GCA_965367965.1 uncultured bacterium | reverse complement strand
GCTCCTTGCTCCTTGCTCCTTAACAAAACCATGCACCGCCGCCCCTTTCTTCAACTCCTCGACGACTACCGCCGGCGTCACCCTGACGAGACTGAGGTTGTCGACCGGTTCGAGCAGTTTGTCCGCCGGCACGACGACTGCTTCGAACGCACTTGTGTGCCCGGCCACCTCACCGGCTCAGCCTTTCTGGTCGACGCCAGCGGCGAAAAACTCCTGCTCACCCATCATCGCAAGCTCAACCTGTGGCTGCAGCTGGGCGGTCACGCCGACGGTCATCCCGACATGCTCGCCAACGCCCTGCGCGAGGCTGAGGAAGAATCCGAACTCGACGACATCGTCGCCATCGATACCGCCATCTTCGACCTCGACGTTCACCCCATCCCCGCCCGCGGCAGCGATCCTGAACACCTCCACTACGACGTGCGCTTCCTGCTGCGCCACACCGGCAGCGGCGGGTTTACCGTCACCGACGAGTCGCACGACCTCGCCTGGGCACCTCTGGCAACTCTCGATCGCTACACCACCGAAGCGTCAATCGAGCGCATGGCGAAGAAATGGAGCCGGTATCCGCGAGATTGAAAATCGGTCCGCCGGGCTGGAATCACGATTGGCCCGGTTTGTCGACCGACTGGCGTTGACCTCAACCGTGCGGGTAAATCGCAGCAAGCCAACGCCAATAGATACGTTGTTGCTTCAGGCTCCCGGGAAACGGGTGCAAACTCAGTGTGATTGAATTGAGACAAAAACAAACTTTGCCAATGACAGCCCATTGAATTCACCTCCGCCAAAAACATCTCCGCGGCTTGCTGCGGCGTTGATCATCCTGCTGATCGGCGCTGGATTCGCCGCCATGCTTCCCCTGCCCGCCTTTCTGAGTTCGGGCGCTGTCAGCCATCGAGTTTGCGACGCACTGCATCTGCCGATGTTTGCCTTCGTCGCCCTCGCCCTGCATCCCCTTTTATCACCCGGCATCAACCGTCGTCGACGCCTGCTGCTAACGGCGCTGATCAGCAGCAGTCTGGCGGCAGCGGTCGAGTTAATCCAGCCCTGCACCGGTCGCAACGCGTCGTGGCGGGATTTCGGCTTTGGAATGATCGGTATCGGTCTGGCGCTGTGGCTTCTGTCGCGCTACCGCACGGCGGGTGCCAAGCAGAGCATTTGCTTCGCCGTCACCGCACTGGCCGGCTTGACTGTGGTGACATGGCCCATCTGGAATGCTCACGGCCACGCCATCCAGTTGCGCGAGATCTTTCCACACCTCATCCACGCCCGGCCGCAGACCAACGCCACCTTCTGGCACGCTCAAGGCGGGGCGGAACTGCAGTTCGACAACCACGGGCAGATCCAGGTGGACACCCGCAGCGGCGAATGGAGCGGCATCCACTTCACTCCCGGCGGGCAGGACTGGTCGCACTACGAAACACTGGTCCTGCATTTGACCGGCACTGCGCCACAACCGTTTTCGCTCGGCCTGCGCATCGATGACAAGGCATCGACCGATCACTCCAACCGCTTTCACACCCACCTTGAGCTGCTGTCCGCCGGGCAGGTGATCCGCATTGCCCTCGCCGACGTCAACGCCGGAGCCACGCCGCTCGATCTCAGTCGCGTGGTGCGCATGGTGCTGCACACCGCCCCGGACGATCCGCCGCGTTGTTTTACCCTAGAACGCGCTTTCCTCGAATAGCTTTGTAAGCTAGCGGTAGCACCGTGAAATCTCGAACCATCAGCGTCTTCGGCCTCGGCTATGTCGGCAGTGTTACCGCCGCCTGTCTCGCCCATCGCGGCAACACGGTGATCGGCTGCGACGTCGCCGCCGGCAAGGTAGATCAGATCAACC
>CBDULB010000280.1:0-1950 GCA_965367965.1 uncultured bacterium | reverse complement strand
CGCCAGTCCCCGTGGACGAGCCAGCCATTTGACCATCCAGCTCCAACCGGCGGGACGCCGGTATCACACTTCAATACTCCGGCCAACGCAAGGTCAGGGGCCGGAAACCTTCGCTACGCCAGCACCTCACGCAGCACTTCGATACAACGCTGATTCTGCTCAGGGGTGCCAACCGATATGCGCACCCAATCCGGCAATTTGTAACTGCGCATGGCGCGGAGAATGATGCCACGCTTGAGCATTTCAGAAAACACCCGGTCGCCGTCGCCGACTTTTACGAGCACGAAATTCGCGAAGCTCGGCACATACTCCAGCCCCATGTCATCGAACTGCGCTTGAAGGTAGTCGCGTCCCGCATCGTTGTTGTCCTTGGTGCGCTGCTGGTGTTCCTGATCCTGAAGCCCCGCCAGAGCTCCCGCCTGAGCAATCGCATTGGCGTTGAACGGCTGCCGCACTTTCTGCAACAAGCCGATCAGCTCCGGATTACCGATGCCGTAGCCGATGCGCAGACTGGCCAGCCCCTGAATCTTCGAGAAGGTGCGCATGATGATGACATTGCGGCCTTCGCGAACGTACTTGAGCGTGTCCGGCGGCGTATCGAGGAACTCGTAATAGGCCTCGTCAAAAATCACCGTCACGTGTTCGGGAATTTTTGCCATGAAGCGATCGATGGCTGCTTCGTCGACCAGCGTGCCGGTCGGATTGTTGGGATTGGCGATAAAAATCTTCCGCGTCTGCGGCGTCACTGCCGCGGCCATCGCATCGAGGTCGTGCACGAAACCCGGGTCAGGCACTTCGATGGTATCCGCGCCGAACAGCGTCGCCATCAGCTTGTAGACCACAAAGGCGTGCTCGGCGGCGATGATATTGTCGCCGGGAGACAGGAAGGCGTGCCCGATCAGCTCGATGATTTCGTTGGAACCATTGCCGAGAATGATGTTGTCGCGCTCCAGGCCGAAGGTCTCCGCAATCGCCGTGCGCAGCTTGTAGCCACCTCCATCAGGATACAGATGGGCCTTGCTGAGCGCCTCCGTCATCGCTTCGACCGCTTTAGGAGAAGGCCCGAGCGGGTTTTCGTTCGACGCCAGTTTGATGATCGAACCCGGATCGAGACCAAGTTCGCGGGCGGTTTCTTCGATCGGCTTACCGGGATCGTAGGCGACCAGATCTTTGAGCCAGGGATGAGCGTGTTTCCAGACGGACATAGTTGCGAAATTGGACGAAGGTTGCCACCGGCGCGACCACTATTTAAACAGACCTTTCAGGGCATCTTTGAGCCCGTCAAAGGTCTGCTTGAGGTCGCCGAGCGTACCAAACGGCGTCACCACGTCGACCTTCGGTTTGCCGAGATCGCCGGACGAAATAAACTCTATGGAGATGCGGCCATCTTTCAATGCCATGCCGAGCACCTGTTTGCGAAGATCGCCGGAAACCAGACCACCGAGTTTTTTCTCAAGGTACTTGTCGACCTGAGCGACGATCTTTTTAGTCAGAGCATCGGAAGCTGTGACCACGCCTTTGATCTCGTGCTGGTTGGTGGCCGTGTCAGCCCAGCTGCCAGCCTGAAATGCGAACGACGTGTCCGGCAGCGAGAGCGCCAGCGGTTGCTCGAGGGTGAATCGCCCGTGGCGGTGAGCCAGTCGCGTGCTGGCGTCGGCGGTGAGTTCGCCGCGCAGATTGATATCGCTGAGATCGACGCCACCGGTATCGATATCTTCGAGCTTCTTCTGCAGCTTTTCGACCAGGGGAAAAGTTTCAACCCGCGAACCCTGATGCAAAACCAACGTGCTGCTCCAGGCCGGCTCGATGAGCCCCGTTTCCGAATCGAACGGAGCCACCTTGCCACTGCCTGAAACCTTCAGTTCGACAAAGCGCACCGGTTGGCCATCCTCGCCATCGCCATCCATCGACAGCGTCCCGCCGAAGTCAAAGCTGGCGGAATTGTGACTC
>CBDULB010000279.1:0-1951 GCA_965367965.1 uncultured bacterium | reverse complement strand
TTGTTCTGCCGTCCAACGACCGCGAAGCGCGGCGTATCTGAATTTGCGTCGCTCATGTTTCAGATGCTGGCCGGGGATTTGCAGGGTTGAATGCGCAGCTTGGGATCGTCGAGATCGGCGGCGAAATTTTCCCAGATGGTGATTTCCTCAGCTTCGGGGGCAGCCAGGGCCGAACTGCCCTGCCCCTTCGGCGCACCGAGCAGGAAGCAGAGAATGCTGACGTCGGCGCCGACCGCCGCGCGCAGCTTTTTCAAAAACGGCGCCAAGTCGCGCGGCACCAGCGCCCACGAATCGGCGACCACAGCGATGCGGATCGGCCGGTCGGCGGCGCGCATTTTTTCCACCGTCTCGGTGACGGCTTTTTCATCGGCTTCGAGATCGAGTCCACCGACCGCACGTGTGGTCACCGGGTTCCAACGCGCCTGCTGCAGCAGCGCGGTGCGCAGGCGCTCACTGTCGGGATCGGTGCCACCCCACAGCAGGACCACGGCATCGTCGCGCTGGCCGGTGACCGGGGCTTCGAGTCGAACTTCAGTGAGTCGACGCCACAGTTCGCGGTGCGGCCGTTCGTTAAAACGGTAGCCGGCCACGGCGCGTTTGCCGAGCCAGCCGATGATCAGGCGCAGCAGCAGGCGCGGCAACAGGCCCCAGGTGATCAGGCTGAGAATCAAAAACGGCGCCCAGGCGGCGGCGCTGTCGGCGCGCTCGGTGTAGTCGTTGACGGTGGCAATGCGGGTCGCTTCGATTTCAGCGGCAGAGGGGGGGAAGGTAGGCAGTATCCAACTCCACGGCGCGGCGAGCGCATCGACGATGCCTTTCAAAGAATTCGCGGCCTCGACGGCCGGGGTCGATTCCCAGAAAAAGCGCAGATCCATGACCAGCAGACAGCCGATGAAAGCGCCGATCAGTCCAAGGTTAAACAGCACCGCGGCCGTCTGGCTGGTCGCCGCCAGTGGCCAGGCGAGATACGCGCGACGGCGCAAGGCGCGCCACGAACGGGTGGCGGTGTCGCCGACTTTCCGGGCCAGGGCTTTTTCCGACAGGGCATCGATGGCGTTGCGCGCGATGGCTTGAAAAAATCCGGCCGACTTCTCCGGTCGCCGACCACGCATCAGCCAACCGACGCCGAGCATCAGCAGCAGAATCAATTGCGGCAGCAAGGTCGCGGCGAGGAACAGCACGACATTGAAGTAGCGCTGCTCGCGATGCAAAATCGACATGACCACACCGATGCCGGCGAGCAAACTGACGATGCCGAAAATGCCACCGACCAGCCAACGGCTGTGACGAAACGCTTCACCGGGTGTGAGCGTCGCGGCATGCTTGGCGGAGTTTTTTTCGCGGCGCGCCTCAAGCCACAGGCGCAGCACGCGCGATCGATCGGCGGTAGCGGCATCCGGTGACAGGGCGTCCGGCAGGCGCGGCGCGATGGCTTCATCGGCGATGACCCGATCGCGAGTGCGCAGCTGCGACGCATCGGCTTCGGCATCGTCGGCGAGCAGAGCGTCGAGATCGAGCAGGTCGGCGGGCGTCCACGCTGGGACATCTGGCGCTTCGGATGCCATTGACAATAAGGAACGTGGAAAATCAGACGGATGCAGTGACCGCGACGCCGAGCCGGTCGCCGACGCGTGCGTAAAGCTCGCGCTGTTGTGCCGATTGCTCAAGTAAGTCGTCAGCCAGTTGAATGCGGCCCGGCTCGAACAGCAACAGGCTCATCGAACCACCAAATTCGAAGCAGCCTTTCTCATCGCCCTTCGCCACGGCATCGCCGGGGGTGTAGGTCTGGACAATACTGCCGACGTTGGTGGCACCGATTTCGAGAACGGCAACGTCGCCGAGCGTGTCGGTTTTTAAAATCGTGATCGTCCGCTTGTTACGCCAGAGGATGCTCAGATTGTGGCGCAAAGCGATCGGGTTGACCGAATACAGCGGTCCGTTGATCAACTTC
>CBDULB010000278.1:0-2030 GCA_965367965.1 uncultured bacterium | reverse complement strand
CGCCGCATGGCCGAAACGCATTTCGCCGAGCTGCTCGACAGCGGTCGGGTGGAGATCTTTTTCTATCCCGAATTTCTCCGCCAGGGCAGCGCGCTCGACGACTTTGAAAATCCCAGCCTGAGCGCCATCGGCCAGCTTCACGACGCCCAGAATGTCGAAGCGCTGGCCGCGCTGCTCGATGCCGAAGCCGCCATCGTTAATCTCGAGACCGCCGAGTTGCTGAAGTATGCCTGCAATGCCTTCCACGCCGCCAAGGTGAGTTTTGCCAACGAAATCGGCCGCATCGGCAAAGCCAGCGGCGTCGACAGCGCGGCCGTCATGGAACTGCTGTGCCGCGATGAGCGACTCAATATTTCCCCGTACTACCTGCGTCCCGGAACGCCGTTCGGCGGCTCCTGCCTGCCCAAAGATGTCAGCGCTCTGAATCGCCACGCGCGTTCGCTGAATGTCGACACGCCCACCCTCGACAGCCTGCTGACCAGCAATCGTGCCCACCTCGATCACCTCATCGAGCGCATCGAGGCGCGCGGCGACCGGCGCGAAGTGACGCTGCTTGGCCTCGCCTTTAAGCCCGGCACCGACGACCTGCGCGGCAGCGCCATGCTCGAACTGGCCACCCAGCTGCTGCTGAAAAACTACCGCGTGCGCATCTACGACCCCGAGGTCGCACCCGCCAACCTGATCGGTGCCAATGAACGCTTCGCGGCACTCAAACTACCGCAACTCGAGGAGCTGCTCGACCGCGATCTGGGCGTGGCGATCGGTCCCGAAGCGACCCTTGTCGTCTCAAAAAAATGCGCCGCCATCGATGACCTCAATCGGCTGCTGACCGGCGACCACCATCTCATCGACGTCGCCCGCTGGCCGGAGTTGGAAACACTGCCGGCGAGTTACGAAGGCATCTGCTGGTGAGCGTCGCCTGAATCGCACCTACCTGCCTACGTCGGTTTGCGAAACACGCTGATGGCATCGTCGTAGAGGCCCGCCTCGTGCTCGGTGCCATCCGCATCGGTCCAGCTGCGGAACTGATCGACCACCTCGAGGCCGGCTTCACTGAGCACTTCGCGCATGCGGGTATCGGTGACGTCGCTGCGCCATCCTCCGGTGCTGCCGCCCGCCGTACCGTGATGCAGCACGCCCCGGCCACCGGCTTTGAGCACGCGGAAAAATTCGGCGGCGTAGGCGCGCAGTTCCTTTTCATTGATATGCACAAACACATCAAACGACCAGACACTGTCGACACTGGCGTCGTCCACGCCGGCCAGGTCGGTGCCACTCGAGACCCGGAACTCCACATTCTCGCAATCTTTAAAACGCTCGCTGCAGGTATCCACACAGGCTTGAGAAATGTCCAGGCCGATGAGCCGCGCGGCGCGTTTCTGCAATTCCTCGGTCCAGCGACCGCCCCCGGGACCGATTTCGACGACCGTGCCGGCGACATCAATATTGGGTCGCAACACACACTCCAGCACCGACTGCTTCCACGCTTCGGAGGGCGTCCACTCCTCGCCGGCAGCGCTCCAGTCCCAATTGTTCCAGATCAGGCGGTTCATCGCCGCACTGTTAAGCCCGGGTAGATTATGGCGAATCCGGCGCCGCGCCATCGCCGCAAAGGCTTTGTCGGCGACACCGCTGAACGCGTAATAGGTGCCTAACAAAGCCGTCCACAAGAAGCCATTCTCCTTGAGCGCCAATGAAGCCATTTCGGCCTTTTGCCCCCAACTGAGACGCTGACGATTTTCGACGATATCCTTCATAGCCATTTCTTGACCCCACTTTCCGGCATCGCGCAACCGTTAGGGAGATAAAAGCATTGAAATTGACCGGACTCTCGCCAAGGTCAAACCGACGCGAGCAACCGTGTCCCCCCCAGTATGCAGTTAACGTTTGTTTTTCCCTGCCTCAATGAAGAGGCAACCTTGGAAAGTTGTATCCGTGCCGTTCAGGAATCCCTCGATTCCGATGGCGATGGCAGCGGCGCGATCAGCTACGAGATCGTCGTCGCCGACAATGGTTCGACCGATCGCTCC
>CBDULB010000277.1:0-2152 GCA_965367965.1 uncultured bacterium | reverse complement strand
GCCTTCGCCAAAGCAGAGACCGACGCCCTGATCAAAAAACGCGAAGACGCCGCCAAAGCCTGGTTTGCCGAACACAATCTCCCCTATCTTCCGGAGAATGAACGCCGTGATCTTGACGACGACAAAAAGCCACCGCGCCACGTCGGCCTGAGCATTCCTGAACAAGGTCAGCTGAAGGTCCGTGAGCAGGACGTATGGATCTGGACACGTCGGCTGGAACGCTACCAACCGATGGCACAAAGCGTCGTCAACGGTAACGCCAAAGCGCGTTCCGGAAACGCCCGCAAGCTGCGCATCGCTCAGAAACCGGGCGCCGATAAAACTACGCAAAGCACCATCCTCACCGGCGGCTCGATCGAAGCCCCGGGAGAAGTCGTCACTCCGGCCGTGCTCAGTGTGCTCGGCGTGCCCTCGCCGTACGCCACCGATGAAAACCCTTACGCCCTTCCCGAGGCCGTCGACGGCCGTCGCCTCGGACTGGCTCAATGGATCGCCGATGCACGCAATCCGCTGACCGCCCGCTCGATCGTCAATCGCCTCTGGCAGCACCACTTCGTAAAACCGATCGCCGGCAACCCGAACAACTTCGGCGTCAAAGGCGAAAAGCCCACCCACCCGGAACTGCTCGACTGGCTGGCTGCCGACTTCGTCGAAAACGGCTGGACCATGAAGCGACTGCATCGCCTGATCATGACCTCAGACGCCTACCGCCGCTCAGCACAGCACCCGCAGTACACCGCCATCGCCAGCGAAGATCCCAACAACGCCCTGCTTGCCTACTACCCCGCGCGTCGACTCAGCGCTGAAGAACTGCGCGATTCGCTGCTGGCGATTACCGGGGAGCTCAACCCCGCCCCCGGCGGTCTGCCGGCAAATCCTGAGATCAACATGGAAGTGGCGCTGCAACCGCGCATGATCCAATTCTCGCTGGCTCCCGCCTACCAACCCGACCCCACCCCGGAGCAACGCAACCGGCGCACGATTTACTCGTATCGAGTGCGTGGACTGGCCGATCCGTTTCTGGAACTGTTCAACCAGCCAAATCCCAACGATTCGTGCGAAGCCCGAGACAGCGCGGCGGTATCACCGCAGGCGTTCACCCTGCTCAACAGTGACGTCATCACCGACCGCTCACTGGCTTTTGCACAACGTCTTGAGAAGCAGACCAGTGTCCCCGCCGAGCAGATCGACCGCGCCTTTCACATCGTCTTCGGCCGCAACCCCGACGACAACGAGAAACAGCGCCTGCAAACCTACCTCACCGAGATGACTGAATACCATCAGTCGGCCACCCCCGCGGCTCCCCAATACTCCGCCGAGATCACCCGCTCTCTGGTTGAAGAATTTTCCGGTGAAGCCTTCGAATACACCGAGATCCTCCCCGTTTTCGAAAACTACCAGGCCGACCTCAAACCCGCTGACGCCACCCCCGAAACAAGAGCCCTCGCCGACGTCTGCCTGCTGCTCTTTAACTCCAACGAATTCGCCTACATTTACTAACTCGAAGTCTAACCGCTGATACACGCTGATTTTCGCTGATACTCCCGGATTAACTTTAATCCCCCAGACCAACCTGCCCCCTATTGCCGCTCCCCTCTGGACGTTCATTTTCACAACCATTAGCGAAGATCAGCGCCCATCAGCGGTTAAACCGCAACTCCACCCTCAAACAATGAACTTTACTCAGGCCCAATCCTCCCGCCGCAGTTTCCTCTACGGGCTCGGCTCCTCGCTCGGCTCGCTCGCTTTGACCGACATGCTTCGCGCTGACAGCGGCGCCCCGTCGCCACTTTCAGTAAAGCCGCCGATGCATCCCGCCAAGGCCAAGGCCGTCATCATGCTGTTCATGGAAGGCGGTCCCAGTCAGATGGATACCTTCGATCCCAAGCCGAAACTGACCGAACTGCACAAGACCGAATCGAAGCTGACCGCCGGTCTGGAAACCGGTTTTAAATTTTACGTCGGCAGCCCTTTCGGCAGTCGCAAAGTCGGCGCCAACGGTCTCGACATGAGCGACCAGTGGCAGCATCTCGCCGACCCCGAAGTCGCCGATGAGCTTTGCAACTATCGCGGCTGCACCGCCGAATCCCTCAACCACCCCGAAGCTCTGTTCCACATGAACACCGGCAGCCGGCTCGGCAGCGATCCGGCG
>CBDULB010000276.1:0-2388 GCA_965367965.1 uncultured bacterium | reverse complement strand
CAGCGGAAGTCGTATTCGCCGTTAGTTTTCACGAGCTTAAATCGAGCTTAAATCGGCTTGGCCGCTTCGCCGATCTGCGCCCGACCGGGCTGGTTGGCGTAGAGGTGGGCCATGCCGATGGCGAGCGCGTCGGCGGCGTCGGGGTCGGGGGTTTCGGTGAGGTGCAGCAGGGCACGCATCATGAAGGCGACTTGTTGCTTGTCGGCGGCACCGCGTCCGACGACGGCCTGTTTGACGCGTTTCGGGGCGTATTCGTAGACTTCCAGTCCGTGGCCGGCGGCGGCAACGATGGCGGCTCCGCGGGCGGCACCCATGGTGATTGCGGTGCGGAAGCTCTGCACGTAAATGATGCCTTCGACGGCGCACACTTCTGGCTTGTGCTCGAGGATCAGATCATGGATCTGCTCGCGGATGGCGACCAGGCAGCCGGACTGGCGCAGCTTGGGCTTATTGGTGATCGTGCCGTAGGTGACGGCCCGATACTCGGGACCGCGCCGGGGATCGGCGACGGTTTCTTCGATGACTGCGAATCCGGTTTTGCGCAGCGCGGGATCGATGGCGAGAACGCGCATGGTGTTCTTCCCTGCGGGCAGGTGGCGCCGACCGAGATCAGCGGCGGCGCTTGCGGCCGGCGGGGCGGCGCTTGGCACGGACCGGTTTCGGAGGCTCTTCGTCGAGCAGGGCGGTATAAACGTAATTGAAGCCGTCGACTTTGCGGCGTTCGATCTTCTGTTCGATGAACATTTCGACGGCTTTGGCGAAGTCGAGTTCGTCCCCGGTCAGCAGGGTAAAGGCGTCGCCTTCCTGCTGGGCGCGGCCGGTGCGGCCGATGCGGTGCACATAATCTTCGGGATTCTCGGGCACGCGGTAGTTGACGACGTGGGTGACGCCGGAGACGTCGAGTCCGCGGGCGGCGAGGTCGGTGGCGATGATGACGTCGAACTCACCACTGCGGAAGCCGTTGAGTGCCTTGGTGCGGTCGCTCTGCCGGATGTCGGAGTGGAGCGCGGCGACCTTGGCGTCGGTCTTGTGTTTGATCAGGCCGAGCAGGGTATCCGCTTCCTTTTTGGTGCGGGTAAAGATCATCAGGCTCTTGTAGTCGGTGTCCTCGAGCAGGGCGAGCAGCAGTTCGTCGCGCTGGTCCATGGCGACCGGGTAAAAGGCGTGATTGACGGTCTCGGCGGGCTTGCGGCGCTCACCGATTTCGACCTCGAGAGGGTCTTTCAGCGCCCAGTTGGCCAACGTCTGAATCGCCGGGGGCATGGTGGCGGAGAAAAACAGGGTCTGGCGTTCGCGCGGGCACTGGTCGACGATCTTGCGCACGTCGGGGAGGAAACCCATGTCGAGCATGCGGTCGACTTCATCGAGCACGAGGAAGCGGGTGTTGCGCAGCGACAGGCTGCCGCGGCTCATGTGGTCGAGCAGGCGGCCGGGGGTGGCGATAATGATGTCGGGATTGTTTTCCAGACCGTCGTTCTGGGCACCGTAGCCAACGCCGCCGTGCAGCAGGACGGTGTTGATGGGGCGGAAATAGGCGAATTTTTTGACCTCTTCCTCCAGCTGGGCAGCGAGCTCGCGGGTCGGTTCCAGGACCAGGCATTGCGGCTCCGCGCCGGCAGTGATCTGGTCGAGGATCGGCAGCATGAAAGCAGCCGTTTTGCCGGTGCCGGTTTGAGAGGCGCCAATGATGTCGCGACCGTCGAGTGCGGCGGGAATTGACTGAGCCTGAATCGGCGTTGCGTCGACGTAACCGATTTTTTCGATAGCGCGCAGGATGGGTCGGGAGAGACCAAGTTCGGAGAATGACGACATGATATTTTAAAGAGGGAAACAAGGGGCGTACGGCCTCACTAGCAAGGGGTTTTGCGGCGTCGGGCCGACTTTTGGTGGCCAAATTGAGAGCGGATCAGACGGGTTTTTTACGACGGGTCAACAGGGCGTCGAGGCTGATCCGGCCGCCTCCGGCGAAAACCAGTACCAGCAGGATACTGCAGTAGAGAATCAGAGTTTGGCTGCTCAGGGTCGATGAAAGCTCGAGTTGGGCAATTAAAACGATGCCGCAGATCAGTACTCCGATGAGCGAGACCATACGACTTAGAAAACCGAAGCCGAGCGCTGTGGCGGCCACCATCAGCAAAAAAATCAGCAGCGGGGCGAGAATAGTGGGCGCCGGGAACGTGGCCGCCGACATCTGATCAACCAAGGTCCAGGGAACTTTTTCCCAGACGAAGGCCCATGCCATTTTGATCTGATCCCAGGCTTGGAAATAGATCAGGCAGAAGGCAGTAGCCAGGCGCAAAGCCAGCAGCCAGAAGTCGTGAACGGTGATTACCGGTTCGTAGGCTCGGGCATCGGCGGTATTGGGATAGACATCCATCGCGGCGAAGC
>CBDULB010000275.1:0-2575 GCA_965367965.1 uncultured bacterium | reverse complement strand
CACCTGCCACAGCGGCGCGTTGGCATTGATCACCCCGGCGTTGTTGATCAGCAAATCGGGCGCGCCACAGAGCTTCATCGCTCTTTCCGAAAATTCCGCGACCGACTGATCATCAGCGATATCCAACGCTTCAAAGAAATGAGGCGATGGATGAGTCACACTCATGTCCGCGACGCTCTGCGCGTGCCTGGCACAGCCGATGACGGTATCTCCGCGGGCGATAAAGCCCTCGACCATGGCGCGGCCCAGCCCGCGCGAGCAACCGGTGACGAGAACGACTCGAGATTGGGAATAAGGGGGATTTTTCATCTACCAAAGGGAAACTTGAAACGTAAACGGACGGCTACGAAGTTAGTGTTTGATCTGAAAGGAAATACTGCTGAAATCGTCAAATTCGACCCGAG
Source organism: uncultured bacterium (assembly GCA_965367965.1). Lineage (GTDB taxonomy): Bacteria > Verrucomicrobiota > Verrucomicrobiia > Verrucomicrobiales > DEV007 > JBBKXR01. Next base: position 2,171 of record CBDULB010000275.1, on the reverse strand, counting down.
CATTGCCGTTTCCCAAGAATACTTAACCCGATCGATCATGTCAGCTGCCCTTTTGGACGACGAAATTATTCTCCACCCCGAGAAACGCGAGTTTCCCGAATTCAGTCTCGAGCGCCTGCTCGGCACCGTATTTGCCCCGACCCAAGGCTGCAAAGTCTGTCTGTTGATCGATCTCGAAGATCTGTCTCTGATGAAGGGCTTCGGCTTTCTCGCTGCCGAAGGTCACGAAATTCAGAAAAAAGCCTACGAGGAGTTCTACCTCGCCCTCAAGGATGGTGGACTCGACGCGCTCGGCATGAGCGGCGGCGAAATGTTCGCCTTCCCGATGACCTACGGTTCGAATCTCGACCTCAAGGACGAGTGCTACGATGTCGACGGCAAAGAACTCAGCCTCGAGCGCGACATTTACCCGAACTACGACCTGATCCTCTGCCTGTCGACCTTCTCAGCGACCGCACCGCTGACCGAGAAATGCAAAATTCACGGCTTCCGCGGGGCCACCATGCACGGCGTCAACGACGTTATCCTCAGCTCCGGGCTGGCCGTCGATTACAACGCAGTCAGCGCCGACGCCGAAAAGCTGCGCCTCGCCCTGACCAAAGCCGACGAGATCGACATCGATTTTACGCTCGAGGACGGCCGCGTGCTCACCGCGACCCTGATCCTCGACGCTCAGGAGGCGCAAAAATCTCACGGCCTGTGTCAGGGCACCACGCCCGACATCGCCAATCTCCCCGCCGGCGAAGTCTACTTCGTGCCGGTCGACGCCAACGGCCAGTTTCCGATGAAGTATGAAGACGGCACGCTCGGCGTTCTCGATGTGGAAAATCGCAGCATCATTCGCTCGACACTGATCGAAGGCGATCAGGCGACCATCGATGCCCACAACGCCCGCCTCGCCGACGACCCGATGACCGGAACGCTCGGCGAGCTCGGCTTCGGCACCCAGGTGCTGCCGGTTTCCTACTCCGATATTCAAGATGAGAAAGTGCTCGGCACCTGCCATCTCGCCACCGGTCGCGACGACCATCTCGGCGGCGACATCGTGCCTGACATGTTTAAAAAACACGAAAACTCGACTCACGACGACATCCTTTTTGCCCCGCACAAAACGCCGAACTTTGACATCAGTCAGGTGCGCATGCGCCGTGGCGACGAAGAGCACATCCTGATCGAACATTTCCGTCCAAGCCAATTCCTGCTCAAAGCTCTGCGCGGCGAATCGTAAGTGGAGCAGTGTTTAGTCTGCTTTCAGTGGACGAGTTCCAATCACCCAGTAACAAGTGACCCGGCGCGCAGCGCCGCCCGATGACTCCCGCCACCGGCCAGAACTACGAGGACGACAAGCTGGTCAGCGCTTACCTGCTGTTTCACTACGGCAGCGTCGAGCAAGTCTGCGCTGACAGTGAAGCCGCGCAGTGGATCCCGGACACCGCCCTGCAGTTCCCGCTGGCGACGGTCTGGTCGACGTTTGAAAACAACGATGCCGACACGCGCGTCGAACGTGCTCTCGACATCGGTTGCGCGGTCGGGCGCTCGACCTTCGAATTGGCCAATCTCGCCAACGAGGTCATCGGCGTGGATTTTTCCGAAGCCTTCATCGGCGCTGCCGCACGAATGCTCAACGGCGAAACCCTGCGCATCCACCGCGCCGACGAAGGCCATCGCAGTGAAGAAATCGATATCACCTTCCCTGCCGCAGCCGAGCTCGACTCCGGTCGCGTCCACTTTGAAGTCGGTGACGCCATGAACCTGCGCCCGCACCTCGGCGACTTCGATCTGGTGCACGCCGCCAATCTGCTCTGTCGTCTGCCCAACCCGCGCACTTTTCTCGAACGCCTGCCCGACCTGGTCCGCCCCGGCGGTCAGTTGGTGCTCGCCACCCCCTGCTCGTGGCTGAACGAATTCACCCCCGAAGCCGAGCAACCGGCCGCCGACGAGGCCACGCTCGATTTTCTGCACCGCCATCTCGACGGGCACTTCGATTTCGTCAGCGTCCAGGAACTCCCCTTCGCCATTCGCGAACACTCGCGCAAGCTGCAGCTCAGCACCAGCCAGACCAGCCTCTGGCGACGCCGCTAGCCTCAGTGGACGAGAGTGTGACACCGGCGTCCCGCCGGTCCCGAGCTGGACGATCCTCCCAGCTCCTTGCTCCTTGCTCCTTGCTCCTT
>CBDULB010000274.1:0-2592 GCA_965367965.1 uncultured bacterium | reverse complement strand
AACTCCTAACTCCTTGCTCCTTGCTCCTTGCTCCTGCAAAAAAATCAATGCTGAAACAAGAATTCCCGTGAACTCATCAGCGCCCAGAACAAATCCTCGACCGCGGTGCGTCGCTCAGCTTCGGGCGTCGCTTCAAGTATTTTGAGGAAGGCGACCTGCTCCGCTTCGGTCGGCTGCCGGGACAGGCAACGCAGGTAGGCCTGATCGATCACTTCGGGATTCGGCTTTTGCAGCAGCCCGGTAACCACGCTCTTTTCGTCGAGCAGTTTTTCGTTCAGGGTCAGGCCGTTCGACACGTGCAGGACCTGCACCAGGCTTGGCTGATTGCTGCGCTCACATTCACAGGAAATCTCGCGTGCATTGCGACCGAAAGTCTGCAGGAAATATGAATCGACCGCCGCGTCGTAGAGTTCCAGCGCGCGCGTGCCCATCGGATACAGTTCGGTCTTTTGCTTGCTGCCATCAACGAGCAGCACATCGGTAAATTGTGTCGGCACCCCCGTTACACTGACCACGGCGTCGTGAAGAACCTCAGCCATCAAACGGCGGGGATACTGATGAGAAAAGAAGCGCGTCTCGTCGCGATTCTCCGGCAGCGCTTCGCTGCTCCGCTGATAAGTTTCACTACGCAAAACCGTTCGCACCAATTGTTTGAGATCGAACTTCTCCGCTACCAGATGCTCTGCCAAAGCCGCCAACAGTGGCTCGTTGCTCGCCGGGTTTGAGGCGCGCAGGTCATCGACCGGATCGACCAGGCCGATGCCGAAAAAATTCGACCAGATGCGATTGCTGATGCTGCGACTGAAATGATCATTCTGCGGCGAGGTCAGCCATTCAGCCAACACCACGCGGCGGTCACCCGCGAAGTCGTCCGGGATCGGCGGCGCATCGAGCGGTGCCGGCGGCTGTGGTTTGCCGGTGCGCGGTTGCATCAGATCACCGCGCGGCTCGACGTAAATGGTGCGCTCGCCGTCGCCGTTGCGTGCATCGCCGCCCCAACCCTTGCCACGCACCCGCGCAAACATATTGGCGAACGCGTAGTACTGATCGTTGGTCCATTTTTCCAGCGGATGGTCGTGACACTTGGCACAGCCGAGCGACAAACTCAGAAACGCCTGGCTGACATTTTCAGCCATCGTCTCCGGCTCCTGATGAACGGCATAAAAGTTGGTCTCGCCGTTCTTCGTGCTGCTGCCTTTTGACGTCACGATCTCACGCACGAACTCATCCCACGGCATGTTTTTTTCAACACAGCCACGCACGAACTCGTAGTACGCCTTGACCGCATCGGGACGCAGCTTGCGACCATTGATCAACAGCATGTCGGAAAAGCGATACGCCCAGTAGTCGACATACTCGGGGCGGGCCAGGAGCGCGTCGATCAGTCGGTCGCGTTTGTCCGGCTTCCTGTCTTCGACAAAGGCCTGCGTCTCCTCCGGCGTCGGCAGCACGCCGATGGTATCGATGAACACCCGGCGCACGAACGCCTCATCGCTGGAGCGCGGCGACGGTTTCAGGTTGAGCCGCTGCAGTTGGGCAAGCACCAGTTCGTCGATAAAATTGCGCTTCGGAGCCAGAGTGAACACCTCTTCCGGCAGATCGTTCTCGAACGGCACCGACATTCGCGCGGTGACAATTTTTGACGAGAACCAGGCCGTGACCGCTCCTTCGCCGTGACCGATGATCGACGTTGAGCCATCGTCGTCGACCAGCGCCACCGCCTCATTCGACGCACTGAACTTCGCCCACTGCGTCACGTCTTCCTCATGGCCGTCCGAGTAGATCGCCCGCACGACGAAATGCTGCTCATCCCCCGGCTTCAGCGTCGACTGTTCGGGAAAAATCTGCAGCGACTCCAGGCGCGCGTCGTCCTGCTTCGGTGCCACGGCGCCCGCCGCGATCCATTCGGCGACGATCTGATAGTCGCGCGAGCCCTCAACAATGCGCCGTCCGCCGGTGTGCTTGAGCGCCGTCGTCGCCTTGGTCAGCAACAGCGAACGCCCCGGATCAGCCAGTTCGACCCGACGACCACGTGCCTCCCTGGTGATGGTGTGAAAGTCCGTCTCCGGATCGTAGCCGCGCAGACTTAAACGAAAGCCACCTTTGCCGGCCAGCGCACCATGACAGGCACCCATGTTGCAACCCTCCTTGGACATCACCGGCATGACGTGATTTCGAAAACTCCACTCCTGACTGACCTGAAAGTTCTCGACCGTTACGGACGCCGTTGCCAGCGCGCCGTCTTTGGCTTTCGCGGTGATGGTTGCGCTGCCATTTCCCACCGGCACCACCACTCCGTCCTCAATCACCGCGACCGAAGCATCGCTCGAACTCAGCGAAAAACTCCCGGCGTTGACCTCACCGACAAAATCGCCTTTGTCATTCAATCCCAGCACCAACAATCGCTGTGACGCCTCCGGCCCCGTCAACGTCGACTCTGCCGGCAACACCGCAATTTCCCCACCGGAGACCACCTGGGCAATTCCGACCACGAACATGGCAAGCAAACAGCGCATCGTTTTCATTTCCAAAACTCCTAATTCCTAGCTAAACAGCTCATGAATCGGCTCGTTGCCGAAATCCACCAACGGG
>CBDULB010000273.1:0-2618 GCA_965367965.1 uncultured bacterium | reverse complement strand
GGGCCGCGAAAGCGGTGGGAATCGAGAAGCGCGTCACCAGTCATGCTCTGAGACACTCTTTCGCGACCCATCTTCTCGAAGCAGGAACGGACTTGAGAACCATACAAGAACTCCTCGGCCACGAGGACATCACGACGACCGAGATTTATCTACACGTGGCCATCGGGGTGAACGGTCTGGGTGTCGAGAGTCCCTTGGATAGTCTGTTCTCAGAGATGCCTAGTGCTTAGACGGTTTACCCAACGGGTTGAGTATATGCAGCCGCGGCCACGCGAAACCGTTGCTTGCGATATTTCGGAAAATGCGGGGAATTCGGGACAGGTAACAAATATCAAAAATCATTTCGCCCCACAGGACGGGACCAGTCACAACATTGGCGCTCCAACGATAACGATCAAATTCCCCCTCAAACCCCAGTCCTCACCTCCCCCATCTGCTTGGTCGCAATCCCGATCGGGCGATCCACGGGCACGCCCGCACAGGCCAGCAAGGTGGTCAGCAAGTCACCCTGATTGCCCTTGGTGTCGGCCAGAAAGCGTCCGGTGTTGATCGAGCCACCCCCCTTACCCGCGACGATGAACGGCAGATTCTCGCGGCTGTGGGTGCTGCCGTCCTCGAGGCCGGAGCCCCACATCATGATGCAATTGTCGAGCAGGGTGCCGTCGCCTTCGCGCAGGCTGTGCATTTTGTTCACCATGTAGGCAAACTGATCGACGTTAAACTTGGTGATCGCGGCGACTTTGCGGATCTTTTCCTGATCCTTGTGGTTGTGATGCGTCTGCGAATGATGCGCGTCGGTGAAGCCCAGTTCCGGATAGGAAACGCCGTTCGGAGTGGAGCCGATGTAGGTGCTGACACGGGTGGTATCGGTCTGAAAGGCGAGCACGTTGAGGTCGCACATCACCTGCATGTACTCGCTGCGCTTGTCGCCCTCGGGGATTTTGATCTCGATCGGCGGCGAATCGGCCGAGCTGCGATTGCGGGTGGCGACGCCGGCCTTTTCGAGGGCGGCTTCTTTCTGGCGCGATTCGATGGCGGCGATGCGGCGCTCGACGGCGCGCACGCTGTCGAGGTATTCGTCAAGCTTGTGCTGATCGTTTTGTGGCAGCTTTTTGCGAAGATCACGCGCGCCGCCGATGACCAGGTCGAGCATCTGCCGGTCGAGCGGATCGGCCTGAGTGACCTGGCCGGGTTTGTCGGATTGGCCGAACAGCCGGTTGAGCACGCTGCGCGGATTGGTCTCGGCCGGCACCGCCTGGGTCGGCGATCGATAGCTGCAGTGCGAATAGTAGGCTTCGTGCAGCCCCTCCTGGTTTTCCTTGTGTGTCTGCGGCATCGTCGCCAGTTCCAGCGACGGCAGCGAGGTCAGACCGCCGACGTAGTTGGCCATGATCTGATCGGCGGAAATTGCGATATTGACCCGGTTGCGGGTCGGCGCGTCGGGCAATATAGCGGTCAACCAGGTGGAAAGTTCCAGCGCATGCGGAGCCCCGTTGAACGGCGAAATCGGAACGCCGGAGATGCCTTTCATCATCAGACACTGATCGAGAACGGGACGCAGCGATTCCAGCGCGGGCGGCACGGAGCTCAGGTAACTCTCCGGTGTGGTCGGCCAGAACTGATCCATGATCACTCCGTGCGGCATGTACATAAAACCGAGACGCACCGGCGGTTTGTTCGCTTTCGCCTTGTCCTTGCCGGTCCCGGCCCAGCCCATGGTTTCCAAAAGCGGCAGCGCGAGAGTGGCACCGGCGGCTTTCAGGCAGGTGCGGCGATCGATGAGTAGGTTTTTCGCCATGGGATGGAGGAGCTTTTAGTGTTCGGCCAAGGCCAAATTGGTGTAGCGAGAAAGTAGAATGGGATTGCATCCCGTTCCCGTTGCCTTGGCGGGAGGGGCCGTGGCGTAAGCCGGCATTGGTTCGTTCGGTTTGCTGTGATAGCGAAAGTCGCGCGACGTTCGGGACGGCTTTAATAGCCATCCAGCGATCCCGTCATCGACGCCGATTTTTGATGCATCAGTATTCATCGGTTCAGACATTAATTTTTTACCCGGCGTTGCGTAAATGGGTAGCTGGCGATGATTTCGCTGATCATGGTCTGCATACGGTAATCATCTTTTTCGATGGTTTCCATCAGCTGATCGACCACGATCTCGTCATAGCCCTCGAGCGGACGGCACAGGGCGTAGGCGAGCAATTTCTCGGTCAGGTTGCGGGCCAGCTCAGTTTTCCGTCCGGCGATGATGGCTTTCAGCTCCTTCGGAGAGGTAAATTTTTTGCCGCCGGGAAGTTCGCCCGCCGCGTCGATGGCGCCACCGCTATCATCCTGCTCACGCCAGCGGCCGATGGCATCGAAGTTCTCCAAACCGAAGCCGATCGGGTCGAGAACTTTGTGGCAATTGGCGCAGGTGGGGTTTAAAAGATGCAGCTCAGTGCGCTGCCGCAGGGTCATATTCGCGACTGTCTTCTGATCCTGTTTTTCCAGCGCCGGAACGTTGGCCGGCGCGGGCGGCACCTCTTCACCAAGTACCTGTTCGAGCACCCAGACACCGCGAATCACCGGGCTGGTGCGATTGGGAAAAGACGTCGTCGCCAGAGTCGCCGGCATCGCCAGAATCC
>CBDULB010000272.1:0-2646 GCA_965367965.1 uncultured bacterium | reverse complement strand
CGGCAAAACCACAGCAGATTGACTTTGTGGTAAATTACCACAATAGTATTCCCCATGAGCAAGTCCATTCGTGTCAGCGATGAACTCGCGGAAAGCGCAGAAGCCGCCGCCGCGGTTTCCCACCGTTCGCCTCCTCAACAGATCGAGCATTGGGCGCAAATCGGCCGGGTGCTGGAGCCCGCACTCTCCTACCAGACAGAGACTGCGATCAAGCGCGTCGGCCGCCCCCAACTCGATGCCGTGTTGGAAGCAATCAGCAGCCCCGAAGCGACCGCCCGAACTCAGGCCATCATCCGCCGGACGTCAGGTAAGATTGTCTCCACGGATTCCTGATCTCTGATCTGAATGCGTGGCACCGCACCACTACTGGTGATGCTTGCCGGACCGAACGGAGCCGGCAAGTCGACATTCTACGAGGCCCACTTGCAGACGCTCGGCCTGCCATTCCTGAATGCGGATGTGCTGGCCCGAACTACCGGACAAAACGCCTACGAAGCCGCACGAGCGATCGCGGCAATACACGATGAGTTGATTCAAAGGAAAACGAGTTTCATCACCGAGACGGTATTTTCTGATCCTGTAGGAGAAGAAGTCGCGGTGCTGGAGCGGGCTGTAGAGATCGGATTTGACGTAACTTTGATCTACATCGGCATCGCCAGCAGTGAGCTGTCACACCACAGGGGCCGCGCCCGGGTGGCAGCGGGTGGTCATGATGTTCCGCAAGAAAAGCTCGCCGCCCGCTACCAACGATCGCTCGACAACCTCGAGCGCGGCATCGCCCGCCTACCGGCCGTCCTGCTCTACGACAACAGCTCTTTCGCTTCGCCCCATCGCTTGCTGGCAGAGTTTCGGGACGGCGAGTGCGTTCGGCGGGGAGAGGGGGTTGCTCCGCAGTGGGCCGCCCGGTTTGTTGGTTGATGGTTTCCTTTCCGTTTTGCCGCGGGTGATGAATTTTTGAAATTTGTCGCCTGACCCCGGCCGCCCGGCCGCGGCATGATCGCGCACGGGCGGGAAGTGTTGAAAACAGAAGCTCCCACCCGTAAAGAATACTACCGTGAAACTGCGACCCTGTTTTTTTCCTCTGATGGCGTGTTGCATTTGCGTTGGCGTTTACGTCGGCGTCAGCGTGCCCGCTGCTCAGGCGGACGACTGGCCGGTCTGGCGGGGCCCCAATGGCAACGGTGTCGCCGATCCGGGGCAGGCCCCACCCATCGTGTGGAGCAGTGATTCGCCCCATGTGATCTGGAAAACTCCCGTCCCGGGCCGTGGCAATTCGACTCCCATTGTGATCGGCTCGCGCATTTTCCTGACCAGTGCCGACGAGAGCGCGAAGGTGCAATCGGTTCTCTGTTTCGACCGCGAAAGCGGCAAACCGCTGTGGAAGTCTGCGGTTCATCAAGGCGGATTTCCGGAGAAGATTCACAAAAAGAATACCTATGCCACGCCTACCCCGGCCTCGGATGGTGAGCGGGTTTTCGCCATTTTCAATAACGGCGGTGGGATCTTCCTGACCGCGCTCGACCTTGAGGGAAAGCAACTCTGGCAGGTGCCGACCGGGGATTTCCGTTCCCGTTATCCCTACGGCTACGGCGCCAGTCCCACACTCTACGAGTCGCTGGTCATCGTCGTCTCGGAGTTTGAGCAGGACGGCTTTCTCGCCGCCTACGATCGAAAATCCGGCCACGAGATCTGGCGCACGCCGCGGGCCGCTGTCTCCAGCTACAGTTCGCCGATCGTCGCTGAGGTTGATGGCCGCGATCTGTTGTTGATAAGCGGCAACCAGCAGATTGCCGCGTATGATCCGCGAAACGGACAGGCCCTCTGGTCCGTTGCCGGCGCTACCCCGGTCACCGCCGGCACCGTGGTCTGGGAGAACGATCTGGTCTTCGCGAGCGGCGGTTTTCCCGATAAGCAAACGGCAGCGATCAAGGTCGGCGCAGGAGGTGCCGACGCTGCGCCCCTGTGGAAAAACGACGAACGTTGCTACGAGCAATCGATGCTGGTTCACGACGGCCATCTCTACGCCGTCAACGACAACGGCATCGCCATTTGCTGGCGGGTGCAAGACGGCCGGGAACAATGGAAACACCGCCTCAGCGGGCCGATCAGTGCTTCACCAATCCTCGCCAACGGCCACATTTACGCCTCGGTCGAACGCGGCATCACTTACGTCTTTAAAGCTGACCCCGAAAAATTCGAACTCGTCGCAGAAAACACCCTCGGCGATGAAGCCTTCGCAACACCGGTGATCTGCGGCGGCCGGATCTACCTGCGCGTGGCCGCGAATTCCGGCGGCAAACGACAGGAGTGGCTCTATTGCATCGGCAACAAGTGACGAGTGGGGGAGAGCTTGGAGGGAAAAGTGTCAGGTGCGCAATTAACAAAGAACCAAGGATTCCGAGTCAGGCGATGAAAGTCAAAAGTTAGCAACTTAACAAGGTTGCTCGATCGCCGAACGCTGGCGCGCAGATCCCAACTCCACCTCCACCAGCCGTCCTGCAAGCGACCGCACCGTCACGCTACCTAGTGCCGGACTGCGGTATTCGGCTGACACCGTTGCCAAAAAAAAGCAGCTCGCAGGCAACCTGTCGACGCTTGCACCCAGTGGTCCCGGACCTGCCTCGGAAAGAGACTCTTGAATCTGAA
>CBDULB010000271.1:0-2707 GCA_965367965.1 uncultured bacterium | reverse complement strand
TTCACGACATGGGGATCGAGTAAGCTGAATTGCAGGGCAGGCGCTCCACCTCAAAGCCTGTCCGTGCCCGCATCACTTTGAGCGTGTCCGAAGTCAGCAGGCGGGCGGATCGAACTTCCGGTCAAAACAAAGAGCAGGCGGTGCTGCTGCCCTGCAGAATGTCGCCGCCAGCAATCGCATCACCGCACTCGTTCCCAGGATTTTACCTTGTCGCCGTTGAACTCGACCTTGCGCGAGAGATAAGGCTGATAGTGAACCTCGGTGCCGTAGCTGAAATCGGACAGCCCGCCGTAGGGGTCGCAGTAACCGCGGCGACGTCCCAATCCGCTGTAACCGTAGCCTCCGTATCCATAACCGTAGCCAACGCCGACGTGCTCGGTGTAGACCGGCTGATAGGACTCGTAAAGCCAGGTCTCGGTGCGTTTGCCGCCACTCCCCGATTCGAGCACGCGATCCGGAGCACCCCAGGCGAGATAAACGGCGTCTTTGGAGAAGCCCTCTTTGACCTGACCGCGCTCAACCATCGTCCGCTGCGACGCAGGCAGGGCGGTGTAGAGCTCGGGACGGGCGGCGATGCGCGACTGCACCGTCGAAGTGGTGACGCAGCTGGAAAGAGTCGCTGCCGCTGCGGCGACCAGCAGTAAACGCAAGGCCGTGCTGAGCGGAAAGGGGAGAATCGGGGTTTTCATCAAGCTCCAGCACCTTATCGCGCAGAAATGGCGCTGTAAAAGTCCGTTTTTCCGCGCATACTTGCCATGTCACCATGGAAGACCGCTTCGGCCATCGAATTTCCTATCTGCGCGTCTCGGTCACTGACCGTTGCAACGAGCGCTGCCGCTATTGCCTGCCCGACGAGGAGCAGGAGTGGTTGCCGCGTGATGACGTACTCAGTTACGAAGAAATGCTGCGCGTCATTCGCGTCGGTGCCGGACTCGGTATTCGCAAGGTTCGCGTCACCGGCGGCGAACCGCTGACCCGGCGCAATGTGCTGTGGTTTTTCGAGCAACTCGGTCAGATCGAAGGCATCGATGACATCGGTATTTCCACCAACGGCACGCTGCTCGCCCGCCCCGCCAACGAGGACGAAAGTCTGACCGTCGCCGACGCGTTGCGCCGTTCCGGGGTGCGCACCGTCAACGTCTCGCTCGACACGCTCGACGCGGCCACCTATCAGAAGACCACCGGTCGCGACTGGCTCGACCGGGCGATTGCCGGCATCGATGCCGCACGCGCCGCCGGCTTTGAAAATCATCAGATCAAGATCAACAGCGTGTTGATGAAAAACGGTAACGAGCACGAACTGTGGCCGCTGATCGAGTTTGCCAGGCAGCGCGGTCTGCTGCTGCGTTTCATCGAGCTCATGCCGGTGAGTACCCGCGACATGCTCACTGAGGAAAATTTCCTGTCCGCCGGTGAGGCCAAAAAGCTCATCGAATTCAAATACGGCAAGCTCACTGCCGAACCCGAATTTCGCACCAACGGCCCGGCCAGCTACTATCGCCTGCCCGACAGCGATCAGAAAATCGGTTTCATCGGTGCGATGACCAACCTGCATTTCTGTGAGACCTGCAACAAACTCCGCCTGACCTGCGACGGTAAGCTGCGCCCCTGCCTGGGCAGCCACCTTGAATTCGATATGCGTGAAGTGCTGCGCAACCCCGAGTGCAGCGACGAGGACGTGGCCAGATTCTTTGGCGAAGTCGTCGACCGCAAACCCGAAGCCCACGACTTTCGGGAAAACTACGAACCCGGGCGGCGCATGGTCGCCATCGGAGGTTGAGCCGCCGCTCGCCGATGCATCGATAACGATGGAAAAAAAGTTCTGCAAAAGCGCGGACGAAATTCGTCCGCTGATTCCCGATCTCGGTGGTTGCCTGGCTACTGATCGCATTCTCGTCGACGGCGCGCCGGTCGGTTACATGTATCGCGAAGTTCCCGAAGGGTCCGTGCACAGCGGTTGGGTGTTCACCGCCGGCGATGAAGATCAGGCTTACATCGATCAATCGGATCACTGGGCGATTTACGAGGTGAACACGATCTGCAATTACGATCCGGCGATCATCCCGTATCTCGATCAACCGGTTGGCTCCGCGCTGGTGCGTATCGAGGGCAGCGACGAGTTTGAAGCAGAGGGCATTCCCTTTCCCGATTTTGAATCCGAATCCGAATCCGAATCCAAATCCGAACCCGATGTCTGATCCGAAACTCAGTCACCTTAACGAACGCGGCGAAGCTTCGATGGTCGACGTCGGTGGCAAGCCGGTGCAGCGTCGCGACGCCATTGCACGTGGAATCATTCGCATGGACGAGGCCACACGCGCCGCGATTGTCGATGGTGGTCTGGCGAAAGGCGATGTGCTCGCCGTGGCCAGAATTGCCGGTATTCAGGCAGCGAAAAAAACCGCCGACCTGATCCCGCTGTGTCACCAGCTGCCACTCAGTAAAATCGCCGTCGACTTTGACAGTACCACGATCGCGGGCGCGATTGGTATCACTTGTCAGGTGCGCACCGATGCCAAAACCGGCGTCGAAATGGAAGCTCTCACCGGAGTCAGCGTCGCCGCTCTGACGATCTACGACATGTGCAAAGCGATCGACAAGGGAATGAAAATCGGCGGGATTGAGTTGGTCGAGAAGACGAAGAGTGATCCCGGATAGTAAGCGATTCGGTGTTGCTGATCTGATCGGTCCGGTAGGGACAAGCGGC
>CBDULB010000270.1:0-2776 GCA_965367965.1 uncultured bacterium | reverse complement strand
GGCTTCACGGACTCCGGGCAGCGTCTTTGCTCCATAGCCGGTGTAGTAACCGGGTGCGTAGATCTGATGACGATACCACGGCCGGCGCGGCAGGCCCTGCTCGCTGATCAGGGTGCGCTCGGACTGATAGATGAGTTGATTCAGGTTGGCCAATTTGTCGGTGGGCAATTGATCCATTGCTGTCGCTTTTAGCGTTTGATGAAATTTCGCCGCGGCGGTTTTGAGTTCTTTGCCGGCGCTGAGCAGGGGCGCAAAATCGAGCTGCGGAACCGGCGGTTTTGCTTCGGGCTGGATGTAGGTCAGGGTCGGGTCGGCGGCGATTTTGTAGCGGTTTTCTGCGATGAGCCGATTGTTGAGTTCGGTCTGCGCGCGCTCCTTGTCGGTCAATTTCACCACCTCGGCGATGTAGCCGTTGAGCGTTTCAGCCTGGGCGTTGAAGTCGAACGGCAGGATGTCGGCATCGGCGAGGCGCAGGGCGATGCGTCCGCAAACCTGAGCGAGAGTGACGCCGTAGTCGTGCTCGGGATCGATGTAGCGCGAGAAGTGGTCGTAGGTGTCGAAGCAGGTATGGTATTCGCCACCGACTCCTTCGCCGTTAAAGCCGATGTCGTAAGCGGCGATGCCGAGGTGATCGATGAAGGCGGTATAGTCCGAACCGGCCCCGAGCGGATCGATGCGGACATTGCTGCGCTCGAGGTAATCTTTTTTCTCGTCATCGCTACCGTAGACAAGTTTCTGGGAGCGCATCCGTTCGGAAATGCTGTCGCCGGTCTGGGGATCGAATACCTGATGCGCAACGCCAGCGGCGAGGCTTTCCATCGAGTGGCTACCGCGGATGCGCAGAATGCCGCGCGCGTTGGTGTCGGAGTTGATGTAGGCGACGGCTTTTTCACGCAGCTCATCGGCGTGATGCTCGGCCCATTCGGTGGAGCCGAGCATGCCCTGTTCCTCGCCGTCCCAGGCGCAAAATACCAGACTGCGTTTCGGTTGCCAGCCGGTTCTGGCCAATTCCGCAAAGGCTCGCGCCTGTTCGAGCAGCGGCACCAGACCGCTCATCGGATCGCGGGCACCGATTACCCAGGCGTCGTGGTGATTGCCGCGCAGCACCCACTGATCGGGATAGGTCGAACCTTTCATGCGCGCGATCACGTTGTAGGTCGGCACCAGGTTCCAATCGAACTCGACATGCAGGCGCACCACGGTTTTTCCACCGCCGAGACGATAGGTGAGCGGCAACGCGCCCCGCCAGTCGGCTGGCGCCACCGGCCCGTCGAGTGTCTTCAGCAGGGGCTCGGCATCGACGGAGGAAATCGGCAGCACCGGGATGGTCATCAGCGTTTCGGCATCCGCCCGCTCGAGGCGTTCGGCGTCTTTGGTCGCGCCGTAGCCGGGCGTAAGTGGATCACCGGGGCGCACCGGCAGATCGATCACCGAGCCACGTTGCACCGCGGTGTTGTGCTTGTAGGCGCCGGCCGGATAGGCACCACCCCGCGCGTAGCCATCCTCCAGAGGATCGTTGTAGAGGATGCAGCCAATGGCGCCTTTTTCGGCCGCCACCTTGACCTTGATACCCCGCCACGACCCGCCGTAGCGCGCGATGACGATCTTGCCTTTGACGTCGATGCCGCGCTCATCGAGGACCTCGTAGTCATGCGGCAGGCCCTGGTTGACGTAGACCAGTGTGCCGGTGACGTCGCCATCAGCGGAGTAGGCGTTGTAGGGCGGCAGTGCCTCGCTTTTTAAAGCCTCAGCAGCGGAGTCGGTGGCGACGATTTTTTCTTCGAGAGCGGCCCTGCGCAGCTGCGGGCGCACCATGAAAAGCTGACGGGTTTTGGGGGTTGGGAAAAGTACATGGAACACTTCGATTTCGGTTTCATAGCCCCATTCGCGAAACAGCCCGGCGATGAACTCAGCGTTCTGTTTGGCTTTTGGCGAGCCGACATGATGCGGGCGCGTGGTCATTTCCTGCATCCAGGTCTGCAGGTTGGCGGAGGTCAACAGGGCGTCGTAGCGTTCTTCTATGGCAAGCGGCGAGTCGTCCGCCCGGCTGGTGGCAACGGGCGGTTCCGGATCGGACTGGGCTTGTGATAGCAGGGCGGGAATGATCGCCACGAACAGTGCGACGGAAGCTTGAAGAAAAAGTTGCCGGTTCATAGCAGAAAATCGATTTCAGTGAAGAGTGTTTGATTAAGCGTCAGTTTCCAGCACGATCACAGCAAAATGACATCGGCTTCCCGTACTGACCCTGCAGCGCCAGCAGCTCGCCCGGCTGCGCAGACCGGCATCGTGGTGGTCGGTGGCGGCTTAGTGGGATTGGCTACTGCTTACGCCCTGCGCCAGAAGGATGCCGGGCTGAAGATCACCCTGATCGAGAAAGAGGCTGAGCCGGGTCGGCATCAGTCGAGTCACAACTCCGGGGTGCTGCACTGCGGACTCTACTACCAGCCGGGTTCGTTTAAGGCGAAGCTTGCGGTCAGTGGTATTCGGCAGATGGTGGAGTTCTGCAGGCAGTTCGGCGTCGATCACGAGGTCTGCGGCAAGATCGTTCTCGCCACGGATGAGGTCGAAGTCGAGCGTCTGCGTGAGCTGCAACGCCGCGGTGAGGCGAACGGTCTGACCGGGATCCAGTGGTTGGAGAAAGACGAGATCAACGAACGCGAGCCACACGCGAGGGGAGTGGCGGCACTCCTGGTTCCGGAAGAAGGCATCGTTTCTTTCGGGGGAGTGATCGCGTCGCTGAAGCAGCAGTTGTTGCAATCCGATGTCGAGATCGTCG
>CBDULB010000269.1:0-2922 GCA_965367965.1 uncultured bacterium | reverse complement strand
TTGGACGAGAGCGTGATACCGGCGTCCCGCCGGTCCCCGTGGACGAGCCTTCCCTTATCGCCCGATCGCCGCGGACATTTTATTTTCTCTCAGCGCCCGACTCCCCCCCGTCACGAGCCAACCAGTTCCGGATACCTGACACCATCCGCCTCCCCGAACGCGATCACCTCCTGGTTCACCAACCCCTGAATCGTCTCGTTCAACTCCTGCGCCGAGAGGGATTTTCCAAAAACCGCCTGGATCGATGACTCCAGTGACTTCCGCTTTTTCGGTAGTGAGATGGTTTTGTCCCGGTAGCGACTCGCCAGAATTTCCACCCGTTCCCGGCAATTCATCAGCACCGGGACCTCAGCAAAAGATTCCCGCCGCGCGGCCAATACCCTCATGCCTTTGAGGTAGCTGATCACGGCATCAAAGCCCTTATCCCGGGACAGAATGTGGAAATAACCCTGTGGGTCCACCTCAACCCGTCTGCCCACTTCGCAAGCCAACACAAAATCGAGTGCATTCTTAGCGACCAGGTCGGTTTTGACCAGGCTCACCTGAGCCGCGTGCGCCTGGATCAATTCGACCAGAGCAAACGGCAGATTCTTATGCCGCTGGCCGAGCACCAGGGTGACATGCGCCGCCTTGCCCGCCAGTCGCCCGAGGTCCGTTTCCTGGACGTTTTCGTAATCGACGTACAGGTAGTTGTTTCGCGCCACGTGAGTTGCCATCAGGGTTCGCACATCGATGTCAGAAAACTACGAAACCGCAGCAGACTCAGCAGTCGGTGAAGCGGCGCCGGCGGCGCGAATCCGCCCCGGAGCCTGCGCTCCCCAATGGTGACCGTTTGCCTTGTTTGATTCCTCTTTTGCCTTGCTTTCATCGTCGAGAATCACCCGCGACTCGCGCTCCAGATTGGCCTTGAGAATGGCGAAGGTTTTCTTATCGATGCGCTCACCTTCCAGGGGCAGCAACTGACCCAACTTATCGTGACTCACCACCCGGACCGCTCCACGAGCGCTACGCTCAACCCTCCATCCCGTATACACCAGCACCGGTTCAACCGCGACCGACTCGCCGCCGGTCCAGGCCGCGATATCGCCGCGCAAGTCATTGGCATTGCGCAGCACCTGCTCGATCACGCCGCGGTCGCAGTCGCCGTTGGGATAAACCATTCGCTTGCCGTCGTAGATCAGTCGGTTGGAAAATTTCTCTTTCACCCGCTTCATCGATCGCGCCTTGGTCTCAACCACCAGCAGTCCGTGTGGCGTCAACAACACATGATCAATGTTCCAGCGGCGACCGTCGCGGGTAAACACCAGGTCGTGATAGGCGCTGATTTCATTGGATTGCAGCGCATCCAACTGGGCACCCACGATCTGTTCACCGATCAGGCCAAGGCGCTTGTTGCGGTACTCCGGCAGCTTTTTCAAAATCATCGGCACAAACACCAGACAGGGTAGCGCGCAAAACCCCACGCTTGGTATCGACAAGCCGCCCATGGTGTAAACGATGGCGGGCAGCGTCGCACTGAGCATAAAGGCAACGATCCATAAAAACAGCGTTTCCCCCTCTTGCTCCACCTGCTCCTGCAGACTGTATCCCGCCGGCCGGCGAAAGCTGAAGATGGGACGCCTCAAGTGCGCGCACCTGGCTTTCTGCCGCCGGAATATCCAGAACATGGCGAGCAACGGCAGCCCCGGGAAAAGAAGATAAATCCAAATACGGTCAATCATAACAGTTAGCATTCAACCTAACCGATGTGTTGAAGGACCGCTAGTAGTATTTATGGAAATTATAACACTTTTCGAGAGAGGCAAGTCCGGACATCATCCAAAGAAACAGCAATTGGCATCTTCACCGACAATGCGCAGAGCTTCGTCGAGGCTGGCGACTTCCGGACACGGCGGGTAGAGGTGCCACTTCAAGTCAGCCCGCATCCAGTAAATGCGCCACACGTCATGGCGGCGCACGTAGCGGAGTCTGGCAATTGACTGTTCGATGAATTCTCCGCGACGCTCGAAGGCAGGAAGAACGAAAAACAGCTCGATCGCCAGACCGGAGAAGCGCTGGCCCTCGCGAATCTTATCGCGCAGCTTCAACGGCGGCCGATGCCGCGACCAGAACTGTTGTTCGAGCTGTTCGGTGTAGGTGACGATTTCGGTTTCGGTAAATGCCATGGCGGTTTGTCGGGATTCCCCGCTGGCTAAACTCTGCCGGTCGGAGACGGGACGGGACGAGACGAGACGAGACAGGAAGAGATGATAACACGCGATCGATGCTGCGCCCGCTGGCTCCTTAAGGTTTCAGAAAACCTCGCCCTCCGGATCCGATTGCATCCCTTCATCTCTCAAAATAAGGTTTCTGATGTAGTGCTCTGCCATCCGGAATTCGGCTTCACTGGGTGTGTGCGCAAGCGCCTGAACGACGTTCAGATCCATACCTGCCAGCAGCGCAACCGCTTCCGCCTTACCGGGATGAGCGTCCATGACCGAATCGATTCGCCAGTCGTCATCCCATAAAAATTCCCCCCACAGGAAGTTTTCGCCGGTCAGCAGTTCGGTCCAGACCTCGTGGCTCAGCTTTTCTGATCGATACGACTGCGGGTCGGAAAGCTTCCAGCCGACGTCCTCAAGAATCCACGGCACACTGGGGTTTTTCGGATCGCGCTGGATCAAAAGCCGATCGATACTTTGCCAGGCGGCCTTTCTGGCCGAATGCCCGAAATCAGGTTCGTCCAGTTCGACGCAAACCCTCGCGTAGGCCTGGCTCAGCAATTCCGCCACCATGGCCTCGTGGATCCCGGTATGGCCCTTCTCCGGCACCGCCACCTCTTCCAGCAAAGCTTCGAGCACCTGATAGAGCGCAAAAATGAATTCGCCCTTTTCAAGCCGCTTGAGAATCACTTCATCAACGACCTCCGCCACCGGGTTGGTC
>CBDULB010000268.1:0-3092 GCA_965367965.1 uncultured bacterium | reverse complement strand
CCCTTGCCAACCAGGCCGGGCCACATCGCATTGTGAAGTTTGGGTTTACTGGGCATATCTATCAGTTGGTTTGATTGCTAAGGAAAAGGCTGGCGGTCTGTTTAAGTCGAACGTCGCTCGATCGAGGCTTTGACCGGGGCACTGACTGGCGAAATTTTCACAAATTCCGCTACCAGTGCCCCGCGCAGTTGCCCTCAATGGATCGATCAGCTGTTCTTGAGTTCTTCGAAAAGCTCGAGGCCCTCTTTGGGTTTCAAGCCATCGTGCACCACGCCACTGACGGCTTTGATCATGGCAACCGGAGCTTCCGACTGGAACACGTTGCGGCCCATGTCGACACCGGCAGCACCGGCTTCGATGGCGTTGTAGGCCATTTCGAGCGCTTCAAGCTCGGGAAGCTTTTTGCCCCCGGCGATGACGACCGGCACGGAAACCGCGGCGACCACGTTCTCGAAGCCTTCGCAGTAGTAAGTCTTAACGATGCTGGCACCGTTCTCTGCACCGACGCGGGCCGCGAGACCGAAGTAGCGGGAGTCGCGCGCCATGTCCTTGCCGACGGCGGTGACACACATCACCGGGATGTCGTATTTGCTGCCGATGTCCACCAGCTGGCTGAAGTTCGCCATGGTCTTGGCTTCGGTGGCGTCGTCACCAATGGCGATCATCGCCGCCAGTGCCGAAGCGTTCATCTTCACCATCTCCTCCTCGCCGAGAAGAACGTTGTGGTTGAGCTCGGTAAGAATGGTGGTGCCGGTGTCGGCGCGCAGGCAGACCGGCTGGGTATTTTCCGGCGGAATCATGGTGCGGATCGAACCGCGGCAACCCATCAGGCAGTCGGCGTACTCAGCCAGCGGAGCGATGTTCAGGTCGATGCGCTCAAGCCCTGATGTCGGCCCCATCAGGAAACCGTGATCAAACGCCAGCATCACTGTGCGGCCGGACTTGCGGTTGAAAATCCGCGCCATGCGGTTCTTCACACCCCAGCTCATGCTGTTCATGCCCTTGAGGTAAAACTTGCTGGTGTCGGCGGGGCTGTTCAGCCCGAAATTGTCGCCGTCGCGGATGTCATCTAAGTCTGCCATGTCTTGTCTTTGTTTTAGTTAAAAATTTTATTACTCAAATTAAGGAAATTTATTTACGAGGCGGCGTAGTCGCGCATTGCGGCAAAAATCACCGCGACACTGATCGCACCCGCGTCCGGAAGGCCGACCGATTTCTCGCCGAGCGTCTTTGCCCGCCCCATGGTCGCCACCATCGCCTTGCTGGCTTCTTTACCGGCTTCCGCCGCATCGGCAATGGCCGCAAGTGCTTCGTTGATCGGCAGGTCAGCGACCTGCGCCGCTTTGGTCGCCGCCGGATCGAGCGCGTCGATCATGGTCTTTTGACCGGGCTTGGCGCCGCCGCGTTTCATGATCGCTTCGAGACCGCTGGTCAGGATCGGCCCGAGATGCGCGGACTCCAGACTGGCCTCCCCTTTCGCCGCCTTACCACCGGTGCGGAACAGCGTGCCGAAGATCGCTCCGGACGCACCGCCCATGCTCGCCATCATCGCCGAGCCGACTCCGCCGAGCACTTTGTCGACGCTTTCAAACGATTCCCCTTCGAGCGCCTCTTTGACGGCGGTCATGCCGCGCTTCATACCGGTGCCATGATCGCCATCGCCGAGCGCCCGATCGGCATCGGTCAGTTCGGGTTCAGCGGCGATAATCGCATCGGCGACCTCGATCATCATGTCGCGGGTCTGTTCGGTAGTAAGAGAAGTCTTGGCCATGGAAGGAAGGTGTCAGGAGGGAGAATTGGTGAGAGAGAATTCTGATGCGCTAAAAGCTAAGCACTAAAAGTTACTTACCCGGCCCTTCCATTTTGCTGAAACAGATCGATTCGCAAGGCATGTCCCACAATTTCTTCAGTTCGTCGTCGAGCTTGGTAATGCTGAACGAGATACCGGTCATTTCCTGACAGGTGACAAAGGGGCCGACCATGGTGTCGTAGACTTTGATACCACGCTCGTTAAGCATTTGCTTAGCTTTGCGCAGGCAGATCAGACATTCCATCATCGTCGTCGCACCGAGGCTGTTGACCAGCAAGATGATCTCATCGCCCTCTTTGAGCGCCTCAACCTCATCGTCCTTTTCAAAATCGTCGATAATCAGATTGAGCATCGTCGGCGTCAGTTCGTCAGCCGTGGTCATCGGAATCTCGCCCACGCCCGGCTCCCCGTGAATACCCATGCCCAGACCGATCTCGTCATCGGCGATCTCGAAGGTCGGCTTACCCGTCGCCGGAATCGAACCCGGAGACATCGAAACACCGACCGAGCGGGTGTTCAGAACCGCCTTTTTGGCCGAAGCTTCCAGCTCGTCCAGACTGCCCGCTGTCTGCGAAGCGGCGCCCGCCAGCTTGACCACCGGCACCAGACCGGCAATCCCGCGACGATTCTGTTTTTCGGTCGGCGCTGCCGAGCAGACGTCGTCCCAGATCAGAACCTGGCGCACTTCGATGTCCTCGTCTTCGGCGTCCTCGGCACCGATATCAAAATTCATGACGTCGCCCGCGTAGTTGCCGTAGAGATAAAGAACGCCATTGCCTTTGTCGACCGCCTGGGTCGCTTCGAGCACAACATCGGGAGACGGCGCGGCGAAAATATCACCACACGCCGCACCATCGGCGAGATTACGGCCCACCAGACCATGGTAAATCGGTTCGTGCCCGGCGCCGCCACCGACCAGCAGGGCCACTTTACCGTCAGGGATTTCCGAGCGGACAATGGACCGCTTGCCCACTTTTATGCACTCGCCATCGTAGGCTTCGACAAGCCCCTCGAGCAGTTCGTCAGCCACTTTGAGTGGATCGTTGATTAATTTTTTCTGTGGCATCGTAAGCTTTCCTAATGACGGGCAATCGTAGCGACCGAGCGTATGACTGCCAGCTTTTTTGTCAAATTTTGCGACTAAATCGGATCGTCGTCATTTACCCGCCATCGCCGCCGCTTTTGATGACTTGATCATCCTGATACAACTCGCGGTTCCCCGATTGAAACTCGGCCTTGAGCTGCACCCGGCTGCGGAAGGCCGTGTCGGTGCGGGTGATCT
>CBDULB010000267.1:0-3133 GCA_965367965.1 uncultured bacterium | reverse complement strand
CCGTCCCGTTCGAAAGCTTAGTTTGGACGGATTGCCCCTTCGTTCGATGAGTTCCCCATCCTACTCGTCCCATCTACTCTACGAATTACTCGACAGCGGTAACCACGAACGGACCGTGTCCGAGTCGCTGCGTTTTTTAGAACAGGACCCCTCCGACGCCAACGCCCACTTCTGCATCGCCTGTGCCTACATCGATCAAAAGCTTACCGCTAAGGCCAGGCCGCATGTCGATGCCCTGATCAGTCTGGATCCCGAGGCTTCGAACGCGCACCTCGCGGCCATCTTTTACTACCAGGCGCTCAAGAAAATGCGCATGGTTAAAAAGCACGCCGCCGAAGGCATGCGTCTCGATCCCGAAAATCCGGTATTCTTTTACTACGCCGCCATCGTCGAGACTTCGCAAATGCGCTTCAAGAAGGCCCGTAGTTTCATCGACGAAGCGCTGCGCCTCGATCCCGATGACACCGATTGTCTGAACCTGAAAATCAGACTTTCCTCAGTCGACGAAACCTCCGCGGAAGACTCGTGGCGCCGCGTCGACGAGCTCAACGACGCCCTGCAACTCGATCCTCACGACAGTGCGCTGCACAGCAGTCTCGGCGATGTCTACCTCGATGAACTCGATTCCCCCGCCGAGGCCGAGTTTCATTTTCGCGAAGCCTTGAAGTCGGACCCGAAGAACCGGTCCAACCAACGCGATCTGTTCAGCGCTGTCGCCAAGCGAAATTTCCTGTATCGCCTGCTCAGCATTCCCTCACGGACCTTCACCTGGCTCGGCTACGTAATCGTCGGCATCTTCAAGCAGCCGTGGCGGCTGCTGTTTCTGATCATCGGCTTCAAATTCGTCCTGGCCTTTATCGCGTGGCTGCTCGTGGCAACGTTCCTTTTCTGGCCGGCCGGAAAAGTCTACGAATGGCTTCTGGTTTCCGAACTCAAGGCCGGCACCCGCACTTCGATGAGCAAGATGAAGCTCTGGCACTCGTTCCAGCGCCGTCCCCGCTGGCTGCGCTTCGGGCTTTTTGTGATCATCATCAGCGGACTCTACGCCGGCACTTTTGCCCTGATGGCAATTCCGTTGAGCTCCGGCTTCGGCTTTCTCGGTATCGCCTACGCGGCTCATTTCGTCGTCGTTCTGACGATCAGCCTGTACACCGCATCCAAGCGTCAACGCGGAAAGCGCAAGCGGGAAAAGACCAAAGCAGGCACGCCGGTTTCCCGAAATCCCGAAGCGCCCATTTAACAACCTCCAGCGTTTCGGCTTGAAGCGAGCCTGATCGCAGCCACCTTCAGATACTATGGTTCAAACCCTCCTCGCTGCCATCCCCTCATCTGCCGGCGCCGATCCCTCGGCCACCGGTTCGTGGACACTGCTCGTCGTCTATTTTTTCGTCGCCATCGGCGTGTCGTTTTTCTGCTCCGTCTGGGAAGCGGTGCTGCTCAGCGTGACCACGCCCTATGTCGCCGACTTAAAAAACAAACGCCCCGCAGTCGGTCAGACGCTGGAGGATTTAAAGCGACGCATCAATCGCCCGCTGACCTCGATCCTGACGCTCAACACCATCGCCCACACCGTCGGTGCCATGGGCGTTGCCGCGCAGGTGACGGCCCTCGGTGGCGGCAAATGGGATGCTCTCGCCGGCGCACTGATGACTTTGGCGATCCTGATCGCTTCCGAGATCATTCCCAAAAATCTCGGCGCCCGTCACTGGCGGGCCTGGGCGCCGTGGGTATCGGTCGCGCTCAACTACCTTTCCAAAATGATGACGCCGATTATCTGGTTCATCGAGTTGTTTTCCAAGGGCCACCACGGTGAAACCGCCTTCAACCGCGACGAACTGAAAGTGATGGCAGAGATGGGGCTCCGCCAGGGCAAACTCGACGAGACCGAATCGCGCATTCTCGACAACCTCCTGCAGCTGCGGGAAATTCCGGTCCGCGAGATTATGACACCGCGTCCCGTGGTATTCGCTCTGCCGGCAACCCTGACCGTGAAAGAATACGTCGATCAGCACGAAAATTCACCGTTCTCCCGCGTGCCTGTTTTCAGCGAAAACCGCGACGACATCGACGGTTTTGTGTTGATTCGCGACATCCTGTTGTCTGCCGCCCGAGGTCAGAATGAGCAGACGCTCGCCGCCTTAAAACGCGATATTGCCGTCATTCCGGAGATCGCCCAGTTGCCTACCGCCTTTCACGAACTGGTCTCCAACCGCAACCACATCGCCATTGTCGTTGACGAATTTGGCGGCATGGCCGGCATCGTCACCATGGAAGATGTCGTCGAAACCCTGCTCGGCCTGGAGATCGTTGACGAAGCCGATACCCGCGAGGACATGCAGGCCTTCGCCAGAGCTCTGTGGAAAAAGCGCGCCTCGGCGATGGGATTGAAAACCGACACACCGTAAGCGCTCACCGGGATCACAAAAAATGCCGGAGCCCTTTCGAGCCCCGGCATTTGAACCGTTCAGTTTTTTAACCGGACCGCGCCTGGATCAGCGGGGGCGGTTGATGATCGCCCGGAAGATACCGCGTGCGATGTCAACGCGAGGGTCGCCGTGCGAAGCATGATCGTCGTGACCACCGTGATCTCCATGACCGCCGCTGTGTCCGCCGCCATGGCCGCCACCGTGACCACCGCCATGACCGTGGGAAGCATCAGCACGGACCGTGCGCTCCATGTTGTGGATCACACCCGTCAACGAACTCAACAGGGAATGAACGTGATGAGTGTTGCCGTGCACGTGACCGTAGCGTCCGCTGTCAGCGGCATCGACCATCTCGTGCATGTGATGCGCCAGTTCATCGATCTCCTCGAGATCGCGCAGAATGTGGCGGAACGAAGCGAAGTAGTCATGCGCCAGTTCGTGCAGATGATCGGCTTCGCGTTCGATCGCTACCGCGTCGTTGATCAGATGGCGGTAGATCGAGGTATGGTCGTAGTGCTCACGAAATTCGCCGCGCAGTTCGCTTACGATTGACTCAAGTTGATGGGACTGCTGAATCAATGAACGACTCGATGCTTCCGAATTTGAAGCGGTCAGCACGGTGAAGGCGGCAACGGCGGTGATAGCGATGGTTTTCAGTTTCATTGGTTGGGATAGGTAGAAGTTTTGCTTTCTGCCCACCAGACAAG
>CBDULB010000266.1:0-3151 GCA_965367965.1 uncultured bacterium | reverse complement strand
GCTCGACCATCGCCACGTCGGTCGCCGCACCCGCCTTGACGGTCAGGTCGACATCGAGCTTTTTCTCAAAACCAAACTCCTCCAGATCAATCGAACGCAACTCGTGCACCGTCAGATACGCGTTCTGGATCAATGGCGTTTCAGTCGCCGCCGCCACCCGATAGGTCAATCGCATCGAATGTACCGGCTGCATGTCCGGGACGCCGAGGAACACTGACTTTTTATCCTTCGACAAATAAGCGCTCGCCACCGGCAGTGTTTCCTGACCCGGCGTGCCGTCGAGTTTGTAATTGCCCGAGCCATAATTATGACTGCGCACGTAGTTCCATCGGTCGACCGTATAAGTCGACAAGCTGGTCGCAATCGCCTCGTCGAGCTCCTCGTCGAAACTCAGTAAAATGCCACGCTCATCCGAGCGCACCTCGCGCGGCACATAGTTCGGCCCGCCCTTCCAACGCATGCGATACATGCCACTGATATCTTCACCCACCGTTCCCCAGATTTTAAATCCGACAAGATACAGACTGCCATCAACCGGATGCACGCGCCCGTGCAAAGGTCCCGTGCCGAAGCCAGCCATCACCGGCGTGACCGCCCCCTGAATGATGCCCTTCGCTTCGTCAGCCGCATCGCGATCGATGTACACCTTGAACAGCTCCGGGCGGTTGTAGCCAATGTGAATCAGCGAATCATTCAGCGGCCCCATCTCGGCGTCGCGCAACCACACCTGACTGGCTCCCGACTGATTGACAAAATGCGGAATCCACACCGCCGGCTCATCGATCGGCTGCGGGTGCTCCGGTTTATCTTTTAAGGTCTCCGCCTGAAAGCCATAGTATTCGCCTTTGCGCACCACATGGATCGGCGTGGCCGGTTTCCAGTTCCCCTGCTGATCACTCGACGTCACTAAGCCCGTCTTCGGATCGACACCGATGTAGGGCTGACGCAGCCCGGTGGCGATCACCTCGAACGATTTTCCATCTGCGGCGACATCGATGATCGTGCCGTTGTATTTGCCGCGCGTGGTGCCGATCTGCCCACCCTTGGCGATGTAAAAACCACCACCCGGCTTGGCGTAAATATCCATCGCAAACTCCCGCGTCTCCGCCGTCTGCGCGACCAGGTTGCAGAACATTTCGTGCTCGCCTTCGCGCACGATCCAAATACCGTTGCGATCGAAAACGAAGATCTCATCATCGACAATCTCCAGTCCCATCGGCTCGTGCAACCCCGAAGAAAAACGCTGCCACTTCACCTGATTGAGATCCCCCTCAAGCCCGCTGACGATCCACACGTCGCCATCGAAGGTGCACAGCGCGGCGCGCCCATCGGAGAAAAAATCGAACCCCGAAGGACGCACGTTCCTTTTCCACGGGTTGGGCATCGGCATTCCAATATCATCCCGGACCAGACCACTGTCGGACTCAGCCAATATCGCAGCAGGTTTTAATACCTCTGGCCAACGGGGCTGGGTTTTCACATCCCCTCCCTCTTGCGACAACACTCCGGCCAGGGCGTCTGAATCGACATCGACGCTGAACATCAACGATTGTGCGTCCTTCATTGGCGGAATACTGACCTGCCAGACTCCGTCGTTTTCGGTGAGAGCGACTCCCTTGCTCCCCGAAGCGCTCATTGCCAGATCTCCGGCCACTGCTCCCATCACCAGCGTCAGCGGTTCGGCGTGAGCCTCCACTGTCACTTTTCGCACCCACCCACCTCCAACGGGAGCCATGTAAGACTCCGTGACATTCGTCTCACCAACAAGATACGATACTTCCACTCTATCCCCGGAAAATGAAACTTTCCCGAAACTCCCGGAGGCAACCGGCCCCAGCCCAATCTCCTCCACATCCACCGACTTCGCTCTCGGATCCGCCAACGTCACTTCGCCCTCTCCTACAAACCACCCCGGATAAATCCCGTTTGCCAGCAAGGGCTCGCCGATCGGCTTGGGCAGTTTGCCCTGCCCGGAACCCGCCTTCTGCGAAGGCACCCGATATGAGCCCGGCGCCATCCCATTCATTTGCAAAAATTCCCCGTCCGCATTCTCCCGCCAGACCAGCGCAACCCGTAGCAGGTCCGTATCAAAACATACGCGCACCCCGTGTCCCGCATCGATCACGATGCCGCGCGGCGTCAGATTGTCCTTCGGCCATTCACCGCCCAGGTCGCGAGCATCCACTGTCTGCGAGAAGAACGGAAAGTCCGGCTCCACATAGGTGCCGAACTCCGATGGAATTGCATCGTGTTGCTTATCCTGAGCGGAGACAAGACACGGCGTAATTCCGGCGACAACGAGAGCGAGACAAATACATTTTTTCACGGTTCCATTTATGCAACCCTAGTCGTCCAGCCGCAAGTTTACAGCGCGCCACAACCACGTAGCTCATTCCCGTTGGACGAAAACGTGATACCGGCGTCCCGCCGGTCCCATCAGCCGGATCAATCAAAGATGAAAACGATATACCTCGCCGCCTTTCTCGCCGCCACCGTCCCCCTCGCCGCCGACGACAACTGGCCAAGCTGGCGCGGCTCCACAGGCGACGGCGCCATCAACGCCCCCGCAGAAAAATATCCCACTGAGTGGTCCGCCGACAAAAACATCGCCTGGCGCACACCCCTCGATGCCCCCGGCAACTCCTCACCCATCGTTCACGGCGACCGGCTGTTTCTCACCGAAGGTGCAAATCAGAACCAAACGCGCTCCCTGCTCTGCTTCGATACCGGCGACGGCAAACTACTCTGGAAAAAATCCGTCGAACGCAGTGCCAAAGACCCCACCCACAAAACCAACCCCGGCGTCTCTGCCTCGCCGCTCACCGATGGTGAAATGGTCATCGCCTGGCATGGCAACGCCGGCCTGCACGCCTACGATTTTTCCGGCAAGACGCTCTGGTCGGCGGACCTCGGCGATGACTACAAGCACATCTGGGGTGCCAACGCCGCCAGTCCGGTGTTTTTCAAAAACCACATCATCGTCCACGCCGGTCCCGGAACCGCCGCCCGCCTTTTCGCCGTCGACAAAACCAGCGGCGACATCATTTGGAAAAAAGACCTCCCAGCCGCCGCATCGGAAAAATTCGACCAGTTCAAAGGCTCCTGGGCGACACCACGAATCATCGACAACGCCGGTCGCGCCGAGATGATC
>CBDULB010000265.1:0-3233 GCA_965367965.1 uncultured bacterium | reverse complement strand
GCCGAGCCCGAAGCCGAAATGGCTGAGGAACCGGAGCCCGAGCCGATCCGGCGTATTTTGCCGCTCGCCGCGCCTGACGATGAAGCTGACAGCGAAGCGGTCGCCGCAGTGGCCGAAGAAGATGATGCTCCGGCAGCGGTGGCCGCTGCAGCGGCAGAACCGGAGCCTGCCAAAGAAGTCGCAAGCGGCGTCAAAACTGTCAAACTCGCGCCTCCACCGAAAAGTGCGCAACCCGCAGCCAAAGTGGCGGATACCCAGGTGCTCATGGCCACCGAACCGGTCGACGATGAGCCGCATCCGGATGCGCTCGAAGCCGACGCCCATCTCGACGACATGCACCTGCGCGAGCGGCTCGAAGAACTCGAGGCGAAGCGGAAGATGGCCATCCGCCGCGACAAACTCACGTCGCTGACGGTGACCATTCTGCTGCACGTCGGCATTGTGCTCGCCCTGGCACTGGTGGTCATTCACGTGCCCCGCGATGTTCCGCCACAGATCGTCGCGCAACACGTTTCACTCGACGAGCAGGAAGACATCAAGTCGACCACGGTCAGCAAAACTACGGTCAAAACCAGTTCGGCGGCGACCACTTCAGTGGAAATCATTTCGTCCGCCAACGTCTCCAGCCTGGCCATGACCAACCTCGAGTTCGACGGACTCTCCGCCCAGCCCAGCGTCGGCATGTCGTTCGAGCCATCGATGAGTTTCGGCGACACTTCGACCTCGATGGGATCGAAAATGATGTTCGGCCAGAAAATGGAAGGTGACGTGCTCGGCGTGATCCTCGACGTGTCCGGATCGATGGCCGAATACCTGCCGATGGTCATCAAGGAGGTCGACAAGAATTTTAAAAACGCCCCGATCGTCTACGTCAACCACGCCGAAATGCGCGGCCCGACCGAGAAGATCGAGATCTATCCCGTAAAAAAGGAAGAGATCATGGCGTACTGGCCAAAGGAAGACATCCGTGAAGGCCGCACCCCGTATTGGTTTCTGTGGGGCGACCTGCCACGCAAGGCTCCGCAAAAGTCGGTCGATCGCCTGATCGGTATTTTTAAAGACCGCCCCAACACCTTCATCGCGCTCGGCGGCACCAACCGCATCGGCGCGGCTGCCGAGTTCCTGATCGAGCAGAAATGCGATTCGCTCTACATTTTCTCCGACTGGGAGGATTTCGTCGACAAAGAATACTGCGAAATCATCGGCCAGAAACTGGGTCGCAACAAAGTGCGCACCTACGTGCAGCCGGCCGCCGCCCAGACCGAACATCTGCACACCGTCTCGGTGCAGGTCGCCAATCGCACCAAGGGCCGCGAAATGCCGCCCCTGACCATGCTGCTGCGTCCCGACAGCGACGAACAGGTTTCCCTTCTGGCAGGCCTCGAAGACGAGGAAATGGTGCCACCGCCGGAAGGGGTTAATTTCGCTACCAAACGAGAAACTCGAGACGGTCCCGGAGTCATTAAAAACTACGGTTACTGGGACAGCGGTGACTGGAAGGTCCGTTTTAAAGACGAACTCAAGGTGGTCGAATATCCGAACTTTGACATCGTTCTCGTGGGCCCCGAAGCGCGGGCGTTTATCTACATGAAAACGCCGGAGGGTTACATCCAGAACCCGATCATTTTTGGCTATCACAGCCACAAACCGTACATCGGCAAAGACGAAAAAACTCACTACCGTCGTCGCAAATGGCTGCGCAATGCCGAGGAGCCAAGCTTCGATGGTAAGGAATTTAAATGGAAGATGATCCTCGAAGACGAAATTGAGTTTGAAGTCATCTTCTGGTTCAAGGAAGACACCGTCACCGGCACCTACATTGCGGAAAAACCGCCGGAGGGTCAGAGCGACGGGGCATTTATCTACTTCCGCGTGCCGCCACTCGCCACGGAGCGTCAGGACATGTACTACTCAGTCGATTTTCCGGGCGGCCTGTCGCTCGATGATCTGCGTCTCGCCATGACCTACAACGTCGGCAACTTTTACCTGCCGGCGCTGGCGGCAGATCGCCACGAAGCGACCTGGAACCGGCTCGGCTTCAAACGCGGTGACAATCCCCTGCCCTACAACGTCATGTACCGCACCCTCCCCGACGCCGTTCGGGAAGCTACCATCAGCGGCCCGTCGTTCGGCCCGCGCAAGTTGCAGGCCCGGACCATCAACAACAACCTGCTGCTCAACACTTACACCCGCGCCGACATGGAACTCTGGGAAGGTTTCCTTGCCCGTCTGGTCCGTCCCGGAGATCGCCGCGAACGCCTGTCACGGGCCGAAGCCATCGCCTTCAGCGTCGAGTGATCAAGCCGCACCCCGAACAAAACCCTGCGCAGCGTCAGTTATTCTGCCACTGCGGATTCGCCTTCGGCAGCTTCGCTCCGATCCCGACGCGCCACTGCTGCATGGTTTGCTGAAGCTCGGCAACCTTGGCGGGATTTGACTGGCTGAGATCTTTCTGCTCACCGATATCGTTGCCTAAATCGTAGAGCTCGACCTGATCCTGTTCCCAGAACTCGATCAGCTTCCAATCCCCCATTCTCACCGCGGCACCCGGCGTCCAGCCGGAGCCGTGGTAGTGCGGATAGTGCCAGTGCAGGGCCCGGCCACTGAACGCCGGGTCGACATTTCCCGCTAAAAGTGGCTTCAGACTGACGCCATCACGATGCAAGTCAGGCTGCATTTCCAGGCCGGCCAGATCGAGCATGGTCGGAAAAAAATCGGTAC
The DNA here is from genome assembly GCA_965367965.1 of uncultured bacterium. Lineage (GTDB taxonomy): Bacteria > Verrucomicrobiota > Verrucomicrobiia > Verrucomicrobiales > DEV007 > JBBKXR01. The sequence goes on along the minus strand of CBDULB010000265.1, from coordinate 512 downwards.
TCATCACCGGCACGTCGCACACCGATCCCGCAGCGGTCACGCCCGGAGCGCGAACGATCATTGCCTCGCGAATGCCGCCCTCGTAGAGCCATCCCTTGCCTGAACGCAGCGGCAGATTACAACCCGGACCGACGCCTCGAGCTGCCGGCATGGTGCACAAGCCGCCATTATCAGAGAAAAAGATCACCACCGTGTCGTCGCCCAGGTTGAGTTCGTCGAGCGCCGTCATGATCGCGCCGACACTGTCGTCGACCGCTGACACCATCGATGCCAGTTCGGCGTTGTCCTGCTGCGGACGCGAGCTGGCCTGGTTGCGCCCTTCATCGATCGCCGCCGCCGAGCCATCCGGAAAACGCTGCGCCTTCCTGGCCTCGAAATGTCCGATGTGTTTCCGGTAGGCCTGAATCGGGGTGTGCACATTGTAGTAGGAAAGGTAGGAACTTTCAGATAAAGTTGTGTTATTATCTGATAAATTTATCCCTGATATAGGTTTTTATATGCCAAATTTTAAT
>CBDULB010000264.1:0-3293 GCA_965367965.1 uncultured bacterium | reverse complement strand
AGTCGTGAAAGCTCGGCCCACCCATCGCCGGATCGAGCACCCCGGCGACCGCCAGCACCGAGTCGCGCAGTTCCTCGGCGCTCAGGCGATGTCGTTTCATCCGCCAGTAGTAGCGATTGCCGGCATCGACTTTGGCTTTTTCAGCATCACCAGTGGAGACCTGTCGATAGGTGGCACTGCTGACAATGAGACGGTGCAGCGCCTTCCACGAGCCGCCGAAATCATCGCGAAACTTCACCGCCAACCAGTCGAGCAGCTGCGGATGAGTCGGCTGCATGCCCATCCGCCCAAAGTCGTTCGGCGAGTCAACGATCCCCCGCCCCATATGATACAACCAGATGCGATTGACGATCGATCGCCAGATCAGCGGGTTTTCGGTATCCGTCAGGTAATTCGCCAGCGCCACGCGGCGCTCGCCTTCGCGGTGACCGGCGGGCAGGGAAAACTCCGGTTCCGCCTGCCGCCACAGGGCCGGCGCCCCGGGGTGCATTTCATCGCCCGGCGTGCGGATGTCACCGCGATGCAGGAGATGAATGGTGCGCGGCGTGCCTTCGGTCGGCAGAACTTTTCCCGCCGCCTTGAACTGGCTGGCGATGGCGTAAACCCGCTTGCCCTCCGGCAGGGCGTCGAGCTGCGCACGCTGGTCGGCGAGCCTGGCGCTGGCGGTGTCGCGCCGCTGCCTCAGCCCGGGCGTTTCCAGCCTGGCGACGAGGGCGTTCAGTTGACCGGTTTTTGCCGCCAGTAACTTCAAAGTAGCGGCATCGGTCGACGTCGGGAATTTACCATCGATCAAATTGTCGCGCCGCCATCGGACCGGTGCTTCGATCGAGTCTTTGGCAGTGACCTCCACGCCATCGGCGGTCGCCAGATGGCTGCCTTGCGGCCCGACCACCTGCAACTCACCGAGCGCCAGCATGTAGTCCTTGCGCCGTTCCGCCAGCCTGGTCGCGGTGACGCGAATGAAGCGCGCCTGGTGACCCGCCGCGTCGATGACCACCGGGGCGACGCCGGGATTGGCAAAATCAATCGCGCGGTGATCGGCCAGTATTTCCACGCCTTCGGCAAATGTGGCATCGTCCGAAATCTCCACCCGGAAACGCCGCGGAAATCCAAATCCGGCACCGATGTCATTGTAGTTGTCGTGCGCACCGATCAGGCGCACCTCGCCCAGCGGCTGTGTTTTGCCGAGGTCAATCTGCACCCATTTGGTGTCGTCCGCCCGTTGACTGAGGGAACTGTGATAGCCATGCTCCGCCACCGTCTTAAGCTGCTCATCGGCGCGGGCTTTCAGTTCCGCCACCTGCTCACGCAAGGCCTTGAGTTTTTCGCCACCGGCTGCCGCCAGTTCCGTATCGATCTTTTTTAAACCGGCGCTGAGCGATCCGATCGATTTCTCCAGAGTCAGTCGCTGCGCCTCGATATCAGGGTCGAGATCGTAGACGCGATCGAAGCGGTCGACCGCCGCGAACAGCGTGTGCAGCCGGTAGTAGTCGACCATGCTGATCGGGTCGCCCTTGTGATCATGACACTGCGCGCACTGCACCGTGGTGCTCATGAAGGTGTTAAAAACCGCGCTGACCATGTCGTCGCGATCCATGTGCTTGGCGATGCGACCGTCCACTTTGGCTTCGCCGACCTCAGTGTGCGCGATGAAGTCCCACGGGCCCGCCGCCACAAATCCGAGCGCAATGATACCGTCCGGCTCGCCCGGCCAGAGCACGTCGCCGGCGACCTGTTCGCGCACGAATCGCGCGTACGGCTTGTCCTCGTTCAGGCTACGAATCACGTAGTCGCGGTATGGCCAGGCATTGAAGCGCGCCTTGTCCTTATCGTAGCCGTGCGTCTCCCCGTAGCGAGCCACGTCGAGCCAGTGCCGTGCCCAGTGCTCGCCGTATCGGGGCGAGGCCAGCAGGCGCTCGACCAGCTGAGCGTAGGCGAGCTCGGCATCGGTCTCGGAGGCGGCGAGAAAATCGCTGATCTCTTGCGGCGTCGGCGGCAAGCCGGTCAGATCGTAGCTGAGCCGCCGGATCAGCACCCGCGGCGAGGCCGCAGGCGAAGGGCTGAGTTTCTGCTCGCCGAGCTTCGCCAGCACAAAGCGATCGATCTCATTGCGGCAGCCGTCATCAGCCGCCGGAACCGCCGGACCTTGGATCGGCTTCAGTGACCACCAATCGAGATCTTCCGCCGACTTGTGCTCGCCGTCGGCCGCCGACGAAATCGAGGCAAGCCCAAACGCAAACGCAAGCGCAAGCAGCCCTGCGCATCCGCAATGGATGGCGCTCGAAAACCGGCGATGTGGGGAGCCGACCATGGTTACTTCACATCAGCCCCGAGACGGCGTGCTTCGGCCTGACTCGCGTCAGAAAGATTTGCCAGCGGATACGGGACCTTGCGACCGTCGTTCAGTTCGAGCAGAACCTTTTCGCCCTCGAGCCCGAGAAAGGTTGCCGTAATCACCACGCCCTCCCGGTTGGTCCACGGCTGCGGCTCAAGCTTTTCCATCGCCATGGCCTTGTCCTTGGCCTTGGCATGCGCGTCGGCATCCGGATCGGCGCCGAAACTGTCGGTGACCATGACGCCGTCTTTGAATTTGATAAAATCCTCCGGCTTGTAATCGTCGGGCCCCTGCTCACCCTTTTCCCGGTCGACACTGGCGCCTTCGTGAATCCAGTTGGCGACCTTCATCACCTCGTCCGGCGTCAGCGGTTTGCCCTTGCCCTCGGGCGGCATCGCCTCTTTGGCGTCGTGGGGACGGGTCACCGTGACAAACAGGTAACTGGCATCCCAATTGCCGGGAACGACGATGTCGTTTTTGGCGAAGCGCCCTTTGAAATGTTGCGGATCGTCGAGCCGCAGCCCGCCTTTGACCTTGTCCGCTTCGGCACTGTGACAATCGAAGCACTTCTTCTTAAAGATCGGCATGATGTCGCGCTCGTAGTCGAGAGCCTGCGCGGAGCCGTGGCCGACCGCAAAACCTCCGACCAGGCAGATTAAAAAAATGCGCGCGCGCCATTCCATCCCGCAAAGATAGAAACTTCGCACAGCAGAGTAAAGAACGCTCATGCGGCGCACTTGAGGTAAAAATAAACATCGCCCCCCGGCTGAACCCGGTAGGGACAAGCGGCCTCGCTTGTCCGCGAGCGTCGCAAAGCATCCCCCCCTCCCTGACAGGCACCCGTTCCCGGACGTGGTGCCAGCCGTTCGGCCACACGACGGACGACCGGGCCGGATCGTCCCCACCACTGACGGACGGACGACCGGGCCGGATCGTCCCTACCACTGACGGACGGACG
>CBDULB010000263.1:0-3443 GCA_965367965.1 uncultured bacterium | reverse complement strand
TTGCCGTCGCCGCCGCTCCGCCCTTCGGGTGGCCGTTGGCCAGCGATGTCACTCCGTTCCATTGCCGTCGCCGCCACTCCGCCCTTCGGGTGGCCGTTGGCCAGCGATGTCACTCCGTTCCATTGTGGCTGCCCTGAAAGCGGAACGGGTAGCTGAGCACAACCTCCTCGATCAGCAGGGAGGCGTCGTAATCATTGGCTTCGAGAGCGGTGAGGATTTTCTGCATGACCGGTTCATCGTAGCCCTTCAGCTCGCGGCCGAGGGCGAACTTGAGCATGGCTTCGCTGACACCGCGCAGGAACGGTTCGCGCCGGTGCTTGAGAATGAAACGCTTCAGCTCGGCGACGCCGGTAAATGATTCGCCACCGGGCAAAGTGCCGGAGGCATCGATCGGACCGCTCGGCGAATTGGCCCGCCAGATGCCGACCGCGTCAAAATGCTCGAGACCGAAACCGAGCGGATCGATTTTCTCGTGGCAGCCGCGGCAGTCGGCTTTGTCGCGATGCGCTTCGAGCTCTTCGCGCAGCGACCGTTTGCCCTTCTTCTCACCGGCATCGTCGGGCAATTCACCGGCATTGGGCGGTGGCGGCGGCACCGTTTCGGCGAGCAGTTTTTCCAGCAGCCACGCGCCGCGCACCACTGGACTGGAACGCGTCGGTGTCGAGGTCGAGGTGAGCACGCTGCCCATACCGAGCACCCCACCCCGGCGGTGATCCGGCAGGGCCACCCGCTGCATTTCACTGCCGAACACATTGTCGATCCGGTAGTGCTTCGCCAAGGTCTCGTTGAGAAAAGTATAACGCGAATCGACCAGCAACAGCAGGCTCTGTTTGTCGTCGATCAGGGCGTCGAAAAACAACTCGGTCTCGGCCACCATCGCGGCGCGCAGTTGTTCGCTCCACTCCTTGCGAAACTTGCGCTCGTCCGGAAACATATTCTGACCGTCCGGTCCGAAGCCGAGCCACTGGCCGACGAACAAACGCGGGAAATCCCCGGCGCGCGCATCGTTGAGCATGCGCCGCACCTGGGCGCGCAGCGTCGCCGGATCACGCAATTTGCCCTGCCGGGCGAGAGCGAACAGCTTTTCGTCCGGCATCGACTGCCAGAGATAGTACGACAGCCGCGACGCCAACTGCCAGTCATCCAACTCAAACTCGCTGACAGCCGCCTGCGCGTCCGGCTTACCTTCTTGTGCGGCGATGCCGGTATCGCCGTTAAACTCACGACGAAACAGAAAATTCGGTGACACCAGCGCCGCCGACAACGACAGCTTGAGCGCATCGAGATAATCGCTGCCCGCCTGGCCACGGCGTTCGTGGTAGATCGCCAAATGGTGCGCCAGTTCGGCATCGCTCACCGGCCGGCGAAACGCTCTCGGCAGAAATTTTGCCAACACCGCGCGCACCGCATCCTCCTCGGTGACATCGGCCCCCGGCTCAGCGACCAACACCCGCTCGACGACTGACGGCTTGCCGTTCTCATCCGTCAACCGCGCCGGAGCGACCGGGCCGCGCACTTTGATCCAGTCGATGCCGACCAGACCCGCCGGTTCGAGCGGCGAGCTCTGCAGCGATTCTTCGATCGCCTGCCCGAGATCGGTATTGCGTTTCAAGGCCGCGACATTGCGTTTTTCAAACTCAACATCGAACGCCTTGCGCTCCATGCCCAGCGCTGCGGCGAGCTGACCTTTTGCCTCGTTGAGGCGCACCGACCGGTCGTCGATGTATTTCAAAAATCGCTTCAACTCGCGCGCGTCGCCGTCAGCCCCGTGCAAGTGCAACCACTCCCAGGCGCGCTGCACATTAACGGCGTTGGCATTGACCCGCGCCACCAGCGCCGCGCCCCTGTCGGCATCAGTGAATGCCGGATCGCTGTCCGCCGGCGTCCACCGCGGCGCCTGCAGATTCGATTCACGCGTGATGATCTGACTGGCGTCCTCCGGCAACGGCTTATCACCCCCGGAACCTCGCGTGCGCGACGCATCGCCCTTGCGGAACACCGGCTTCTGAATATTCCACGCCATCGGCCGGGTGCCCGCCTCAACGAAGGCTACCAACGTGTTCTCAGTGAGCTGCTTCGACGCCACCGCCAGATCGCCGCGCGGCACATCGTCGATCCGCAGGCGCGCACCGGTCGGCCCCTGCGTGGTCAGCGAGCGCACCGTGAACTCGTAAAAGCCATCGACCGGAAACTCGACCGACTCATACAAAGTCTGCTGACCGCGATCCAACACGTAGCCCTTTTCAGTGTCACTCCAGACCCGGACCCGGGTACCCATTTCCGTGATGAACATCTCTTCGGCCTCAAAAAACGATTCCGCCACCTGACCGGCGCGCACCTCGCGATGAGCGGTCAGCGCATTGATCCCCAACTCCGCCGCTTGAAAATATTTCTCCAGCATCGCCGGCGTCACGAACAGCGCGTCACGGTCATTGTCGAAACCACTCCGGCCCTCGCCATCCTCCGAAAAGCGCAGCTCCAGATCGAGATCGATGCCGAGCAGTTCGCGCATCGTGTTGCCATACTCACGCTTGGTCAGCCGCGGAATGGTCACATGGCCCGGATAGCGGTGCACGCTCCAGTCGATGTTGTTGACCGCGCCATCGACCCAACTGATCAACGCTTCATACTCCTCTTCCGTCGGCAGCGGATCCTTGGTCGGCATCTCGCGCGACTCGAGTTGCTCAAGCACCCGCAACCAGATCTTGCGGTCAGCGATGATCTGAGAGGTGCCGGTGTACGGGAACAAATTCAGATCGCCCTTCTGCGTGTCATCGTCGTGACATTTGTAGCAATATTTTTCCAGGAGAGGCTGAGCCTCAGTGCCAAAATCGTCTACTGCCTCCGCAGCACAAGCATCGCCAAGCCCATCAACAGCCAACAAGCAGCACCCCAGCAGCGCAGCGCCGAACCAGTGCCCTCGGGCCGACAACATCGAATCTCGAAAAATCTTCACTGCCGCTACTGTCGCCGCATTTTCCGAAATATCGCAAGCAACGGTTTCGCGTGGCCGCGGCTGCATATACTCAACCCGTTGGGTAAACCGTCTAAGCACTAGGCATCTCTGAGAACAGACTATCCAAGGGACTCTCGACACCCAGACCGTTCACCCCGATGGCCACGTGTAGATAAATCTCGGTCGTCGTGATGTCCTCGTGGCCGAGGAGTTCCTGAAAAACACCGAAGGCTTGTAGGTGTTTTGGACAGGAGCGAAGCGACGTGCCCCGCAGGGGTGAGCAGGCGAGAGGAGCCTGCGAATCAATCGTTCTCAAGTCCGTTCCTGCTTCGAGAAGATGGGTCGCGAATGAACAACACCGAGGGCCGGAGGTGTTTTAGACGTAGCGAAGCGAAGCCCGCAGGGCGAGGGGCGTTGGCAGCCCCGAGTCAATGTCTCAGAGCATGACTGGTGACGCGCTTCTCGATTCCCACCGCTTTCGCGGCCC
>CBDULB010000262.1:0-3454 GCA_965367965.1 uncultured bacterium | reverse complement strand
CCGGCTCGCGGCCCACGGTCTGACGACCGCGGCTACCTCGGCGGCTCGAACACCTCGAAAGCTTCGATGGTTACCGGTCCGCCTGCGTCGATGACTTCCAGCTTGAGCGTGTGTCTGCCATTGGCCAAACCGTGCACCAGAGGCGTGCGAAACTTTTCGGACGGGCCGTCGAAGTCGACTTGCGTTTGCACATTGCGAACCACTTCAAAGCTGAACGTGTCCCCGCTCCGATTGGTTTTTGCCAGACGCCAAAGCTCGGGATCGACGCTGATCTGACCGCTGCTGCTGGTGAAAGGGCGAAACGCATTGCCGTGGCCATCCGGTCCGGTGACCGAACCGGTGATCGAATAATCGCCTTCGTCGCTGGTCATCCGCAGGGTCCATTGCTGCGGTACGGGATTCAGGTCTTCGCCGAGCGAGATGCCGTGGGGACAGCGGTCGGAGATGTGGCGACGGAAGTCGACATCGGGCGAGTTGAGGTCGATGAAATTATCCACGCCCGGCTGGACGTAGGTTGCGTAAAAAGCATTCGCTTCGGAAGCCGGATTGCCATCGATCAAAATTCGCACCGAACCGGAATCCGGTGCGCGAAACCCGATCAGCTCAACGCCGCTGCCGGTGAACTCCAATGCAAGACTGGCGGGTCCACGGGCGGAAAGTGCCTCGCTGTCCGCGGTGGAATTCCACTCGCCAGCCTTGACTACTCGAGACGAACTGACGCTGATACGCCTCTCGCGTACAGGAAGGTCTTCCGGAGTTTGATCGGCGCGATGAAAATGGCGCGCGATATTGGCGTTAATCATGCGCGCCGCGTACGGACTCTGATGCACCGCGTCGACCAGCAGGTCGGATATCTCCAGGCCGTTATCGACCATGTAACGAGTGATCTCGCGCCGGCTTTCGACCAGTTCAACCTGGTAGCGCCGGCAAAGCTCCCGCAGCGCCGGCGGGTCGAGATGGCGGGTCACCGCCTCAGGATCGGGCCAGACTTCCTGATGTCCCCGACACCAGTGCAGCGTGCCGACGACGATGTCGGCGGTGGTTTTCCGGCGCAACTCTGCGAGCAGCTTTTCCATTCCGGAGGTCCTGCCGAAATTGTAAATCAGCACCACATCGGGTTGGTCAGGGATCACCAGATGGCGTGCCCAGCCGCGCAGTAAATGCCACGGCGTCGAGCCACCGACCATCTTTTTGTAAATGATCGGCGGCGCATCCGGGAATCGCTCCTCGATGCCGGCGATCAGGTCTTCACCATTGCCGAGAAAATCGGTGAAGCTCGAGCCGATGGCCCAGATGACCAGTGGTCGCGGCGGATCGAAACCGTTCTCCAGTTTGGCCACTGTCTGGGCCAGGTAGCGACCGTCACCGGGTCGCGGCGGCGCTTCGTATTCCGACGCTTGTTTGGGAGGGCGTGGCGCTACTGTCAGCTTGACCCGGTCATGTTTCTCCGCCACCGCCAGGGGCGCGAGATAAAGGTCGTCGACAAATACCGCGCCGCGCAAAGGCGGCACCTGAGCCGCCGGCGTCACCCGGAAACCGATCAGCGCCGCCTCGTAGGGAAGCGTCACCACATTGCTGACTCGCAGCCATTTCGACGACGTCGTTGTGCCGACATTTTGCTTGCTGAGAAACGTCCCGTCCGCGGTGTAAAACGCGATATCGAGCGATGCCGTGCCGTAACCAGTACGATTGGCAGCGGCATTGTCGATCCGCAGCCAGCCTTCGGCGTAAAACTGCCCACCGCCCTGCAGCGACACTCGCGTCGGCGGACGGTCGTGCAGTTCGATTTCGTCGCGACGGTTGTCACTGATACGCAGACACCCCTCACCGGAGTGAGCCTGAATCTCTGAGCGCTCCGTCGATGACGTACCTCCTCCATCAATCACGTCCACCGACTCGAACCCGGGATCGGTAAGAACGTTGCCGTCGATTTCCTGCGCGATGCTTGAATCGAGCTGCGACGCCCAGATCATCGTCATTACAGCCAGTTGTTGTAGGTATTTAAATCGCATCGAGTCTAAGCCTGTCTCTGACGGTAATCGTCCCCGGTTCTATTTCGCATCGCTGAGTAGGCGCGGCGTCGGATTCGGATGATGCCCCGCCGGGCGTTGGCCTGCGCCTTCGCGATTTAAATCGCCGAGATCGGCCCTGGCCTGTTCAGCATAACCCGTCAATCGTTCGACGATCTGCGGATGCTGTTCGAACAGGCTACGGGTTTCCGAAAGGTCAGCGCGCAGGTCGAACAAACTGCCCGGCGTTTTTCCACTGAAGCTGAACGGGCTGCGGCGCTTGTCTTCGAGTGGCAGATACAACTTCCACTTACCGGAACGCACCGCCTGCAGTTGGTCCATGTAGTAATAGTAAAACGCTTGGTGTGGCGTCTGAGCTCCCGCTTCGCCGAGGATCAGCGGAGCGATATCGCGCCCGTCGATGATGCGATCCTGCGGCGCCGTGCCGCCGGCCAATTTGGCGTAAGTCGGCATCAGGTCCATCGTCGTAGCGAGCTCCGTGCAGACCGTGCCCGCCGGTATGGTACCCGGCCACCACATGATGCAGGGCACGCGCAGACCGGCTTCCGCAGTCGTATACCCCCAGCCGGCGAGCGGTAGATTGGTGCCGCGTTCGCCTTCTTTGATTTTTCCGGCGCCGTTGTCGCTGGTCCAGATGACAAAAGTGCGCTCAGCGATACCGAGATCGCGAATCGCATCGAGGATTCTTCCGGTCGACCAATCGAGCTCTTCGACTTTATCGCTCCACGGCCCGTTCGGATTTTTGCCTTTAAAATCCGGACTGGAAAAGGCATCGGGAATGCTGCCCGGCATGGCATGAGCCAGGTAGAGGAAAAAAGGTTCCTCCTTGTTCTCAGTCATGTAGTCGATCGCCCGTTCGGTGTAGCGCTGAGTCAGTAGATTGCAGTCCACCGGGGCTTCGATCACGGTGTCGTTTTCCAGCAAAGGCAGTGGCGGAATTTTACCCGGAGCACCGGTGCGAGCCATCATGCCCTCGCTGTAGGGAATCCCGAAAAAGCTGTCGAAACCCTGACGCGTCGGCAGGAAGTCCGGCTGATCGCCGAGATGCCACTTGCCGATACAGGTGGTGGCATAACCGCGATCTTTGAGCACTTCGGCAATGGTAACCTCATCGGGACTCAGGCCCTTACTGGAAACCGGCCAAAGCACCGATGAGGGCGTCTTCGGCGTCGAGCGTGGCTTTGCCCAGTAGTCAGGAGCGATCGGCTCACTTTGATGCATGTTGACCCGGCGCGGATAACAACCGGTCAGGAAGCTGGCCCGCGAGGGAGTGCAGACGCCGGCAGATACGTAGAAGTCGGTAAACTTCCTGCCCTCTTCCGCCATCCGCGTCAGGTTCGGCGTTCGATTGATCTTTGATCCGTAGGGCTCAACATCGCCGTAACCGAGATTGTCGCAGAACAGAAAAACGAAATTCGGTTTCT
>CBDULB010000261.1:0-3477 GCA_965367965.1 uncultured bacterium | reverse complement strand
TGTCAATTATAGTTTTCCCGGAAACTGTTTTTGGGAACTGGATAACTGATTGGTTGAAACGGCTTTATTCGGGCACAGCTCGGCATCGCCCGAATGCATCTTCGACCGCTTTCACCGGGTGAAGCCCGCTTGTTCGGCGTGGTTTCAGTCAGGAAAACTCGTCGAGTGGACGGCTGACGGATTCGCTGGTTGCGATTTTCGAACTCGACCCCGATAGTGCGCCCGCATGCCCGAAAACGCTCCATTACAGATCGGACTGGCCGGATTTGGCAACGTCGGTGCCGGGGTCTACAAAAACCTTGAGAAGAATCGCAACCTTTTGCGTGAACGCATCGGTCGTGATCTTGTGGTGCGCCGCATCGCTGTGCGTGATGCCGCCAAGCCACGAGAAGTTGCCTTGCCACAGGACCTGGTCACCACCCGTGTCGAAGATCTGGTCGAGGACGACGCAATCGACATCGTGGTTGAGCTGATCGGCGGCACAGACAAGGCTTTCGATCTGGTCAAGGCGGCTCTGGAGAGCGGCAAGGCGGTGGTCACCGGCAATAAGGCACTGCTCGCTGAGCGCGGCGCGGAGCTGTTCGCCATCGCTGACGAGCGCGATACGCCGATTTACTTTGAAGCGGCCGTTGCCGGCGGCATTCCGATTATCAAAACGGTGCAGGAGTCCCTGGTCGGCAACTGCATCGAGTCGATGACAGGGATCATCAACGGCACCTGCAACTACATCCTGACGCGGATGAGTGAGGCCGGCTTGAGTTACGAGGAGGCGCTCGGCGAAGCGCAGGCTCTGGGCTACGCGGAGGCCGATCCGACGCTGGATGTGAATGGCTGGGACGCGGCGCACAAAGCGATCATTCTGGCTTCACTGTCGTATGGCTGCTGGGTAAAGACCGATGATATTTTCGTCGAGGGCATCGAAAAGCTGTCCCGGGTCGACATTCAGTTCGCTGCCGACCTCGGCTACGTGATCCGTCTGATCGGGGTGATTCATTTGGCTGAGGAAAATCGCATCGAGGTGCGCGTGCAGCCATCGCTGATCCACGACAGCCACATTCTGGCGTCGGTGAAGGGGGTCTACAATGCGATCATGGTGCGCGGCGATGTAGTCGGCGAAACGCTGTTCTACGGTTCGGGCGCGGGTCAGGATCCGACCTCGAGCGCGGTGATCAGTGACTTGGCGGATGCGGCGGCTCACATCGACAGTCCGCAACGCCGCAAGGGCTTTGTTCCACATGGTCTCTACGGCGAACCGCTGCCGATCGATTTAAGTGTTTCGCAATACTATCTGCGCCTCAACGTCGCCGACCAGCCGGGAGTGCTGGCGCAAATCGCGGGCGTGCTCGGCCGCAACGACATCGGTATTTCATCGATGATTCAACCGGAAGATCACGAAGAGGATCAGGCGCCGATTGTATTGATGCTGCATTATGCGAAGTTTGGAACCATGAAAGCGGCGCTCGCAGAGATCGCCGAACTCGACTGTGTTCGGAACCAACCAGTGCTGATGCGGGTCGAAGACGTGTGAGAGCCGGAGTTCGCGCAGAGCATTGCGTTTCTCACGATTGAATTATTCAAATGGAGTATCAAAGCACACGTAGCGGATCCAAACCGGTCGGTTTTTTCGAGGCCTTCGCCGCAGGGCTTGCACCGGACGGAGGTCTCTACGTACCGGAAGCGCTACCGCGTTTACCCGATGATCTGGCGACCGATTCGGCATTACCTTATCCGGCACTGGCCTTCGACATGTTGGGCATGTTCGACACCGATCACAGCGGTGACGACTTGATCAACCTGATCGACAAGTCTTATGGCAGCTTCACCGATCTGGCGACCGCGCCGCTGAAAAAACTCGCCGACAATCTGTTCGTGCTCGAGCTTTTCCACGGACCGACGCTGGCCTTCAAGGACTTCGGCCTGCAACTGGTCGGTAATCTTTTCGAGGATCAGATCAAGCGCACCGGTCGACCCATCAACGTGCTCGGCGCGACTTCCGGCGACACCGGTTCGGCAGCGATTCACGGGCTCGCCGACAAGGAAGGGGTCAATGTTTTCATCCTCTACCCACGCGGCCGTGTCTCAGAACTGCAGGAGCGGCAGATGACCTGCACGGGCGCGAAGAACATCTTTCCGATCCCGATCGAAGGCACTTTCGATGATGCTCAGCACATCGTGAAAGAGCTGTTCGGTGATCTCGAATTCAAGGCAAAGACCTCGTTATCGGCGATCAATTCGATCAATCTGGCGCGCATTCTCGCGCAGGCGATCTACTACGTTCACGCCTGGATGCAGCTGCCCGATGAAAATCGCAGCCGTGTCTCCTACGTCGTGCCGACCGGCAACTTCGGAAATATTCTCGCCGGCTGGCTGGCCAGTCGCATGGGCCTTCCCGGCGATCGCTTCGTGCTGGCGACCAACCAGAACGATATTCTCTACCGCTTGTTCACCACCGGTGTCTACGAACCCGGTGCCGTTCGACCGAGCCTGGCGCCATCGATGGATATTCAGATCGCGTCCAACTTTGAGCGCTTCCTGTTCTACCAACTCGACGGAGACGGCGCACGGGTCAACCGCCTGATGCAAAAGCTCCGCGACGGCAAAAGCGTAAAAATTCCGCAATTTGATCCGGATTTGTTCGCCGCCACTCGCAGCAAGGATGCCGACATCGTGCGCAACATTCAGGCGGTGCACGAACGCTACGGCTATGTGGTCGATCCCCATACGGCCTGCGGATTTCAAAAACTCGACGAAAGCTACACCAACATCGTGTTGGCGACTGCCCACCCGGCAAAATTCCCCGAGACCATCGAGGGCGCGATCGGCTTGCGGCCGACGCACCCGTCACTGGAAGTCCTCAAGGGCGAAGAGCCGACGACCTATCCTCTGGAACCGACCATCGAAGCCGTGCGCACCTTTATCGAGGCAAACATGGCTGAGAGCTGAGGCTGCTGCTAATTTGAGAACAGCGGCGGGTGAGTTCGAAAACGCTTAACCGCTTCGCTCCTGACCGGCGGGCTCTTTGATCGATTTTTCGGCCTTGTCCGCGGCCTGGGGCTCGGCCATGAATTTTGCAGTGGCGGCACGGATCATCCGCTCACGATCTTCGCGGCTCATATTGGGATTGTCCTTTACCTGCCCGGCGATGAATTGGCGAAACTGGGCTTTCTTTTCGTCGCTCAGTTTCGCGAACTGCTCGCGAAGGTCATCGGGGGTCCGCTTCGGTTGGGCCGCAGCTTGAGGTTTTGCCGGGGCGGCAGCTGCCTTCGGAGCGGCGGGCCTGGCAGGCGCCGGCTTGGCGCACTTCTCGCACTTGCCGTCTTTGGCTTTTGCACAAGCGGGGCATTTGTCTGCCGCTGCTCCGGGCTTCGCACATTTCTCACACTTGCCGTCTTTGGCTTTCGCACAGTCGGGGCACTTGTCCGCCGCAGCTCCGGGCTTCGCGCATTTCTCGCACTTTCCGTCTTTGGCTTTTGCACA
>CBDULB010000260.1:0-3513 GCA_965367965.1 uncultured bacterium | reverse complement strand
TTCAGTCAACGTGGTGCGTGCAGCAACCGCGACGTTGTAGGCGCGGTTGACGGCTTCGGGAGACTGGACCGTGGCGGCGAGCAGATTGGCCTGGACGGCATTGGCGACGTAGGTGAAGTCCCGGGAGGTGGTGCCATCGCCGTTGATGGTCACCGCATCTCCACTGAGCATGGTTTGGATCCATTTCGGAATGACTGCGGCGTAAGGGCCATCCGGATCCTGCCTGGGGCCAAAGACGTTGAAATAGCGCAGGCCGATGGTTTCGAGGCCGTAGCAGCGGGCGAACACACCGGCATAGGTTTCGCAGATCGCTTTGGTGGCGGCGTATGGAGACAGCAGCGCACCGGTTTTTACTTCGACCTTGGGAAGGGTTGCCTCGTCGCCGTACACGGAGCTGCTTGAGGCGTAGACGATGCGCCGGATGCCGGCATCTTTGGCGGCGGTGAACAGGTTGAGTGTAGCGGTGACGTTGTTGGCGTGGCTGGCCAGTGGGTCATCGATGGAGCGCGGCACCGATCCCAGGGCCGCCTGGTGAAGGATATATTCCACGCCCTCGCAGACCTGCCGGCAGGTTTCGATGTCGCGAAGGTCGCCTTCGACAACGGTGAGGTTTTTCGCGGCGTCTTCGCCAACGGCTTTCTCAACGGCCTCAAGGTTTGCCCGGTAGCCGGTCGAAAAATTGTCGACTACGACGACACGCTGCTTCAAGCCAAGCAACTTTTCGACCAGATGTGAACCGATAAATCCCGCTCCGCCGGTCACCAGCCACTTTGCCGGCTGTTGGGGGAGCTGAGAGCAAAGGGTTTGGTAGCTGCTGCTGTTGCTGCGACTCATGGTTCAGTTCGGGAGTGGCTTGAGGTTTGGGATTGGAAAATACGAAAAGACGCTGGTGCGTCCTGCTGGCGGCGGTGCGAAACGACCGTATCGATGAGCGGAAAGGCTGTCACCCGGCTGTCGAGAGCGTCTTCCAGCAGCGCCTGGCTGGGAAGCTGTCGCTGTAACGGTATGTCGGTGTCCACGATGATGTAGTTGATTGCCTCGTTCGTCAAAAAATCAACCGTTTCATCGACGCTGGTGAACTTCATCTCATAGCCCCGGCCGAGCCAGTCGCTGCTGGCCAGTGCCTTACTGCCGCGAAGTGTGTGCAGGAAATTTCGGCCCTGTAGGGCGGCGGCGGCAACGACGGCGCCTTCGCCGTTGCTGTCGGAGGAGACCAGAACCTTGATCGGGGTGGCATCGGATGAGTCGGCCATTATCGTGGCGATCGTTTCGCTCGCTCCGGTGTAGATTTTTTCGACCGGGCGCCACACCAGCGCCAGCAGGAGGACGCCGCCGGCGATAGCGACGGCATTGTGCCAGCGATGGCTGAGAGGTGTCGCGGTGGAAGAGGGGCGCAGCCGTGCGGCCAAAGCGACAGCCCCGCGAATGCTGAGAATACAGATCGCCGGTGCCGCGGGTAGGAAATAGCGCGAATCGAAGCCCGAGGGGATCATCAGGTAAAAACCCAGCGTCGCCAGCAGCAGCGACCAGAGCGCGACTTCGTCGATCGGACGCTCGCGACCCGGTGATTCTTTGCGTCTGATCCCGGGCAGTTTCAGCAGGGCTGCTACCAGCATCAGCAGGATGGCGGCGATGCCGAATTCGCGGCGGAACTCCGGCGGGTAAAACGCGGCAGCCTCGGTGAGATAGGTGATAAAGGGCAGCGCACTCATGCCTTCAGCGCTGATGTGGCGCGTGGCCAGGGTCCACGGCATGGCCAGAATCAGCACCGGCAGGGGCGCCAGCCACAAGCGGGGATTTTTCAGCCAGGAGAGACGGCCGCTGAGGAGCAGCATCAACGGTGGGACCAGCGCCAGCAGCAGGCCGGAGCCTTTGGTGAGAATGGCGGCGGCGGCGAGAAATCCAAACCAGAGAGCATAGCAGGTCTTGTCGGTCTCGAGGAAGCGCGCGAACGCCATGGTTGCCGCCAGGCAGAACACCACCAGCAGCAGGTCGGACATGACGATGGCGGTGTAGGTGCGGGTCAGTGGCAAAAGCAGAAACAGCAGCGCGGCAACTCCGGCCGGGACGGCTGGAAGGATTCTCCGGCCGATACTCCAGGTCAGCGTGGTTGCCAGGGCAGTGATCAGGCACGCCATGACCAGCAAAGCGGGTGCACTTCGCCACGGCAGCAGCCAGACGCTGTGCAGGGCGTAGAATGCCGGCGGATAGTGGCCGAGGGCCACTTTCGGGAAACGCTGGTAGTAGTCTTCGGCGAAACGCATCGGGTGTTCCAGCCGCCACAATCCCGTGGCCAGATAGTCTCTCGCCATCAGGCTGGTGACGACGTGAGCGGCTTCATCGGGGTGACCACCGAAGTCGGATCGCCAGGCGCCGCTGTGCACTTGAAATCCGATGGCGATGGCGAATGCCAGCGTAAACACTTCCAGCGCGACACGCCGCCGCTGACGTGGCGATTGCAGCTTTTGCGGTGGGATGGCGGTGGAACCGGTCACGTCACGCGTCGTCGCTTTTTTGAAAAACGTGCAGCCCGAGCAGGCCGATTGAGAGCATGCCGGGCAGGGCCACAAAGTGGATGCCGGGAATCAGGCTGGCGGTGAGATCGAGATTGGCGAAGTCGTTCAGAATCCAGGTAATGACGACGGCGCCGACCAGGATTGCCGCGGCGGCCAGCAGCGCCAGCAGCAGGAAGAACAGGCCGGCTTCGCCGATACCGATCAGGCGGGCGGTGATGGCTGACGGCGTTTCGCGGCGTTTGAGAAACAGTACGCTGCTGAACAGGTAGAGTTGCATGCCGATCAGGCCACCGAGCAGCAGCAGGCCTTTGCTGTGCAGGTTAAAAATCTGCAATCCGCCGAGAGAAACCGGACCGATCAGCAGCGCCAACAGCTGCAGGACGGAACAAACCGAGATCAATACCAAGCCGGTCTTTTCAAACAGCCGCGGGCGCTCGGAGAGGATGAACAGCAGGTGGCGCATGCCGTCGCGCCAAGTGCGCAGGTGGGCGACGCGCTCGGGCGGGCCGGCGCGCAGGCCGGAATCGATCTCGACCGTGCTGGCTTTGTGTTTGAGGGCTTTGATCAGCAACTCGGAAGCGAACTCCATGCCGCTGGCGCGAATGCCCCAGGTTTGGTAGGCGCTTTTGCGGATGCAGCGAAAGCCGGAATTGCAGTCGCTGAGCTTGCCCTTGAAGAGAAGGTTGATCAGGCCGGTGAGTACCGGGGTGCCGGCGTAGCGGTGCAAAAAAGGCATGGCGCCGTCTTCGATGTCACCGGTCATGCGCGAGGCGATGGCCATGTCGGCATCGACTTCGATGGCTTTTTGGTAGAGCGGCCGGGCGTGTTCGTAGAGGTAGGTGCTGTCGGCGTCGGCGAACATGACGTATTCGCCATTGGCGGCTTCGATACCGCCGCGCAGGGCGGCGCCGTAGCCGCGTTGTTCGACCGGCACCACCCGGGCACCGAGGCTGGTGGCGATTTCGGCGGAGCGATCGGTCGAACCGTTGTCGGCGAC
>CBDULB010000259.1:0-3538 GCA_965367965.1 uncultured bacterium | reverse complement strand
CTGGAGGCAGGAGTCGCGTTCGCGGCGATGAACTACCGGCTCTCCGATGTCGGCCCGTATCCGATCATGATGCACGACGCCGCCCGCGGCTTGCAGACCATCCGCCATCGCGCCAAAGAATGGAATCTCAATCCGGATAAAGTCGCCTGCTACGGCGGCTCGGCCGGGGCCGGCATTTCGCTGTGGCTGGGCTTTCACGACGACCTCGCCGATCCCGACAGCGACGACCCGATCGCGCGTCAGTCGACTCGCATCGTCGCAGCGGGAACCACCAATGGCCAGTCCACTTACGACCTCAACGATTTCCGCGAATGGTTCGAAATCCCCGATCTGCAGCCGGGGCCCGCGCTGCCCGCCTTTTACGGAATCGAATCGGAAGCCGACTGGGAAAGCGAGCGGGTGAAAAAACTGATGGCCGACGCCTCGAGCATTCATCATCTCACTGCCGACGATGTGCCCGTCTACATGGTCTACAGCCGCCCCAACACCACCGTCACCGCCGAAACGGATTCGAGCGTATGGGTGCATCACGTCAAGCTCGGCCTCAAGCTGCAGGAGACAATGCACAAGCAGGGACTGGAGTGCATCGTCACCGGCCCGGATGTGGTGCCCGAAAACGATCCCTACGGTTCCCTCGAAGCATTTCTGATCGCAAAACTGAAGGGCTGAGTCGCCGCGAGCGTTCGAGTGGCCGGACAAAACGAAACCGGTGGCGATAAAAATTGGATGGGATTGCATCCGCCAGGCACCAGAATGTTAAGCGACTGGCCGGGCTGAAGGCCTGACAGCACAAAGCCCAGCCGTTCACGGCTGGGTAAAAACATACCGCAACGGTGCGGCCTGTAAGGTCGCCAGCGAACGTCAGCTCACCGACAAGCGACCGTCTGCTGCCGCCCTTTCAGGACGGGAAAATTCGGGCCATACTTTCCCGGGCTTGAAAGCCCGGGCTCTGTGCTGGAGGGCTTTCAGCCCACTTTCTCAGTAGAACGCAGGATGGGATTGCATCCCGTCCCCGTTGCGCTGGCAAAGGAGCCGGACGCTCAGCGGTATCGTGTCGCTACCGCCTCAACGCTCGAACGCCTTATCGCAAAGGCCATCTCGCTCGACGTTCGGGACGGCTTGCAAAGCCATCCTACGGCATCCCGTCGGCGATGCCTGCTTTTGCCCCGGCTACTGCTGCACGTGAACAAAGGCACCGCGCTTGTTGCCGACCACGACGTCCGGCTTTTCGTCGCCGTTCATATCCGTGACCGTGAACTGGGTGCCGACCCCGGAATCGTTGTCGATCAGGTGAGGCAGATAACTGACGCTGCCGCCTTCGCCGCGCTGCAGCTCAAACCACCACAGCACCGCCGGCGCATTCGGCTCCGGATCTTTCGAGTTGCCGTGCGCCCAGAAACGTTTGCCAGTGATGATGTCCTGCACGCCGTCGCCGTTCATGTCGGCCACTTCGATCGCGTGCGGTTGAGAAAAAATGATGCCCGTCTGACCCGCCTCCTCCGGGGTACCGGTGATCAAATGCTGTTGCCATCCGTCGGCGGTCTGCTCCATCCAGGCCACCCCGTAACCGTGCCCCTGCAGACTGGTGATCACATCCGGCTTACCATCGGCGTTGACGTCGTAGACATACATCTGAGCGCCACCCTTGCCGAACGGCGCTTCGTGTTTCTGCCAGGGTCCCTTGCCGTCGAGCACTTCCGGTTGCTGCCACCAACCGGATGCCTCGAGAATGTCGGTCCTGCCGTCGCCGTTGACGTCGCCGAACCCGATGCCGTGCGTGAAACGCTGGAAGGCGAGCTTCGGGGAGATCATGTGCCAGGTCCACAGGGCAGTCGGATTCTCCGGGTCGTAGCTGGCGTAGCCGACCCGGCCGGCACTCATGCACAGCAGGTCGGGCCGACCGTCGCCGTCGATGTCGGTGAACATCGGCGATTCGTTATCGGTCACCTCAAAGGCGACGTGCTTCGGCCACGGCCCGTCGGCAGCTTTGCCCTGAGGATTTTCATACCAGACCGTCTCCTTGCCGGGAAAACCCATGACGATGTAGTCGGTCCAGCCGTCGCCGTTGATATCGTGAGCGGCATTGAGAAAATTGTCGCTGTAGCCGTTCTTCACGCTCCTGGCGCCGTGAAAGCCCTCGATCTCCACTTCGCTGCCGTCCTCCAGCTGAGCCTGGGTGCGGGTGGTGTCGGGGTAAATGATATGCCGCTCGGTGAACTCCGGCCCGGCAAACCAGTACGGCCCGTAAATCACATCCATGTGACCGTCCTTGTTCGCGTCGAGTGCCGTCGCGCCCTCGGCCCAGAAATTGTCGTGCAGATGCTGTTTTTTCCAGGAACCGTCGAGGGCAGGTGGCGGAGTGGATTGCGCCAGGGTCAGGGTGGGGCCGATGGCGAGAGCGAGGAAAGAAAGAGCGGCAGAAAGTTTCATGGTGGTGAGGGCAAGCTTAGCGCATTGGCGGTGGCCGGTGGAGGGATTTGTGCGGCTCGTTCAGGCCAGATGGGGTGGGCGGCAAAGTGGAAACTCCCGCAACCTCCGTATTCACAACCCATCACTACTCCCCAACCTTCCACCCCGGCACCACATTTTTAATGTAGTGCCTTTCCTGCTCCGCCTGATCCGCCGCACTCACCGGCGGGGCATGCGGCTCACTGACACTCACCTTCACATCCTCAACCAGCAACCCGGCGCTGTCTTTTTCCGTCGCCGCCGAGCGCAGCCGCAGATAGGACAGGCCGTTCAGTGTCGGGTGGCGCATTTTCAACTCGCTCGCCAATTTTCCGTCGACGCTGACGCGACAGGTAGCCGCGCCGAGATCCCAGTCAAAAGCGACCTCCGACCACTCGCCCGCCGTCAGTTGCACATCGCCGATTTTTCCTCCGCTGGTCAACTCCGCGCGGAAAACGGCAAGCTCCTCTCCCCAGTCATTCACCGGATCAAAGAAGCGGTCGTTCAGGCTGATCACCCCACCCTGAAACCCTTCGCGGAACATCACCCGAGTCGTCAGCGTCCCCTTCCAGCCATTCGGAAAATTCCACGTCGCGCCATCCGCCGGTAAATCATCCGGCTTGCGCAGGTGCAGGCAAAGCTGCGCGAGATCCGTCGGATTGGGCACCAGCGCACAACCGACCGCACGCGCCCGCCACCAGCGTTCGGCCGGGCCGTGATGCTTGTAGACGGACCAGTTATCCAAACCGTTTTTGGTGAAATCCGTCTCATGCTCGGTGGCCACGATCCACTCCGGATCGATCAGGATCGGATTGCGGCCGCCTATGCCCTGACCGGCGAAGATCACCAGCCGCCCGTCTTGATCATAGGCACCGAGCGGATAGGCCGTGCCGCGGTCGCCGTTCTTTTCCGGGTTGTCGTTGCGCCGATGATCGAGATAGATCTCGCGGAACCCCCGCCAGGTCCTGCCCTCGTCGTCGGATACCGCAATGTGCAGCGCATCGCGTCCGCCATAGACTCCCGCACCATCGGCCGCGCGGGGCGGCATTTCGCAATTGTTCCAGGTGACCACCAGCCAGCCATTGCGGTG
>CBDULB010000258.1:0-3811 GCA_965367965.1 uncultured bacterium | reverse complement strand
GTGACGTTTTTTTCTGTCCGTGCGAGTCAGGTTTCCCGCCATCAACCCATCTTTCGTGCTTCCCGAAGACGTGATTGTCATGCGATTGCGGAAATCGCCGCAATGGGCAGTTCCTACGAACCGAATACATCGCGCTGCAATCCGCGCAGCACCTGCAGCCCTCCCCAATCTGATCCGCGCATACACTTGCCGGCGATGCTGCGATTTTTGCTGAAACGTTCGCGATTTTCTTCGAATACCTCTTGCAGGAATTCTCCGCCACCGATCGCTGCGCCATCGGTGAGATACCGTACCCGGCACAACAAAATTTCCGCCACGCTAAGCTCGCCGCCGCGCTCCAGCACCTCATCCACCTTCTCGCGCGGCATTCCTCGTCGTCCGCTCTGACCGGTCCTCGCGTCTGCCCGGCGCTCCTCGCCGTGTCCATACAACAGCATTCGGTAACGTGGTCCCACTGAACGCCAGTCTACCCGGCGATTGATCCCGAAGGATGTTCGTTCCAAAATGGCCCGCAAGCCGTGGCGGGCCGGCTTTTTTCCTGCCACCGCTTCCGCGTAACCACACCACCGGTAGTCTGCGGGGTCGCCGACAATCCCCGCACGAACAGGATTGAGATCGATGTATGCCGCAATCGTCAGTAGCGCCGTCTCGTCCCGTTCCACCAGCACACTGCGGAACCGGCTCTCCCACAGGGTCCCCGTCCTGCCATGGCGGCGGTTGTGCCAGCGGCTGTAGCGCTGTTTCAGCTCCTTGAGAAATATCGACAGCGAAAATCGCCGAGCCTGATAACGCGCCAGAATCTCAGCCATCCACTTACCGGTAGCGTCCTGCGAAGCCGCGCGATCCAGTTCCTGCAAGGCATCGCGCAGCTCCCGCCTCTGATAGATGAGTGGCAATAGTTGTCGAAGCCTCTGTTCGGTCAGTGCTTCCTGGCTATTCCGTTGCGGCACCCGGACGAGAAGATGGAAGTGGTTCTCCATCAGACAAAAAGTCACCACCTGCACTCCGCAGAATCGCTCAAGGCGACGCATCCAGTCGTGAAAGTGTCTTTTCTCAGCCTCGCGCAAGGTCCTCTGCCGGTCAGTCGTCCTCGAAATCACATGATAGTATGATTCGGTATGGGGGCGAAGAAGACGGCGTGGCATGGTCGGGGATGGGGTAAGTGAAATAGAATATGCACAATAGACTAATCTGACAACATTTAATTTTACCGGAATATTATTTAGCGGGAATTTAGTATGACGAGTTTAGGTATCGAAAAGACGAGGGACACTATGTTGACGCGAATAACTTCATTCACGAGGCGAGGACTCTTGAAGCGGTTGGCGGTGGGGGCGGGAGTTCAACCGCTGCGGCGACTCGTTTACGGTGTTTAATAAACCGATCAGTTAAAGCGCAGGGCGTAGAGGTCGGCGTCTTTCATTTTTACTCGCAGCCGGATAGTTTTGCCGCTCAGGGCGCTGAGGTCGGCGCCGGATTTCCAGGTCGCGGTGGCCTTGAATTCATCGCCGAAAAGTTCGGGCATGTCGTCGAGGGTAAAGCCGGGAATGACCTGTCCTTGTTCATCCTGGATTTCGATCTGGATCGATCCTGCGGCGGAGGTGGCGTAGTTGAGTTGCAGCGACTTGCCGTCGAACTTAAGCGGGTGGGTGGTGAATTCTCCGTAGTCATTGGCTCCGGCGTGCATTGAGGCAAAGCCTTGCTGCCGGATCGTCAGTCGGCGGATACGATGATCGGCGTGGCGGTAGTGCTCGCTGATATAGAGCGACCACTCGCCGTCGCCGCCGTCGTAGATGCCGCACGCGGTCATGTTGCTGCGGTCGGTCCAGTTTTTCTGATCGGGTCCGGGGCGAACCCAGGCTTCGAGGAAGGGGCGATCCCAGTTCACGCCATCGCGCGAGCTCATGAAGATGGCATCGGACACTCCGGCGACTTCGTGTTCCGGCACTTTCTTGCGGGTCTGCACAAAGCGTTTTGGAAATGACAGCAGGAGGTGCGGTGCGGTCGGGCAGGGGACGGTTGCGGAAGTGTAGAAATGTTCTCCCGGAACGCCTTCGCCGTAGCGGTGCGGCACGCCTTCTGACCATGCTACAAAGTCCTGCGACGAACTGCTCTGGATGGCCCTCAGTTTGTTGGAAAAGATTCGACTGAAGCAGGCGTAGCGATCACGGGCGCTGTCCCAGAATGCCAGATTCTGTGAATCGAACGCGCCCTGAGTGATGACCGGCTCGGGCTTAATTTTTTCCCAGTGGATACCATCGGCGGAGGCAAAGGCATAGAGGCCGCCGGGGGTTTCGCCGTATTGCCAGTTCTTGCCGGGTTGCTTGACGCCGCCGAGCGCCTTGTAGCGAGTTTCTGCCGGAGTGCCCGGCCGGGTATCGATGAACGGCGAAAAGTTGTGCGATTCGACACCTTTCCAGATAACGTTGTTGGACTTGCTGCCGCTGACCTCGATCAGGCCCAGATCGGGGCGGGTGAAATGGATGCCGTCCCCGCTGTCGGCTACGCAGGTGAGCTGATCCGTGGCGTGATCGCCGCCGCCTTTGTGACCTCCCGCCCGATAGTAAAGGCGTACCTTGCTGCCGTCCTGGACGACGGAAAAATAGGCGCAGGTCGGTCCTTCCCAGGGTTTGTCGGTGGTCAGCACGATTTCGCGGCGCACCGGTTGATGCATCTTCAGGTCGACGTCTTTTTGGGAATCGACCAGAAAGTCGTCGACGAACAGTTCCCAACGCGAACCGATATCGACAGGTTCGGTGTCGGCAGCGTGGCCGATGCTGCCCGCCATGACTGCCAGAGCTGCAGTGAAGAAGAAAAGGATTCGTTGTCGGTTCATGGTTTTGGAAGTGTCGGTTTCAGGTGGCCCTGGACGATTGGTAGGGGGCACTGGATTTCAAGGCGAGACGATTTTGTCAATGAATCGCGCCACAGCCCTGACTTTTTCCTGCCGAGACCGATTCACCTGAAGAGCGTCTCGATCGACGCTTGATTCCCGACATCTCCCATCGTAATTCCTGTGTATGTTCCAGAATGGCCAACGCGTTGTTTGCATCGATGATTCCTTTGAACCCTGGGTCTTCGATCTCTACAAATCTCTTCCCAAAAAGAACTCGGTCTACACGGTAAGGGCGATGGGATCGGGGCGCTCCAATCCGCAGTTTGTCGTCGATGATGATGCCAATCTGAGCATCGGTGCCGCCGATTACGATTTTCTGCTGTTGCTCGACGAGCTTCACAATCCCGACGACCCGCATTCGACCATCAAGCAGGAGCTCGGTTTTAAAGCGGAACGATTCGCTCCATTGGAGGAGGATCACGAGGAAAATAGAGAGGTGGAAACGGTGGGTTTCGGACAGGAAGAGAAAGACTACGCGTTCTTGTCAGATGACAAGTGAGCCTTCCAAAAGTTGAAGTGAACCGAAGAATGACTGCCGCTGCGTAAAGCGTAAGTCGCGGAATTGGTTAAAATTTCGCCAGTGCGTTGGCGGGATGGCGCGCGACGAAATTCTGACGAATTTCGCTACATCCGGCATTTTGAATCTGAACGTTTGCCGGCAGGCTCATCAAGGTATGAATCAATCAAAATTTTGCATAGTACTCTGTGGGAGTCTCGCTTTGGTGTTGCTCGCAGGAGCATTCAACCCGGCACGGTGCGATGATCGTCCGGGCAAAAGCCAGCTTCACTACTACCGGCAGGTCGAGCGGGCTGAGCCGAAGCAGATCACCTTCGAGGTCGCCGTCTATGGTGGCACGCCTGCCGGTGTCACCGCTGCGATTCAGGCGGCGCGCATGGGGCGCAAGACGGTGCTGT
>CBDULB010000257.1:0-3880 GCA_965367965.1 uncultured bacterium | reverse complement strand
CAGTGCTGCCGATGCCGCAACTGAACTCACGGCCATTCTCGAAGCAATCGCTCGACACGAAGTTGCCGGGCTCGAAACCGGGCCGGGGCATTTGATCGTACAGAGATTGGCACAACTGCTGCAGTTGGCAGCCGACGGCCAGCCCCCCCTGCCCGCCGCCGATATCGACCGGGCCATAGCCGCCTGCTTCTCGAACCGCTCTGAATTTACCGACAACGACACTGATCTCCTCGAACTGGCGGCAAACCAATTCAACAGCCTTTCAGCAAAACGACTGATGGCAGACATGCTTCGCAGCTCGGAAGGTGAAGCGGTCGCATTGCCGTGGACCCTCATGGCGGCGGAAGCGGGCGACGTCGAATCGATGCTCGCCGCGGGGACCTTTCTGATGTCAAAGCAGGGCAGACAAAGTCCGCATGCCGGCGAAGCGGTGAAGTGGCTTGGCCGGGCCGCCGGAGCCGGGCACCGCGACGGCATTTACTACTTCGCCGAATGCCTGTTGCTCGGCAAAGGCGTGCCCAGAGACGAGGCGACGGCAATCGACTTGCTCACCAGCGCTGAAGCCGACGACGACGCCAGAGCGGCGGATCTTCTCGGCGTTTGCTACAGCAGGGGCCTCGGCGGGCTCGAAGTGGACACGGTTCGGGCAGCCGCTCTATTCGAAAAAGCGGTGCGCCTTGGCAATCACTCGGCGCTGGCGAACCTTGCCGTCTTCTACCTCAACGGCACCGGCGTTGAGAAAAACGATGCCAGGGCGATGGCCCTGCTGCAGCAGGGAGTCGAACAAAAAAATCCCGCCTGCCTGCTGATCTATGCTCGCTGTCTCGAAAATGGACTCGGCGTTGAAATGAACTTGGACGAAGCAAGGCGCTGGTATCGACTCGCCGCTGAGGCCGGCAATCGTCATGCGGCGCAACACCTGAAATAGCGTGCCGGCGCGCTTACCGGGCGAGTTGAATTTGTCAGCGCGGAACGTTTCACATTGGCAATGGGCTAACGGCGCACTCTGAAACGGATACGGCGTCGTCCATGAGATCGGGTACGCTGCTTCGATTTTCAAGGCTGCCTGCCCTGCCCGCCCTGAAACTGCCAATCCGTCGTGGTGCGCGGAGCGACGCCGGTTCTATGCCCAGGCTTTGCGTCCCACAAGTCAGCGCAAGTTCCGCAATCCTGTCCAAGGTGCGGACAGCGTCGGCGATGCAGAGGCCCGGGCGGTTCGGGAAGCGGCCACTGTTTGTAACAAAGCCCGGCTCCGGCTAATTTCAGCCCGCGCCACGTTCAGGTCGAACCCCACCGGTTAAGCCCCCTCAAATTCGGCGATCCGGGCCTCTGCCTGGCTTAGGGCGAATTGCCGTTCAGTGAGAGTCTGGCGGACCGCCTCGAGTTCAGCGACGGTTTGCTGCAACAGCTTGGTGGCGGCATCACGAGACTGCTCGGCAGCGTCGACAGCGCGGCGCCGGTCGATGAGGAGCTTCGCCTGTTCCAGCGTGCGACGCTCTTCTTTTGCGAGGCGACTCAGGATAGCGGCGAGTTCGGGTGAGTCGGTATCGAACTGCCCGGTCCCGGTGTCGGAACTGCGCTGAGCCGTTTCAATGACGAGAGACATTTCCTCAATTCGTTCGCGAGCGGCAGCGAAATCGGCCGCCATTTTTTCAAGCTCGGTTTCGCGATCGGCGAGCGCCTGACGGGCGGCTTCGAGTTCAGCGAGAACTTGCCGACTCTCTTGCTGCGATTCGGCGGTAAAGCGCTGCAGTTCGGCGAGCGCACCATCGCGTTCCTGTTCCGCAGTGGCGACGGCTGCCAGCATAGTCTCGTGCTGTCCGGCATCAGCGGTGGCCGTTCTTTTGAACTCGGCTTCGCGTTCGGCCAAGGTCTGACGGGCGGCTTCGAGCTGCGCAGCCACGGCCTGACATTCTTGCTGTGATTCAGAGGTAAATCGCTGCAGTTCGGCGACGGCACCATCGCGCTGGCGCTCGGCCTCGCTCAGCGCTGCGCGCGCCTCCTGAAGTTCGAGCACTGCTGCAGCTGCCTGGAGATGTTCCACCGGTTGTTGGGGATCCGTATCACCATCGGCATCGGGTTGCACGATCTTGAGCACCGGCGCAGTGAGACTGCGCGGAGATGGCGAAGCATCGGGAGGAGATAACTTGGCGATATGGACCATGCGGGGAGCGGCCGCAGTTTCGCTGACAGCAGCCAGCGCGGCGATCGACTCATTTTTTGACTGATCGGCGACGAGTGCCTGAAGTCGGCCGATCTTCAAGGTGTCCCCGTGTTTAACCACCGCACTCCGAACCCTTCGGTTATTGACGAAGGTACCGTTCAACGAATCGAGATCAGTGACCGTGTATCGGTCGGCATCGAGCATTTCCAACTTGGCATGATAGGCGGAAGTGTTGTCGTCTTCGATACAGAGATTGTTGTCTGGATGTCGGCCCGCAGTGAGAAAAGGATCGACGAGGTCGACCGACTGCCCGGCTGCAGAGCCGCCGCTTTGAATCTTAAGAGTAAGCATGGCCAGGCGTTGTTGATCGAGACTTTAAGGAGTGAACCGCGGTTCCTCCGTGGATTCTGCATGCCAGCCAATGCCCCGGCAGAGGGTCGGCAAGCGGCCCGAAGGTTTTCAATTCGGGCCGCTTCATGTGACTGCAAAGGCGTCCACCGGTTCGCCGTAAAATTGCCGGCATTCAATCTTGCTGCTGCAAGCTCACCAACATTTTCCGGCAGTGCTTCGACTTGGGGCGCTTCTTGAGGAAAGCGATCGATGCTTCGATGTCGCCTTCTTCGATAATTTCAATGTCGACGTGCCTCACTCCCCAGGTCCACATCGACTTCTTCGACGGACGGTAAATGTCCACCGTCTCCGTTCCTACCAGCGCGCTGCCATAGTCCTCGACGTGGTAAATCGTATCAGACCCGCTGATTTTGAAGGTTGTGCCCAGTGGCAGGAAACTCCAGTCCGCCGCGGCTGAGTTGACCTTGCCGCTGACCAGCCTCGTGCCCACTGCGGTCTTTCGACCGTATTTGAGGTGATCTGCTTCGGTGTGAGTATACGCCGTGGTGCGTACGCGGAGCCGCTGCTCTTCCGCCTCTTCACCTGCCCAGCTCACTTGTGACGCACAACTGCACAGCAGTGGGCCTCCAATCAGGCCCAGGATCAGTCGTGCCGTTGACATCTTTCTCGACGTTTTCGTGGTTTGCTTTTTCGACAATGTTTTCATGTTCAGTTTCGGGGGGGTTGGTTTGGGGGTTTAGCTCGCTACTGAGCCTTTCGGGTTCCTCGTTGAGTCGTTATGGTTCATCCGCAGCCGCAACACGCAGCCCTGCCCCGTGCGTTTGAGCCGCCAGTTTCGTGATCATCAAAATCACTGCGCGGCAGCGACGAAGCGATGGGTCCGCCGAGGCCGTTCTCGAAACCGCTATCAAACCGGAGACGTCGATGCAGTCCGGCCGGCAGCACAGGTCCTCGCTTTAAGCGGGGGGCCCACAGCGTTGACGCTTCCCGTAAGCCAAGCCACAGGTAAGGGGCGGCACCGTCCGGGCCGGAGCAAATTGCGCTCGATTTAACCTTCCCTGGCGAAGTGACCGTGTCCGCGTGCGCTCCGCCAAACAGCGACGTCTCAACTTCACGGGAAATACGGCTGGAGCTGGCAGAGTAGGAAGTCATTAAACTGCGACTCATATCTGCAATCGCCATGCCAAACGCTGATTCACCTCTTTAAACCTTTTACCCACAACGATTTACAAACTATCAACAGTCTGAATGCGGTGATATTTCCGATAGGAAAATTGATATTTTCTTTCGATTTTTTGACACAAACTGCCAGTGCTCGCGGCTACCGACCGCAAACTTGCGCCCACCCGGTCCTCGGCGATTGAC
>CBDULB010000256.1:0-3917 GCA_965367965.1 uncultured bacterium | reverse complement strand
GACACCAGCGCATCGCAGACCTTGCCGCCTTCGACCCCCGGCCAGCGAATGATGAACGGCACGTGGTGGCCGCCTTCGTAGATATCACGCTTCAGACCGCGCAGTGGGTGCGACGACCAGTGGTCAAATTTTTGGTCGCGCGCATAGGCATACTTTTCCGGCCCGTTGTCAGCACTGAAAACCACGATGGTGTTATCGGCCTGCCCCGACTCGTCGAGCGCGCGCAGCAAGTGACCACAGGCGTCATCGGTCTCGTAAACACAATCGCCGTACGGGCCGGCGGCGGATTTGCCGTCGAACTCGTCGTTGGGAATGATCGGCGCGTGCGGCGCGGGAAAAGCGAAGTAGAGAAAAAACGGCACATCGGAGTCTTTCTGTGCGTGAATGTATTCAACCCCCTTCTTGGTGGTAACCGGTATATTCTGATACGGATCCCAATCGGAAATCATCGGCCCGGGGCGGCACTCCCAGTTGCCTTCCTTGATCGGCTTCCACTTGCTCTCATCTTTCACCGTGTCCGGCGCACGCAGCACTTTGTCGTTTTCGATCCAGCAGTAAGGCGGAAAATTGATCACCGTATCGCCGAAGTAATAATCAAAACCGTGCGCCAGAGGACCGTCGGGAATCGGCTTCGACCAGTCGAAATCTTCAGGCCCGAAGCCTCTGGCCCGCCCCTCTCCTTCCGCCTGCGCGTCGGGCTTTTTGATCGCATCCCAATCCCAGCCGAGATGCCATTTGCCGATCGCCGCGGTGGTGTATCCCTGCGCCTTCAGCATCTCCGGCATGGTCAGCCGCTCCGGCTTAAAAACGGATGCTCCGAAGGCGTTGACGATGCCGTGAAAGTCCCGCCAGTGATGCCGTCCGGTCAACAAGGCGTAGCGGCTCGGAGTGCAGATCCCCGACGACGAATGGCCGTCGGTAAAGCGAACCCCCTGCGCCGCCAGCTGGTCGAGGTTCGGCGTCGGGATCTTCGATTCGGCGTGGTAACAGCCCAGATCTCCAAAGCCGAGATCGTCGGCATAGAGAATCAAAATATTGGGCTTCTCCGCGGCCGCGAGGCTGGAACAGGCGCAGGCGACAACGGCGAGGAATAAAGAAAATCGAAGCATTACTATCGTGAATAAAATTCCGGCATCAGGCAGGCCATCTACTGCCGATGCCACCTACTTATCATTTCACGCTGTTACGCAACAAACAACTCATCGATTACGCCGGTCGAGTCGCCGAACGAATCGGCTTCGATGCCGCAGCCTTTCAGCTGCGAAAGCCAGAGGTTACACAGCGGCGTCTTCTTGTTTTCCTGCATGTCGATGTGTCGCCCGTGAGCAAAGCCGGCTGCTCCGCCAGTGATCAGCGTCGGACAGTTGCGCAGCGTGTGCACCGAGAACAGATTGGTTCCCATGGTCAGCGAGACATTGTCGAACAGACTCGACCCATCCGCTTCCTTCGATGCCTTCAATTTATCGATGAAGCGGGCGAGAAATTTGGCGTTGTGCAGGTCGCGCATTTCGGAGACATCGCGACGCTCACCGTGCGAGTAGTGACTCATGGTGTGCGCGCTGATGCCGGCTCCGAGACTGGCGATCATGGTGTCGACCGGCATCCGGTAGGTGAACACCCGCGACGCATCGACCTGCATGGCAGCCACCATGATGTCGGCCATAATGCCCATTTCCTGGTAACCGATCAGCGATTCCTCCGGCTCTTCGAGCGCGGGATGCGGCTGCTTCTTTTCGACATCGAGCCAGCGTTCCTCTTTCGCCAGGCGCACTTCAATTTCGCGCACCGATTGGAAATACTCATCGAGCTTTTCATTGTCCGACTGACTGATTTTGCGCTGCACCGACTTGGCGTCAGACATCACCGTATCGAGCACACTGCGCTGCTCAGTGAGCCGCGCCTGACGTTCCGCCAACGGCGTGCTGTCATCGGAAAACATGCGGTGAAATGCCGCTACCGGAGTGTCCAGACCGGACACCGGTTTACCCTGTCGATTCCACGCCAGTGACAGGCCAGGGCCGTGGCCATCGCCGCCGGAAGCACTTGTGCCCTTGGCACAAAGCTGAATCGACGTGAAGCGCGTGTCCTTGCCCAGCTGTTCGGCAGCGAGTTGATCGACCGAGATGCTGTTGTGAAAACTCTGTCCGGGAACCGCGTAGCGATTGGCGCCCGTCAGCCAAAAAGTGCTGCCGCTGTGGCCATCCTGGGAATCCTTATGCATCAGGTTCTGAACAAACGTCAGGTCGCGACGATGCTTTTCGAGAGGTTTGAGAATGCCCGGAAACGTATAGTCTGCGCCGGTCTCCTCCGGACTGGGAAACCACTTGTCGGCCGTAACGCCAAAGCCCATGCCGAGCCAGATCATCCGCTTCGCCGGAGCGACAACAGGATTCTCAGCAGCAGAGGCAAACTTGCGGAAGCCGAATGACTCGAGCAAGGGCAAGGCAACAGTGGCCGTGCTGCTGCGAAGCACCGCGCGGCGGGTAAGGGTGGAGAGTGGCTTCATAGTGATGGTTAGCGATTAGCGATTAGCGATTAGCGGGTGGCGATTAGCGGGTGGCGGGTGGCGGGTGGCGGGTGGCAGGTGGCAGGTGGCAGGTGGCAGGTGGCAGGTGGCGGGTGGCGGGTGGCGGGCTGAAGGCCCGCCAGCACAAAGCCCAGGCCTTCAGGCCTGGGTTTTCGCGGCAAGCGGACAGCGGCCTGAAAGGTCGCCAGCAGTCGCCTCAGTCCCAAACGTATCGTTCATCATATTCAACATTGTATCGTTTTAAGAATTGCCGGAACTCGTCCTGAAAACTCACTTTCTCGTGATGGCTCTTTTGGTTACGAATGTACTCCGACGCAGTTTCGATATCTTGCGGCCCAACACTGAACCAACCGTAACCGCCTTGCCAATTGAACTGCTCTCGTTCCGGAAATGTCTGATTCACCCAACGCGACGAATCACCTTTCAATTGACCAATGAAATCCTGGTCAGCCACCAACTTTGATTCCCGGATCAAAACATGCACATGATCGGGCACGCCATTGATTTTGATCAATCTGGCATTCAGTCCCCGGACGACGCCCCCGATGTATTCGAAAAGTCGGGACTCGATGTCAGCGGTGATCATCGGCTGGCGGCCTTTGGTCGAGAAAACCAAATGGCCGTAGCAGCTGTGTAGGGATTGCGGCATGGAAGGAGGGTGGCTGCTGGCGACCTTTCAGGCCGCATAATCTTACGATGGGAAATTCCCGGGCCTGAAGGCCAGGGCTTTGTGCTGATGGGCCTTCAGCCCATGCTACTGGAATGTTTCTTTACCATCGAAGGGCAATTTTATTCGGAAAGGTGCTGGCAAATCAGGGCAAATTTCAAATCGTTGCAAAACTGCTTCACTTACTCCGGAACACTTTCGACTGAACGAGGCCGTGGATGAAATCGGTGATGGCGTATTCACTGCCACTCGCCGCGGCGACGATATCGGTGGCGAGATTGTGATCGGTGAAGCCGAACGACCGACCGAGCCCGTAGCTGATCAGCGCTTCGGTCAAGCCCATGGCAAAGCCGTCGACCTCATCGGCGATTTCGTCACGCAATTCGAAGTAATCACCGAATTGATTGTCCTTGCCGAAGCTCCCGGTCGGCTGAATCGGAAATTCGGTCTTGATCGATCCGCGTTTACCGCTGGCGACCAGTTCCACTTCACGCCATGCGCCGGCAGCGTCAAAATTTTCCAGTCCGAAGCCGATCGGGTCGATCTTCTGGTGACACTGCGCGCACTGTGGCTCCTCCTGATGAGCGCGCTGCAAATCGCGCGCCGAAAGAACTTCTTCGTCGAAACGGCTCAACTGCGGGACATTCGGCGGAGCCGGTGGCGGCGCATCGTTGAGCAAATGTCGCAATACCCAGGCGCCGCGCTCGACCGGCGACGTGCGCT
>CBDULB010000255.1:0-3985 GCA_965367965.1 uncultured bacterium | reverse complement strand
TCCAGTGGACGAGCACTGCTACGCCGTAACGCAGTTCTCTAGAGACGGCGGATCTTGACGTCGCGAAACCAGACCACCTGTCCGTGGTTCTGAAAACCGATCCGGCCGACGCGCGAAGCATCCTTGCGCGCCAGTTTGAACTTATTGGTGGTTCCGTCAGGATTTTTCAAGGGCGTGTCCCAATCATTGAGATCAACCGAGAAGGTCTGTGTGCCGTTGATTTTCAGCGCCACGATCGATCCGTCACAGCGCAAGGTCAGCGTGTTCCATTCACCGATCGGGTTTTGTGGATCGCTGGACGGCGCCAGGCAATCGTAGAAGGAACCATTCAGCTTGCGGGCATCCTTTTCGCCGTGCGTTTTCTGAAAACCGACGTTGTCCATCAGTTGCACTTCAAAGCCGTCCTGCACCGGGTCGTCCATGTTTCCCCGGTAAAACACGCCGCTGTTGGCACCTTCTGACAGCTTGTAACTGAGGGTAAGTTCAAAGTCCCGGTAGGTTTGTTTACTCCAGATATCGCCGCGCCCCCGAATCTGCTCTTTACCGGTTTTGGGATGCTTGACGGTTTGCATCCGACAGGTCATCGCGCCCTCGTCGTCGATCACCCACGAACCGTCGGCGAGCAGCCAGTGATCAAAGTTCGCACCGTCAAACAACACCTGGTCATTGCCGGCTGCCGGCAACTGAGCTTCGATCGACTTCGCCACCTGATCGGCCAGCAACGCAGATCCTGCATCGGTGTAGTGCACATCGCCCGGGCCCTTCGCGTAGTCCGTCATCCTGCCGGCCATCACGGCGTGCAGGTCATTGATGGCGATGCCGTGCGCTTTCATCACCTTAAGTGCCGCCTCATTGTAACGCAGTTCATCGCCGACGATGCGCCCCAACTCCCCCTCCGGCACCGGCGTGGTGGTCGCGAAGATCAGCGCCGCCCCGGTTTTTTCCAACTCGGCAATGATGGTTTCGAGATTAGCGACATACTGTTCAATGGTGTGCGTCTGCGTGCCGTTGATCTTGTCCCGGTTGCCCTGGTTTTTCGCCTCGGGGTTTCGATAACAAAGATCCCAAAGCCCGAAGTTAAAATGGATGACATCCCACTCGCCGTTTTTCGCATCCAGCCAGTTCGGCAAACCCGCAATTCCCATTCCGGTGTGCCCTGAGTTTCTCGGTATGCGATGCAAGTTCGCCTTGCCGGCCAGCTTTTCGCGAGTCGCCAGAGTGTAGCCGATCGAGATCGAATCGCCGACCAGAAGCACCCGCGGCAGCGCCGGGTCGTCTTCGACTTTCGCAAAGATCGGATTCGGTGCGCCCTTGGGTTTTGGCTTTGCTTCCCGGGCAAAAGCATCAGCGGACGGGACCAGCAGAGCGACGACCATCGACAGATGGACAAGATCGGAGAGGCGACAGTTTTTCACGACCGCCAGCGTGCGTCGTCAGCCGCGCTACGTCAAGCAGCGCCATTTTGATCAACTCACTTTGCGCAGCTTCGAAACCCGTCCGGTCGCCACCCACTCGGCGACGTAAATGTCGCCGTTCGGTGCGAAGCAGGCATCGTGCGGATGGACAAATTTGCCCGCCTTCCACCCGGCTGGATTGCTGCGCATCGCCCTGTTGTCTTTGACGACCTGCTTGCGCCACGCGGGGTCTTCACCGAGATGCACCAGGGTGCCGTCGTTATCGACCAGAGTAATGCGTGCGCTTAGATCAGGGATCAGCAGAAGATCACCGAGCGCGTCAACATTCGCCGGCATCATAAAATCGTTGTCGGTGCGCACGTGTGTGCCGTCGAGTTTTAACCACTGAACGCGGCCATTGGAGCGATCGGCGACCACCAGCAGAGGTTCGCCCGCGCCACGCTTGTCGAGCCAGAGTCCGTGCGGCAAAGCAAACTCGCCGTCGGCCTTGCCGGGTTTACCGATCGTCGAAAGATAATTCGCGTCCTTGTCGTAGCGATGAATCACGTGCCCGCCATAGCCATCGGCGAGCAGAAAACCACCATCGTCGAGAAAGGCAAAATTGGTCGGCTGAAAGCGGTCGCGCGCGAACGCCCGCTCGTGATCCCGGTCCTCGCCCGCCTTATAAATCCCCGACTCCATCGGCGCGTGTCTTTGCCAGACGATCTCGCCGGTCAGGGTCATTTTAACGAAATACTTGTGAGTCAGGTAAGCGGTCACGTAGAGGAACTGCTCACCATCCTCGTCACGAACCTCCAACCCATGGCCGCCGCCCTGAATGGACTGGCCGAAACCGCGCACAAATTTACCCTCGGGATCGAATACAAAAATCGCCGGGTGATCCGGCTGTTCCAGCTGCCCCTCGTGGATCACATAGACCAAGCCATCGCGATCGACCGCGACATTGTGAGTAATCTGCCAGGTGTATTTCGCCGGCAGCATCGGCCAGTCGTGAATCACTTCGTAGCGGTGCTCACCCTCGCCCACTACGATGCCCGCCCGTTGAGTAGCCTCGGCAGCGACACTCGACTTTCGGGAAGCCATAACGGAGAACGTCGACAGCGAAGCGAGTGCGGAGGTTTTAACAAAGCGACGGCGTTTCATAACAGGCAATAACAGTAAGGCTTAACCGATAAGCTGAGGATGCTCGATTGCTGCCGGTGTTTCAATCCTCGAATCTGACTATCCGTGGCGGTTTTGCGCAGCCAGCCATGATGACCACAGACATTTTTCGCCGTTTGACGTATACCGCTGCCGGCTGCTAAAAGATTCCGGAAAAGTTTTTCTTACCCCATGCGTTACCTCAAAACACTTGTCATTTGCACCGCTACGTTCGCCTCTTTCCTCATTTGGATGGTGCCACCACTGCACAGTCAGGCGGCTCCTGCAGCCGTCGACATTTCTGCTGAAGATCAGAAATTGCTAACGGATCTCGTGCGATTTCTGAAAAATTGCAGTGAAGAACAGATAGGCTGGCTGGCCGAAACGCGGGTGCTTATCGACGAACCGGAACAGAAGCTCAAGGTCAAACTGGCCCGGTCCGGGAAGGGCGAATTTTATGGTCAGGTGTGGGACTACGTGGTCGGTCTTCAACAATTGAAAGAACGCACAGGCGAGACCACTCATGAAAATACAATCGCACGGCTCGTTGCCAGTTTGCCGACCGACAATCAAGCTGCTTTGGGCATCGTCCGTTTCCAGCATTTCTCCGATCAACAAGGCAGAACGATCGAGGCAGAGCTTCTCCGGATGAATGGCCAAAAAGTCATTGCCGCCTTCAAAGACGGGCGCGAATTCGAAATGCCCGTTGCTTCGCTGAACGATGATGACCGTGAGAAGGTTGACGCGTGGATTGAAAGCCAAGCCGATGCATCTGCACCAACATTGGTAACCGAAGCGGCACTTCAGTTCTCGCAGAAGCGCATTCTGGTGCTTTGTCCCTATCCCGCCATTGTCCCCGAAACCATTCATCAAGGCTCCACCCTGAAGGGCACAGGGTATGAAGTCACTTTGGAGAACCGCGGCCGCCCGGAGTTGCCCGCCCTCACGGCGCAGTATTATGTATTCTATGATCTCGGCCCCCAGCCCAACCGCGCAGGCTCAAAACACATCAGGGGTGAGATCACCGTCAGAAAACTCAAAACCGGCGAGAGATTTATTTTTCAAACGGTCGGCGCACATCCCTACGACTCAATTCTTGAACAATACATGAGCTTTGCATCAACGAATCGTACAGGCAAAATGGAGGATCTCTCGCGCCTGATTCGATCGATCGAAAATGGTGGCCAAAGTCAGCTGATCCCCGACATAAAACTCAGCGGACTCTGGCTGCGCGTATACTCAGGCCAGACCCGGGTCGCAGAATATGTCTACGGAAAAGCGGCTGAGGACGCATTGGAGCGCTACAGTCGCCCCACTCTTACGACCCCTGAATTCGAGTTTCCCGACGGGGCCTCCAAAGCTCGCTGAAGAAATCGCCGGGGCTTCAGTTGTTGCGTTTCGACAAAGCTCTCCCGTCGATCCAGTCCCAG
>CBDULB010000254.1:0-4019 GCA_965367965.1 uncultured bacterium | reverse complement strand
CGGCTGGCCGCGCGAATCGAAGACGCCGTTTTCGAGCAGCTATCGCGCCTACCCCGGGGAAGATGAGAAATTTCTCGGCGCGCGTGCCTATTCGGCCGCGCTCTACGGCGAGGATGACAAGGTCACCAGTTTATCAATCGTGTTTGCCAACAAAGGCGACTTTTTCGGCGCAGCCGGCAGCGGTGAAGAACACTTTGTCAAAGGCAAGCCGGTGCCCGGCGGTGTCGAAGGTCTGCGCATGGTGATGGAACGCGACACCGAGGCAATGTCTGCGCTGCTCACCGAAAAGCTCGGCGAGTCGACGCGCCAGAAATTCGGCGAGGGCGAAACCCGCGCCACGGTGCAGCGCTGGGACTGGAGCGGTCACGCCTTTCTGCTGTCGAGCGTCGAAGATGAATACGTCAGTCTCGCCGTACAACCGACCGCCTTTGCCGACGAACGCGGCAGGGTGGCGCGCACCTCCGATGCCGAAGTCCGCGAGCGCGCCCGCGCCAACGTCGAGACCCGGGAAAATGGTGATGTCATCATCAAAAATATCCCGATGGTCGATCAGGGCCCGAAAGGCTACTGCGTGCCGGCCACTGCAGAGCGCTGCATGCGCTATCTCGGCATTCCCGCCGATATGTATCTGCTGGCCATGGCCGGCGAAACGAAAATCGGTGGCGGCACCTCGGTGACGGTGCTCTTCAACGCGCTCGAACGCGACATAAAGCGCAAAGGCCGCTCGCTTGAAAAGTGGACCGGCGAACTCAAGCTGCGCGAAATCGCCAAACACATCGACGATGGCATTCCGGTGATGTGGAGCCTGTTCAGCACCAGCGAGTTTAATGACATCGCCAATGCCCGAAGCAAAAAGCGCGCCGACGCCAGCATCTGGGACGAATACAAAGCCGAAGTCATCGCCGCAGCAGAAAATGCCTCGCTGCAGCCTGACCCCGAAACCTCGCACGTGGTCATCATCACCGGCTACAACAAGGAAACCAACGAGATCGCCTTCAGTGACAGCTGGGGCGAACGCTATCTGGAACGCTGGATCACCATTGACGAAGCCGAACAGATCTCCCAGCAGCGCTTTTACATGGTCGACCTGTGACCCCGGGTGACGGACCTGCGCCGCGTTCTCCTTTTGCAATCGTTGCGCCAACCTGCGAAGGTCGCCCCGCTACTTTCCCCACTATCTTATGAAAATACCATTTCTACCTGTTACCCTCGCGGTCGCGATGCTTGCCAATCCCCTGCTGGCGGAATCCGTCGACGAGATTGTCAAAAAATTCGACGGCCAAAAAATTGAGGCACTGGATGCCTACCTGAAAGCCAATCCGGAAGCGTCTGACAAAGAGGCCGCCATCACTGCCTTGATCGAGGCTTCGGCCGCAATCGAAGACAGCGATAAAATGCTCGGCTACCTCAAGCAGAAGTATGACCTCATGGAGAAAGGTGCCGACGCCGATCTCGAAATGTTGATTGGCGGCGTCGTCCAGCCACTGCTCGGCTCGTACCTTTCCTCAGGCGACTCGGCTGCCGCGCAGACATTCATCGAAACCGTGAAGACCGATCTGGCGACTCATCCGATGTCGGCGCAGATCAATCAGTTCCTCGAACAACTCGGTGCCAAGCTCAATCAGCCCATGGTCGGTTCGACCATGGATATCGCCTTCACCAGCACTGCGGGTGACGAGATCGATCTCAGCAAGATGAACGACAAGGTGGTTCTGGTCGACTTCTGGGCAACCTGGTGTGGCCCCTGCGTTGCAGAGATGCCAACCGTGATTGCGGCTTACGAAAAGTATCACGACAAAGGTTTTGAAGTGATCGGCATTTCGCTGGATCAAGACATGGAGGCCCTCGACAAGTTCACCAAAGAGCGCGGCATGACCTGGCCTCAGTATTTTGACGGCAAGGGCTGGGAAAATGCGATTGCCGGCAAGTACGGCATCAGCGGAATCCCCGCCACCTTTCTGATCGGTAAAGACGGCAAAATCGTCGCTACCGATCTACGCGGCCCGGCCCTCGAGGCACAGCTGCAGAAACTGCTCAGCGAAGGCTGAGTATCGAGCCCTTGAGGAGTGGCGAACCACGCCAGTCAGCTTCAGCTGTCCTTCGAGCCGCGCAATAGAGTCGGCACGTCAAGATCGAGGCCGTCGACGATCGTCGGTTCCGATTTTGCGAACCGTCCCTTCGATTTCGGTTCGAGGTTGAGCATCGCCTGGTTGGCGGGATCGTCCGCGTCATCCTCATCCCGGCCCTCGGTCGGGGTCAGGCCGGGGGGCGGTGAGATCGGCGAAATCGCCACCGGCTTGAGCAGTCCCGACGGCGGAACCGCAACCGGAGCAGGTGCCGGATTGATCACCGACGAAATAGATTTTTCATCCGAAACATCAGGGGCATTGACATCTTCAGCCACCGCAGACTTTGCATCGCCATCATCATCAGGTTCGGGCTCAAGCGATTCCAAAGGAGCGATCGGCGTGGTATCGACTCGCGCCTCATCCTGAATTCGCGTCAACTTGATCGAGTTGGCAGTGCCACTGCCCACCACAAGGTCATTGGAAAGGCCGGGCAGAGGGGTCAGTCCTTTGAGTGCCTCGCCAAAGCCCTTCTCGGCAGGCGCACTGTCTCCGTCTTTAAAGGCTTTTGATGTCGGCTCGACAAATTCAAGTTCGTTCGAGGGACTATCCGGCTCAACGCTCGTCGATTTTTTCGCGGCCATGTCGCGAATCGACATCGGTGCTGACGGAACCCCACCGGCGTCTTCGACCACCGGATCTGATTCCGATTCCGCGCGGTCATCGGCATCGTCCGCCTTTGACTGCCCGCCGACATTTAAGCCGGGGATGGCAGCGGCGCCAGCAGCCCAGGGAGGAGACGCCAACCCTGAAGGCACGGTCGTTCCGACCGGGACATCATCGTCATCATTTTCATCGCCGATTTCGAACGGCGACTCAATCGCGCCCGGAAGTCCGCCCGCCATCGCTCCTGATTTCTTCGATTGCGGCGGATCGACCAGGGGGTCGAGCTTGCCGAGCGGCGAAACGGACTCGTGGTCGTCATCATCATCATTGTCGCCGGAATCGCTTCCGCTTGAGGGCAGCCGCCCTTCCCTGAGAAGAGCGCCGATATTTCCAGTCGTTTTCAGTCCCGACCAGCTCGGTCCGGCCATGGACAATGGCGATGCGTCGTCATCGTCATCGTCATCGTCGTCATCGTCATCGTCGGCGGCCGATAAGTGGTCGATTTCTTCCCGGTTATCCTTTGCGGATTTCGCTTCTTCAAGGTCATCCACCGAGCCGGCTTTTTCCTCAATCGTTTTGCTGTCAGCAAGCACCGACTCATCTTTGGAGGCAACCGTTTCAGCGCCTTCGGCGTCGATATTTGGATCGTCCACATCGTCCAAATCAACCACCTCACTGTCCTCGACGGACTTGTCATCGATGACCGGCTGAAAGGCCTCAAGGAGTTCGGCGGGCGGACCAGTCACAGGTGGCAAAATCGCCACCGGCTCTTCCTCAGCCTCGGCTTCCGGCGCGCCTGCCTCTTGCGCTGCCTCAACTTCTGCTTTTACCTCGGCTTCGGCTTCAGGTTCTACCTTAGCTTCAGCTTCAGGTTCAGGTTCAGGTTCTACCTTGGCTTGAGGTTCGGCGACTGCCTTGGGTTCGTCGCTGACCGGTGCTTCATTTTTGTCGGCTTCGACCGTATCCTCGTCGTCCGTTTGCCCCGAAATTTCCGCTGCTTCCTCAACGAGGTCCTGTGCGTTCTCTTCAACCTCAGGCTCAACCTCAGGCTCAACTTCGACCTCTGCGTCGGCGCTTCCGATCTCAGCCGCTGGCTCGACTTCGGCAGCCGCTACCGCCTTTCCGTCATTCTCCGCTTCGACGGTCGCCTCCTCTTCGACGGCCGGAACGGCCTGTTCCGGCTGTTTTCGGTCGAGCGTTTCCGCGGTATCACCTGCCGCGTCGCCGTCCTCAAGTTTTGCATCGTCAACGGCGGATGACTCGTCATCATCCGCGTCATCGGCTGCA
>CBDULB010000253.1:0-4039 GCA_965367965.1 uncultured bacterium | reverse complement strand
ATCCGGTGAACAAACCGCAGTGCCGATGTCTACGCTCGCCAAACCGGCGGTCATTACAAATCGACGAATAAAAAACCCGAAGGTGAGTTCGACTCATCACTTAAGATGTCCGCTATCGTCAACACCCTCCGCGCTGCAGTGACCGCGGTTCCCGAAAGCTGGGAAGCGCGTCTGGGGTTGATCGAAGCCCTTTTGAATGAAGGCCGGGCCGACGAAGCGGCGCAGGTGCTTGCGGAGGTGGACCAACTTCCCGCCAACCTCGATGAACGCGTCAAAGCCGGTCGAGCCTACGGACTGATCGATCCTCCCGGCGGCCTGAAGGTGATTTGCGGCATTCTTGACGAGCAGCCGACGCATGCTGCGGCGCATTTGGAAAAGGCGAAAATTTGCCACCGCAGCGGCGACCTCGCCGCCGCCCGGCAGCACTACTTTACCGCGATCACCTTTGATGCCAGCCTGGCCGATGCGGCATGGGCGGCTGAGCTGATCGGCCAGCCGGCGCCGCCATCTACAACTCCGCAGGCGGCGGACGCGCTGCCGGAGGACACTCCGGTGCAAACACAAACGCCCGGTGGCACCGCCCCGCCGCCGGTGAACCGGGACGGGCCGCCCTGCCCGGCTCCCGGAAAGCTCCCGGTGCGGACCCTGCGCGAGGCCCTGGGCATGCCGCCGGTCCCTCCTCTGGTTGACCCAAGTTCGATTCCCGAACTCCCCAATCTGGCCTATGAGGCCGCACCGGTTTTCCAGCAACCGGTTTATACCCGCTACGAAACCTTCCGTGATCAGCTCCATAACGTCTATGTTCTTCTAAAAGTGGAAGAGGCCGCGGTTTACGATTACCAGGCGCCGGACCCTTCCCTGTTCGAGCCCGAAATTACGCCCGACGATATTTATGTGGGCGCTCTGGTGACCGACACCGGAGAACCGGTGGCGAACCTGCGGGAAATCGTAAAGCAGCGTGAAAAACAACAGCAGCAACGCCTGGCCAAGATTCAGAAGCGGGACAAAATTGCCTCACTCAGCATCGCCCTCAGTGTGCTCGTTTCGATTTTTGTTCTGCTCGCGCTGATCGTGGTCACCCGGCCGGTTTCACCGCCGCCAATGATCATCGCCTCGGCTGTGGAAGTGATTGATGACACGATCGATTCGAAACGGGTCCAGAAGCCGAAAATCCAGCCGCGACCCGTTGGCTCAACGCCACCGATGAACCTTATGTCGGTGGCCGCTGCGTCGCCGATCGCCATGCCCAGCTTGGAAACACCCATCGAGGGCACCGGCCTCGATGGAGTGGATCTTGGCATGGGATTCGGGAACAGCATGGGCTTCAGTCTCCCCGCGACCGATGGCATTATGTTTATGGGCTCAAAAACTCGGGGGGATCTGGCGGTCGTTTTTGATATTACCAATTCGATGTATGCAGCGACTCCGGTGGTCATCAAGGAGATCAAACGGATTTATCGAAACGCTCAGGTTGTCTGTGTCTTCGGTGGTGGATTTAAGAAAGAAGAGTTCTCCGGGTTAATCCCTTATCGCCGGAATCAAAAGGTCCTGGCGGTTGTCGATAAATACGCAGATGGAAAAATCACCGAAGATCTCAACAAAGCCCTGTTCTCGCTGAGGCGTTGTGATTCGCTTGAGGTCGATCATGGCGGAGATTTTCGCCAAAGTGTGGGCGCGGGCATCGAGGCACTTCTCAGTCAATCAAATGCTCCGGGGACCATTTATGTGTTTTCTGATTTCGAAGACGGCTTCGACCCGGAGTACATGAAAAAGATCAAGCGACTGGTTCAGCGAAGAAACGCAAAGATCGTTTTCTGGTATCCGTTTGCGGAGAGAAAGCCGAAGTGGAACGAAGTGAGGAAACACTACCTGGCGTTTGTCGAAGCGACCGGTGGAGAATTGAAGGAAGAGGTCGTGAGGTGAGAAAAGCAGGTTGTTTGCTATCAGATTGCACACCCCTGCGGGTTGAGTGTAAGCATGTCGACATGCACACCGCTGCCGAAGCCGATAGACTCACAGCCATCATCGAGCGCGACGGCGTCGACGCCGCCACTGCCCGGCAGTATGCGCGTGCCATCCTGACGACTCCCGAGATCGATGCCGAGCGCCGCTCAATCGTGCGTGATGAAGCTGGAGTGATCATCTATCGGCTACCCGTCGAAGCTCGCGAAACAGAGAATTTACCGCCGCGGACATAGGGGGCAGATAACATGAGATCGGAGTTGGTTTGGGTAGTGTTCATAGGTTGAGGGTAGTTCTACCCTCAGCACCCAAGCCAACTTTTCTTTCATGTTATCTGACCCCATTCCCTTTCCTCCTTTCCCGAAACCGCGAATCGCCTGTCGCGCAAATTTTCTAATCCTGCATGATCCAATCGCGAGCATCGCTCATCGATTTAAAGACCTGAATCGCGACCTCCGGCCCCGTGTCGAGGAAGGCTTCATACTGTCTCATTATGCCGAAATTCACCGGCTTGCAATCTACCAGCGCGAGCTTCCGCTTTTCTCCAAATTGCAGCGCGTACTCACTCGCGGCTTTGGCAAACGCTCTCAGTTCTTCGAGGCCATAGGCCATAGGGGTCAGGCGACTTATTTCAAAATTCAAAATTCTTCCACTTTCTCACATTTTTCGGAAGTTTAGCAACCGGTAGGCGAGCGAATCTCCTTACCCGCTCGCTGACATTACCCTTTGATCCCAACGTGAGCCGTTCGGCAATCCATCGCTGCGGTACCGTGGTATAACGACACAGCGCCCATGCAGTGGCCACAGCGCCCAGATCGCCGCGCGGCATTTTTGGGAAATTTCCTTTAGCATCGACGGACACGCCGAAGTATTCGACCGCATGGGTGATGATCGATTCCGCCTGATGAAGGTGGTGGTCTTTTGCCTGTTGGCCTGCGGAGTAGTCACGGCTGGAGGGAAGCGACTCACCGGCCTTATGCCGCGCGTTGGATATTTCATCAAGCTTGCGCAACATCGCGTCTTT
Source organism: uncultured bacterium (assembly GCA_965367965.1). Taxonomy (GTDB): domain Bacteria; phylum Verrucomicrobiota; class Verrucomicrobiia; order Verrucomicrobiales; family DEV007; genus JBBKXR01. The sequence goes on along the minus strand of CBDULB010000253.1, from coordinate 1,053 downwards.
GAACTCCTCGCTGCCCCAGTACCAACCTCTGCGCAGCGAGCTGTTCAACGTCTGCCCTTCGATCTGTGCCAATCCACACGACTCCGCCGCCTCAGCGATCATTCGGTCATCGAGTCGGTCAACGAAACTACGCCTGTTTTTGGCAGTATCCTTCCATCCGAATAACTCCAGTCCGGCATCCACTGCCAGCCACTCTGGGCGCTTTTTGGGAGAAAGGGCGTAGCCGCGAGCGACACTGCTCCACGGGTAGTCGAGGAGGCTGTCAGCCTTGTCTTTCTCCGGAGCGATGAGGCCCGCCCGGGCCGGATTGAGATGCACGTAATCCATGAGCGTCGTGAGATACGAAGATCCGCCGCCGCAGCGGTTGTCCTCGATAAGGATCGACTTATAGCGATCCCCGAAAAGGCGGCCCCACAGCTTGTGGCGCACGTTGAAGCGTCGTGTGTAAGTGTTCTGAAGCCAGCCCATTCCGGCGACCAGGTTGGCCTTCGGAGTTTCGAGGACCAGATGATAGTGATTCTTCATGAGCACCCAGGCCCAGACTCGAAAGCCGGTTTGTTCGCAAGCTTCACCGAGGGTTTTGAGGAAGAGTTCCTGATCCTCGCCTTTAGCCGAAATAAAAATGGGATCGAGATGATTGCCGCGTGCCATGACGTGGTAGAACGCGCCTGGGAATTCAATACGGACTTGGCGGGGCATGGAGCGATGGTGACGGGTGAGGGACTGGGCGTCAAGTTGTTAATAGGTCGCCTGACCCCTATCCCCCTATCCTGGGCGTCAAGTTGTTAATAGGTCGCCTGACCCCTATCCTGACCCCTATCCTTCGCCGAGCGTCTTGAGGAAGAGCTCCTGATCCTTTCCATTGGGGGAAACAAAGATCGGATCGAGGCGATTGCCACGAGCCATGACGTGGTAGAAAGCGCCGGGGAATTCGATACGGACTTGGCGGGGCATGGGTGAGGATGGCAGGCAGGGGGATTCTGGTCAAGATTGTTAATTGCGCACCTGACCCCTTTCCCGGAAATCCGCCTGAACAGTAAAGGCTCCGCTGCG
>CBDULB010000252.1:0-4127 GCA_965367965.1 uncultured bacterium | reverse complement strand
GCCGGATCGTCCCTACCGGGTAGGGACAAGCGGCCTCGCTTGTCCGCGAGCGTTGGGTGGTTTCCACTAGCGTAATACCCACCGGAGCGTGGCGGGAGCCGTGCGGCCAATCGACGCACGACCGGGCTGGACCGTCCCTGCCGTGTCGCCGACTGGACAGGGGGGGCGCAGTGATTGACCAACAATTTCAATCACACCCAGCCAGGTGACGCGACTTGGCTCGTTTACCGATGTCGGTATCACACTCCGATCCACCGGGGGCGGGCTACCGCGCCAGCAACCTTGCCAGCATTCCCGGATAGGTGTCGCCGGTCGCCGTGCCGGCACCTTCCATGCCGGCACCGTATGTGATGCTGTCGCCAAAGCACAGAACGCGGTCAGGGGATTTTTGCAGCGATTGGATTTTTTCATACACCGCCGTGGCGATGATGCGGTAGCCCTCGCGGCCGGGGTGAACGCCGTCCCTCGTCTGTGAGTTGGCTTCGTTGCGCAGCAGTGAGGCCTCGCCGTCGCCCGGTTCGCCGATGGCGGTGAAGATGTGATTCAGATCGACCAGCGGCAGTTTTTCTGCCGCCGCGACTTCGCGAATCACCGCATTGATCGCTTCGATGTGCTGGTCGGGTGATTGCTCAGCGAACGCCTCCTCGCCGTGGCGCTCGATGACGTAGGCTCCATGGCAGGGGATGATCGTCATCAGCACGGTGTCGGCCTTGGCGGCGCGAAACCTGGCGATCAGCTCGAGCAGGTTTTTGCGATACTCGTCGACCGGCACCATGGCCTTCGAATTGAGCGCGTCGTTGGTGCCGACCATCAGTATCACCAGGTCCGGCTTCGACTCGGCGAGCGCGGTGTCGGCCCGCTTGAGCAGGTGGCGGGTGTTGTGCCCGCCCTTACCACCATTGATCACTTCAGTGGCATGGCTGGTCAGCGAAGTCAGGGCGATCGAGAGCGCGATCGTGAGGCAAAGGAAGGTTTTCATAGGAAAAAGGGGCGCGTTCGTCGGGTGGCTCAACGTGATACCGCCGTCTCGGCGGTCCGAGCTGGACGGATTCGGCCACGGTTGACTGGCGGGGCGCCAGTATCACGTGGCTCGTCCAATACGGACTACCGAACTTCGGTCAGCTCGGGCTTTTCGTTGAGCAGTTCGGCGAGGTTGTATTTGGTGTAGCGGGTGTGGCTGGCGACATTTTCGGAGTCGGCGTTGGCGACCCAGAAGTCGAGAGAGTCAGGGGCGAACAGCACCGACTGGATGTTCGAGGTCATGCACACCGGACGGGACATCAGCTCGCGGGCGGAGTCGGCATCAAATTTTCCGAAGCCGGCTTTGACGCGTTTGACCAGTTCCTCGTAGCGGCCGCCGGCGGACAACAGGACGGTGTCTTTGACGGGGTCGGCGAGTTGCGGGTGGCTTTCGCCGCTCCACACGGTTTCAAAAATATCCGGCGTTGCTTTGATGCCGACCGCGCGTCCGTCTTTGGCGTCGGAGATGACGTAGTAGTATTCGCAGGTGCGCTTGGCGCTGCGCATGATCTCAACGGCCTGGTCGATGGTATCGGCCTGTTCCATGACGTCACGCATCAGTTGTGCCATCGGCGTGCCGTCCCAGTTGCCCTCGCCGCGTCCGCCCATCTCGCCGATGGCGATATGTTTTTCGTTCATTGCCGTGACAGTGCCGACGAAGCCGGCGTAGCCGAGATTGGCCCAGGCGTTGCCTTTGTCAGGCTGAACGATCATCACCGTGGCATTTTGTTCGAGGCCGAGTCCGCGCAGGTAATCGAGCACCCGGCCGTGATACATTTTGCCGTCGACGGTAGCGCTGCCGTGCAGGGCGAAGCCGGAGCAGTGGAACAGTTCGGGGAAAAAATTCGACAGGCGAACTTCCTGTGGATGCAGGCCGGCGGCGGCGGCGATGGCATCCATCTCGCGCGTGTAGCGTTCGCTGATGAAAGGTTCGAGCCGGTTCTGGGCCTCTTCGATTTCGCCGAAGAACCAGCGGCCCTTGTCGAGGGACGATCCGACGCCGACGCCGTAAACGATGCGGTCGACCAGGTTGTGAACTTCGTCGCGCAGCAGCGTGCCGTGTTGCTCGCCCATTTCTTCGGGCGTACCCTTGAGGAACAGCACGCGGGTGCCGTCGATATCTTCAAGCCGGCCCTTGCCGTGACTGGCGATCACTTCGCGGCTGCCGGTGGCCGGGCCGAGCGTGGGGATTTTCGAGTTGAGATTGGAGAGGGCGACGTCGGCGAAACGGGCCAGGTGGGCGAGAGCAACGCGTTCGACTTTTTCGGGCGGGGCGGGGATCTGCCAGAAGGCGTCCCCGCTGGTTCCGAAAATGGATGTGTCTGAACTGCTTTTTTGAAGCTGGAGGGATACCGAAAAGTCTTTCGATGCCACTTTCAGCTCACTTCCTAAACCGAAAACTTTATGGTCACAGCTGAAGTGCCAGTTGGGCAGGTCAAACTGCTTTTGTGCCCAGTTCCGAAACTCAACAGAATGCTGGTCTCGCTTTTTGAGGAGAAGGGGGAGGAGCCTGAGTTGCCAACGCTTTACGGGCAGGTCGAACCCCGGAAGAGCGAGACTTTCGAGACTTTCGGAATCGGCGGTGAATCGGGGGACATCATTGGTGCCCAAAACTGCCAGTCCGTTGTCGGGAGCGTGTAACCATATTTCGTCGCCGCTGCGTCCTATACGGTAACTTTTTTTATCGATGGTCGTGCCGAGAAGCAGCTTGTCAGGGTATTGATACTCAAAATCGATTTCCTGCCCGGTGACCTCTTCGGGAAGCCCGTTGGCGGAGTTTATTTTGATGTAGCCAAGGACTCCGGGCGCACCAGGTTGGAGGGTTGTATGAAGGTGGCGCATGTGCTCGGCGACACCACGGCTTTGGGGGGAGGTCAGCACGCCATACCAGAGAATGAGCGGCAAGGCCACAACGCCGAGCAGGATGATCAGTTTGGTTTTCATCGGAGAGTGCGGGTCGTGGCTGCGAGCGTCAACGAGTCGCAGGTGGCTTAGTCGATGGTTGCTGCGCGCGTGCCACTCGCTCACGCTCGCAGCTACCCGGTTGGCATTTACTTCGGAGGCGCTTCGGCGGGTTTGGGTGCTTGGAAAAACAGCGCGCCGTGAGTTTTGGTGAGGCGGCGGTAGACTTTGTCGCCGCAGGCGACGTGCAGGTAGGCGTGGTCTTTGCCGGCGAAGCAGGCGCTGACCAGATTGGCGTCCTGAGGCTTGGCGATGACACCGCCCATGCGTCCGGTCGGGTCGAACATTTGCAGGCCCTCGGCGCTGGTGACGTAGTAGCGGCCGTGGGCATCGGTGGCGGCGCCGTCGCCGCGCGAGACTTCGGGAGTATCGGTCGGGCAGCGCAGTGTCATGTATTTTTCAGCGGCGTCGAGGCTACCGTCCTTTTTGATGCGCCAGGTCCAGGTGTACTCGCCGCCGTGATCAGAAACGGCGAGGGTGCCCTGATCGGGCGAAAGGGTGATGCCGTTCGGTTTGCTGACGGTGCCGCTGTCGACAATGGTCATTTTGCCGTCGGGATCGATGCGCCGCACTTCGCTGGTCGGCGTCATGGTGAAGTAGACGTTGCCGTCGTGAGTGACCACCAGATCGTTGGGCCGGACCTCTTCGGCGAGCGTTTCCATGTTGCCATCGGCGTCGAAGCGGTTCAGCTGACGGGCGCGGCCCATGCAGGCGTAAAGTTTGCCATCGGCACCCCATTGCAGGCCGCTGATGCCGGGGACTTCGTCGATGAAGCGGGTTTGCTTGCCGTCGAGGTCGACTTTGTAAATGGCGGTGCCGCCTTTGACGTCGGTGAAGTAGAGATTGCCCTCGGCGTCGGTGCACAGGCCGTCGGTAAAGCCGTGGCCTTCGGAGACGACCTGCCAGTCTTCACCATCGATGAGGACCTGCGACAGCGGCATGTCCTGAGCTTCTGTGTTGGGGGCGAGATAGATGGCAGCGAGTGCCAGGGAGAAGAGGATGTGGCGGGTCATGGGTAAAGTCTGTTGGTTGTGCTTGGTTGGTTGTGCTTGGTTGATCGTCCACTGGGTCTGAATATCGAATGATGAAGTTTCTGATTTCGAAATTCGATATTCCTTGTTCGATGTTCGGAGTTCAAAACGATT
>CBDULB010000251.1:0-4162 GCA_965367965.1 uncultured bacterium | reverse complement strand
CGGACTGGCGGGACGCCAGTATCACACTCCAACGCACTGGCCAAACCCGCTGGACCAGCCAACGTGATACCGCCGTCCCGGCGGTCCCCGTGGACGAGCCACTAACCTTCCAGTAACCCCAGCTTCCGCAACCTGCCGGCGACCACCTCGCGCTCCGCTTCACGGAAACGATGAAACGGATCGGCCATGAAGTCATCGCAGATTCCCGACAGCGACAGCGCGCATTTCAAACCTTTGATGATCGACGAGCCGTGATGTCCCACCGTGTAGAGCGCATCGCTCAGCTCGAGCACCTTCATCGACAACTCACGAGTCTTCACCAACTCTCCCGCCAGGGCTGCCTGATATAGTTCGACATACAACTTTGGATGCAGATTGGCTCCGCCGTTGACGCCACCATGACCGCCGAGCAACACCGTTTCGGCCAGAATTTCCTCCGGCCCGACCAGCAACGACCAGTCCGGGCGCCGCTCCGTCGCCTTGCGTTGAATTTTTCGAAAATAACTGAGGTCGCCCGAGCTGTCCTTCAAGCCAACGACATTTTCCATGCCCATGGCATGCGCCACCGTCTCACTGTCGAACCACACCTTGGTCAGCGACGGCATGTTGTATAACATTAGAGGCAGGGGTGTCCGCGACGCCAAATGGTCCAGATATTCACGCAACTCCGGCTGTCCCGCCGGCAGATAATACGGCGGTGCCGCGACCACTGCATCGGCGCCGCAGTCAGCCGAATAATTGGCAAGATTCAACGATTCCACCAGCGAGGTATCGGTGATGCCGACCAGTACCGGCACCCGACCGGCAATCAATTTTGTCGATCGCTCAACCAGTTCGCGTCGCAGGCGATAGCTGAGACTTGGCGCTTCTCCGGTGGTGCCGAGAATAAAGATTCCAGCCACCCCGCCGGCGATCAAGTGTTCGACCAAACGCTCGAGGCCGGCGACATCGAGTTCATCGCCCCCGAGCAAAGGTGTGACCATTGGCGGCACGATGCCGCAGAAACGTGGAGTAGATTCAGACATTAGCAGAAGAACGGTTTTGGTTGAGTCGACTGACTCCCAGTCCGACGAGAAAAATAGTCAGCGTGCCGACGACAATCGTCAGGTTGCCGTGCAGCGCCGGCTTAACACCTTCGGGCAAACCGAGACTGGACAGGGTCAGCCAGGAGATCACCAGCACCCCGAGCACGACACCGATCGCCGCCGCGACATTGCCGGCACGACGCACGATCAGACCGAGCAGGAAAAGCCCGAGAATACCACCCGAGAACACCGACGAAATCATCCACCAGGCGTCGAGCGCACTCTTCACCCTGAGCATCGCCAAAGCCGCGGCGGTACCGACCACGCCAAAGCCGATGGTCGCGACACGCAGCACCCTCATGCCGGTGATCTCCTCAGCGGCATCGTCTCCCTTGCGTCGAAAGCGTTTGATCAAATCGCACCAGGTCAGCGTTGCCGAGCCGTTCAACGACGAATCCACCGAACTCATCGCCGCCGCCAGCACTGCCGCGATCAGCAACCCGGTGACACCGGCAGGCATCTGCGTGGCGATAAAGTGAGGAAACATTTTGTCGCCATGAGCGGTGGCCATGCCCTCGACGCCATCCGGTAACAGTTCCGGCTGCGCCGTGTAAAATGCGTGCAAGCCGGTCCCCACCAGAAACAGCAGCGCCGAGATCGGCACATACAACAGCGCTCCCATCCAGACACTCCGCGACGCCGCCTGATCACTTTTCGCCGTTGCATAACGCTGCACATAACTTTGATCGATACCGAAGTTCTGCAGATTGATGAACAGTCCAAACACGAAGATCACCCAGAAGGTCGGCTCACTCAGTGACGCGCCGAAACTGCCCAGCGAAAATTTGTCCTGCGCCGCTGCAATTTCAAACACCTGCCCCGGCCCTTCCGGCATCCGCGAAAAGATCAGACCGAGACTGAGTAGAATCCCCAGGGTCAGCACCACACTCTGCACCACGTCGGTCCAGATCACGGCCTCAATGCCCCCGATCAGTGTGTAAACCGTGACCAGAACGCCGGTCACGATGATGATCGTTTTCACATCCCATCCGGTCAGTGGTGCCAGCGCCAGCGCGACCAGATACAGAATCGTGCCGATACGTCCCATCTGCGTCAGCAGGTAGCAAACCACCGCATAAATGCGCGCCCACGCTCCGAAGCGATTTTCAAGATGGGTGTAGGCCGACACCTCCCCGGTGTTGCGGAAAAACGGCACGAACCATTTCGTCGCCACCCACGCCGCCACCGGCAGCGACAGACCGAACACAAACGGATTCCAGTTGGCGTCGAAGCTCTTTCCCGGGTTGGCCAGAAAACTGATACTGCTGACAAAGGTGCCGAAGATCGACAGGCCGACCACCCAGCCCGGCAGCTTGCCACCCGCCGCCATGAAGCCCTTGGTCGTTCCCGAACCCCGCGCGAACCAGCAACCGAGGCCAACCACCCCGATGATGTAGACCACCAGAACAACTAAATCGGCATTCCTCATGACCTGGGGAATTGACTGGCGAGGCGAGCCTCAAGTTTTTTCAAGGTGTCCGCATGCGCCGCCTCGGCAGCGACATTGCCCGTCTCCAACGGATCGTTGCGGTGATCGTACAACTCCCGCGCCATCACCTCGTCACCTTCGATCGCCCGCCACTCGGTGTAGCGCCAGGCATCCGTGCGCACCGAATAGCCCCAGGCCTGCCAGTCTTTTCGACTGCCATAGAACGGCTGTTGATGCTGGGTGAACGCCGCGTCCTTCACCTCGACGGTCGGATCTTCGACAACCGGCGCCAGCGAAACGCCTTCGAGATTTTCGGGCAAAGCCTCTGCCGGCAATCCTGCCAGATCCACAAAAGTGGGATACAAATCAACTAACTCCGCCAGTGCCGAAGTGCGCTTACCGGCATTCTGCGCATGCGCTGGATCTGCCACGATCAGCGGCACGCGTGCATCCAACTCGAAGTTGCTGGTCTTACCCCACAGCGTGTGTTCACCGATGTGAAATCCATGATCCGAGGTAAACACCACAATGGTTTCATCAGCCTGGCCGCTGTCCTCGAGCGCATCGAGCACCTCGCCGATCTGCGCGTCGAGAAAACTGATCGCCGCATAGTAGCCGTGGCGGAAGTGACGTACTTCATCGCTGGTAAACTCACGATCCTTCGGCGTGCCACCGTAGCCGCGAATCTCCCGCGACTCGTGAATCGCGATCGCCGGTGCGTTCGCCGGCACAGTCGCCGGCGTCGGCAGCGTCACCTCCTCCGCTTGATACAGGTCCCAGTATTTCTTCGGCGCCACAAACGGCAGATGCGGCCGCCAGAATCCCACCGCAAGAAAGAACGGTTGCTCACTTTTTTCCGACGCATGATCGCGCAGCATCGCCGCCGCGAGATTGGCGATTTGGCCATCTCGATACGCGGTGTCCGGCACTTCGAGCGCTTCGATCACCGGCGCTTTATAAGCCGGTCTTTCTTCACCCTCGGGCGTCGGCGTGTTGGCGAACACGGTATCCATCGCGTGCGTGCCCTTGAACAACACCTCATCCATCGACCACGAACGGCGGTCCTGAGTCTCACCCATGTTGTGAAACAGCTTGCCGATGTTCTGACAGAAGTAGCCCTGGTTTTTGAAAAACTCCGGCAGTGTCACCAGCGATTTGCCATTCGGTGCGGTGTCGCGAAAACCTTTGCGCAAGTCATCGACACCGACCGTGTCAGGCCGCAGCCCGGTGAGAAATGACGAGCGTGAAGGATTGCACACCGCCTGCTGGCAGTAAGCATTTTCAAATACCAGCCCGCGCGCCGCCAGGCGATCGAGGTTCGGCGTCACCGCCACCGGATCGCCATACGGGCCAAGCGCACAATTCAAATCATCGGCGACGATGAACAGGACGTTCGGCTTGGCAAAAGCGTTCGAGGAGATCAGACACAGCACACACAGCGCCGCTGCGATGCCTGCTCGTAGCCGCCTTGCCGGGAAGGTGAACCTTGCGATGGCAGAGCGGCGCTCAGCTTCACCCGACCGGCAGATGGGCCACTCGCTGACGCTCGCAGCTACGATGGCACTACTGCGCGTCATATCTGGACAGCCTGTGCTCATTTCGCTTCACCTTCCTTTTTCTGCGGCTTCTCAACACCGGTCCATTCACC
>CBDULB010000250.1:0-4177 GCA_965367965.1 uncultured bacterium | reverse complement strand
GCCGGCCCTGCTGACCCTGCTTCTGTTCGCCTACAGCGGCATCTTTCATTTCAGCGCCGACGCGCCCATCAATCGGCACTATGCCACCGCGCTTCAGCCCATTCTCGCGGATGCCGAAGTTCGCGAAATTTCCTTTCTTGCCGACGACCTCAACGAGCTGCAGGCGCGTCTGCACCGCACCGGATTAATGTGGAAGGATCTCACTGACGAAGAACTCGCTGACCCCGGAAAACTGCTGGCAGCTGATGGCAAACTCGGCAGCGTTCGCGCTTTCATTCTTGCCGATGAACAGCTCGAAAACCCGCGCTACACTACGCTTCGGCTAGCGATCGAGCAGCTAAGCAAACCGAGCCAGTTGAGCGAACGCCTGCTGCTCAGATAGTGCCACTTAGCCAATGGCCACGATTGCCAAACCGATGGTGATGCCTGACATGCCCACCACTTTCTGGCGGGTGATCTGCTCACCGTGAAACAGCGCGGCACCGAGTGGCACGAGAATGAAATTTAAGCTCAGCCAGGGAAAGGCGTAACTGAGGTCGACGCTACGCAGAGAAATAATCCACAATGCCGCGGCGAGAGCGTTGAGGGAAAGCCCGGCCATCGTCGCTGGTCGGGTCAGAATACCGAGCAGCCCCTTGGATCCCGAGCGACTCGCGCCCGATTTCATCACCAGTTGAGCACAGGCTCCGAGCAGCACGCTACCGATAATAAAAGTGATAGGATTCATGAATTGCGGGGGCGGGAAACGATCACGATGCCAACGACGATGACAGCTAATCCGAGGCAACGAGTCGGGCTCAGGGTTTCGCCGAACACGATCCGTGCCGCCGCAAAAACGACGACGTATTGAAGCGCCGATACCAGATAGGCCAGTCCAAGATCCAAACGGGAAAGGCATTTCAACCACAGTAACGTGCCGAGTCCGTAAAGCATCAGGCCAACGATCACTGCGGGTTGAGTGAACAGTGAGACCCCTTTCGAAACCATTCCCCCTGACTCAGTGCCCACCACAGCTCCCGCTTTCAGCAAAATCTGAGCGGTTGAACTCAACGCGACACTGCCGAGTAAAAATCCCCAGCCGCCGGAACTGCGCGCGGCATCGCTCGATCGCAAGATCACGCCGGAGAGCGTCGTTTGGGTGAGTGGTTCCGCCATAATCTATAAATTATTGGTCCCGCTTGGCGAGTGTGTGCTCATTCAGCTCAAAGATCTGCGCTCGCAAACCACCTGACGAGCGAATCTCCTGGCGCCGTTGAAAGCCCGGTAGCGACTTATCAAGATAGGGTAACAGCGCAGGATTGGCATCGCCGAGATAGTCCGAGTAAAGCACCAGCCAACCATCGGTGCGCTCGCGAATGAAACTTTCGAGCTCGGCGGGATCGTCGGTATGCAAGCGGACCAAAAACGGATGTCCGCTGCGAAACGTCGTGTCGCCGATGTGTCCAAAGCCGCAGCCGGCGATGGTTTGATCGAGCGGCACTTCACGATCCAGCCAGGCAGCGAGCTGTTGGTGCAAATCGCGCTCGGCAAGAGTGCGAGTTCCTTTCCACACCGTACCGGCAAGGAGAAAAAGCAGCAGGCATCCGCTGACGATGGCGAGAGATACATCCCGCCTCGCACCTCGAACCTCGCGACGCCGACTCCACCACGCAACCAGCGATACTGCGCCTGACGCCGCCAACACGTGTACCGGAACGACGATCGGCATCAGATAGCGCGGCTGCACCGCATACAGGGAAAAGAACACCGGAAAGAAGATCAGCATCAGGCAGGTCGGAATCAGTTCCCGCCGCCAGCCTCGATGTCGCATCCATGCCACGATCGGAATCAAGGCCAACAACGGCAGCGGCGAGGCGAACAGGCGAACTGCACTCCACGGCAACGCCGAGCGCAGGTTTTTCATCAAGCGATTCGCCAAAGTTGACAAGCGCACGCCAAAGCCGGATTCGCTGCGCACAACGTTGTCCTGGTCCGTTAAAGCCGACGCGTCATCTCTCGATTTTTCGATGATCCCGCCGGCGCCGTATACCTCGGCAGCCGCCGCTTCCCGCTCGAGGAAGATGTCGCTGTGTCGGGACAGGTTGCCCATTTTACCGAACAGTCCATAGCTGCCGGTGACCGTCAGCGCGACGATGAGATACAGCCCGACACCGAATGCCATGCCGCCAGCGAGAGTTGCGGTGTCGCGCAACTTTCGCTGCCATCCCGCGATCGCAAACCACGGAACCAACAGAGTGGCGAACGCCAGTAGCAGCGCCTCATTGCGAGTCGCAAAAGCGATCGCCATGGCCACTCCGGAAAACGCACCGTACAGCGTCCGCTTTTTTCCCGGAGCCAACAGGAAAAGTTCGCTTAGTCCGAGCATGGCCAAGGCCAGCAGCAAACAGTAGAAAGTCTCCATGTAGCCATTGGTCGAGTAGCTGATCAGCAAGGGATGAAACGCACAGAATAAACCGGTGAGCAATCCGACACGCCGACTGTAGAGCCGAATACCGATCCATTGCGCGACGCTGACCAGCAGAACTCCGGGGATCAGCGCACCGACGATCGCACACCACTTGACCGATGGAATCAGCGCGTAGACCGCCGCTAACCAGAACGAGTACGCTCCCAACCAACTGGTGTCGAGTTCACCTTGACCGGTGACCATTTGCATCCCCTGGCGAGGGTACCCCGTGCCATCGCCATAGACGTGCGGCCCGGCAAAAAAGATAAACGCCAGGCGCAATGCCAGCGCCAGCAAAGCGATGCCGACAAGTTCACGTCCTGGATTGGATCGCTGAGTATTCATCCCCGTACTCACTCCTCACTCAGCCTTCACTGCGATCCGATGAGAAAAAGTGAAAATCATCGGGCTTCATTTTCAGATCCCCAAAGCCGTCCTCCGTATAACCAAGACGATCCATCATGCGGACCGCCCGCGGATGGTTTCGCCAACCATCGAGCAATTCTTTCAGCGAGTGATCAGGCGCTTCGATCTGCCTCCATTTCGAAAGCGCGAAGGTGCTGACGCGGTCGTGCTCATGCACGCTATCGTCCCAGCCTTCGCCGGGATTCTGATTGATGTATGACGCGTCCAGTTGATCACTGGAAACACTCCTGCCCAGAGCATTTAAGAAATAGGCCTTCGCCGCCTCCGGTGCCGTCACCAGATCTTCATAGCGCAGGACAATAATGCGATCACCATAACCGGAATGCTCCGCAAAATCGAAGAAGCGCTCATGCTGCCCGGTCCAGTAGTCCCAGAATTTCATGTCGCGAGGAACCTCCCGGTTTTCGTGGTATTTTAGAAAACTGACAATGCAGTCACGCGGATCGCGGACCACCGTCACCATCGCCACCTTTCGGCCGCAAGCTCGAAAGATGTTGTCTGCCGAATAGATGTAGTGGTTTGATTTATCGACCAGCACCTCGCCGGGAGATGCCTGCGCCTTCGACCAGGCTTTCTGAAATCCGGACGGATCAAAAGCAGTCTGCTGAAAGCCCTCAGCCGTGCCGAAGAAGTATTTCAGTAACGTCGTGCCACTGCGCGGAAAGCCCGTGACGTAGACGACCTTGAGTTCGTCGACAGCGGGTTCGGTCGGTGCGTTCGTCGCGATCCGAAGTTCCGCAGGCTTTTGCAACGAGAACCGCCGTTCGCGCGCCGTGCGCATCGCGATGTAACTCTTGGTAAGCCCCTGACGCACGACAGAAGGCATGCAGGTATAGATGGCGACTTTGATATCCATAACTTTAGAAAAGTGACATTTTTATCATTTTTCTTGTTCATTATTGATATTTTACCCAGAATTGCAAGATAATTATGGTAAATACTGATCGGGAAATTTTAGCCGAGCCGGCGCGAATTGATCCGGAAACGAATCAATTTCCGTCTGACGTCAACTCAGGGCGCCCTCAGGGCATGGACGCAGAGCCTGACTGGCTCACGCTCGATTATGTTTTCTCCGCAAGTTCCCGATTTGCCGAAACCGGTTGCAGAGTCGGCTCACGCCAACCTGCCGACCGATACTGGCAAGGGATTGCAAATCGCCCAAATTACGATGCCTACGCCCGCAATATTCGAAAGGGTCTCGCCTACTCCAAATTAGTAAGTCGGCAGTTCCCGCCCCATGAGGCTATGCTAATTTTGCGAGATACTTGTCCGGATTCGCCTTGAATTTTGAAACACACGGCTTGC
>CBDULB010000249.1:0-4262 GCA_965367965.1 uncultured bacterium | reverse complement strand
TCAATCTACTGGTGAAATGGACGACGGCCATCGACACCAGTCGTTCCATTCCGGCGGCTGGCGCTTGATCGACTGCGCGTTCGGCGTGTTCGGGGTCTTGCCACTGCTCTACGTCATCCGGCTGACGAATCGAACAGGTGGCACGGACGCGGACAGTGCACCTCCGTCCAGCTCCGCCACTCGCTGACGCTCGCAGCTACCCAGCGCGGCCAGCTGAAACGCTATCTCCTATCTCCTATCTCCTACCCCCCTACTGTTTCTTCGAGGCGAGGAAGTCGACCAGGGAAACGAAATCTTCGAGCGACAGAGCGTTGGCCAGCCCCGGAGGCATCATCGATACCGGCAGGTGCTCTTCTTTGGCGACATCCCCGGCTTTCAGAGTGGTCACCTGACCGGCAACATTGCGCAGCACGATCTTGTCGACATCGCTGGCAGTGACAAAGCCCATGTGCACGGTGCCGTCTTTGAGCGTGATTTGCGCCGTCTGAAAGCCCTGCGAAATGGTGTCGTTGGGCCGCAAAATGGCGGTGGCGATCTGCTCGCGATTCATGATCGATCCGATCTGGCCCATGAACGGTCCCAGCACCGGACCACCCTCCTTGAGCGCGTGACAGGCAACGCAGCCCTGTTGCGCGAACAGCTTTTCGCCGTGCTTGAGATCGCCCTTCAACTTATCGATCGACAGAATCACATCCTCAACCGGAGTGGTGCCAACCGCGCCCTGCTGCGACGCGATCTTGGCCAGGTCGACCGTCGGCATTTCCGCGCCGGCCTGTTCAGCGGTCTGCAGACTGCCGAGTTTGTCGAGGCCGAGCCGGTGCGAGTCATTCAACTCCGCGAGAAAAACCGCGGTCGCCGGATCATCGCTGTCCAGCTCCGCTTCGAGAGCCGCGGCGATTTTTGTCGAAGCCTGCCAGGTCTCGGGTTTGTAGTAGGGACCGCGCGTGTCGGGTCGGGTGGTCCACCACCACGAACCGTCGTAGGCCGCCTCGCGCTGATACAGACGCGCGAGCGTGGTGATGATTTTGTTTCGCGAAGCGTCACCGGCTTTGCTGGCCGCCAGCTTGTCGAGCAATCCGGCGACCACCTTTTCATCGTGCAGGTAGGACAGCGCCCACAAACCGAGGTCTTCCGAGGACGTGCCCACCGCGGCGAGACAGGCATCGATGGCCCGCAGGCGGACCAGGGCATGCGCGGCGAGGTGCGGCACCACCAGGTCGGCATTCGGCGTGGCGTGACGCGGACTGGTGACTTCGGTAGCCGGACCTCCGCCCTCACCGGGCTGCACCGTCGAGGCGAAAAAATCCACCGAGCCACTTTTGTCGGCAACCGGCGCCGGCATGACTTTGCCAACCAACTCAACGGCATTCTCCGGAACTTTGAAGGCCAGCGTGGTCGGTGCAGCAACCGCGAAACTGTGATCACCCAACTTGTTTTTCTTATTCGGCTTATCTTTTGCGTCACCTTCCAGTTTAACGATCTCACCGCTGGTCGGCGTGAGCTCGCTCAGCCATACTTTGTTGTTGTCCGCCAGCACAAAGGCTGCGTCCACGAACGCCAACTTCGACGCGGTTTCGACCGGGTTGGTTTCCGCTAAATTGAGATACAGCGTTTCTCCGGCGCGCACCGCAAACTTCAGTTGAGAGGTTCGGCCGGGCTTGATGGTGTCCAGCTGAGTCGCCGTCGGCCGGCCTTCCGGCGCAGGTTTTTCGTAGGCAACGCTGAGCAGGGCAGACGCCGCTTCGACTTTACCGAGGCGGCCGAGCGCCACGGCGGCGGCGGCTTTTTCGCGCGCGGTGCCATCGTTGAGCGCGGCGACAAACGGTTCGAGCGCCAGATCGGCGTCCTTCAAGCGCGGCAGGCGGTCAGCTGCGGCGCGCAGCGCAAACTCACGCAGCAGCGCGTCGTCGGCGAACGCCAACAGCTTGCCGGGGCTCGTTTCGAGCTGGGCGAGCGTAAACAGCGCCGCCACCCGGCTCGCCGGACTTGCCTGTGAATCCCGGGCCAGCGCCGTCAACGGGTCGCTCACCGGAGCGGCATCGGCGCGGCTCAGCAATTCCTGCTGGGCGGCACCGCGAACCGTCGCACTGGCCGATTTTAACTGCTCAACCAGCTGCACAGCGGAAGCCGCTTGCAGATCGCTGACCGGTTGATACTGCCAATCATTCGGCACCACACGCACCACGTAGCCCTTGCCGGGATCACCTCTAAATCCGGCGCCGTCCCAGGCGCTCAAAAACATCTGCCCGCTGCCGTCGACATCGAGGTCGGAAACCTGCGAGACGTGCACAAAATCTTCCGCTTTCTGGGTAAAAGTCGCGCCGTCCGGTGTCAGACGATGCAGGTAAACCGCTTTGCGTCCCCAGTCGGCCATCAAGGGTTGGTCGTTGTATTTCGCCGGCCAGGTCGGCTCGGACAAAAACATCGCACCGACTCCGGAACCGCCACCGAGATCTTCCAGGGCCGGCAGAATCTCATCGGCAAAATTCTTAAACAGGCGCGGGTAGCCGTATTCGCCGGACTGGATGTGATCGACGAAACGCACATTCCAACCGCCACCATCGTTGGTGTTGCCACGGGTGAACACATTCATGAACGGATCGATGGCGACGTCGTAAATGTTGCGCATTCCGGTCGTGTAGAGCTCCATCTCGGTGCCGTCCGGTCGCACCCTGACAATGCCACCACCGAGCAGCGTCAATTGCGTGCCGTCGCGATCGGTGGCGTTGTGAAAACCAAAGTCACCGACCGCGATGTAGATCCATCCGTCGATGCCCATGCGAATGCCGTTGGTCGAGTGATCCGTGCCGCGGCTGTTGATCTGATGCGCCGAGCAGATGGCTTCGATCAAAACTTCCGCCGGCCCGTCGGCGATCCCGTCGCCATCGGCGTCGGTCAGCACCACCAGATCCATGCCGGTCGATGTGCCGTCCTCGCCGAAAGCCGTGTGCAGCACCCACAACTTGTCGCCGAGCGCGATCAAACCTCGCGGATTGTCGATCTCCGCGAACACCGTGTGGGCGTCGGCGACGCCATCCTTGTCGGCGTCGGTCAGGCGTACGATACGCCCCTTGCCCGGTCCTTTGCCCAGCGACCCGTTGAGATCGACTCCAACATAAACCGTGCCGTCGACGGCGGCACAAAGGCAGGCCGGGCTGGGCGTGAGGTCAGGACCGGAGAAACTTGTCAGCGTCAGATCCTCCGGCACCGAATCCGCCCGGGCAGCCCCCCCGATGATGATGGTCAACAGCGCCGCAGCGGCACTGATTGCAGTGGATTGAAAAATAGGATTTCTCATGGCAGGCGCGGAGCCTAGCGCCAGACCAAATGAGACGCCAGCGCCATTGTGAATCGAAATCCCGCCACGACGACCCCGGATTCAGTGATTGTAGAGAAAAAAGTCACATTTTCCGGGCAAACTCGCAATACCAGACGGGGAACGATGACTTTGACTGACGGCGATCGATCGCACCGGTTTGACCCAACGCCACCGCATCCAGGTTCTTCCAGATCAAGGTCGTAACTCATTTCATGAACACTTTGTCGTGACAATTTCGCCGATTCTCTTCATGTTTTCCTTTTGTTAATTACTATGAGCGCCATCACCAACGCCCTGCGCAACGCCCTCAATGCTGCCCCGGAGAACTGGGAGATCCGTCTCGCCCTGCTTGAGGCCTATCTGGGAGAGGATCAACAGCAGGAGGCCGCCGACCTGCTTCATGAGGTCGAAAGCCTGCCCGCGGACGAGAAATCGCTGCTCAACGCAGCCAAATGCTACGCTGCAGTAGGCTCAACTGCGGATGCCGGACGCATCCTCGATTCCGTGCTCAGCAGCAACCCGGCCAGTGCCGCCGCGCACATTGAAAAGGCCGTACTTGCCGACCGCCAGGGCGAAGCAGGTGCCGCAATTCGCCATTTTATCACCGCCACCAGTCTCGATCCCCACCTTTCCAATCCCGAACTCGAAGCCAAATACGGCGACCTGGTCAAAACGGATGAGCCACAAGCCGAGGCCGAGGCCGAGGTCGAGGCGGAAGCTGAGCCGGAGGTCGAAGCTGCGGCGGCGGCGCCCGCGCCTGCTGAAGACGAAGCCACACCGGTCACTGCGGTTGCAGCCGGAGACGACGACGACGATAATGATGTGGCGCAGGCCGCCGTGAAGATCGCCGAGCCTGATCCTGAACCCGAAGCCGAAGTCAAAGCAACCGCCGAGCCCGAAGCCGAAATGGCTGAGGAACCGGAGCCCGAGCCGATCCGGCGTA
>CBDULB010000248.1:0-4272 GCA_965367965.1 uncultured bacterium | reverse complement strand
AAAGGCAAGGGCCGTGCTATCCTCGAGATTCCCGAAGTCGCCGACAAGGACATCATTTGCTTTGCGCTTTACACCGTCAGCGATCAGACGCTCAAGCTGACTGCGCAGCTGTATCCGATCCCTGAGGGGGCCACGCGAACTGTTCGCCTTGAGATCGAGAAGGATGGCAAGTGGGTCGAGATGGCGAAAACCGAAGCCATCGAGCGGGGCTGGACGGCACCGTTCCGCGTCGAAAACTGGGACGATACCAAAACGCAAAAATACCGCGTGCTGCACGGCACCGAAGCCAGCTACGAGGGCAGCATTCGCAAGAACCCGACCGATAAAGATGAGATTATTGTCGCCGGCTTTACCGGTAATTCCATTCACCCTGCGCACGGCGGCGATATCTCGCGTCAGGATCTGATCGACAATGTCAAAAAGGTCGACGCCGACGTGTTGTTCTTCTCCGGCGATCAGGTCTACGATCACAACCGGCACTATGCCGCCTGGCTCAAGTTCGGTCGTGATTTCGGCGAAATCATCAAGGATCGGCCGACGCTTTGCCTGCCCGATGATCACGATGCCGGCCAGCCCAATCTGTGGGGCGAAAGCGGCAAAGTATCGACCCTCTCAGGAGCGGCCGACGGCGGTTACTCTCAGCCGGGCGACTACGTTCAGGAAGTTGAACGCGCTCAAACCAGTCACTTTCCCGATCCGGTCGATCCGCACAAAATCGGCCAGGGGATCGGTGTCTGGTTTACGAATTTGAACTGGGGTAATATTGACTTTGCGGTTCTCGAAGATCGTAAATTTAAAACCGGACCGGCCGGTCGCGTGCCCAAACAGGGGCCGCGTCCCGATCATATCCGCAACCCGGATTACGATCCTGCCAGCGTCGATGTCGAAGGCGCGATTCTGCTCGGCGAACGCCAATTGAAGTTCATCGATCAGTGGGCGCAGGACTGGAGTCAGGCCGATATGAAAGTCGCGCTTTCCGCGACGATTTTCTGTGGTGGTGCTCATATTCACGGTGCCGCCAACGGTCGCCTGCACGCCGACATGGATTCCAACGGCTGGCCGCAGACCGGACGCAACAATGCGCTGCGCGCGTTGCGCAAAGCCTACGCGTTTCACTATGCCGGTGACCAGCACCTGGCGACGATTTTTCATCAGGGGGTCGATGAATATCGCGACGCCATCTGGTCGTTCTGCGTACCTTCGATCGCCAACCTCTACCTGCGCTGGTGGGAGCCGCTTGAGCCCGGCCCGAATCGCGAGCCCGGGGCTCCCGAATACACCGGTGACCACCTCGATGGATTCGCTAACAAGGTGACCAACTACGCTGCGGCAAATCCCGAAAAAAATCCGGCCGGCAACATTCTCAACACTCGCGCCGCCGGCTTTGGTTTTGTCCGCTTGAATACCAAGACCCGCGACATCACCATGGAATGCTGGCCGCGCAATGTCGATGTCACTGATCCTGCCGCCAAACAGTATCCCGGCTGGCCGCTGACGATTTCCCAGTTCGACAACTACAACCCGCCATCGTGGGGCAAGCTCGGCGAGCTGACCTTCGATGTCGAAAATCCGGTCGTGCAACTGATCGACGCCGAATCGAACGAGATTCTTTACACGGTTCGGGCGAGCGGCAAGACCTTCACTCCCGGTGCACCGAAAGGAAAAACCTTCATCGTCAAAGCCGGCAAAGACAGCCCGGATACCGTGGTGTCGAAACAAGCCGGGGTTGGTAGCGCCGCGCAGAGCGTCACGTTGGATTAGGGGCGCGCCGATCCCAATCGCCGTCCTGCAGGGAGCGCTCTGCAGCGCTGTCCCGCAGGGACCGGTCTGGTCAGGCGGGGGATTCATCCCCCGTGTTTGATTGCCCGAACGGTGGTCGCGTTGCGTGGCGACGCCGGAATTTGCGGCCTGCCGAAAAATCCACGGCTACCGGGGCTGGTCGCTACGCGACAGTTTAGACTTGGCTGAACACTGGCCGGCAACTCACGACAATCTGCGGCTGCAATATCGCACGGTGCGGTCGGGGTTGCTTCCTGCGGTGCGGTTTGCGTTTTGAATGTGGCGGAAACGTTACACTCACTTGCGCTGATGCTGTTGACGTCGTGGCATATAGTTCTACTATTCTGGAATTATGGAACTGGATGAAGCGGTCACGGCTCTGGCATCTCTCGCGCAACCGGCGCGGCTGCGGGTTTTCCGCCTGCTGGTTGCGGCCGGCGACGGGGGACTTTGTGCCGGTGAGCTGTCCGACGGCTTGCAGGTGCCGAAGAACACCCTGTCGTTTCATCTCAAAGAACTGGTCCACTCGGGGCTGATCGATTCTGAACGGAACGGCCGTTCGATCACCTACCGTCTCCGGCCGGACGGCATCCGTCAGCTGATGCATTTTCTGACTGAAGACTGCTGCCAGGGACGGCCGGACCTGTGCCTTCCCGGGGCCTGTGGAAATGACGAGGCCACCTGCAGTTCGCAGTGAGCGTCAGGGAGTTGTTAACGAATTTTCCGATTATGAAAGCCGAAAAGAAATATCCTGTTTCTTTGCAATCACAATTCCGCGCGCAGCCAGATCGCTGAGGCGCTTCTGCTGGCGATGGATGACCCCCGTTTCACCGTTTACAGCGCCGGGCTGGAGCCGCAGCCGGTTGCCATGGAAGCGGTTCGCGCGATGAATGAAATCGGCATCGACATCAGCGCTAACCGCAGCAAGTCGCTAGGTGAGTTCATGGGCAAAGAGCTTATCCATCACGCCATTTTCCTGTGCTCCCCATCGGAGCCGGACTGCCCGAAAATGTATCCCTTCGCAACCCGGTCGCACCAGTGGCGCATCCCGGCTCCAAACGAACTGGCAGAGAACTGTGGATCGAAGGAGCAGGCATTCCGGGAAGTCAGAGATCTCATCGATCAACGTATCCGCGAATGGCTTGCCGACCTCGACCGGAGCGCGGCCTGATTTTTCGACCATCACAAGTCCTGAAATTTTCTGATTATGAGCATACGCGTAGGTATCAATGGCTTCGGCCGCATGGGGCGACTCGGTTTCCGGGCCGCATGGGATAACGACGATTTCGAGATCGTGCAGGTCAACGAGGTCAAGGGGGGAGCGGCTTTGGCTGCCCATTTGTTGCAGTTCGACAGCGTTCACGGACGCTGGGATCGCGACATGGAAGCCGGCGATGACTTCTTTTCGATCGAGGGCCGGCGCGTTGGCTTCAGCGAGTGCAGTGATCCAGGCGAAATCGACTGGGCCGGCTCGGGAGTCGACATCGTCGTCGAGAGTTCCGGAAAGTTCCGCACCCCCGACACGCTCCAGCCGCACTTCGATCGCGGCGCAAAGAAGGTCGTGGTGGCGGCACCGGTCAAGGAGGATGCCCTGAATGTAGTGATGGGCTGCAATGACGATCTCTACCGCGCGGATCAGCATCACGTGCTCACCGCTGCGTCGTGTACCACCAACTGCATCGCTCCGGTGGTGAAGGTTATTCACGAGCAAATCGGCATCGAGCACGGCCTGATCACCACGATTCACGATGTCACCAACACCCAGGTGATCGTCGATGCTCCGCACAAGGACTTCCGGCGGGCGCGGTCGGCGCTCAACTCACTGATCCCGACAACCACCGGATCGGCGACGGCGATCACGATGATTTACCCCGATCTGAAAGGCAAACTTAACGGCGTCGCGGTGCGCGTTCCACTGCTCAACGCCTCGCTCACCGATTGCGTTTTTGAAGTCAAACGCGAGACCTCGGTCGAAGAGGTCAACGAAAAGCTCCGTGCCGCCGCCGGCGGTGAACTGGCCGGCATTCTCGGCTTCGAAGATCGACCACTGGTGTCGTCGGACTATCTGAACGACCCGCGCTCGGGCATCGTCGACGGACTCTCGACCATGGTCGTCGATGGCACTCAGGTGAAGCTGCTGGTCTGGTACGACAACGAATGGGGCTATGCCAACCGGCTCATGGAACTGGTTGCCAAGGTGGCAACATCGTTGCCTGCCTCGTGACCGGCTGCGCTTAAAGTCGTTCCGCCATGAACATTCGCGACTACGTTCTCGTCACCATCTCCTACTGGGGGTTCACCATCACCGATGGTGCCCTGCGGATGCTGGTGCTGCTGAATTTTCACGAGGCGGGCTACTCGCCGGTGCAGATTGCTTTCCTGTTCCTGCTCTATGAATTCTGCGGCATTCTCACCAATCTCTTTGGTGGCTGGATAGGGTCCAGGGTAGGCCTGAAGGCGACGCTTTTTGCCGGGCTGACGATACAGATTGTG
>CBDULB010000247.1:0-4543 GCA_965367965.1 uncultured bacterium | reverse complement strand
CGGGCTCAGCCGTGTATGGGCTGATATATTTTCCTCACCCGGAAACTAAGCCTGAACACTTTCAGGCGGAAGATATCATTGAGGTGCTAGCTCCGAAGATAAAAAAAGTCGGCGCCAACAGCCGGGTGAGGCTGTCGACGCCGACAAAGCAAATGAGCTACGCGTCAGGTTGAGAGATTAGACGCGTAAGATTCAGCGCAATGGCTTAGCTCCAGGAGTCGTCGTTCGGGACGTCGCCGAAATCGCGTTTGCGACCTCCGCCACCGCCACCTCGGCGTCCACGGTCATTGCCGCCGCCACGGCTACCGCCGCCGCCACCTCCGTAGCCGCCGCCGCCACCACCGCCGCCGCCGCCGTAGTTTCCACCTCCGCCGCCGCCACCGCCGCCGTAGTTTCCACCACCGCCGCCGCCACCACCGCCGCCGCCGCCACTGCGTGGGCGACGCTCTTCAGCTTCGGAAATGCGTAGTTGGCGACCGGCAAAATCAGAGCCGTCGAGTTCTTTAATCGCGGCCTCTCCGGATTCGCGGTTATCAAAAGTCACGAAGGCAAAGCCTCGTGGTCGTCCGCTGTCACGATCGAGCGGTAGGTAAAAATCGGTGACGTTGCCAAAACGGGTAAACGCATCGCGGATTTCAATTTCAGTGGCGGAAAACGGCAGATTGCCGACAAACAGTTTCATTCTTTTATTTTTTGGGTCTTCGATAACGGTCTCGAAAAACTATCCAGCATTATGCCGATTCCTCTCAACCTACGAGAACATCATCCACGGTTTCCGAAGAAATGCGAGTGCTTTCGGAGAAAGCTTAGAATCACTGAAATCAGCTGAGTCGGGCCAGCAATTCGGCGCGCTGCTTGGGAATGCGGGCTCCGAGGTCGGCAATTCGGTCGATCGGACTGTTGCCGCGCGAAATTTTTTCTTGCGGATCGAGCACTCCCAGGTGTTTTGCCAGCTCGGTTTCGAAGTGGTTGACGGCGCGCAGGTTGGGCTTCTGAGCAGCCAGGTAATCGAGTGCGCGACGCAGCAGGTCGACCAGTTCGGGGATCGGCGATTCGTTTTCGGCGACCTGTTCGACCAACTGACCGAAGTACGTCGCCGCCTGAGTCTGCAGGTAGCTGTCGCGCAGGCCGAGTCGGGCATTGCTGACGGCGAGATCTTTGAGGATGTGCAGATCACTTTTTTTGGAGCGGACGAATTCCAGTTCGCAATCGAAGAACAGGTCGAGCTTTCCGGCAAACGGACTCTTCGGTCGGCGCGCACCTTTGGCGACCGTCTTGAGTAAGCCGAATTCATCGCTGCACCAGTGAACGATGAGCGAGGTCTCGGTCAGGGGAATGCGGCGCAGCAGGATGGCGCAGGTTTTGTCCAGCACGTGGTCAACAAAGCCGCACCCGGCGAAGGTGCCAGCAATGTTTTTCGACGCTATCGAAATCCTGTGCAAGACAGCGTGGCAAAGCGCGGCTACAATGCGCCTCTTCGATTTTTCGAAACTGACCGGATAAATGAGTGGTTCCAACAACAGCAACGCGCGGGATGAACTCTCGGCGATCAACACTGAGGCGCTGAAGACTCGCTTAAGCGAGCTTCGGCGGTATCTTTGACTTCGATAGACTCGAAGCAGACTGGCAAGCTATCGAAGCGGAAATGGCCGTCCCGGGATTCTGGGACGATTCCGAAAAGGCGCAGGCAAAAGTTGCCGAGGTATCGGCGCTGAAAGCCAAGGTCGAACCGATGCGTGAAATGACTTCGCGGGTCGATGACATCGGCGAGCTCCTGGAAATGGCGATCGAAGAGAACGATCCCGACACCACCGCGGAGATCCTGCGCGATTATAAAGTAGTACAGGCGCAGTTGGATAAATTCGAGCTGCAGGCGCTGCTCAACGGTCCCAACGACAAGGAGAATGCCTTCCTGACGATCCATGCCGGTGCCGGCGGAACCGAAGCCTGTGACTGGGCCGACATGCTGCTGCGCATGTATCAGCGCTGGGCGGAGCGGGCCGGATTTTCGGTTGAAATTGTCGACCTGCAACAGGGCGAGGAGGCCGGTGTGCGCGGCGTCACCTTGCGGGTGATCGGTGAAAATGCCTTCGGCAATCTTTCTCCCGAGCGCGGCGTGCATCGTCTGGTGCGCATCTCGCCGTTCGATTCCCAGGCGCGACGTCACACCTCGTTCGCCAGTATCGACGTCGTGCCGGAGCTCGATGATGAAATCGATATCGAAATCGACGAGACTGAGATCGAGATTAAAACCGCGCGCAGTGGCGGCAAGGGCGGTCAGAACGTCAACAAGGTGGAGACCGCCGTTCACCTGACTCACTTTCCATCGGGAATTCAAATTCGATGCACGGCGGAACGTTCGCAGCACAAGAACCGCGTTACGGCGCTGAAGTTGCTGAAGGCGAAGTTGTTTCAGATCGAGGAGGACAAAAAGGCCTCCGAGATGGAGCGACAGTACGGCGAAAAAGGCGAGATCGCCTGGGGCAGCCAGATTCGTTCCTACGTATTTCAACCCTATCAGATGGTCAAAGATCATCGCACCGGCTACGAGCAGGGCAATATTCAAGAAGTCATGGACGGCGATCTGGATGGCTTCATCGAAGCAAAATTGCGCGGCCAGAAGGCGGGCGACAGCGACAAATAAATCCGCCGGAGCTGTGCGACATCCCTTGGTGATTTCCTTCCTGGTCGGGCTGACGCTGTCGGCGCCGATCGGGAGTGATCTCATCGCACAACAACTTGGTGTGCCGGTCGACCCGCTGCGGATTGTCGATCAAAATGCCGACCGCGAATACAAAGCCAGAGCCTGTGGGCCGACGGCGATTCTCAATTCGCTGCGCTTTGCGACCGGAGCCGAGCGCGAAATTTTTCCGACCCTGGTCGGCAGCGACGATGCCACGCGGCTGCGTTTCCTGATCGATCGCTGGTTCGCCGGTCGGGCGTCGACTGTCGCCGACGGCGTGAAGCGCCTGGATAGTCACGGTTGTTTTGTCGAGGATCTCGCCGCCGGATTCAACGACCTACTCAGCGAAAATAATCAGCCGGCCGCGACGTCCGGCTTCCTCGATCGCCGCGCCGATGAAAAAAGCGACCGGCAGTTTCTCAGACGGGTTCATGGCAACCTGGCGGATTCGCTGCGCCGCGGTCTGCCTCCGGTCATCAGCCTGCGCTCGTTTGTCGCCCGCAAACATTATGGCGAAAGCGATACCAGTCGCTGGGGAATCGCCCGGCATCACTTTGTGGTGGTGACTTCGGTGCCGGAAAAGCTCGCCGAAAACGATCTCGGGTTCCGCTTCGAATACATCGATCCGTACGGCGGAAAAAGCGGTTCCGCCTTCGCTTACGCCGAGCAGCACCTGACCTATCGAGCCTTCAAGGGCAGCAATGATCGCGGTGAGTGGTTGCGGGGCACCCCCTTTCTGTTGGTGGTTGCGCCCGGCATTGAATCGCTGCAGCCGAAGAACGCCGATTGGCCGGACCGGGTGATCATCACCCTCAACCACGCGATTTACCGCTGAGTCTCTTTTTTTCTGCCATGGAAATCGACGTGCTGACAATTTTTCCCGAAGTGGTGCTGGCGCCGTTGCGCGAAAGCATTCTCGGCCGGGCTCAGGATGCCGGGCACGTCGCGCTGCGCGCGCACGACTTGCGCGACTGGTCGACCGATAAACATCGCCGCGTCGATGACACGCCGTACGGCGGGGGACCGGGCATGGTCATGGGGCCGGCACCGTTTTTTGCCGCCGTGCGTGAACTGCACCGCGGCGAAGGCAGGAGCCGGGTGATCTTTATGACGCCGCAGGGGCGGCGCTTTGACCAGGCCGGAGCGCGCGAATTCTCCGGGGAAGCACATCTGATCGTGCTTTGCGGCCACTACGAAGGCATCGATCATCGCGTGGTCGAGGCGCTGGTCGACGACGAAATATCGATCGGTGACTACGTGCTCACCAACGGTGCCCTGGCGGCGGCAGTGATGATCGACGCCATCGCCCGCCTGTTGCCCGGCGTGCTGGGCGACGACCAGTCGTCGATCGAAGAATCGTTCAGCGATGCCGACCGGCTCGAGGCGCCGCAGTACACGCGACCGGCGGAGTTTGAAGGCATGAGCGTACCGGAAATCCTGTTGTCCGGACACCATGAGAAAATCGCCGAATGGCGGCGCGAGCAGGGCCTCGCGCGGACCCGGCAGAACCGACCGGATTTGTCCGGCGAAGAGTAGGGGGGCGGACCGGGCTGAGTCACCGATCCGTTGATTGGCAATCCACCGAAAGTCCGACTGCTTCCTGCGTTTTCCGGGGCTGCCGACCGGTCACATCGCGGCACTTAAAAAATGCCGTACTATCAAGCCGTCCTAAGTAAACTCAGCGACTGCTTGAGAGCCGGCGTGAGGGCCTGAAACCCCTGAATTCACTGGACCGGCGAGGTCACATTGGTTAACCTGAAAACGCCGCCAACGGGCGGGGGATATCAATATCCAAGTCCGATAATAATACTGTTGTGCGCCGAGCCAAGCAAGGCGCTTCTGATGATGTGAAAGGCATCA
>CBDULB010000246.1:0-4547 GCA_965367965.1 uncultured bacterium | reverse complement strand
CACCGCGCGTGGAACCGCGACCCGCAACGTCCCATCGACATCGCCGATGTGGAATTGCCGCCGTACTATCCGGACACCGAATTCATCCGTCGCGACTGGGCCAATGGTCTGGAGCAAATGCAGCTGGTCGACCGTGAGGTCGGTGCCTTGCTGAAGCGACTCGACGACGAGGGGCTGGCGGAAAATACCATTGTGTTTTTCATCGGCGATCACGGCCGCTGTCACATTCGCGGCAAGCAGTTTCTCTACGATGAAGGCACGCGCATTCCGATGATCCTGCGCTGGCCGGGCAAGGTCGATGCCGGTCAGGTGAACGAAGACCTGGTCTATTCGATCGATATTTGCGCGACCATTCTTGAAGCGGCGGGGATCGAAGCGCCTGTGCCGCTGCACGGTAAAAGCCTGTTCAGCGACGAGGTCAAGAATCGTCGCTACACCTTTGCCGCCCGCGACAAAATGGACGATGCCCACGATGCGATGCGCTCGATCCGTTCGAAGGATCACAAGCTGATCCTCAACCTCATGCCGGAGCGCGCCTACTGCCAGTTCAGTCACTACAAGGAGGGGGCCTATCCGCCGCTCGCCGAGCTGAATGTGTTGGCTCTGGAAGGCAAGTTGACCCCGGAGCAGGCGGCGTTCATGGCGCCGAACAAACCGGAGATTGAGATGTTCGATCTGAAGAAGGATCCGCACGAAGTTCACAACATCGCCGACGATCCCGCCTACGCGGAAGCGAAGGCGGAAATGCTCGCCGAGTTGGAAAAATGGCGCGACGAGGTGATCAAGGATCAGGGGGTGTCCAACGATTTCCGTGCGCTGGGCATTTTTCCTGAGACCTGCCCGACGCCCACGGTTGGTGAGTGGGTTGAGCAGAATGCGAAGAAGTTTGACTTCAGTAAGTATGGGTCGCCATCATGGTATCCGACGCGTACGCTGGACGAATGGAAGAAGGCACGCAAACTGTGGGAACCTTACGTGTTTCGCGGTCCCGATGAAAAAGTCGCCCGACCGGTGATTCCGTTTACTATGAAGGCGAAGGACGAAAAGAAGAAGACTGTGAAAAAGGCAAAATGATATGACTGGCCATCCCAAGAGTTCCCGTCGCACCGCGCTTAAATATTTATGCGCATCCGCTGCCGCCGGCTATCTGCCGAACGCGCTGGGCGAGGTGGGGCAAGGGCGCGCGATGTTTCCGATCGGTGCCTGTGACTGGACGATCGGAAAGATGCAGGACATCGCAGCCTTCGACGTTGCGCAGCAGATCGGGCTCGAAGGTTTGCAGGTCAGCTTCAGCACGCCGGGCTCGGAGTTTGACCTTCGCGACAAAAAGATTCGCGAGCAATACTACCAACGCGTCGATGAGACCGGTATCCGGCTCGCTTCGTTAGGCATGGGAATTCTTAACAAGATGCCGCTGGCCACGACTCCCGAGGCGATCGGCTGGGTCAGTGATGCCATCGATGTCATGGCGGCAATGGAGACGGAGCAACCTGACAAAGCCACTAAGATCTGCCTGTTGGCGTTTTTTGGAAAGGGGGACATCAACGGTAAGCCGGAGTTGATGGATGTGGTCATCGAGAAACTGAAAACCATCGCAAAGAAAGCCGAGGACAACGGCGTGGTATTCGGGATCGAATCGCTGCTCTCCGCCGACGATCATCTGAAAATTATCGATGCAGTCGGCTCAAGTGCGGTTCAGGTTTATTACGATTCGGCCAATTCGTTGCGCATGGGCTACGACATCTACGCGGAGGTCGAGCAGCTCGGGTCCGAGCGGATCTGTCAGGTTCATTGCAAGCAGGACAACGCTTTTATCGGCGAGGGTGATGTTGATTTTGCCATGTTCCGGTTGTCGCTGGAGAAGGCCGGTTACCGTGACTGGCTGATCATCGAGGGCTCGAAGCCTAAGGGCGTCGAAGTGGTAGAAGCTTATCGAAAGAACTTCGCCACGCTTGACGGTCTTTTTCGCAAGCCGGCCTGACATTTGTTCATCATGAGAATCACGTTTGCCTCGCTAGGCATTGCCATGCTGTTTCTGCTTGCTCCGCTGCAGGCGGCCGACCGGCCCAATTTCGTATTTATCCTCACCGACGATCAGTCTTACGGGATGATGGGTTGCGACGGCGATACTCTGACCCAACCACCTATTTTCGACCAACTCGCTGAGTAGGCGGTGTTTTTCGACCGTGCATACATCACCAGCGCGAATTTCACGCCGAGCCGGATTTCCAGTTGGGTGGCTGGACTTTTGCTTTCATTGGTTTCTCAAGCAACCAGAGCCCGTTGACAGTTAGCGTTCGCGACAACTGATTCCAATGATTCAACTTGCTCACCGGCGCTGGAAAGCGGTGAGTCGGTTGAATACTTTTTGCACGGTGGGTGTCAGGCGGGTCTTGTTGTAGAGGTCGCCGGTTTGGCGGATGACTTCGGCGAGCGTTGGGTAGGGGTGGATAACGCCGGCCAGGGAACCGAGCCCCATGTCCGCTTTGATAGCTACACTGATCTCACTGATCATGTCGCCGGCATGGGGACCGACCAGGGTGGCGCCGAGAATTTTGTCGGTGCCTTTGCGGGTGTAGACTTTGAGAAAGCCTTCGGTTTCGTCCTCGAGGATGGCGCGGTCGAGATGTTCGAAGGTTTTGGTAAATGTCGAATACTCGATTTTCTGATCTTTGAGATCTTGTTCGTAGAGGCCGACATGAGCGACCTCGGGGTCGGTGTAGGTGGCCCACGGAATGAGCAGGTCGCTGACTTTGTCTTTGCCGAAAAATAGCGAATTACGGATCACGATCCGGGCCATGAAGTCGGCCATATGGGTGAACTGGTATTTGCTGGCGACGTCACCGACTGCGAAAATCTGCGGGTTGGTGGTGCGCAGATGGTCGTCGACTTCGATGCCCATGCGCTGATCGTAGGCGACGTTGACTGCCTCCAGCCCGAGTCCGGCGACGTTTGGCTTGCGGCCAGTGGCCACCAGCAGGGCATCGAATTCGATCGACTTTTCATCGCCGTCCTGTTCGTAGATGACGGTGATCGGATTTTCCGGGCCATCGCTGACGACCTTTTTGTAGCTGCTGTTGAGGATGAAATTGACGCCGTCGCGGCGCATCGAATCTTCGACAATCCTGGCGGCAGTCGGGTCTTCTTTGGGCAGGATACCGTCCTTTCGGGAGAATACAGATACCTCTGAGCCGAAACGCTGAAAGCACTGCGCCAACTCCATGCCGATCGGGCCGGCACCGATGACGCCGAGACGGGGTGGCAGTTCGGTCAGGTTGAAGATGTTTGCGTTGGTCAGGTAGGGGGCGTCGGCGAGGCCTTCGATGGGTGGAATGGCGGCGCTGCCGCCGGTGGCGATGACGGCTTTGGCAAACTCGAGTGTCTTGCCGTTGACTTCGACGGAGTTGGGTCCGGTGAATTTTCCTTTGCCGATAAAGACATCGACGCCGAGTTCCTGGCTGAAGCGCTCTGCTGAATCGGCGGGGGAAATGTGGGCGCGCAGTCGACGCAGTCGTTCCATGACTTTCGGGAAATTGACTTTGACCGGTCCGGTTTCGACACCGAAGTCCCCGGCCTTGCGTGCCATCGCGGCGACTCGGGCAGCGCTTATCAGAGCCTTTGAGGGCACACAGCCGACGTTCAGGCAGTCGCCTCCAAGCAGGTGCGATTCGATCAAGGCCACCTTGCCACCGACCCCGGCCGCGCCTGCTGCGGTTATCAGTCCACCTGATCCTGCGCCGATGACGACCAGATTGTATTTTCCGTCGGGCTCGGGATCGATCCAGGCACGGGGGTGGGTATTGTCGAGCAGGGCGGTGTTGTATTCGTCGAGCGGTTCGATGCCGAGTGTGTCGAGGTCGTCCTGGGTGAAGTCGGCCAGATCGGGGTCGCGGTCGGGGATCGCCGGTTGCAGGTGCCGGGTGTTGTCGCCGGTACGGATCGGCGAAAGGAAGTCGGCCCAGCTGACGGTTTCACCTGTGAAATCCTTGAGTTTTTCACCATGGTCCTGGTCTTCCTTGAAACGATAGAAGAGCGCTTCATCTTTGAACGAATGCTCTTTGAGAACGTGGTGAAATACCCCGCTGCAGAGCAGCATCTCGCCGAGCCGAACGGCGTCGGTCCGGTCGTTGGCAAGTCCGTCGGCAATCATTGCGCTGACGGCTTCGCTGCCGACAAAACATTTTGGGTAGGTCTTTTTCGGGAATCCGTGAGTGCGGTCCCGGACATCGATCAGGGATCGCAATTGAGTGGCGACTTCGTCGAGTGCTTCGCCGCCTGGGGCTTGGTTAGGGTCGGTCGGTGTTTCGTTAGACATAATTGGGATGGGCTGGATTGGGTTCAGGCTTTGGCAACAGCGTTTGCGATTTGTGGCGCAACGCTGCCGTCGAGGGGGTCGGGTAGCATTTTTTCGAAGCTTACTTTGTTCATGACGAGACTGGTTGCCGGGATAGTTGCGCGTAGTCACGCGCCAGAATTTTCCTCGACGCGAAAATTTCTACGTAGAGATGCACGATCGCCACAGCCACGGTTATTCCACCCAGGACCAA
>CBDULB010000245.1:0-4548 GCA_965367965.1 uncultured bacterium | reverse complement strand
GCCCTCGAACAGCACGCCTCCGCCGGCCCGTTTTTCGATTGCGGGTCGCAACAAATCGAACAGCTTGCTGCGCAATCCCGACTCGCGACTGACTTCCGCCGGTTGGTGAAACGGTGGATCAAAAGCCTCGCGCCACGCCGACGACCCTCTGGGAATGAATTCGGTATCTTCAGCGACCACCATCGGTGACCCGATGGCGGTGAGCAGACCGACAAAAACGCAGGCAGAAAGCTTCATCACCCGACAGCATGCGCCGAAACCGGCGATGCGCCAATCGTGATTTTTCAGACTACGCTTTCACGCGCTCCATCTTGGCGCCGAGTTCGATGAGTTTTTCGTCGATGTGTTCGTAGCCCCGGTCGATGTGGTAAACGCGTGAGATTTCCGTCGAACCTCTGGCACTCAGACCCGCCAACACCAGCGCCGCGGAAGCGCGAAGATCGCTGGCCATCACCGGTGCCGCGCTGAGATGATCGACGCCGCGAATGATAGCGGTGGAGCCTTCACGGTCGATGTCCGCGCCCATCCGTCCGAGTTCAGGAATGTGCATGAACCGCTCGGGAAAGATTTTTTCGGTGACGACACTGATGCCCGGCGTAGTCGCAAACAGCGCGCACATCTGCGCCTGCATGTCGGTGGGAAATCCCGGATACGCTTCGGTGACGATGTCACAGCCTTTTCGAGCAGCACCGTTAGTCAAAGTCATCTGCTGAGCCTCGATATCAGAGACAATGGTAAAGCCGGCCTTTTCCAAAACCTCCGTGACCGCCGTCAGATGCTCGGGATCAACCCGACGTAAGGTCACCGGCCCGTCACCGGCAATCGCCGCGGCGACCAGGAAAGTTCCCGCCTCGATACGGTCGGGAATCACGGTGTGATCCGCTCCGTGCAATTCGTCGACGCCTTCGACAACGATGCGTCGAGTGCCGGCTCCTTCGATTTTGGCACCCATCTTGATCAGGAAATTGGCCAGGTCTTCGACCTCCGGTTCGCCTGCAGCACCTTCGATGATGGTCGTGCCTTTGGCCAAAGTCGCCGCCATCATGACATTATCAGTGCCAAGCACCGTCGAACCGTGCTTGCCGCGCAAATTGATCTTGTTACCCGTCAGCCCCTGTTTCGCGGTCAGCAGCATGTTGCCGCCTTCGACATTAACTTCAGCACCGAGACCTTCGAGCCCTTTCAAATGCAAGTCGACCGGCCGATCGCCGATGACGCAACCGCCGGGCAGTGACACACTGGCTTCGCCGAGTCGCGCCAGCAGCGGCCCCATGGCACAGATCGAAGCGCGCATCTTGCGCACCAGTTCGTAAGGCGCGTCGGAGGTCAGCTTCTCAGCTTTGATTTCCACCGTGCCACTGAAGCGCTGCACCTCAGCACCGAGGTTCTGCAAAATCTGCACCATGTAATTGGTGTCACTGACATCGGGCACACGGCGGATCACACAAGGCTCCCGGGTCAAAAGGGTGGCAGCAAGAATCGGCAGCGACGAGTTCTTTGAACCGCTGACATTGACGCTGCCGGAGAGGCGGGAACCGCCGTGAACGATAAATTTATCCATGGGGATGTAAGGGGATGGGGTTTTAGCGTGGGGATTAAAAATATCACTTCGGCCCCGGATCAGGGCGGGCCGCTAGCGTGATAAAGAATGAAAAATGAGGACGATTGTATTACTAGGATTCTTTGGAAAAACCAGCAAAAAGGAAACGCTCGTGACCCGACAGATCTTTCACGATTTCGATATTTTCCAAACCATTGTCACCGGCAGCAGCCTTGAGGGCATCACCCTGGCCTTCACCAAACTCCATCGCAATCATGGCTCCATTTTCCAGACGAGCACCGCAATCCGCCAAAAAGCGCAGCATGATTTCCAGTCCGGTCGTCCCGCCATCCAGGGCCGTCCGCGGGTCGCGCTGCACTTCGCGATCGAGCGTGGCAATCTCATCCGCAGCGATATACGGAAGATTGGCGACAATCAGATCGAAGCGCATGTCCGGCTCAATCGCCGCGAACAGATCTGACTGAAGCAGACGGGCGTTTTCCACCTGCAATGCGATGCGGTTCTCTTCGGCGAGCGCGAGCGCATCCTCCGAAACGTCCACCAGCAATGCCTCACTGTCGGCCCCGAAGCGTTTCGCCAGCGACAGGCCGATCACCCCCGAACCACAGCCGACGTCAAGCAGGCGTGACGGCGGCGTTTGTAAGCGCTCGAACAGTTTTTCGACCAGCTCCTCGGTCTCGGGGCGCGGGATCAGCGCGCGTGAATCGACCACGAACCCGGCATCGCAAAATTCGACAATGCCGAGAATGTGCTGCAGCGGTTCGCCATCCGCGCGACGTTTGACCCAGTCGCGCAACACTTCGACATCGGCATCGTTGAGCGGTTGATCAAAGTCGACATAGAGTTGCATGCGCTCGCACTTGAGGCGATGCGCGAGCATGTGCTGCATGGTCAGGCGCGCTTCCTCAACGCCTTTCTTAGCGAGGAAGTCGGTGCCCTTTTGGAGAATGTCGAGGACCGTGGTCATTGTGATCGATCATTCCATGCCCGCTTCCTTGAGGCGATCTTCCATCTCCGACGCCTGCAGTTTTTCGATGACCTCCTCCATCTGGCCGGCGATGACGTTGTCGAGATTGTAGAGCGTCAGACCGATGCGATGATCGGTGAGCCGGTTCTGGGGAAAATTGTAGGTGCGAATTTTCTCCTCTCGACCGCCGGAGCCGATCAGGTTGCGCCGGTGCGATGAGTATTTCTCAGCTTCCTCAGCCTGCTTTCGCTCAAGCAATTTGGCGCGCAGAATCATCAGTGCCTTCTCCTTGTTCTTCGGCTGACTGCGACCGTCCTGACACTTGACCATGATGCCGGTCGGTAAGTGAGTCACCTGCACCGCGGAGTCAGTGGTATTGACGTGCTGCCCGCCGGGGCCGCCGGCACGGGTTGCCTGAATGTGTAAATCGTCCGGCTTGAGTTCGATGTCGACCTCTTCAGCTTCAGGCATCACCGCAACGGTCGCGGTCGAAGTATGGATGCGCCCCTGGGTCTCGGTGTCGGGAACCCGCTGCACGCGATGAACGCCGCTCTCGTATTTCAAAAATCGAAACACTTCGTTTCCGCTCACCTTGAAGACCACCTCCTTAAAGCCACCGACATCGGACGGGCTGCTGTCGATGGGTTCGACTTTCCACCCGCAGGTTTCCACATAGCGCTGATACATGCGCATCAAATCGCCCGCAAAAAGTGAAGCCTCATCGCCGCCTGTGCCGGCGCGAATCTCAACAATGGCATCGCGATCCTCGGTCGGGTCATGCGGCAGCAACATGTACTGCAGCTCGCCGGAGAGTTTCTCGATTTTCTGCTCGAGCCCGGGAATTTCCTCCTCCGCCATCATCACCATGTCCGGATCATCGGAACTGGCCAGTTCGCGGTTGCCCTTGAGGTCAGCGCGCATCTTTTCCAGATTCTCCCAGCTTTCGAGCAGCGTCGCGGTGCGCTTGTGCTCGCGCATCACCTCAGCCGACTTTTTGGCGTCGCTGTAAAAGCCGTCCTCCGACATGGCCGACTCAAGTTCGGAGAAGCGATGACGCTTTTTTTCAATCAGGCTGCTGTAATCCATGTTTAAAAACTATCGGACCGTGATGCCGGCCGGACAGGCAGACACCGCAGACCGACCGGTCGGTGAAAATAGAAATGAAAAAACGGTGACAGCGTCGCCCGAGGCACGCCGTCACCGTTTAAAAAACTGTCGCCGCAAGGCGCTAAGCTTCGGCCTCGTCGGTCTTCGCTTCGGTCACTGCCTCGGCAGCCGTTTCGGCGGCAGCGGCGGCGGTAATTTCTTCAGCGGGCTCTTCAGCTTCGACCTTTTCCTCTTTCGGCTTGCGCGGCTTCTGAGGTTCAACTTCGCGGCGCGGCTTTTCAGCACGACGCTCCTGCGAGCCACCGTAGCGCTTGGCAAACTTCTCGACGCGACCAGCGGTATCGACAAAACGCTGTTCACCCGTGAAGAACGGGTGACAGGCGGCGCAAATACCTACGCGCAGATCATTTACCGTCGAACGCGTCGGATAGACGGCGCCGCAGGTGCACTGGATGGTGGTTTCCTTGTATTCGGGATGAATTTCGGCCTTCATGGGAAAAAATATAGTGTGGGAGGTGAATGAGAAACTTAAGCGAAGCGTCAAGTCAGCCGCCGAACAAAGTCTCTACCTGCCTCCTAAGTAGCAGACGCGGACTCTAGGCCTCTGCCCGCAGCTTCGCAACTGGAAATCCAAGCACATTGCATCACACGGTTTTCAGGCCCTTACCCCCTGAAAATCAGGGTATACCGGCCACTGAGCGATCCGGCCAGTGGCGCCGGGACTCCAAGGCCACTCCAATAAAACAAAAAACCGGGTCGACCGACACTGTCGATCGCCCGGTTTTTCGGGTAAAATGGCAACAACCAATCAGGGATGCGGGAAACGACCCGGACTTGGCGCCCATGAACTCGGCGACGGACCGCTGGGTTTGGAAAAGCCCGGTTTACTTGGTCCGCCGGGGCCGCGACCACC
>CBDULB010000244.1:0-4551 GCA_965367965.1 uncultured bacterium | reverse complement strand
GCCCGAAATTCCGCCTGGCCGCGTTGTTCGTCACCCGGGGAGCTCGCTCCCTTCGTTCCTCACGCCTTGCCATCCGAAATTTCCGGCTCGGTCGATACCCGCACATACTTTTGGCAAACCGTCTATCGTTCGCCGGCGACGCAGTGCCAAGGAAGAACCACACTCCTGTGGTTCCCGAACTGGACGAGCCCGTCAGCAGCTCAATCAGCGAAAATCCGCGTAATCCGCGGTTATTCCAGAGCGTCCAGGATGTTCGCCACGATCTCAGTGGGCTGCTGATCAATCTCCACCCGCACCACGCTTTCATCGGCGGTCGGTTTTTCGAGCGCGGCGAACTGGCTGTCGAGCAGTGAGGCCGGCATGTATTCGTGCTGCCGGTCGGCGAGGCGGGCATCGATCAGTTCACGGCTGCCGTCGAGCCAGACGAAGCTGACATTTTCGGGGTCGTCCTTTTTTAGATAATCCCGGTAGGCCCGCTTGAGAGCCGAGCAGGCGATGAATACCGGGTCGTGTTGCTGCGATTTTTCAGCGGCGAGCTTTTTCAACACGTCAAACCAGGGCCAGCGGTCGTCGTCGCCGAGCGCGATGCCGGCACCCATTTTTTGTTTGTTGGCCGGTGGATGAAAGTCGTCGCCGTCGAGATAGATCGCGCTGTCCACCGCCGCCGCCAGACCCTCGCCGACCGTGCTTTTGCCACAGCCGGAAACTCCCATCAAATAAACAATACGCTGACTCATAGCTGGCAAACAGAGCACATTTCGAAGCTTCAGCCCCAGTGATATTTCAGCAAACAGCGAAAAGCAAAGCGGATCAGTGCATTGATCTCAACGACGAAGAACCCGTAGACAAAACCGATCGGAAACATGATCAGCGCGAGGAGAAGACCGATTCCCGACCAGATCCAGGCACCCGCCACATAGCCGAGGCCGCAAACCACACTCCCGAAAAAAAAGGCAAGCAGCAGGCGCATGCTTAGCTCGATGTTCCCGGCGAAGATTTCGGACCTGTCCAAGGCTCCGAGTTTTCCTCCGTCTGATCCCGGTCGGCATTTTCTGCAAACTCCGCCGTTGGAATCCGCGGTGGTCTGAAGGATTTCTATGCCGCACTCAGAACAGGTCGCCTTTGGAGAGTCCATCGACTCCAGCCTAACGGATATTTCAAGCTAAGTCGAGAATGCAACCACCGGCTCCGGCAGTTCGCGGCCGATGTCATCGACGCGGTAGCCGAAGCCGTCGCCGTTCAAGGTGGAGAAATCGAGCACGCCGTCGCGACGTTGAAACAGGCCCGGATGAACCGCCTGTTCGGTCAGTGAAGCGTCGGGATAAAACTGCATGCCATTGCTTTCGACACCCATGATGGTTCCGGCGTGCGCGGCGAGCAGCACGTGCGGCACCTGGGCGAGCATCGGGTTGGTCAAGTCCTGCACCATCAGAGTCATGCCGTGCGCTTTCGCCCAGCACAGACTGAGCAGTGCGCCGGTCTGGGTTTTGCAGGTCTTCAGGGCGACGCCGGTCCAGCCGAGTCGGCGACCCATCCTGACAAAGCTCCAATCGTGCGCGCTCTCATCCATGAACAACGGCTTGCGCGCGCTGCACGAGTGAACGTCGATCTGGTTGGCTTCGAGATCGTAGGGAAAGGGCTGCTCGACATACAG
Organism: uncultured bacterium; assembly: GCA_965367965.1. Classification (GTDB taxonomy): domain Bacteria; phylum Verrucomicrobiota; class Verrucomicrobiia; order Verrucomicrobiales; family DEV007; genus JBBKXR01. Next base: position 2,897 of record CBDULB010000244.1, on the reverse strand, counting down.
GATCATGCCGTGAATGCGCGGCGCCGTGTCGCGCAGTTCATCGACGATGCCGTTAACGTAGTCAGGCTCGGTGACGGTGCAGTTAAAGTCAGTGGTCAGCCATTCGACGCCTTCTTCGATAGCGATTTCGCCGATCCGTTTCAGGCGTTCGAAATCCCAGTCGCGGTCGTTGCCGCGCAGTTTCACCTTCAGGCAGTTGAGTCCGTCCCGGCGAATCCAGTCGCGCAGCAGCACCGGGTAACCGTCGTCCGGTTCGTCGCCGGTCAGCTCATTGTCATCGATCGGATCGAGCCCGCCAACCAGATGCCAGACTGCGAGCTTTGAGTCGGCCGGGGCGTCGACCAGGTAATCGGCCGGATATTTTCCTTCAAAAGAAACAGCCGAACCGTCGGCGGCCTCGAGGTAGTGACTCAGGTCGCGGCTCAGGTAGTCGGAGGTGTAAGTGTCGTAGACTGCTTTGCCGTGCAGTTTTGCGTAGGCATCGTGAGCGGCGATATCGAACAGCGAAAAACACACCAGTGAACCGAGGTGCGGCAGCGCCGCGTCGTCGGCTCGGTCGGCGTTAAATTTATCCTGCTCGGCTTCGAGCGGTCCTTCGATAAACTGGTGACCGATCTCAAAGGCGTGACCGCTGCCGTCGAACTCGCGGTAGGCACCCGCCAACTGCACGCAAAAGTCTTTCATCGCCTGTTCGCGATCGGCGAAACTCACCGTCGCCGACGGCCACACCCAACCGGCGCTGAGCGGTGTTTCGCCCCAACCCTCGGCGGTGTTGCCGTCGGAGTCTTCGACCCGCACACAGGCGCGCGCGCAGGTGACGCTGGTCAAAACCTGGCTGCCGAACTTGAGCGGCACGCGCATTTCCACCGGCAGGAAATACAGGCTGACATCTGTGATGTGAACCGCGCGGTCAGCGGCGGAAGATGAAGAGACGGGATCGGACATGGCTGCCCGTTTGGTAGCCCGTCGCACAACGCCGGTCAAGGCCTGCGTCGTCTGCACACCAACCGCATCACGCCCTGCTGCGCCAACGCCCGCAGCGGAAAACAGCCCAGTCGTAAGCGAACTCAACGATACTGACGGCATGCCGCGAATCGAGCGGAATCATGAACCTCGAATGGTGCGCAGCCTTATCCTCAGCGATATGCCCCTTAGGGTAAAGAGTTCAAGCCACGCGGTGGCCCGAAAGCCTATCAACAGTAGGCTCGTCGCCACTTGTCGCTATTATTTTCCGGGTAAACTATCAGGCGTCAATGAAATAAATTATGATACTTATGGAAATCAGCTTTTGAGTATCCAACTTCGACCTGCTACCGCGACGCCTGGTGATCGCTCAAACCGCTTGGTTGACTTGACGCGTGTTCAGGATGGGGCTCCGCCAGCACCGGAACTTCCCCAGCGTGTGCGGCCTCCCGTCAGGTGGCGATCCGTGAGGTTCGAGCCATACCTGGATTGAAATCCGGACCTAATCCTCGGGGTGCCGATAGTATTCTTTCGCCGACTCTCCACTACTGGTTCTCAGAAGGCCTTCGCTTCATCCTCAGAGCAGCGCCAGATGTTTGCGCAGCTCGTTCTCAAAGGCCCGTCGAATGGTGCCTTTGAACGCGTACAGGCTCGGCTCGAGTTCCATGCGCACGCACAGGCAGCCGTCGGTGCACTGCACACAGGCGTCGAAAAATTTTCCCTGAATGGAAACATCCGACTGTTGCCAAAGGATCTGCCAGTTGTATTTGGAAATAACTTCGCTCTCGAGGGCGCGCAATTTGTGAGTGACGTCGGCGGGGTCTTCACTGGTGGTGAAGGTCCATTCGACCACCTTGCGATCGGGCTCGGCACCGCGAGCCGGACGTTTGGAAACGAGCAGAAGTGCCAGAATGATCATCACGAGGTAAGCGATCAGTTGGCAGTGGCGTTCGGAAAATCTGGCGTTCATGGCGGTGAGTGTCTGGGTTGGTGGTGAGAGATTATTCAGTCATTTTCCGGGTCGAGGGTGTCAGCACCGAACCAGACAGGGCGATCGAGCTGACTTGCTTCATTTTCGAAAAATGGTTATCGCAGCCGTCAGTAATAAACTGTTAATACAATTTTTAACTGGCTAAAATGTGCTTTTGACACGAGAGTCGCTTATGACTAAAGAACGAAGCCCCCGATTCCCCTTTGTGCCGCTGCGCGCTGCCTTGACCCAGCTTGCCAAACTCCACGCCGCTGCTGCCGGCGATGGCATCACACGTCCCGAGGCGATCAGGGCGCTTGGCTTTGAGAAACCCAACGGACGGGCGCATCGGCTGTTCGCAGCTCTGCGCGGCTATGGGCTGATCGATGCCCTCGAAAAAGGCGTGTTCGCCGTTACCCCGCTCGGCAAGCGCTTGCTCAAGGATCCTCAATCCCGCGCCAACGGGCCGTGGTTGGCCGCTGCCCGCGAGGCGGTGCTGACGCCGCCGATGTTTCGCAAGCTGTGGCGCCGCGCCCGCGATCTGGATCGTGACCAACTGGTCGAAGCCCTGCTGCAACGCGACTTCACCGAACAGGGGGCCGAAAAGGCTGCCGAAGTATTTACCCGCAATCGCCAGATCGCCGGACTCGACGACATGCCCGAGGGGCTCGAGCCGCCTGTCCCCGTCAGGCAACGCGTTGCCGCCAAGCGCGGTCGTGGCGCCGAACGACCCGGTCAAACCGGACTCCTGGATCGCGAACACCCGAACCGCCCGCTCGGTCCGCCACGCGACGCTGTCATCCTGCCGCTCGGCAACAAGCGCGCCGTCATCCCCACCGGCATCAGCCAGGCCGACTACGATCTGTTGCTCGAGACCCTGAGTTTGTGGAAAGCGAAAATCGTCAAGGCCTGAACCCATCGGCCACTGAGTGTGCCTGGTCAGTATCGAATCACCGAGAGAACC
>CBDULB010000243.1:0-4564 GCA_965367965.1 uncultured bacterium | reverse complement strand
AGGTTTAGGAATGCCCTCGCCGCGGAGTGGCTGAAGAATGGCGCGCAGCGCAAACTGCATAGATCGCAGAAGGCGATCAAACCCTTGTTCGTCTTGCCACCCAACAGTGTGGCGTCCCCGACAGGAATCGAACCTGTATCTAAGGTTTAGGAAACCCTTGTTCTATCCGTTGAACTACGGGGACTGAACAGCAGGACCGGTGCCGGGCGACGTTGATATCGTCACAGGTGCACCGTTCCGGAACCGCAGAGTTTCGCCCCGCCGACGCGGAGCGTCAAGGCGGGCATTCAGCCGGGGTAGGCAGGAATGAAAGAATGCGCGGGTCGGCGTAGGGGACTACCGCCAGGGACGGTGGAAAGCACGGGCGGCGAGGCGATGACGGCCAACCGGGCGGGACGGAGCGTTGCTGTTCCGGCCACAAAGGCACGACAGGAGTGTCGTGCTTCCTTGCGCAAGCGTAACGCGGCGCAACACGGGCCAGGGAAGAACCACACTCCTGTGGTTCCCTGCCGCCAGCAGTGGTGAAAAGCACGAGCGGCGATGACGGCGAACCGGGGGCGCGCGCTATTTGTCCACGTGACGTTGAGATAAGGAACAGAGGTTAGGCGCTCACTCACTCGCACGCCCCGTCGCCTTCAGCAAAAACGCAAACTGCAGCGCGACCTCTTCGAGCCGGCTGTAGCGTCCGGAGGCGCCGCCGTGACCTACCTCGAATTCGGTGCTCAGCACCAGCAGACGGTCGTCGGTTTTATTGGCCCGCAATTTCGCCACCCACTTGGCCGCTTCCCAGTAGGGCACGCGGTTGTCGTTCCAGCCGGCCAGCGCCAGCAGCGCCGGGTAGTCCTGAGCGGCGACATTGTCGTACGGCGAGTAGGCGCGGATGCGATCGAACTCGGCACGGGTCGCCGACGGGTTGCCCCATTCGTCATACTCACTGGTGGTCAGTGGAATGGTCGGGTCGAGCATGGTATTGAGCACATCGACAAACGGCACGTCGGCGATGAACGCGCAGAACAGATCGGGTCGCTGATTCATGACCGCGCCGACCAGCAGCCCGCCGGCGCTGCCGCCGTAGCCACACAGTTGATCCGGGCGGGTGTAGCCCTCCGCGATCAGGTGCTGCGCGCAGGCGGCGAAATCGCTGAAGGTGTTTTGTTTGTGTTCCAGCTTGCCGTCCTCATACCAAACGCGACCGAACTCGCCGCCGCCGCGCACCTGGGCGATGGCGTAGCCGAAGCCCCGATCGAGCAGGCTGAAGACATCGGTTTTGCAATACGGATCGTTGGCGTGGCCGTAGGCGCCGTAGCCGCTGAGCAGCATCGCGCCGCTGCCGTCCTTAGGAAAATTTGCCGGCAGTAACAGCCGTACCGGAATCTTTTCGCCGTCCGCCGCCGTCGCCAGGCTGCGCTCCATCCGGTATTTCGAGCGATCGTAGTTGGGCACGGTTTTCTTTTTCAAAATCGTCATCTCACCGGTGGTCAGATCGACATCCGCCACGGTCGTCGGATCGAGAAACGTTCCGTAGCTGACCCGCTGTGTCGCCGACTCATACTCCGGCGTTTCCTCCGTTTCGAACCAACCGTCGCCGCCCGGCGTGGTCAGCCAGCGCGCGGCGCCTTCGCCTGCTTCATCCTTCGGATCGATGACAAACATCCCCGGCACACCGTCGCGGCGTCCGCTGACGATCACGTGGCGGGCAAAGGCATCGACGCCCTCGTAGGAAATCTTGTCATCGGCCGGCAGCACTTCCACCCAGTGTGCGCGACCCGGTGTCGCCAGCGGGGCGCGCAGCACGCGACCGTTGACCGCTTTTTCTCCGTTTTCGCCGTCGCCGTCGCTGTCGCCGTCATTGGAAACGATGAACCACTGATCGCCGCAATCCGCCAGGCTGTAGCGGATGCCCTCCCGTCGCGGCACCACCACCCCGGGCTTTGCGTCCGGTTGGTCGAGCGGCAACAGCGAAGTCTCATTGGTGTCCTTTGAGTAGCAGCCGATCTGCAAAAAGCGCCGACTCCTGGTGGCACTCGCCCACACCTGGAAACGCGCGTCGTCCTCCTGGAAAACCACCGTGTCCTCGTCCGGCCCGGTGCCCAGCACATGCCGCCGCACCCGCCACGAGCGGTCGGTGTCGTCCGCCTCGGTGTAGAATACCGACTGTCCGTCGAGCGCCCACACCGGCGGTTCCGAGAACACCGCGCCCGGCACCTCGTCGGCCAGCAGCTCATCGCTGCCGTCGAGTTTCTTAAAGCGGATCACGTAGCGGTCGGTGCCGTCGTGATTTTCCTTCCAGCTGTACAACCTGCCATCGATACTCACCGCCCCGCCGCCAAAACTGAAGGCCTCACTGTCGCCGGCCCGCTCATTGAGATCGAGCAGCACCTGTTCGCCCGTGCGAATCTGCGGATCAAAATTGCCCTTCGCCTCCGCTCCGTCGCCCTCCACAAACGGGCGCCGGCATATCACCCGGTGCTCCTGCTTGGCCACCGTCCGCGAATAGTAAAGCCACTCGCCGCGCCGGTAAGGCACCGAGACATCCTCTTCGTTGATGCGCGACTTCATCTCGGCGACCAGGGACGCGCGCAATTCCTTCAGTCCGGGCGTGCTCAGCTGCGCCGCCAGATAGTCGTTCTCCGCCTTCAGGTATTTTCGCACCGCCGGATCTTCCTTCGACCGCAGCCAGAAGTAGTCGTCGTTCCAGGTCGTGCCGTGTTCGCTGAGGGCGTGCGGGCGGGTCGGGGCGACGGGGGGCAGGGAAGTGACGGCGGGATCTTGGGCGCTGGCGGTTGGCATCGGCAGGGAGAGCAGGAGGGAAAACAGGGACAGGACTTTCAGGGCAAATGGCAGCCCGGCTATGGGGCGCTGCCGTCGGGTGGCGGATTGCAGTGAGTTGGATGGAATCACACCGCACTACATAGATGAGATTGCCCGGAAAGTTGAGTGCAATGTTTTCAGATCCGTGTCGACGTGGTTCCGCAGATTGCGCGAAATTGCTCAGTTTTGGGTCGACGAAGAGACTTGATCCATGCCGCCACTCCGATAACTTGAGGTATGACCGAGGGAATATCGATTGACCCAGCTGTATGCCATGGAAAGCCGGTGATCGAGGGCACTCGAGTTCTTGTCTCCGCGATGCTTGGAGCGCTGGCCGGGGGTGACACTGCGGCCGTCGTCGCAGAAGATTATCGGCTTACTTCCGAACAGATTTCGGCCGCTCTACAGTTTGCTGCGGAAATGGCTGACTGCCCGATGTCCGCCTGCGACCGCTTGATAAAGTAACTCATCGGGGACGAGATACAGCGGGAATTTAGCGGTCGAAAGCACAACGGCAGTTCGTGTTTTGGGATTGTTATGATCTATTTTTGAAAAAGGACCTGGTGTGCCTCGCCATGCTACGCCGAAGCAGCGACTGTTTTTCTTTCTTCTATTCTGGGACGATTGAAATCGATGCACACATCTTCGATGTCGGGTTTTTGACAGTGGGCGCGTAGCAGGTCTGCTATCGCATAGATTTTTTCGCGACTGAGCACAGTGCGCTGCCTTCCAAGATAAGAAATCATTCGTCGATCGTTCATGACCAACACGTCGACCTCGCCTTTTTCTTGCTCTACATACCACCCAGGGTAAGTCACCACCGCTTGAACCACACGGTTTCCCGACACGTTGGCCAGCAGCGCTTTCAAGCGCTTTGCCTGACTTCGCGCTTGAACCAGTGGTTTCGTAACCCCCTGCTTTCCAAATTTCAGTCGCCTACCGTTGTACAGCAATTTGGCGGGGTTTCCATCGCGCCTTTGCTTGCGTCGGTATTTGGTCTCGATGCAAAAAATGCCACCGGGTCCCACTACGACGTGGTCGACATTTTCACCGGGAAAACACAAGTCGTGAAACACATGATATCCATCCCGCATCAATTCATTCAATTGCTGTCCCACCGCCTGTTCGGCAATTAGTCCGCGGCGACAGCGAAGCAGTAGATGAGACGTGCGAAAAATTTTCCAAACAAGGATAGCTAGTGTCACCAGCGCTACGACGCTCAACCCTCCGCGGAAACCCGAACCTACGACGACGCCCTCTTCACTCAGCAAAAATAGGGTGACGAGCATCGGCAGCATCACCAGTCCCAAGAGGAAGGACAATAGGCGTCCTTCAAGCTTTTCGACTTGCTGCGACAACGAAAAACCAGGGTATCGCTGCTGAGGATGGCACAATGGCTGCCGACTCCGTCGATCCCCTTGCCACCACGCTAAAAACTGAACTCCCGCGAATACGGCAACGATCGGGGACACATAGAGTAAAACGATGGCGGTAGTTGAAATCATAAGTTCCGGCGATTATAAACCAATTGGACTATAATTACCATAAAAACTAACCGGACACCCTCGCCTGCTCGAATAATTCGTAGGGCATCGCTGATCTCAATTTCCATTGAAAAGTGATGGGTCGTTCACCGTGGAATTCGACCACGTCAGCGGGACCAAGGCAGACGAAGGGCATCGTTACCCCATGCTGCTGCTTGGCGAGTCGGGCAAAAACCAAAATAGTGTATCCGCGCTCCGCATGCTGGGTC
>CBDULB010000242.1:0-4564 GCA_965367965.1 uncultured bacterium | reverse complement strand
CTCCTGCCCTGCCAATTCCGATCATGGTATTTTTCCTGATCCTTGCCGGCCACCTTACCTTCAGCAACCGGGCCGATGCCTGGGGGCAAAACGGACACCGCATCACCTCAGAAATTGCCGAGCGCAACCTCACCCCGGCCACACGCGCAGCACTCACAGAGATCCTCCCCGCCGGCGAATCGCTCGCGGAAATTTCCACCTGGGCTGATCACATTCGATCCGATCCCGCCTGGGACTTTATCCAGGTCTGGCACTACATCTCCATCGACGACGACGAGACCTTCGACCAGCTCACCCGCGACGAGGCCGGCGACATACTGGCGGCGCTGGATAAACTCGAGGCCTTCCTGCGCGACCGCAGCGCCACCGAACTGACCCTTGAAGCACCTGCAAAAAAACGGCGCGGTGAAAGCCCACTGCCGATTGCCCAGAAACGAGTCATCGGTAAACGCGAGGCGCTTGCCCTGTTCGTCCATTTTGTTGGCGACCTGCACCAGCCCCTGCACGTCGGGCGACGCGACGATCAGGGCGGCAACCGGATCCAGGTCGAATGGTTCGACGCAGAGATCACGCTGCATCGCCTCTGGGATGAGGCCTTGATCGAATCACAGGAACTCAGCTACACCGAGTTCACCAGCATGCTCAACCGAGGCAGTAAAAGCGACATCGCCGCGTGGCAGGCCGGCGACTACCTCGACTGGGCCGAAGAAAGCAAAGCCGCGCGCGGCCTGATCTACGACTTCGGAGCCCAGCGGTCCAGCTGGTTTCTCAACGTCAAAGAACCGCCGAGCCTCGGCTACGATTACCGGGCCCGGACCGTCGATCTACTCAAGCAGCGCCTGCAAAAGGGCGGCTTCCGCCTGGCAGCGAAACTGAATTCAATTTTCGCTGCCGGGCCTTAGGCCGCACTCCGCCAAGCCAAGATCCCCCTTTTGACAAAAACGGCTGCGCACCGTCCGGAGGATCGGACCTAGCCGCGGTTCGTGAGGCCGTGGCCCGGCAGGCGGTCAGGGGCAAGGCCTATGCCTTCACCTCAAAGATCGCCTCAACTTCGACAGCGACGCCGGTCGGCAGAGCCGAGAATCCAACCGCGCTGCGTGCGTGATAGCCATCGGTTCCCGGCTCTTTGCCGAAGATCTCGTGCAACAGGTCCGAAGCCCCGTTGATCACCAGATGCTGATCGGTGAAGTCGCCGTCCGAATAGACACAGCCGAGCAACTTGATCACCCGCAGGTCATCGAGCGTGCCGTGTTCGTCGTGGACTGACTGAAGGATTTTTACCGCACAGTCGCGAGCCGCCGCGTAACCTTCGTCGACTGAAACATTCTTCCCGAGAGTCCCCTTTTGATCGCTGACATGTCCGGAAGTGATCAGCAGGTTGCCGGTGCGGATGCAGAGATTCAGGTAACCCGGTTCTTTAGCGGCAAATTCGATACCGAGGTCTTTGGCTTTTTGTGTGTAGCTCATGGTCTTGTTTTGGGAAATAGCTCTCGTATTTGAAAGGGTCGGGATTGGTAGACTGATGCCACCGATTTCGCAAGCACGCTATCGAGTCAGTTCAGTTCAGTTCAATGTGGCGGCGAGGCCTGGGTCCGCATCTCACGCTTTACTCTGCGCAGCACCAGCAAACTGGTCAGCGCCGACCCTATCACCACCGCGATGGCTCCCAGTTCGAATGCCCAGTTCATCTTGACCACGCCGACTTGAAAGCCAAGCAGGCGATCGATTTTAAAAAATGATGACGCCCGCATCGCGACGAATCCGACCACCAACAGCATACCGAACAGCGCCAGTCGATGCGCCCGCATCACTCCGCGCATACGCACGATCGCGACCGCAATCGCGATTCCCAGCGTGCCGATCACGCCGAGCACGATGACTTGTAACACCCTGCGTTTTTCATACCAGCCTTGAGCCTCGGCAAGGTCGCGCCCGACATTGGTGGCAAAGGTTTGCAGATCGAGCTGCTTGTTGATCGCCAGAGCGAACATGGCCAGGGCCATCACCAACAGAATCAGCCGATGTCGCGCCCATTCGGACGGGTAAAGACTGGTCGCCAACTTGCGCTTGTAGAGCAACAACGCACCGGCAGCAAAATACGCCACCACCGTAAGCCAGCCCATGAAGGTCGGATCGCCAATCCCCGGCTTCCAGTTGCGGGCAATGATCTCGAATATTTGCACAGTACGGGCAACCGGTCAGCGTAGCCGAAGCAGGATCACTCAAACATTTCCTCGATCGTCACCTCGCGATTTTCCTTGAGCGAACGTTCGCCGGCCTCGAGCACCGCAATCAACTCGACCTCCTGCCGAATCGTTGCCGGAGTGGTGCCGGTTTCGACATAGTTTAGAAACTCCTTAAGCAGGTAGGTATACAAATTGTCCAACTTCGGCGTCACCGTTTTCCAGCCACCTTTTCCGAATACACTGATCTGATATCCGGCGCGCATCCAGTCGCGCTCACCGACCATCAACACGATGTCGCGGTGATCAGCAAAACGCACCCGCACTATATTCAGCCCCGGTTGACCGACATTCATCACCGAAACCGCACCGCCACTGTCGCCGAATACCGCGTACGCCATCGACAACGCGTGAATGCCGTAATAAATCAGCTCGTTGCCGCAAATAGTCTGCGCAAGATGTACCGGTGCCAGATCGGCGACCTCGTCACGCAGTTTGAGAATATCGGGAACGAAGCGCAGCGAACTGGCCGACATGAACGGCGTGCCGGCCGCCTCAGCGACATCGGCGATGGCCTTAGCTTTCTTCGCGGTCATCGCCAGCGGTTTATCGCAGAAGGTCGGAATGCCTTTCTTCAATGGAAACTCAGCATAACGGGATTGCTCGCCACTGCCGTCATCGACGATGATTACCAGGTCAACGCCTTCACAGCATTCTTCGGGCGTAGCGCACACGGTCGGAATCGAACAGGCTTTTGCAAGGCGTTCGGCCCAGACCTTATCCTTGTCCCAGACCTTGACCACCTGCGAACCTTCGATGCGCATCTTGGCCTTCACGAAAGTCCATTCATACTTCTTGACTTCCTCCTCGTCGAAGCCGTTGAAAGTCGCTGCGAACGCCGTGCCGTGATGCGATCCGGGACGCACCGGCTGGTCGCCGTGTTGATAGGTAGCCGCAGAAATAAGTCCGATCTTCATCGTCAAGACGTTAGCTCCCCGCCCGCCCCAGGCAACCTTTCATGATGGCGCGTTGCAGCAAAAAAAGTTCGAACCCGGGCCCGCAAACGGGTAAACATACGGCATGCGCGGCATCAACTCCCCTTCTCCCTGGCCGGTCGTTTTGCTGATTTCGGCCCTGTGGCTGCCGGCTCAGGCATTGCGGGCACAAGACAAATACGAGTTCGAAGCCGACCTTGATCCGCTGATAACGCTGCCCTCGGCCTACGACCTGACTCCCGACCTGCTCGACAAAATGTTCGCTGACGCTGACGGCGATGACGAGTTGAAGGACAGCGACGGCGAAAAGAAGAATCCTTATTTTAAATGGCTGACCGGGGAACGCACCCGGGCGCTGTTCATGCGCCGGCCCTTCTCCAACGTCACCGTCGACTTAAAGCTGTTCGACAACGAGGTGCCGATCGAAGAAGCCATCGTCGACTTTCGCGACGGCAAACTGCTCGGCATCACGGTATCGATTTATAACCGCGGCGACGGCGGCGAGATTGCTGCATCGGAATTTCAGCGACGCCTGAAAATCGCCGGTCAGGCGATCGGCACCCAGCTCGACATCCGGCCCAAGCGCAAGAAAGCCAACCCGGCCCAGGGCATGCTGACTGAAGGCTGGGCGTGGATCTCCGCCCGTGGCATGGCGGTACTCGAGCACAATCCCGAGGCGCCGGGAAACACCGAGTTCCTCCGGCTTCGCATGGCCCGGCGCGACGCCACCGGTGCCTACGCCTCGGCGATGAAGTCCCGTGCCGGCGCCAGCGTCAGCCTGTCCGACCTGCCCCGCAACGTCACCCGCGACGATGAAGGCAACGTCTTTGTCGATAATCTGCCAATGGTCGATCAGGGCCAGAAGGGCTACTGCGTGGTCGCATCGACGCAGCGCCTGTTTGAGTATTACGGCATTGCCTGCGATCAGCATCAACTGGCGCAGATCTCCGGTGCTGATCCGGAGAAAGGCACTTCAAGCGTTTCGATCATCGAAGAACTGGGCGCCATCGACCATCGCTTCAAAACCCGATTCGAACCACTTGGAGTGATGTTCAGGGACGGCCGCCTCTACGAGCTCGATAAAGACATGTACCAGGGCAAACCGGTCGATGGAAAGCAGTTCGACCGGCTGATTCACAAGTACATCGACGAAGGCATCCCGCTGCTGTGGGCCCTTGAGTTGGGCAAATATGAAGAGGAACCGTCGATCGCCCAACAGGCAGGCGGCGGCCACATGCGCATGATCATCGGCTACAACGACAAAACCAATCGGGTCATTTTTTCCGACTCATGGGGCGCCGGCCATGAATTTAAAACCATGGATGCCGAAGACTGCTTCATGGCCACTCACGGATTGTTTCTGCTCAAGCCGACGACGCATTGAGC
>CBDULB010000241.1:0-4606 GCA_965367965.1 uncultured bacterium | reverse complement strand
GACCAGCGGCATATCGTCGAGAACGGCTGAAACCGGCAGCACGGTGATCCCCAAGCCGGCACGGATTGCGGACTGAACGGCCTGCACGGAATTGGCATCGATGGAAAGCTTCCATGGCGTCTCCGCCTTGGTGAGAGCGTCAAAAGCGATCTGTCGATAGCTGCACGGCGAATGCATCAACACCAGTTCGATCGCTTCATCGGAAGTGTCAGCGCGATCCATCGAGCCCGTCCATACCAGCGGTTCTTCCCAAAGCAGATTACCGTTGTCCGCTTCCGGTCCGGCGAATACGATGTCGAGTTCGTCTCGACCCAGCGATTCGATCATTCCCGATCCGCCACCGAGGACCAGGCTCAAGTCGCAGTTCGGATGCGCCCTGCGAAAGCGGGCCAGCAGGGTGTGCAAATGTTGCGGTGCCAGGTATTCGGCGAAGCCTACGCGAAGCAGCGTTTTTTCCTCCGGCGAAGTCACCGCCAGCATCGCTTCGTCGGACAGTTCGAGGATGCGGCGGGCGTAGCTGAGAAATATTTCGCCCGCCGAGGTGACGGACAGAGATCGGCTGGTGCGTTCCAGTAATTTGGCGTCGACGCGCTCCTCCAGTTTCGCAATTTGCAGACTGATCGCCGACTGGGTGCGACCGATGCGTTTCGCCGCTGCCGAAAATCCGCCCTCCTCAACGACGGCGACCAGCGAGCGCAGACTGAGCAGATCGGTCTCCAGTTTGAATTTGGTTCTATTCGTTTCACTCATGATTCCTATTTAAACAACCAATTTTACGAATGGTCGCGTTGCGCTGACTATTGCTCATAGAAATCAGAAAATCTATTCGAAATTTTCATTCACTGGTTTCTACCAAACCCTCCCGCCCGAACTCAACCCATCCAAAAAACAAAGGACTATGAAAGCAATGTTACTCAACAGCTACGGCGAAGATTCGAAATTCGAAGCCGCCGAAATCGAAACGCCCGCACTTAAAGCCGGACACGTCCTGGTGAAAATCTCGGCCTCGAGCGTGAACACGGTCGACACCATGATCCGCGACATGGGCAAGGATTTGCCGCTGTCACCGGATACTCCGGCCCTTCTGGGAATGGATTTCGCCGGCACAGTTGAAGCGGTCGGTGACGGCGTGGAGGGCTACGCAGTCGGTGATGAAGTTTACGGCTGCGCGGGAGGTCTGGCGGATTTGCCCGGAACTCTGGCGGACACAATCGTCGCCGACAGCAAACTGATTGCCCACAAGGCGAACAACCTGTCGATGCGCGAAGCGGCGGCCCTGCCGCTGGTGGCGATCACCGCCTACGAAGGTCTGCAGCGTGCCGATATTCAGCCCGGGCAGAAAGTGCTCGTGCACGGTGGCTCGGGTGGAGTGGGGCACATCGCCATTCAGTTGGCCAGGCATTTCGGGGCGGATGTCTATTCCACCGGCGGCGGTGACCAGCAACTGGCCCTGATCGAAAAACTCGGCGCGACGGCGATCAATTACAAAACGGAAAGCGTCGAACAGTATGTACAAAAACATACTGGCGGGGCGGGATTTGATCTGGTTTTCGATTCCGTCGGTGGTGCCAACCTGACCAACTCTTTCGAGGCGGCAGCGCTGAACGCACAGATCGCGACCACGGTCTCGCTGTGCGAACTGGACCTGACGCCGGTCCACTTTAAAGGACTGTCGCTGCACGTTGTTTTCATGCTGATTCCCATGCTCCACGATCACAAACGTGAACAGCATGGCGAGATTCTGCGCACTTTGACGGAGATCGCCGAGGCAGGCGCACTCAAGCCGGTTCTCGATGACAACCGCTACACGCTTGAGCAGGTTGGCGAAGCCTATGCCCGTCTTCAGAGTGGCCGGGGAATGGGCAAAGTCGTAATCGAAAATTGATCAAACAATCAAGCACCCGGTGCCTGCCGTTTTTCGGAAGGCACCGGCAGGGCCGATCGTCCCCGCAACAGAAATTACCATGCAACTGCCCGAAACACTTCCGGTCGAGCGCAGCTCGGCTCCCGCGTTCACGCCGATCAACCGCGGCTATAACAGCGTGTTCCGACCGAAGCAGATGAGCATCGGTCTGGTCGTGCCGTTGGAAACCTACGACTGCCAGCCGGTGCCTACGATGGAGCGCCATTTGCAACGCGTGCAACTCGCCGAACACTTAGGCTTTTCCGCCGTCTGGCTGCGCGATGTGCCGTTTAACGTGCCGACCTTCGGCGATGCCGGGCAGCTGTTTGACCCCTTTGTCTATCTCGGTTACCTCGCCGGGCAGACCGAATCCATCGCGCTTGGCGTCTCCAGCATTGTTCTGCCGCTGCGTCACCCTGCACATGTCGGCAAGGCGGCGGCGAGTGCCGATGTGTTGTCCGGCGGGCGGCTTATTCTGGGCGTGGCGTCGGGTGACCGGCCGCAGGAATACCCGGCGCTCAATCTGCCGTTCGAAAATCGCGGCGAACGCTTTCGCGACAGCTTTGCCTACCTTCGGCAGATGGAAAACTCGTTTCCCGTTCATCGAAATGGGCACTATGGAACGCTCGATGGAAGCGTCGACTTACTTCCCAAACCAGTCACCGGAAAGCTGCCTCTGCTGATTACTGGAGGTAGCCGGCAGGACCCTGACTGGCTCGCCAAAAACGGTGACGGCTGGATGCTCTACCCGCGCAACCTGCCCCTGCAAGACCAGATCATTCGCGAATGGCGCTCACGAATTGAGACGCACGGATTAACTGACAAGCCGGTGATGCAACCGCTGCATATCGATCTCGCCGACGATCCCGGGGCGCGGCCCTATCCGATTCATCTTGGCTTTCATTTGGGAATGCGCAGGCTGGTGTCGCACTTGAAATCGCTGCGCGACATCGGGGTCAACCATCTCGCGCTGAACCTGCGCTTCAATCAGGCTGACATCGAAACCAGCATGAAACGGCTCGCTGACGAGCTTCTGCCTGAATTTCACTGAACTCAAAGCACTATGAAAAAGACCATCCTCATTACTGGCGCGACCGACGGTATCGGTCTCGCTACCGCAAAAAAGCTTGCCGCAGAAGGTCATCACTTACTTCTCCACGGGCGAAATTCAGTGAAGCTCGAGGCCACGATCACCTCGTTGTCCGCGCTCGCGGAGGCTGGGCGTATTGAGGGGTTCATTGCCGATTTTTCGCGATTGGCGGAAGTGAATTCGCTCGCTGCATCGGTGCTGGAAAAGTTTGATCGACTCGATGTGCTTATCAATAATGCCGGCGTGTATAAGATTGCCGATCCCGTCACTGCTGATGGCCTCGACGCCCGTTTCGCGGTGAACACGATCGCTCCCTGGCTGCTCACGCAACAGCTTTTGCCGTTGATTCCGGCGGATGGCCGGGTGGTCAATCTTTCCTCCGCTGCGCAGGCTCGGGTCGATTTGGATGCATTGTCAGGAAAGCGCCAGTTATCCGACAGCGAAGCCTACGCGCAAAGCAAGCTGGCGCTGACGATGTGGTCACGCGCCATGGCGGAATCGATCGGGGACGATGGACCGGCAATCATCGCAGTTAATCCGGGTTCGATGCTCGGTAGCAAGATGGTTAAGGATGCCTACGGTGTAGACGGCGGTGACATCAACATTGGCGCAGATATCCTGAGACGTGCAGCGCTTTCCGATGAATTCGCAGAGGCATCCGGCAAATATTTCGACAACGACTCCCGTCGTTTCGCCTCACCACACCCCGATGCATTGAATGCAGGGAAATGTAGCGATATCGTCGAGGTCCTCGAGCAAATCGTAAAAAATTGAACCGAACGAAGCACCATCGAAAATTATGTCCTTTCAAGCAATCCTCGTTGAAAAAGTAAATGCTTCCGACGTCTCCGCCGAGCTCCGGGAATTGACCGACGACCAACTACCTGAGGGAAATGTGACCGTCGCGATCGAATACACCACCATCAACTACAAGGATGGTTTGTGCATGAAAGCCGACGGCGGGCTGGTCCGAAACTACCCGCATGTGCCGGGCATTGATTTCGCGGGAACCGTGGAAAGTTCCAACGACGCACGCTATCAACCCGGCGACCGGGTGGTGCTGACCGGGTGGGGTGTGGGCGAAAGGCACTGGGGCGGATTTTCTCAAAAGGCCCGGCTCGACGCTGACTGGCTGGTTCCGCTTCCTGACGGTCTTTCCAGCAAGCAAGCTATGGCTATCGGAACTGCTGGCCTGGCGGCGATGCTCGCAATCATTGCGCTGGAAGACCACGGGCTCAGCAGCGATCAGGGGGAAGTGCTGGTCACCGGTGCCGCGGGAGGTGTAGGCTCGATCGCGACGGCAATTCTCAGCAACCTTGGCTATCAGGTCGCTGCGGTGACGGGCCGCCCCGAAACTGCGGAGTATCTGACTTCTCTGGGCGCGAGCCGGATCATTCCGCGCGGGGATTTGGACACTGTTTCAAAAAGGCCACTCGAATCCACCACCTGGGCCGGATGCGTCGATGCCGTCGGCGGGGAGATGTTGGCGCGGGTGCTTGGGCAACTAAATTACGGTGCTTCGGTAGCGGCGGTCGGGCTGGCCGGCGGAGCAAATCTACCCGCATCGGTGATCCCGTTTCTGCTGCGCGGCGTTAATTTGTTGGGAATCGACA
>CBDULB010000240.1:0-4906 GCA_965367965.1 uncultured bacterium | reverse complement strand
AGCTATTATATGCCCTTGCCTTATAAAATTGACAGGCATCTATTTTGTCTGTTTACTTGCCTGCGGTCATCGTCCCGCCCTTGGAAAGACGCCAATCAACTCTTCCGGTAACTCTGTATGAGCCAGCCCCGCATTCTCAGGCGCAATACCGCGTCCTTTTACCACGTCTACTCGCGTATCGTCGACAAGCAGCGCATCATTCGCGAACGCGAGAAGCGTTACTTTCATACCTGGATGCGACGGCTCGAGCGCTTTTCCGGAGTCCAGGTGGTTACCTATTGCCTGATGTCGAACCACTTCCATGTACTGGTCCGCGTCCCTGAAAAAGCGCAGATGCCGACGCTGGACGAGCCGACGCTCCGCCAACTTCTGCCGCTGATCTATTCAGGTCGACAACTCTCAGACGCGACCCGGGAACTCGATGGCGCAAGTGCTGCGCAAGACTCCGGCGACTCCCTCTGGTTGAGAGAAATCCTCAACCGCTATGACGCCCGGCGCCACGACCTGTCGTCATTTATCAAAGACCTGAAGCAGCGCTTCAGCCAGTGGTATAACAGCCACAACGCCCGCACCGGCACGCTTTGGGAGGACAAATTTCACAGCGTTTTGGTCGAGGGGGATGAAAACACTTTGCTGACGATGGCCGCCTACATCGATTTAAACCCTATCCGCGCCAACCTGGTTACAGACCCCAGGGACTATCGCTGGAGCGGCTACGGGGAAGCCAACGGCGGCAGCAGTGACGCCCGTAAAGGACTGGCTGCGATCCTCGAACATACCAGCTTCGCAAACAACCGCCCGGTGACCTGGCGCAATACCGGACCACGCTACCGGATGCTTCTCTACGGCCATGGAGAGCGCCGTGACCACGATCTGCAATCCGGTAGCGTGGCCCGCCCCGGGCTCAGCCGCGAACAAATCGAAGCGGTCCTCGCCCGGGGTGGCGAACTGACTGCTGCTCAGGCGTTGCGCAGCAGGATTCGCTACTTTTGCGACGGCGCCGTGATGGGAACGGCAGACTTTGTCGACAGTGTGTTTGAGGAATCAGTAAAACGCCCCACCTCGAAACGAAAACACGGCGCCAATCGAATGAAAGGTGCCGACTGGGGAGAGATTCGAGTACTGCGCAACCTTCAGACACACATCTTCGGACTCGATAAATGACCCGGCCGAATGGTGCGAAAAACGCCTCTCAACGACATCAGCCCGTCATCGCATCGTGCAACTTCTGCGAGAGACTCTCCACCGCGTAGGGTTTCGGCAAAATGCCGACATAGCCATCGATCAGAAAACGTTGCTCGGCGTCCTCGTCGAACCAGCCACTGGTGGCGATCACTCGCGCATCGCTGTCGATCTTGCGAATTTCCTCCATCACCTCATCGCCGCTCAACCCGCCCGGCAGCGTCATATCCAACAACACCGCGGCGATCGGTTCATCACTTTGCAACCGTTTCTGGTAAAGCCTGACCGCCTCCTGACCGTCGCCAACCGAGTAAGTTTTGTAACCCAGCCGCTCCAACAATCGCTCCGCCGAAAGCCGCACGTCATCCTGATCATCCACCACCAGGACACTGCCCTGACCCGAAATCACGGCCGCAGCATCCGTGGCCGGCGCGCCGCCACCGGTCCGCGTTTGATCGGCCGGCTCACCAGCAGATGCCGACACTGTTGATGGATCGATCGGCTCAGTCGCCGCCTCGATCGAACACGCCGGCAGATAAAGACTGAACTCGGAGCCGACATTCAGCTTCGATTGCACCGCAATTGTCCCGCGATGACGCTGCACAATCGTCCGGCAGGTCGCCAGACCAATACCCGACCCGGTGTCCTTAGTGGTAAAATACGGATCAAAGATGCGCTTTAAATTGTCGTTGGAAATGCCGCAGCCCCGATCGCGAACCACTACCTTCACATACGCACCCGCCGGCAGATCACCGACCGGATGAGCCGCGTCGACTACGGTATTTTTGACCCGCGCCTGGACGACACCACCATCCGGCATCGCCTGCGCCGCATTGATGAAAAAATTGTGAATCACCTGCCGGATCTGCACCAGATCCGCCTCCACACCCCAGACGTCTTCGTCGACGCAGACATCGCAACGCACCTGCGATCCCATCATCGACATCTTCGCGGTCTTTTCCACGACCCGCGCCATATCGACCAGTTCAATGCTCTGTGATCGACCCTTGGTAAAATCGAGGATCTGCTGAGCCAGCGATTGCGCATTCTGCGACGCCTCAAGCGCGTCCTCGATATGCCGACGCACATCGCTTCCCGGCGCCGACGACAACTTGGCCAACGACAGATTACTGAAAATGCTCGTCAGCACATTGTTAAAATCGTGAGCGATGCCACCCGCCAGCTGTGCCAGCGATTCGATCCGGCTCTTCTCAAGATGGGCGTGCAGCTCCTGCTCTTTTTCGTCGCCATCATCGGCAGTTTCCGGACTTGCCGCTTCTGCCTCCGCCGCCTCATCGAGATCCACCTCGCCGGGCCGCAGCGTCATGACGAAGTTCACCGGCCGCCCCTGCTCGTCGTGCACCGAACGAATCGACCACCGGAATTTTTCTACCGTGCCATCCTCCAGCAGCGCACCTTTCTCCATTTGATAGGTCTTGTCACTGCGCTCCACCGAAGGCAGCCGCGACACCAGATGTTCAAGCGCGTCCGGATCGTAAATGACTCCCAGCGGTTCACCGATCAAGGTATTCGCCTTGCGACCGGTCAAAGCGCCCGCGGCGCGATTGGCAAAAACAATACGTGGCACCGCGTCACGGTCGGTCTGCGAACGCGCCTCAACGATCAGCACCCCCTCACCGACCTGCTCGATTGCCATGCGCAGATGATGGTTGATCGAGCGCACCCGATCCACCTGCTGCTCCGAGATCAACACCCCGCCCCCGGCGTCTTCCACCGTTCTTCGGACACGATCGACGGCGCCAGTGACACCGCCTTCCTTTTGTCCACGCTGATCTGACATCGTTGTGCGCACCGCCATGAGTATTCTAGGTAATACAGATTTTTGCTTTAGAAACCCGAAAGTTCAATAACCACGTAGAAAATTCCCTGCGTAGTAACCATTCAGCCAAATTTCCGGCGTAGAACCAAGGGTTAACTGAGGTTTTACAAACAATCGACGCCCTCCGGCAAGTGTCACGTCACTTTATCAACGATTTTCCTCCAAATTCAGTTGCGCCATTTGCATTCGACGATAGGTTCCACGCCGCTATGGCAAACGTAGGATCAAAAGGAAAAACTCGCGGACCGAAGTCCAAAACTCGGAAAGCAGTTGCTAAACGCTTTAAAATCACCGGCACTGGTCGGGTGCTTCGGCGTAAGCAGGGCAAACGTCATCTTTTGCGCCGTAAAAACGCCAAACGTCGCCGTAACCTCGGCCAGTCGACTCTGGTCGCCAAGTGCGACGAAGCAAACATCAAGGCAGATATGCCATTCGGCTAGCGTCAACGACGTCAGCTCCCAGGCAGGCCCGGTAAACCCGGGCAACTTGCCAATGCGATTACCCAGACTGGCAGCGCCGGCATCCAACCTTACGCGCCGTCTACCGAACGGGTGAGTTTCGGGATCGCATCATACTAAAACCAACAGCCCGTTCAGAGGAATAGACCGATGCCCAGAGCCACCAACGCTCCCGCCAGTAGAAAAAGACGTAAACGTATCCTGAAAAAGGCCAAAGGCTTTCGCGGATCACGTTCGAAACTGATCCGTACCGCCAAGGACGCGATCTTCAAATCTCAAAGTTGGGCGTATCGCGATCGCAAGAATCGCAAACGCACCTTCCGCAGCCTCTGGGTGCAGCGCATCAACGCCGCCACCCGCGCCGAAGGCCTGACTTACAGCCGATTTATCGAAGGGCTCAACGCCGCCGGCATCGAGCTCGACCGAAAGGTTCTCTCCGACCTCGCCATCCGTGACGCCGCCGCCTTCAGCGCCATCGTCGCCCAGGCCAAGGCCGCCCTCGAAGAGAAAACCGCGCAGGCTGCTTCTTAAGTAAGCTGCCCGCCGCTCACACTTCAACGAATCGAAAGCCGGACGCTCTCCCCACCCGCGGGCGAGCACCGGCTTTTTTCGTGCCGTCAACGGGCCTCGCGCGCATCGTTGGCAGGAACCCGGAAAACTAAACCCAACGCCCACAGCCCATCGTCCCATGCTCGCCCAACTCGACCAATTGAAGGCCGAAGCCCTCGCAGCCATCGCCGCCACTGCCGATGAAAACGACCTCGAAGCCAGCCGGGTAAAATTCCTCGGCAAAAAAGGCCAACTCGCCGCCGCCAGCGCCGGTATGCGTGACGTGCCCAAAGAGGAAAAAGCCAGCGTCGGCCAGAAACTCAACGAAGTCCGCAGCGCGATCTCGGGCGCGATCGACGCCCGCTCCGCCGAACTGGTCGCGGTGCGCGACGCCGCCGCGATGGCCGGCATCGATGCCACCCTGCCCGGCAAACCACATCCGGTCGGCAGCCTGCATCCACTCAGTCAGGTACTCGACCGCGCGGTCAGCGTGCTGCGCCGTATGGGCTTCGCCCTCGCCGACGGCCCTGAGATCGAAACCGAGTGGCATTGTTTTGACGCACTCAACACGCCCGCCGACCATCCGGCGCGCAATGAATCGGACACCTTTTATTTCGACAACGGCAAGCTGCTGCGCTCGCACACCTCAACCGTGCAGATCCGCACCATGGAAAGTGAACCGCCACCGTTACGCATCATTGCTCCCGGTGCCGCGTTCCGTCGCGATGAGATCGACGCCACTCATCTGAGCAATTTTAATCAGCTCGAAGGTCTCTACGTCGACGAAAAAGTCACCCTCGCCGATCTGAAAGGCACCCTCGAATATTTCTTTCACGCCATTTTCGGCGAGCAAACCGAAGTCCGCTTTCGTCCGCAT
>CBDULB010000239.1:0-4979 GCA_965367965.1 uncultured bacterium | reverse complement strand
GTCGCGAATCTGCTGAATATTGTCCGGCTGGTTCTCTTTAAACTTCTGCTGCAGATAGGTCGCCATGATGACACCGTCGTCGGTGGCGATGCCGAACAGGGCGAGAAAGCCGACCCACACCGCGACACTGAGATTGATCGGATTGATCTGAAACAGCTGGCGGAAATCGACACCGAACAGAGAAAAATCCATGAACCATCCCTGGTTGTAGAGCCAGATCATCATGAAGCCGCCCGACCACGCGACAAAGATGCCGCTGAACACCAGCAGCGAGGTACTGACCACCCGGAATTGCAGGTAGATCAAAATAAAGATCAGCAACAGGGCGAGCGGCAGGATCAAGGCGAGCCGCTTTTCCGCGCGAACCTGATTCTCATACGAACCGGTAAATTTGTAACTGGTTCCGGCCGGCATTACCAGATCTCCGGACTCAAGATGCTGTTCGATCAATTTCCTGGCATCGTCGACGACGCTGACCTCGGCCATGCCCGGTTGCTTATCAAAGATAACGTAGGCTACCAGAAAGGTGTCTTCACTTTTGATCGCCTGCGGACCGCGCACGAAATCGATGCTGGCCAGTTCTCCCAGCGGAATCTGGCGACCGTCCGGTGCCGGCACCAGAATCTCGCCGAGTTCTTCGATCGAATCACGGCGCTCGCGCTGATAGCGAACGCGCACCGGATAACGTTCGCGGCCCTCCACCGTAGTGGTGATCCGCTTGCCACCGACCGCGACTTCGATGACGTCCTGAACGCCGCGAATGCTGATGTTATAGCGCGAGATCGCCTCGCGATCGATGTTGATTTCCAGGTAGGGTTTGCCGACCACGCGATCGGCAAACACCGTCGCCGGGTTGATCGAATTAACCCCCTTCAAAATGGCCTCCATTTCCATCGCCAGCTTTTCGATGGTCTTCAGATCCGGCCCGTAAACCTTAAGTCCCATCGGCGCACGCATGCCGGTTTGCAGCATGACAATCCGGGTTTCGATCGGTTGCAACTTCGGTGCTGAAGTCACGCCCGGCAGTTGACCTGCCTTGACGATTTCGTTCCAAATGTCGTCCGGCTTGCGAATGTGATCACGCCACAATCGAATGCGATTGCCGTTCTCGTCCTCGCCCCACTCCGGCTTATAAGTGATGATCGTTTCAACCATCGATACCGGTGCCGGATCCAGCGAGCTGTCGACACGACCGATTTTACCCACCACGGTTTCGACTTCGGGAATCGCATTGATCGCCTGATCCTGAAGTTGCAGGATGCGCTTTGCCTCGCCGATCGATGCATGCGGCATGGTCGTCGGCATGTACAGAAACGAGCCCTCGTTGAGCGACGGCATGAATTCTTTTCCGAGCCCCCGGTAAATCATCACTCCGCAAGTCACCACCACCAGCACGATGGCAATCAGCAGAAACTTGGTACGCAGAAAGAACCGCAACACCGGCTCGTAGATGTACATGAACCCGTAGACCAGTCCGATCAGGCTCCCGATCAGCACGATCACGAAAACGTAATTCAACAGTCCATAAGTGGGGCCGAGCGGCGCCCAGTCTCTGCCCAGAATGAAGACCACCACCAGGCACAGAACGACGAGAAAACCGAAATGCAGACGCGGCGCGCGCTGCGAAAAACCATCGAGCCGCTTTTTGAACAGCATGTGAATCAGCGGCGGCAGCACGGTCAGCGCAATCAGCACCGAGGCGATCAGAGCGAAGGTCTTGGTGTAGGCCAGCGGCTTGAACAATTTGCCCTCCGCGCCCTCCATCGCAAACACCGGCAGAAAGCTGATGACGGTAGTCATCACTGCCGTCAGCACGGCACCACCCACTTCAGCACAGGCGCGGAAAATGATCGGCAGCCTCGGTTGGTCCGGGTCCGCCTTCTGTAAATGCTTAAGCACATTCTCACAGAGCACGATGCCCATGTCGACGATGGTACCGATCGCAATCGCGATCCCGGACAGCGCCACCACGTTGGCGTCGACCTTGAACAGCTTCATCCCCACAAAGGTGAGCAAAACGGCGGCCGGCAGAATGAACGCAATCAGCAGCGAACTGCGCAAGTGAAACACCAGCAGCAACACAACGACAATGGTGATCAGAATTTCCTCTTCGAGGGCGGTATTCAGAGTGTCCAACGTTTCATTAATCAGGCCGGTCCGATCGTAGAAAGGCACCACCGTGACCTGGCTGACCGTGCCGTCGGCGAGCGTCTTTGAAGGCAGGCCCGCCGAAATGGAAGCGATCGTCTCCTTGACGTTCTGAATCGTTTCCATCGGGTTGGCGCCGTAGCGGGCGACCACCGTTCCGCCAACTGCTTCGGCGCCGGCCTTGTCGAGAATCCCGCGACGCAGCGCCGGGCCAAAGCCCACCTCGGCGACCTCATCGAGAGTGATCGGTATGTCGCCACGCGCCGCGACCGCCGTCTTGCGCAAATCATCCAGCGAGGTCAAAAAGCCACGACCTCGAATCACATATTCGACCCGGTTGATCTCAATCGTTCTCGCACCGACATCGACATTGGCGTCCTTCACCGCTTTGAAAATTTGCTCCAGGGTGACTCCAAAAGCACGCATCGCATCCGGATCGACATCGATCTGGTACTCCTTCAGGAAGCCCCCGATCGATGCTACTTCGGCAACGCCATCGGTGCCTTGAATGGCGTAGCGCACATAAAAATCCTGGATGCTGCGCAGCTCCTGTGGTGTCCATCCTGCCGCAGGATTGCCGTCAGGATCACGGCCCTCAAGCGTGTACCAAAAGACCTGGCCGAGTGCCGTGGCATCCGGACCGAGTGCCGGGCTGACTTCACCGGGAAGCGTTCCGGCCGGCAGGCTGTTGAGTTTCTCGAGAATCTTGGCGCGCGACCAGTCCCAGCCCGCCGACTCTTTGAAAATCACGTAGATGCTCGAAAATCCGAAATAAGAATAACTGCGGATCGTCTTCACTTCCGGAATGCCGAGCAATGCAGCGGTCAACGGAAAGGTGATCTGATCCTCAACGTCCTGGGGCGAGCGGCCCATCCATTCGGTGAAAATAATCTGCTGATTTTCGCCGATATCGGGAATTGCATCGACCGGCACAGGATCGCGCACCGCGCCACCAAGCTTCCAGTCAAAGGGTGCCACCAGCAGCCCCCAGACGATCAGCATGAACGCGATCAACAGGACGATCAGCTTGTTCTGTAGACAGAACTTGATCAGCCCCGTGACCGGGGATCTTTCTTCTTCCGGCAAGTCCATCACTTTTCGGAAGGTTCTGTTCCAGCCTTAGCAGCCGTCGCCAGTTGCTGTTTAATCTCGCCACATTTGAGCATCGACGCTCCGAAGTAGGGATTCTCAATCTCATCACCTGCCTGCAACCAATTGGCGCCCTTATTGTCGAATGCCATGGGGCAAAAGGCTTTGTAAACCGGCGTTTCAATAGCTCCGCCAAACCCGGTGATAATCGCCTCGATCTTCGTCGTCATTTTTTCAAAAGCCAGGCGCGCGGCTTCGATGTCAGCAGCAGAGGCAGCGGATTGAGCGGCCTCGCGCAGGTCTTCCGACAATGCCAAAAGTTCGTCACCGCCGCCGCTGAGCCCGGCCGCAGTTTTGTCGAGTTTTTCCGCTGCGTTCTTCGCAGCTTCCAATGAATCACCGGTGAGGCCATCCTTTACTGCATAGTAGTCGAGCAGAACGGATTGGACGATTGCGTTAGCATCGGCATCGAGCGAAACCGCCTTCGCCTCTGCAATCTGATTTTTTACCTCGCCACATTTAAGCATCGATGCCCCGAAGTACGGATTGAGGAGGTCGTCGTCAGACTGCAACCAGGTGCCGCCCTTGTTGTCGAACGCCATCGGACAGAATGCCTGGTAAACCGGTAACCGGGCGGTGCCGAAACGATGCACCCACTCGTCGACCACATCGGAAAGCTTTTGAAATTCCAGCCGCGCATTGTCGATTTTCCCGGCAGCTTCGACCTGCACAGCGGCCGACTGAAATCGAGCCGACACATCTTTCCAGACCGGCCTGGAGGGGTCGGGGAGCGAATCCACGGGCATTTTTTCCAGTTTCAGCAGGGCTTCACGGACGGCAGCTTTGGCCTCGTCCAGAGAATCACCCGCCAGTGCTTTCTGCAGCGCGAAGTACGATTTTAACACGCCGTCCGCTGCCGTTAAGAACTCATCGGGGGCCGGCGATTTCGGGAACAGCGGCGCAGCCTCACCGGACGGCGTCATCATGCTTGGCTTGGCCTGAATCTGCAGGGCGCTGTCGATCACAAAGCCCCCCTCGGCGACGACCTTTTCACCTTCGGCCAATCCGGCTTCGACGATGTACTGATCGCCGGCACGCGGCCCGAGCAGCACTTCGCGCCCTTCGAACGTCGGTTGGTCGGCATCCTCCTGCTGCACATAGACCACTGACCGCTTGCCGGTGTGCAAAACCGCGCCGGCCGGAACCAGCAGCGGCGGATCCATCATCGTGTCCGAGACGACGTAACCGAGCGACTCGGCCTCGACCAGATCCATGCCGCAGATATCGCATTTACCCGGCTGGTCCTTGATGATCTCGGGATGCATCGGACTGATCCACTTGCCTTTGAGCGACGGGTCGAGCACCTGTCCGGCGCCGGCAATCTTGGCCTCGACGACACCGGACACGAACATGCCCGGCTTGAGCATCCTTGCTTCGTTGGGCACGTTGACCCGCACCGATACCGTTCTCGTCGACGGATCGAGCTCAGGCGAAAGGAACGAAATCCTGCCTTCAAAGGTGCGCCCCGGAATCGACTCCGTAGTAAACTCCACCGATTGTCCGAAGCGCAGCCACGGCGTATCGGATTCGTAGGCATCGAGCTTGATCCACACTTTGGTGAGGTCGGCGACCGTATAAATGCGATCCCCTGTTCGAACTCGATCACCTTCCTGTTTGAGTTTTTCGATGACGATGCCGCCCGCGGGCGAATAGATCGTGACATGGTCTTCCGGTTTGTCTTG
>CBDULB010000238.1:0-4982 GCA_965367965.1 uncultured bacterium | reverse complement strand
TGAGCCTTTGTGGGCACCTGAGGATTTAGGGAAGGCGATTCCCGATTCCCGGCATGCGGTATCGGTGTGTCTGCCGACTTGGGAATCGGTGATTGGTTACGAAGAGGCCGATGAGGCCGTGACCAGCCGGATGAAGTGCGGTTACCCGCGTTTTTTCATGCACCCGGATGTGGTGGCTTTGCACCAACAGATCGCTGCGCAGAAAAATGCCGGGCGCGAGCAGCCTTTGCGTTGGTTGGCGTTTCCGCACGAAGCGTGTGCGCAGCGGTGCGCGGCCTATGTAAAGCGCAAAGCTGACGGCGAGTGCACGCTCGCTGTCGAAGCCTGCCAGCCGGGATCGTGGGCGGTCGGCGTCGCTGACGACGACTACGAGCACGCGGTCCACTACTGGCGAATAACCGGCGATGGGGTCAGCAGTCGGCGGGCGGAATCGATCATCAGTGGCGCCAGTCTTAGCGATGACTGCTCCGCTCTCGACAAGGTGCGGGCGCAGCTCGCCGGACTTTACGGGCAGCCGGTCGGCAACGTGTTCGTGTTCCGCTCCGGCATGTCGGCGATCTTTGCGGCGCATCGGGCGTTGGGAAAAATGTTTCCCGATCGACGCAGTATTCAGCTCGAATTTCCCTACGTCGATTCGCTCAAAGTGCAGCAGGAGTTCGGTCCCGGCACCACCTTCGTGCCGATGACTGAAAAAGGCGGCATGCATAAGGTTGCTGACATTTTGGCGAATGAACCCATCGCCGGAGTCTACACTGAGCTGCCGAGCAATCCGCTGCTGCGCACCGCCGATCTGGCCGGCGTCGCCAAGTTGCTGCACGAAGCCGGCGAACGCGGCGGCCCCTTGATGGTCGACGACACGGTGGCGACCGTGTTCAACGTCGATGCCCTGCGTCACGCGGACCTGGTGACTTCGAGTCTGACCAAATTCTTTTCCGGTGTCGGTGACGTCCTCGCGGGCTCGGTGGTGGTGCGCGATGATTCGCCCTACGCCGAAGCTTTTCGAGAGCATTTGAACGATGCCCGGTCGTTGTTTCTTCTGCCCGAGGACGCCCGGGTGTTGGTCGAGAATGCGTCCGATTTTTCCGAGCGCATGCCGCTGCTGAATGCCAACGGCGAACGTCTTTTCGAATATCTGAAGTCACGATCCGAAGTCGCGCGCGTTTGGTATCCGGGTTCGGAGGCGGCGCAGCATTACGAATCGGTGATGCGCACCGATCGCGAAGGTGTCGGCCACAGCACGCTGATCTCGCTGCTGTTGCATGAGCCGGAGAAAAATTCAGCGCCGTTCTACGACGCCTTGCGGGTCAGCAAAGGGCCGAGTCTGGGAACGAATTTCACGCTCGCCTGTCCATACGTGTTGCTCGCGCATTATCACGAACTCGAGTGGGCCGCCAGTTGTGACGTCGACAAACATTTGATCCGCGTCTCGGTCGGGATGGAGGATTGGGATGATCTGCGTGGGCGGTTTGACGAGGCGTTTGCGAGTTTGGTCGGGTAAAACCTCAGGACAAAAATGTGATACCGCCGTCCCGGCGCCTGGAGTTGGACGACCAAAAAGGAGGCTCGTCCACTGTCACCGGCGAGACGCAGGGGTCACACTACTCATCCTCAAAATCATCCGCTGCGCCGCGCATCGACTGGCGGGTTTTGCGGCGATTGGCGCGATGCTGAATCTGGCGCTTTTGCTTTGGCGTCAGCTCTTTATCGCGGTGCCACGGCTTGGGCCCTGAGTCACCGGCCATGATACAACCGAGTGGCTCGATCTGTGCGATGATGTCGGCGAGTCCGAACCGCTCGATCTGTGCGCGCACCTGTGCGGCGGATTTGTAACCGACAGGGCTTTCGGTCAGGTCGGCTTTGCCATAGAACCATCGAATGTCGAGACCGGCGGTGGTTTCGGCGATGGTTTTTTCGATTCGCGCCTGGTCGAGTTGACCCGTCTTGCGATCTTTGAACTGACGCAGGGTTGCGGTGCGCGACACATTGCGGCCCGCGCCGTGCGGACAGAACGACAGGTAGTCGGCATTGTCGCGACCGAGCGTGATCAGAATCGGTTCGGCCATGTTGAGCGGAATCAAACCGAGCAGGGGATGGCCGTCCTCATCCTTCCATGCCGGCGTTGCGCCTTTGCCGTGCAGAAATTGCTCGCCGCGCTGCCAGACAAAATTGTGTTCGTTGCCGAATTCGGTGACCAGGTCGGCCTCGCTGCGTTCGAGAAAACGCGCGTGGATCGACTGGTGATTTGCCTTTGTCCAACGCGATACATATTGCAACGCCTGCCAGTATTCGGCGCCGACTTCGGTTTCGACATCGAGCCACGCTGCGGCTTTGGGAATGTTGTCGGCGATGCGCGCCGTTTCGCGGATCGCCGCTTTGTGTCCGCGTTTGTAAACCTGTGCGCCGAGTCCGCGCGAACCGTGATGCGTGACCAGTGAGTAAAAACTGCCGCGATCGTCGGCGCGGTCGGTGAGCGCTGTGGCGATTTCGTCGTGACCGGCGTCGCTGAGTTGTTTGAGGGCAGCCGGCGACCATTCGATTTTTCCGAGATAAGCGAAATGATTGCCGTCGCCCTGATCCGCCATGTGCATCGAAGCGTGCTCTTGAAGACCGCTGAGAAAACGGTTCTCCCAGACGTCTTCTTCGATCACCGGGTGGTGGACTCGATCATCCGGTTTGCGACCTCCAAAACCGAAGCGCGTCGAGGCCATCAGCGAGTCGAGCAAAGCGGCGGTGTCTTTTTCACAGTGGAAAAAACTCGCATACATCGAGCAGCAGATGTCGGCACTGTGTGCGGCGGGCAGGATGGCGTTGCGCGCCGCTATCGCTCCACCCACCGGGATCACCGCTGTGCCGGGGCCGGCCGGACAGGCATCGGGCATGATGGCCCCGCCTTCGATGACGGGAGTGGTCAGCAGTTCATTCATCACCCGGCGGACGGCGGCGATGTTTTTTTCGTCGACCTGGTTGGTCGCGGCGATAGCTTCACCGAAGGCGATCGGATGGTCGCGCAGACGCAGTTTCGGCGGCGGCTTGGGGAAATCGCGCGCCAGTAACTTGAGTATGTAGGCCGCGTCGGCGATGCCGCGTTGCTCGTAGGCGGCGGCTGCGGCGAGGAGTTCGGGAAAGGCGGCGGAGGATTCCCAGCCGGCTTCGATCAGGTCATGTCCGTCGATCAGGGGCATTGCGGGGATTCGCGGACAATCGCGAACGGAATGTCACAGTGCCATCAGTGGCGAAAACAATCAACGCACGACGCGAGGACCCGGGCAGATGCCATATCTGGCGGGTTAATCGGCGCGCTGACTTTGTAAGTTTACCGAAGCAAACGCGTCCGTGTGAATTCAGGAAATAAATAAGTGAAAAAAAAGCAAAGATTTCACTTGCTTAAATTGCCAGAATTTTTGTAACCTCAATATTTAGGTAATCTTAACTACCCTAACATTAGCACAATAGTAAAAGAAAAATTTTGAACGCATCGGCTGGACGAAATGTCTACGTAGGGGCTCGAACCCGACTTTCAGTGACGATGTCGTGAATATTTGGCCGCAAAAACGCCACCCTAAATAGTAACTATCCGCTGGCCATGACGTTTACAATCCTGTAAACACGGGGCTTCCCAGACTGCGAATTCTCTTTGCGTTCGTGTTTCTGCGAATAACACAAAAATCCCTCCCCATCCCAATAGCCCACTTCAGTGAGGGCTTTAGATATGCCACGCAGGGTCTTGCGACCCGGGACGTGGATTTTTGTTATCTGACTTTCAACTACGCAAACCAACAACCCTATTCAAGCAATCGGTCCCCCCGGGCTGAGAATACAAAGGACCCAAACTCATGGCTAACTTAGAACTCGATGGCGGCATCAAGATCTACCTTCGGGAGATCGGCAAAACGCCCCTACTCACTCGCGAGGAAGAAGTCGAACTCGCCGACCGGATCAAGGTCGGTGACGCGGCTGCTCGCGCTCACATGATCAAAGCGAACCTTCGCCTGGTGGTGAAGATCGCGCAGGACTATGCCAATTACGGCCTGCCTCTGCTCGACTTGATTTCGGAAGGTAACATCGGCCTGATGAAGGCGGTGGAGCGTTTCGACCCCAATAAGGGTGGTAAGCTCAGTACCTACGCCGCATGGTGGATCAAGCAGTCGATTAAGCGTGCCCTGGCCAACCAGAGCAAGACCATCCGTCTGCCGGTCCACATGGTCGACAAGATCTCGAAAATGCGCCGTGTCGCCATGGTCCTCAGCGAAGAGCTGGGCCGCGAACCGACCGACGAAGAGCTCGCCGAAGAAATCGGTATCGATCGTGCCAAGCTTTCGCACCTGAAAGCGGCGGCACTTCGTCCGGCCTCTCTCGACGCTCCGATCAGCGAAGATGACACCACCGAATTCGGTGAGATCATCGGCGATGAAAAAGCGCAGACTCCGCTGGAACTGCTCAGTCACAAAAACATGCACAACCAGCTGGATGACCTGCTGGAAGTGCTCGACGAGCGCGAAGGCAAAATCATCGATGCCCGCTTCGGTCTCAACGGTCAAAAGCCGAAGACGCTCGAAGAAGTCGGTCAGGAATTCGGCGTGACGCGTGAACGTATCCGTCAGCTGCAGAACATCGCGCTGAAAAAGCTGCGTCGTGCACTGCAGAAGAAAGAAGATCCGGGACCACGTCCGGTGCGCGGCATGTCGCCCAAAAAGGGCTCATCGGCTGCACTCGAAGAAGACGATGATTTCGATGCAGAGGAGTTCGGCTCGATTCTGAGCAGCCTTTGATCCTGACGATCCAGGTAACAATCAACGAAGAGGGGTGTCGCGCGAGCGGCGCCCCTTTTTTTTGTGATGCGATTCAGTCAGGCGATCCCCGCTGCGTTGGCGAGGTGATGGGATACCGGCGTGTCGCTGCTTGCAGCTGGACGTTTGATTGGCAGGTGGGCTCGTCCACGGGGACTGGCGGGACGCCAGTATCACGTTCTCGTCCAGAGGGGC
>CBDULB010000237.1:0-5148 GCA_965367965.1 uncultured bacterium | reverse complement strand
CCCGACCACTGGCACGCGCTGATGACGCTCGAGGCATTGCGCAGCGGCAAGGACGTCTATTGCGAAAAGCCGGTCACCCATACCTTCGGCGAAGGCCAGGCCGTGGTCGCGGAGGTCGCCAGACAGAACGCGATTTTTCAAACCGGATCCCAGCAGCGTTCCGGTAAAGAATTTCGCCGTGCTGTTGAAAACATTCACAACGGCCTGATTGGAAAAATTTCCCGGGTCGAGGTCGGACTCCCGGTCGGCTATCCCGGACCGATGGGCAGCGATAAAGCGGAGAATCCGCCGGCTCAGCAGGACTACGAAATGTGGACCGGGCCCGCGCAAATGATGCCCTACATGCGCGCCCGCAATCACCGCTGGTGGCGCGGTCACCGCAACTACGGCGGCGGCAACATCATGGATTTCATCGGTCACCACAACGACATCAACCACTGGGCACTCGACCAAGACCGCGGCGGCCCGCTCTCGGTCGAGGCCAGAGGCTGGACCTGGCCCGAGGGCGACTGCTACAACACGCCGGTCGACTACGAGATTTTCTGTCAATATCCCGACGACATCACCGTCTCGATCGCTTCGCGCCATACGGGCGGCATCAAATGGATCGGGGAAGACGGTTGGCTCCACGTTAACCGCGGTAAAAGTAATCGCTACGACCCGTGGGCCACAGGCGAGCGGCCCATTTCCGAACGCCCGGAGATCAACAAGCAGAGCTGGTGGGACGATGATTTCTCGCCGGGCCCTATTGAAGTCTACCGATCCGACGATCACCACCGCAACTTTCTCGACGGCGTTAAAAGTCGCAAGCCGTGCATCTGCCCCGCTGAAACCGCGCACCGTTCGATCACTCCAGGTCACCTTGGCTTTATCGCTCAGGATCTCGGTCGCCCGCTGCGCTGGGATGCCAAAACTGAGACGGTCATCGACGATACCGAAGCCGACAGGCAACTCAAAGCCTCGCCCTACCGCGAGCCGTGGCAGCTTCCGGTAAGCTAAACGAAAGGACCCAATATCGTCGAATTCGGATCCGTCAGGGAACCTTCGTGACCGACTCCAACGCCACCGGCTTCGGCGCCGGTTTTGCTGGCGGCACCTTGCGCGGCGCAGGCGGCACCACCTTTACCGGTGTCCGGGTTCGCAAATCGTATTCGGAACCGGTGCCGAGTCGGATAAATTTGTGCTTATCGGGCAGCCCCTCACCCCAGGTCGACGGATCATAGACCAACACGGACCCGCCGGGACTGCCGATCACCTTGAAGCGATCACCGCGCACCACCATCGCCGTCCCTTCATCAACGCCGAGACCGAGCAAAGCCGCGCGATCGTGATCCGGTGTCATTTTTTGCTGCGGATCGTTGAGGATCTCCAGCATGTCGAGTTGTCGCCCGCGTGCCACCACGTGTTGATCGATGGCTACATTTTTCAAATAAGCGAAGCCCCGCTGGTGATCACCGAGCATGGCCGTGTTGCCGGCGCTGTCGCCGCGCGCGAGAAACGATCCCTGAATCGTCGCTCCCGCGGAACTGCCACCGATCACTCCACCACGTTCAAGCACGGCACGAAATTCCCGCTCAGCCAGAGTTCCCCCATAGGCGTCAACGAGGCGCCATTGCCGCCCACCGCCGAACCAGATTCCCGTCGCCTGACGGATCGGCGCAACGAACGCCTCGCTACCGGCTTCTGCAGGATCGTCGGTGTGAACTACGACCAAGCTGGCAGGCACGACAGACCCGGTCGACAACTTCGACCTTTTAAGTGCTTCCAGGTTATAGTTTTCAGCCCCGCTCAAAGCCGTCGGCACGACCACGATATGGGCATTTGCTCCGCCCGCTAATTCAACAAAGCGCTGAAAAATCTTTGCCCCGTCCGTACCTCCCGAGCCGCCATCGATGACCAGCGCGCCCTTCTCCGGCCCTGAATTTAAACCCTCGACCGGAAAATTGCGCACCACCGGCTGCTCTTCAAGCCGACGATCAAAGCGAAACGGCTCCTTGGCATCGTCGGTCACCGTCACCCGCACCGGAGGTCCGAGCCGTCCCTGATCAACTTCGACCCGCTCAACCTGCTTCGACAGAAACGGTCGATCGTGAATCCACACGTGACCGTCACCATGCATCAGCAACACCGGTTTCCCGAGACCGCCGGCAGCGATTGAGAACGGCAGAAAAAAGTCGACCTGAGTCGGCGACGGACGGGCGTGAACGAATACCACGACGGCTTTCGCCGCCGCCCCGTGTGCCGCAAGTTGCTGACCGAACCAGGCAATGCACGCCGCATGGCGCGCCTGCCACTCGGCCGCGTCGTGAACCTTGCCACCGACCACATTGAGACCGATGAACAGCACCTGCTCATGCAAAAACGCAAAATTTGCCGACTGCTTCGCATCCCGTTCGACCTCGAACGGCTTGTCCCATTTTTCATCGAAGCGGTCAAAATGTCCGACCCAGTGTTGCCAGGCCGCCGCCGGTTGCGCGCAGTCATTCCACTCATTATCCCCGGGGATGATAAACATCGGCGCTTTCGATTCACCGAGCATCGACGCGACCTTTTTGTAAACCAGCTCACCGCAGGGAGCGCCCCCCGGTTTGATGTCGCCGAGATGAATGGCGAACGCAATATCGTCCGGCAGCTGCTCGATCTGTTTCGGCAGCAGTTTATTTTCGAAAGGCGCGTAGGGAACGTCACCCATCGCACAGAAACTGATCAGGTCTTCCGCCCTCGAATCGACAGCGCCACCACAGAGCGCTACCAGCAGTGCGGCAAGAGTCATTTTCATCACCCGGAGCCGGTCGTTCAATAAAGTCATCGTTTGAAAAGTAAGCAGAACCCACCCTAAGCACAATTGCGTTCCTGTACGTAGAGCAGGTTTTCAATTTTGCGGACGGTGCATCGATCCGCACACGGCGCGTCCACTGAGGCAGTTTGCAAAACCGCCCCACCATCTCGCCTTCTCACACCCGCACAAAAATCTTCTGCCGATACATCCACCAGGCAAACGCCCACACCACCAGCCCCGAGCAGATATTCTCCACCAACTTGGCATACTCCGGGGCAAAACCGATCGAGGTCGCGTAGTCGACGCCAAAGAACACCTTGAGCATGTCATTTACCCAGGCGGCAACCAGCCAGACCATCACGTAGACCGCGATCGAGTTCATGCCGAGCACCGCAAACGGCTTGGCGATCCAGCGATAGCCGCGCAGATCGACCATCGCGTACAGGCCCGCCAGGATCAGCAGGCACCAGCCGCCACTCCAAAGTGCGAACGAAGGCGTCCAGATGCGCTTTACCATTGGGCAGATATTCGTCAGGTCGAGCACCAGACCAAGCGCCAGCCCGACACCACCCCAAAGCGCGAGTTTTTTTACCACTGCCCAAGTCGCCTTTTTACCCGACGTGCGCAAGAACTCGCCTGCCATCAGCCCGAACAACATCGTTGCCAGCGACGGGATAAAACTCAGCGTCACGTAGCCGCCGCTGTTGGCGACAAACGCTTCATGCCTCGGAAACAGATTCAAAAACCAGACATCGAAGTAGTGCGCCGGATTGGCATTCTTGTTCCAGTGCGCCAACCAGCCCGTCCACGCCCCCTCGGTGCCATCGCCTTCCACCGTCGGCCACAGCGCAAACAACAACCAGTAACCGATCAAAATGCCCGCCGCAGCGCCGGCCTGCACTTTCCAGCCGCGATTCCACAGCAGGAACAACGCGACGTAACCGAGCGCGATCTGCTGAATGACGTCCTCAAAGGTCCAATTGATGTGCTCCGTGTAGCTCGACCGCAGCACAAGGCCTAACAGAAGCAGAATCAGCGCCCGCCCGATGGCGTGGCGCAGCATCATCCGCCGCGATTGCCCGAGGCTCGCCCGCTTGGCATACGAGTAGGCCATCGACACGCCGACCATGAACATGAATGAGGGCTGGATCATGTCCCACAGCGAACAACCGCGCCAGGCAACATGGCTGGCGTGGTAGTCGATCATTTGTGCCAGCCACGATCCGGGATGGGCCTTGGCGATGGCGTGCTGCCAGCCATAATTGGCCGCCTCCAGCAACAGCAGTGCCAGCACCAGGCCCCGATACATGTCGAGCGACAGCAGCCGCTGCTTCTTTTCGATACCAATTTCCGCCATTGCCAAAGCATGCCCCAGTCGGCATCGTTTCCTCCAGTCTAAAACCGATCGAAACCAACCATGCTGAGAACATTCCTGCTTACCATCCTGCTCGCGTCGACAACCTCAGCGCTACTGGCCATCGATGACTACCAGCCCGGCCCCGACGCCATGCCCAAAGAAGGTGTGCCCAAAGGAAAAGTCACCCAACACAGCCACAGCAGCGAGATCTTCCCCGGCACCGGGCGCGACTACTGGGTCTACGTACCCGCCCAGTATGATGGATCGAGCCCCGCCGCGCTGCTCATCTGTCAGGACGGCGGGGGCTTCGTCAATGAAAAGGGCTCGTTCCGGACACCGACCGTGCTCGACAACCTCATCCACGCCGGCGATATCCCGGTCACTGTCGGCATCTTCATCAATCCCGGAGTGGTACCGGCCGATGCGGGAAAACCCAACGCCCAGCCGCGCAAGAACCGCAGCTTCGAATACGATACCCTCAGCGACCAGTACGCGCGTTTTCTGATCGATGAAATCCTGCCCACTGTCGCCAAAGAGCACGACCTCAAGCTCACCACCAACCCCGATGGACGCGCCCTCTGCGGCAACAGCTCCGGCGGTATCTGCGCTTTCACCGCCGCCTGGGAACGCCCTGACGCTTTCACCAAAGTCATCAGCCACATCGGCAGCTTCACCAACATTCGCGGTGGCCACGTCTACCCTGCGCTGATCCGCAAGACCGAGCCGAAAAAGCCGCTGCGCGTGTTCCTGCAGGACGGCGAGAACGACCTCGACAACCTGCACGGTAACTGGCCACTGGCGAACCAGCAGATGGACCTCGCCCTGACCTTCGCGGGCTACGACCACAAATTCGTCATGGGCGATGGCAAGCACTCCGGGAAACACGGCGGCGCCATCTTCCCCGACACCCTGCGCTGGATCTGGCGCGACTGGAAAAGCATCAAATTCTGACAGTTGAATTGGACGCGAATTACCAATCGTTTTGAACTCCGAACATCGAACAAGGAATATC
>CBDULB010000236.1:0-5363 GCA_965367965.1 uncultured bacterium | reverse complement strand
GCCGGGCACCACGAGGGGTCCTGCAGGATCGCGGTCGGCGGCAGATAGCCGGTTTGAATTTCGATGATGCCTTTCGACCCCATGATCTGCATAGCAAAGCGCCATGGCCGTCCCGCCCCGGCGCCGCGCACCGAATCAAAGGTGGCGATGCGTCCGTCATCGAGTCCGAACATGGCATGCACGTTGTCGCCGGCCAGCGGTCCGAGATTTTCAGCACCGGGCTTTACATGTTCTTTGCTCACCGGTTGACCGTCCTGCAGCACCTTAGAAAAGCACCATTGCGGATCGCCACCGAACACGTGGATGAGATTCATCAGGTGACTGCCGAGCACCATCAGGTCCTCGCCGCCACCGCGACGCGCATCTTCCTTGCCGCG
This sequence comes from uncultured bacterium, assembly GCA_965367965.1. Lineage (GTDB taxonomy): Bacteria > Verrucomicrobiota > Verrucomicrobiia > Verrucomicrobiales > DEV007 > JBBKXR01. Next base: position 4,986 of record CBDULB010000236.1, on the reverse strand, counting down.
GGTGCGATACTCGAGCACCTCACCGATCGCGCCATCCATGATCAGGCCGGAAACGACATCGAGCAGCGGGCTGTAACGGGTGACGTAGCCGAGCGCGAGTTTGACGTTATGCTTCTCCGCTGCGGCGACCATTTCGTCGGCCTCGGCCGGCGTCGCGCACATCGGCTTTTCCATGTAGGCGTGAATGCCGCGCTCAGCCGCGGCGAGAAACATCGCCTTGTGCTGATCGGGATGGCGGGTGCAGATCGATACGATGTCCGGCCCGGCCTCGTCCATCATCTTACGATAATCGGCAAACGCCGATGTCGCGCCGGTGCGTTTCTGCGCGGCTGCGCGACCACCGTCGTGCGGATCCGCGACGGCGACGATGTCGACATTATCGAGTTCACGCCAACAGACATCGAATCCGTGACCGTAGTCACCGCGCCCCGTGTGTCCGATGATTCCTACTTTAACTTTGTCAGGCATAACTGAGATGTGAGATAGAGGTGATTCGGGTTTCCCAACCGCTGATGGACGCTGATCTTCGCTAATACCGATCCACTGCAGTTAGAAAAATAATCAGCGGCCATCAGCGTAAATCAGCGGTTTCGGTGTTGCTCACGCCAGGCTCGCCCAGTGGCCTTCGCGGTATTCGCGGGTGAGCAGGCGGTTGCCTTCGTCGTCGTTGACGAACTGTTCGGTTTTGCCGTCAAAGAACAGAGTGCGCTTGAGTCTGGCGGCGATGTTACCGAGGTGTCCAGCGGTGGCGCTGTGATGACCGAGTTCGATGTCGGCCCGGGGTCGGGCGCCGTTGCCGTCACGAATACATTTTAGAAAATCTTGGTGATGAATCTGCGTGTTGCGGCTGTTGGCCCCGTCCGCTGACATTTCTTCGATGAGTTTGTTGCCCGCACCGTAGAGACGGAAATTGTCGTTTTTGCCAAGCAGTAGAAATCCTTCAGTGCCATAAAAGGCATTGCCGTTTTCGTAGCCATCCATCCGGTACGGCGTCCAGATTCGCATTTCGAAAATCAGCTGTTTGCGCCGTCCGTCGGCACCCTTCGGGGCAAAATCGAAAATAACGTTCTGCGTATCCGGAAACTGCTGATCGTCGTCGAAGAACAGCTTGTCACCGATGGCGCTGACCGACTCCGGGTGATGGCCATCGACGCCGAGCCCCCACAGCGCGAGATCGAGTTCGTGCACGCCGTCGTTGCCCATATCGCCGGTGCCGAAGTCGTAGCGCCAGTGCCAGTTGTAGTGCAGTCGATTGCTGTGATACGGCACTCGCGGCGCCGGCCCGAGCCAGAGGTCGTAGTCGAGATTTTCCGGTGGATCACCGGGTTGACCGTGGCCAATGTCTTTTCGCTTCTGACTGTTCCACGCCTTGGCGACCAGCACGTCACCGATGGCCCCTTCGCGGATCAGCTGCATCGCCCGCTGCACGTGCACAGAGTTGCGCGCCTGGGTGCCGACTTGCACGACACGATCATGCTGACGCGCCGCTTCGACCATGAGCCGCCCCTCGCGGACATTGTGCGAACACGGCTTTTCCACGTAAACGTGTTTTCCGGCCCGGCAGGCAAGAATCGTCGCCGGTCCGTGCCAGTGATCCGGTGTCGCGACCGTGACCGCATCGATCGACGAGTCTTCGAGCACATGGCGCAAATCCTGAACGATCTTCGGCCGCTTACCTCCGGCCTTTTCCACCTCGCTCGCCGCCTGCTCGGCGCGGGAGCGATCGGCATCACAGACATAGGCGAGGTCGACGTCCTCGCGCGCCGCCAGGTATTTGGCATGTGCCCGGCCGCGACCACCGACACCGATCGCGCCGACGATGATCTTTTCGTTGGCCCCTTTGGCGAACAGCGAAGGCGCGGCTGCAGCAACCGCGAGTCCTTTGACAGCGCTGCGTCGAGTGAGATTGGTGGAATGTTTCATAGAGTCATCAATTCAGGCGATGTCGGGAATTTCAAACCCCTCGCGCGACTGATCGCGACCGAGCAGCTCATTGGCGGCCGCGTCGTCGAACGTTTCCACTGCGGCATCGAAGCGCAGCTTTTTGCCGGTTCGCCAGGCAATGTTACCGGCGTGACACATGACCGAACTGATATGACCGGACTCGATCTCCTGGTTCAACGATTCGCGTTTCCGACTGCGCACCGCATCGAGAAAATTGCGAACGTGCGCCTGCTGACCGACGTCGCTCTTGCCCTGCTCGACGACTTTTCCAGCGGCATCATAAGCCGTCCACGAAGTGTTGTTGAGCAGCACCCAACCGTTCTCGCCGTAGATTACCGCGCCTTCGCCATTGCCGAACAGTTTCGGCTTCGACCACAGCCGCATCTCATACTGCAGGATTTTCTTCTGCGCCGGATACTCGTAGTCGACGAACATGGTATCGGGAAACTGCTGATCGTCTTCGAAGAAAAACTTACCGCCGGCACACGAGATCATCTCCGGCATTTCCTCCAGACCCATCACGTAACGGCAATAGTCGATGCGATGCACGCCGTCGTTGCCGAGATCGCCAGTACCATAGTTAAACAACCAGCGCCACGCGCCGCCGACGATGGTCGAGTTGTAGTCGCGCTGCGTCGACGGACCGAGCCACAGATTGTAGTCGATACCCGCCGGAGCCTCGCTGTTCGCAGCGAGTTTTACTTCGCGGTTGCGCGCGGTTTCCCAGGCCTTGCCGGAAATCACTTTCCCCAGAGCGCCGCTGTCGACAAAGGCACGAGCTTCTTTCAAAAACGGCGCGCTGCGAATCTGCGTTCCCATCTGCACCACCCGGTCGTACTTGCGCGCCGCCGCAACCGCCACCCGGCCTTCGTGAATGTTGTGACTGGCGGGTTTCTCGACGTAAACATCTTTGCCCGCCCGGCAACCTTCGATGGTCAGCAGAGCATGCCAATGGTCGGGAGTGGCGACCATGAAGGCATCGATGGACGGGTCGTCGAGCAAGTCCCGATAGTCGCGCACCAGCTTGGGCATCAGCCCGGTCTTCGCCGCGATCTCTTTGCCACGCTGTTCGCGAACTTGATCACGCACGTCGCAGATATGAGTGATCGCACAATCCGCTTCGTTGGCGAAACTATGCATCACCGAGTTGCCCCGACCGCGAACGCCGATACAGGCCACGTTGATTTTGTCGTTAGCGGCGAACGCCCGTCCCGGCTCAGCCAGTTGGTAAAGCCCTGCCCCGATTGCTGCGCCGGTTGAGCCATGAAGAAATTGCCTGCGGGAAAAGTTCGTCTTCATAAGCAATTTTTAGAAGAAACTTCGCGGCAGGTGCAATCTTTCTCCCAGCGCAATCGCGACCGAAAGATTTGTCCGGCAAGTAGACAATACCTCCGGCCATGTCCGGCTCTTTCCCGCTCGTGACTCGCGGTGCGTCTGCGGGCTGGCGTGATTCGCCTTCGCAAAGAGTTGCGTTACCCCGCCGGGATCCCCACCCTTGGCACCCGAACCACCCTCTCACGATGCGCACGATCTGCCGCCTTCTTACCATCCTCGTCCTCTGCTCCTCACTGCCTCAAGCCGACGGCAACGAGCGTCCTAACGTGGTCCTGATCCTCAGCGACGATCACAACTACAACGCACTGGGTTGCTCGGGAAATGACGCGATTCGCACGCCCAACCTCGACCGGCTCGCAGCGGAGGGCGTATATTTCGATCGCTGCTTCACACCTAACCCGATTTGCTCACCGGCTCGCGCCGCCATTTACACCGGACAGGACAGCTGGAACAGCGGCGTGACCTTCAACGGCAAGCCGATTCCGGAGGGCACGCCGACGTTACCTCACCTGCTCGCCGATGCCGGATACGAAACCTGCTTCGTCGGCAAATGGCACAACGACGGCAAACCGTGGACACGCGGCTACACCACCGGCAAACGCTGTTGGGCGGGTGGAAAATTTGATCACTTTGAATTGGCTCTGACAGAGTTCGGCAATGACGACCCGGAAGACCGCAAGACGGCCGAGGCCTACTCAACCAGCGTTTTTTCCGATGATGCGGTCGAGTATTTGAACGAGCCACACGAACACCCCTTTCTGATGGTGCTCGCCTACACCGTCGGTCACGATGTGTTCAAAGCGCCGCCCGGTTACGAGGACAAATACGATCCGGCGCAGGTGCCGCTACCGAAAAATTTCATGCCCGAGCCGCCGTTCCGGCAGTTTACGCCGACCATTCGCGACGAAACCGTGCTCACGTATCCACGCACCGAAGTCGAGTTGCGCGAAGCGATTGCCGAATACTACGCAATGTTCGAACACCTCGATGCCAACGTCGGTCGACTGTTGACAGCGCTTGAACAAAACCAACTCGCTGACAACACGCTGGTCATTTTCTGCAGTGCCAAGGGCATGTCGATGGGTTCACACGGCATCATCGGCAAGCAGACCATGTATGAAGAAGGTATCCGCACCTCGTTGATCGTTCGCCATCCGAAACTGCAAGCGTCGACGCATCGGAATTCGAATCTGGTGACCACCACCGATCTGTTGCCGACCATTTGCGAAGCGGCCGGGGTTGCGGTTCCCGACGGGGTCGATGGCCAAAGTCTGCTCGGTCTTTACGATGGCAGCCGCGAGGGGCGTGAGAAAATTTTCTGTTCCTATCACGACCCCCGGCGATCAACGATCACCCGGACGATTCGCACTCACAGTCACAAACTGATCCAGCATCTGGTCACCGGTGAGCGCCAGCTGTTCGACTTGGACAAAGATCCCTTCGAACTCGACAACCTGATCGACCAACCCAAGTTCGAACCGCTCGCCACCCGGCTGCAGCTCGAGCTGCTCGACTGGCGCATGGGCACGCTCGACAAGTGACGCCGCAGCTATCGTAGCGTAGCGTAGCGCGGGCCTCCCGGCCCGCGAGTGCCACGTCATCGGAGCCTCGCTGCCAACACCCTTCAGCTCGCGGGCGGGGACGCCCGCGCTACGTCTTTCTTTCAATCCGACGATTCCGGCAGGCGCCAGTGGCATCACAAATCAT
>CBDULB010000235.1:0-5375 GCA_965367965.1 uncultured bacterium | reverse complement strand
CCAACACGAATCCGCCCCCCTTTGAAACCCAGAAAACCCCTTCGCCGATTTTTTCTTCACCCCCCATCATCCCTACATCGCCAGCGCATTTTAACTAAGCCCTTCTTCCGAGAAATCGCGCAAGGTCGATAAGCCACCCCAAGTCGCCTCCGGCATTTTGCGCGCCCCGGTCTTACGTTTCTCGCCAAACCGCCATCGCTCGGCTTCGAACACATTGTCGACAAACTCCGCGCTGCCGAAAACCGCTCCATCAACAAAATGGCGAACCCTCTTCCGCAGCGCCGCCGCCAGAGGGATCCGTCCCTTTTCCCGATCAATCACCTGATCAACCCGCTGCGGCGCAATGCCCACTTTTGCCCCGCTTCCGGTCCGTCCATCACCAAGACGCATCTCTCCTTGTCCAAACAGATAACAACGATACGCCGCACCAACCTCGCGCCAGCTGACGGGAGGCCGCCCCGCCCCCTGCCAGGCTCGCATTCGCCCGTGCAATCGAGCCAATCGCCTACGGGCTATTTTTTTACCCGCCATCGCCTCCCCGTATCCCGACCAGCGATAATCCATCGGATCCTCCACCAGCGCTGCGCGCAGAGGATTTAACTCGATGTACGCCGCCATCGTCATCAACGCATGTTCGTTTCCCTCAACCACAATCGAACGAAATCGATCCTCCCAAAGTGTACCCAGCCGATCGTGCTTTTCGTTGTACCAACGCGAAAACCGCCATTTCAGCTCCTTAAGAAAAATCGAAAGGTTGCCCATCCTCTCCTGGTATCGAGCCACAATCCCGTCGATCCATGTCGAAGTTCCCGTCGCGGCGGCTGCAACGGCCATTGCCCGATCAATCTCGTCCCGTGCTTCCGCCAGCGCCTGGCCATGGTACAGCAAAGGCAACCGCGCCCGCAATGACTCCGCCGACAGTTCGATCTTTTCGTCCGGTCCAGGCACCTCCAGCAGCAGGTGAAAGTGATTCGACATGACGCAGAAGGTCAGCACCTTAACGTCGAGAAACGCTTCCAAACGCCGCATCGTTCCCACAAAAAATTCTTTCTCCCGCTCACCAAAGTAAAACCGCCGCTCAACAATTCGTGAAACAACATGATAGCACCCTCCATTTTCCAATAAGATTCGCATCCGAGCCATATTTAAAGTATCACACACTTTTTGACCGTGTCCACTTTAAAATGCCTGGCAATATTGCATAGATCGCGATGCTGTCCGCGCTGTGGGTGCCATGACCGTGATGCATTAGTCCGCAGCCGCTCGTTGGGCGACGCCGATGACGATAACATTGTTGGAACGGGTGAACTACAACTACGAGCCTGAGCCTTCGGCTTGCCGATAGAGCTTTGCGATCTTCAGCAGCAGCGCCTCGATACGCCGGTAGTAATCGGCATCGGACAGCTCATCGCGCTGACGCCGCAATGCTTTCAGTTCGAGTTCGAGCGAATCGCGCTGACGCCGCAGTTCAGGCGCCATTCGAGCCTCGGCGGCATTGGGAATGAGCACTCTTTGCAAGGCCCGGTCGCCATCCGGTTCAGCCCCTTCCCGGGCTTTGCGCACCGCTCGAACGCCCTCGAACCAATCGGGGCGCGTGCCCAGGCCATCGCCGTTATCATCGATGAGAGCATGCTCGGTCGCCAGTCGCCCCTCGCTTTCATAGAAATTCGCCACTTCGGCAGCGGCGTACAGAAATGCCTCAAGCAACGACACTTGTTCGTCGTTATCCAGATCAGCGCCTTCGATTCCCGCGATTGCCCGTGAGAAATATTCGCCGAACCGCGTATAGAAAATCTCTGATGCACTCTTCGTGGCCGAGATCAGCAGACGATCCTTGCCTGACAATGCACTTAGAAAAGGCGAACTCGCCGATGCCGTGTTGATCACCGCCAGCGGCCGCTTCCAGTCAGTCAGCCACCCGGCGAGTTCCTGATCGGTAAAATCCGGCCCCGTGAGACCGAATTTCACCGTCCGGCCGTCAAAGCTGCCGTGACCGATCAGCACCAACCATACCTCGCCGGCATCCTTGCGCTGCGCCTCCTGCTCGAGCCATTGTTGCAATCGCTGACGGTCGCTGATGCGGTCGCGATCACTCGCGTCCACGCCGATCGTCACCAAATCGACGCCACCTTTCGCGGCGGCCGTCTGCCATGTTGTCACCATTTCGGCAAATCGCTCCTGGTACTCCGCTTCACCCGGCGCCCCTACAACCAGCAACACAGTCAGGTCGGATCGAGGCGTTTGTGCAGCGCCTATGCCGGAAGTCGCTAAAAAAACGACCACGACCACGCTGATGCGGATGAAGGCTGTCTTTATTGTCATTTCAGATCACTCCTTTCCATCGCCGCAAGCCCCACTCTGCGACAAATAGTATCAGGGCCAGGACAAACAACCACGAAGTATGCCACAGCGGTCGAGTCCAGGTTTCCATGACCGGAGCATCGAGAGCCGCGAGTTCGTCTTTCACGAAAGCCATCAATTCGTCGGGTGCCAGCACGCGTCCACCACTGGCTTCGGCGAGTGTCTGCAGGGCCTGCCGGTTCACCGTCAACGAACGCAGTTCATCGGCCATGCGATTGACTGTCCAACCGTTCTGTTTTTCCGCCAGCACCGTAGATTCGACATCGCGCACCGTCACAGTCGCACGATAGGCACCCGAACTTTCCGGATAGAGCGTTGCGGTAAAAACGCCCGCTGCTTTCAGGCTCGGCTCGGCGAAAATTTCGGCAGCCTCACCGTCGGGACCGGTCATGGAGATCTTTACCGACGCGTCATCCTGCGGTCGAAAAGCGGCGTCGCGCACCTGCACTTCGAAACGCATCGCGTCGCTGGCACCATCGGACTCGCGAATGGCGGTCACCTCGACGCGATCGGGCACATCGTTGACCAGCCAACGCGCCAACTGCCGCCAGCTTTTGTCGAGATCCTCATGGGCCCCGGGATCGCGCATCCCCCAACGCCACATATCGCCGATGGTCAACGCGGCGCTGCGCCCTTCGCCGTAGCGTTGCACCACCAGCGCAGGATGCTGCCGCTGTTCGGTATCGGTCACCGTCGCCATAACACTGGCTCCGGGCTTGATCGCCTGCAGTCGGTTGATGACATGAAAATCCGGCATGTGCGCCTCGCGCAATTCCTCATCCGACTGCTCGATACGCAAGCGCGCCCACGGCTCAAGGTAGCCCTCCCGACTCAGGCTGAATCGCCCACCCAGCGCCGCCGCACCGGTGCTGAGACGATTCACGTAGACCGGCAGAAGGTCACCGATCGGCGTGTCCTCGTAGCCACCGGGTTGAAACGACTCACCGCCACCCATCATCAACACCGAACCGCCACGAACGGTGACGAAACGCTCCAGCAAGTTCATCTGTTCAAGAGTGAAAAAATCCGCCTCAACGTCATCGAGGATCACCGCCCGGTAGTCGCCGAACAAACCGGCTTCGGTCCTGGGAAATCCGTCGCGCAACTCTTCGCCATCGCGGGTATTGAGCCGCATCAGTACCGGCTCGTCATAGCGCAGGGTTTCCTCGGGAATATCGGAACCAAAGCCGCGGAACAGCGGATTGGCGCTCTCGCCTTCCCGCCCGCGCCACTCGAACTTAGGTTCGCGTCGGGCGATGCGCACCAGCGCGACGAGATCCATCTCCGAGTCGCGCAACAAGGCACGGCGGAGGAATTTGTAATCCCAATTCGGTCGCCCACTGACATACAGCACTCGATACGGACCGCGACCGCGATCGACCACCGCGAGGCGTCGATTGTTCTCCAGGGTAACTTCGCCGGCGACCTTTTGAGCCTTCGGCAAATCTTTCCAGCCCTCACCCTCAGCTGCCTTTTCAGACAGCACGGTCAAAGTCAGGAACGACACCCCCGGCTTGACCACCGGCACGCGAATGCGAAAGACACCGTCGCGATTTTCATCCGTCGGAAGAGCCAGGGTCTCACGCGCCAGTTCGGCTCCACTCTCATCGCTGACCACAGCACTGACCCGCCTGCCGGAAAATCCCTGACCTCCTACATGCGCAACCACCTTGACCGGCGCATCCTCAAACGACGTTTCGGAGACCGCCAGCGACCGGATCGCAAGATCGGCAAACTCACCCTCACGGCCGATCGCGATCGGGAACAAGGGCGGCAAATCGTCGCGCCTGGAAAATGCCTCGAGCGCCTCAAGATCGGAGGCATTGCCGTCAGTGAACACCAGCAACGCTGCCAGGGGGCGCGACTGATAACGGTTTACCAGAGCGGTCAGAGCGGAGCCAAGTGCTGAATCGTCGCCGGAAAAATCCAACTCGCTGTAGTCCACCGTGCGCTTCAACCGGCGATCGAACAGATAGGTCTGCAGGCGGAAATTCTCGTCGAGCGCATCGAGTAATTCGGACCGGCTCTCGTCGGTCTCGGCGATCAGTTTTTGCACCACTTCGCCCGGTGCGTCTTCGCCCAGCACCATGCCCCGACTGTTATCGGCCAGCAGCACAATATCATTGGCACCCCGCTTCGGTGCACTCCCCCGTCGCATCGGTTCGAGCAGACACAGCGCCAGCAAAAGGAAGCCGGTCGCCTTGAGGAAAAAACCCAGCCACCGCGGCCAGCCACGCACCGGGAAACGACGGTAACTGCTCCACAGAATGAAGCCACCCACCGCCAGCACCGCCAGTGCAGGCCACGCCCATGCACGGGCATCAAAGAAAAAGGTGTCGTTCATTCCTGACTTAAAACAATGCCAATGAACTTACCGATCAACGCCCTTCCCCCAGTTGCTCGTAATAACGCCGAACGAGGTCGCGATACTCGCTCGGCACCGGGTCGCGGTCGATCGGTGACAGGGGATTTTCCTGAGTCTTGCGCGCCAATTCTTCAGCAACGCGGTCACGAAGTTCAACCAGGGGCTTGCGGATGCGCTGATCGACGACGGCAGCCTGCGGCGGCATGTTGTCGCGGACAAAATCAATGCGCATCGCACGCGCCTGATCGAGCACCTGAGCGGCCTCGTTTTTCAACTTTTCGTCGCCTAACATTTCACCAATATTGCGCAGGCGGTCGGCCCACTCCTCGTAGCCTTCTCCAGTTAGCGGCCCGGGTCGAACCTGTTCTTCAGCACGGTTAAAAAACATCGGTCGGGCACCGTTCTGAGCACTGCCAGCTCCGTTTGGTAATCCCTGACGTCGATCATCACCGCCACCATTATTAGTCGCTCCGCCACCGCCTGAGTTGCCACTGCCACCGGCCAGCGCAGTGCCAGTCTGGCTCTGCCCCTGCCCCTCGCCCTGACCTTCGCCGGGTTGCTGGCCTTCACCGTTGCCCTGGCCCTCACCGGGTTGTTGCCCTTCGCCTTTGCCCTGGCCCTCGCCGGGCTGTTGCCCTTCGCCTTTGCC
>CBDULB010000234.1:0-5405 GCA_965367965.1 uncultured bacterium | reverse complement strand
GCTCCTTGCTCCTTGCTCCTTGCTCCTTCCCCCATTCCGCGCTTCGTTCCCGACAACATGAGCGACACCCATTCCTCCGCCCCTTTTCTCGACCCCGCCTTTCACATCCGCTGGTCGACCCTCGTCCCCGAAGCGATCGAAGCCGACATCACCGCCGCCCTCGAACAGGCGCAGACCAACATCGACGCACTCGCCGCCGATCCGGTCGAAGGTGAAGTGCTGACGTTTGAAAATACCCTCATCGCTCTCGAAGAGGCTACCGAAGTACTTACCGAAGCCTGGGGCCGCGTCGGTCATCTCGACTCGGTGCGCAACAGCGACGAGCTGCGCGAGGCGCACAACAAAATGCTGCCCAAAGTTTCCGAGTTCAGCTCGCGCATTCCGCTCAACCCGGGTCTCTGGAAACGCCTCGAAGCCTACTCGAAGACCGATGACGCCGCGGCGCTGACCGGCGTGCGCAAACGCCTGCTCGAAGAAACGCTGATTGATTTCCGCCAGAGCGGCGCCGACCTGCCCGCCGATAAAAAGAAGCGCCTCGAGGAGGTCCAGGCCGAGCTTGCCAAAAAGACGCAGAAGTATTCCGAGAACGTGCTCGATTCGACCAACGCCTGGGAACGCATCGTCGAAAACGCCGACGAAGCCCTGCTCGACGGCCTGCCGCCGACCGCCAAGTCAACCTTGCGCGCCGAAGCCGAAGCCAAAGGACTCGGCAGCGACGAGAAACCGGTGTGGCGCATCACCATGAAGGCGCCGTCCTTCATCCCGGTCATGGAACACTGCCACAGCGAAGCGCTGCGCAAAGAAGTCTGGGAAGGCACCTGCACCATCGGTCACGACGGCGACTACGATAACACCTACCTGCTCTGGGACATTCTCGAGCTGCGCCAGGAAAAAGCCGAGATCCTCGGTAAGCAGCACTTCGCCGATCACGTACTTGAGCGGCGCATGGCCAAGACCGGACAGGCGGCCCTCGATTTTGTCGAAGGTCTGCACGCCCGCACCAAACCATTTTTCCAGCAGGAACTCGACGAGCTCGCCCGGTTTCGCGCCGACGAGGAAGGCGGCGAACCCGAACTGTTCGAACCCTGGCAACTTGCCTACTGGTCGGAAAAACAACGCAAAGCCAAGTACGCGATCGACGACGAAGATTTGCGCCCGTACTTCCCCATCGACGGCGTGCTCGGTGGCATGTTCGACATCGCGCAAAAAGTTTACGGCGTCGACATCATCGAACGCGAATCGGTTTTCATCGAACCCGGCAGCGGTGGCGAAGCACCCGAAGGCGCCGTCGAAGTCTGGCATCCCGAAGTAAAATTCTACGAGCTGCGCGACAGCGAAAGCAACGATCTGCTCGGCTCCTTTTACGCCGACTGGCACCCGCGCGACTCGAAGCGCGCCGGCGCATGGATGAACTACCTGAAAACCGGTCTACCCGGCGAAGTCAGCATCGATGGCAAACGCCACCCGCACCTCGGGTTGATCTGCGGCAACATGACACCTTCCTCGGGAGGTAAGCCGGCCTTGCTCACTCACGACGAAGTCGAAACCGTGTTCCACGAATTCGGCCACCTGCTGCATCACCTGCTCGGCGATGTCGAAATCAAATCACTGAACGGCGTTAACGTCGTCTGGGATTTTGTCGAACTGCCTTCGCAGATCATGGAAAATTTCACCTGGGACCGACGCAGCCTCGACATGTTCGCCCGCCACTACGAAACCGGCGAAATCATCCCCGACGACCTCTACGGCCGCATGCTCGCCGCACGCAACTACCAGTCCGCCATGGCCATGATGCGTCAGCTGTCGCTCGGCAAGATGGACCTCGAGTTGCACCTCAACTACACCAAACATCGCGGCAGCGACCTCGACGAACTGATGGCCGAACTGCTCGCCGACTACATCGCACCGCTCAAGACCCGCCCGCCGAGCATGGCGCGCCGCTTCGGTCATCTGTTCTCCAGTCCGACCGGATACGCCGCCGGCTACTACAGCTACAAATGGGCCGAAGTCCTCGACGCCGACGCCTTCACCCGCTTTCAGGAAGACGGCGTGCTCAGCGATAAAGTCGGCCGCGAATTCCGTGCCCACGTGTTAAGCCGCGGCAACTCCGAAGACGCTGCGACGCTGTTTCACAACTTTATGGGCAGGGAGCCTGACCTCGAAGCATTGATGGTGCGCAGTGGGCTGGTGGCGTGACCAAATCTTTCAGCCAATCCCGCCTTCGCCGCTATCGGCGGCGGCGGTTTGGCCAATGACAGTCTGGCAATTCCAACAGGCACTGAACTCTCCGGGGACTTCCTCTTTACAGTTCGGACAAATCCAATCATCGCCGTCTTCCACTACGCGATACTCATGATTGGCGAGAATTACCATCGCGGGCTTGTAGTCATCGTCGTTGACGATACAGAGCGTCGGGCAGAAATCGACCGCTCCCCCACCAAAAACTGAGCCGTCAGCATACTCGTTGCGGATAAAACAAGCGATTCCCTCATCATCCAGGATCGACTTGTAAAAGCCAACACGGGTCACCTCGCTGTGCCTGTATACTTGCTTCATGGTTCGGTTCTATATCGGCGCAGGTGTTTTGACCACAACTTCCATTGCCGGGCCGCTTCCCATTTTCGGAATGTTCGACAAGCCAGATCGTATATTTATCTATTCCCTGACTTCGAACACAAATCTGACTGCTTTCTGCTAGACCAACAAAGCGATAACGTTGGATGATCACCCCGCCATCCAATGTCTTCGTCCAACGCCCCGTTTTCCTCCAGCACCCTCACGCGCGCCGAGATTTTCTTCGATTCGATCCTGGCGGCGAACGATGCCTTCGCGCACATCTCGGCGTTCGTAAATTCCTCGCCACCGACCTACGAGACCGAGTGGTTGGATTTTAAAGGCGGTGGTGCCAGCAACGAAAAAGCTGCGCACAAAATCTGGAGCGAATCGTTATCCGCCTTCGCCAATACTGAGGGCGGCGTGCTTCTCTGGGGCCTCGATTGCCGGCGCGACGACAGCGGCGTTGATCAAGTGGTCGGCATATCGCTGGTCGACGAACCGGATGCCTTTGTCTCCAAACTGCGTTCGATGCTTTCGCAGATGAACTCGCCACCGGTCGCCGGTGTTCACATCGAGGCGGTGCGCGATCCCGATGATCGAGGTCGCGGCTACGTAGTCTGCTACATTCCCGAAAGCGGCAACAAACCGCACCGCGCCGAACTGTCCGGTCGCAACTACTACCTGCGCATCGGCGACAGCTCGGTGGTGCCGCCGGTATCACTGCTGCGCTCACTTTTCTATCCCGGCAGTCGAACCAGTTTCACGCTCAAGGCGCGCAAGTCGCGCAGCACCGGTGGCCTGCGTTTTGAACTGATCAATACCGGCACCGTGTCTGCCGAGGACGTGCTGGTGACGATTCGTTTCGGCTGCCCGGCCGAAGATATTCAGCCCGGACATTTCTGGAAAGATCTCGGTGACCTGGAAGGCTTTCGCCGATTGGTGCCGGACTACACCCTGCACCCCGACGTGCGCACCACGCTGTGTCGCGTGGTCGCGAAAGACGGCGCCAATGCCGCGCCACCCGGAGACGAGCACTGGTGGTTTCGCATTCGACTCTACGCCAAGAATCAACCTGCTCAGGAATGGCTGCTCGAAGGCGACGCACGGGCATTGCTTTCCGGGCGGGTGTATGAGTTGGAGCGGGTCTTGTAGCCGGGGTAATCGACCACAGGAAGCTAACCCGCGGCGGGCTTATCAGACGCTGCCAGCCTTTTCCAGATCTCTGCCAGTCTGGCGTCACCAAGACTCTTGTCAGCGTCGATCAGCTCCCTGCGCAGGGTCTTCAGATTCTGTGGCGTCACCGTAAAATGTCCGGAGTCGTCAGCGTCGACGTAAATGCGCAGCCCCTCAACCGTCACCGAGTCGATCGTCCACGACTCCGGCAAAATGAGCTTCGCCATATTCCAACTCCTGACGCCATGCTCGTCATGTTGAATGTAGAGATACTGACCTGTTTCGGGGCGATGCTTATCGAACTTAACGCGGGCAGCCACCGTTCCCGCCTGCCAGACAAAATCGACGCCATCCGCACGGTTGGTGAGCGTCAGCATGACGAGAAAACCAAAAAATCGTAGACCGTACTTCATCGTACAGTAATGACGCTTAAGATCGATTTTTCTTAGGAATTGATCGACCGCCGATCACCGCAGGGTGTCACCCGATCCCGATTTCCCACCCACCAGTGCCTCGAGATGAGCGGCGACCGCACTCGCCAGGCCCTGCTGGTTGTAGCCGCCCTCGAGCACGGACACGAGTCGGCCCCCGGCGTGGTCACCGGCCAGATCGATGAGTATTTTTGTCAGTGCGACGAAATCTTCATCGGTCAGCTCAAAATTTCCGAGGGGATCGCCGATGCGTGAATCGAAGCCGGCACTGATGATCACCAGGTCGGGTTTAAACTCGCGGACTTTGGGCAAAAAAGACTCACGAAAAGCAGCGCTGATCGCGGCCATGCCCGAACCCGCCGGCAAAGGCGCGTTCAGCGTCGTGCCAGCCCCCTGTCCCCGCCCGGTCTCATGAATCGCCCCCGTGCCGGGATACCATGGATGCTGATGCGTCGAAAAATAGAACACCGAACCATCCTCAAAGAAAATGTCCTGGGTGCCGTTGCCGTGGTGCACGTCCCAGTCGATGATCGCCACCCGTTCGAGCCCGAGCTCCGCCTGCGCATGGCGGGCGGCAATGGCGGCATTGTTGAACAGACAGAAACCCATACCAGTGTCGGGTGTGGCATGATGCCCGGGCGGCCGGACCACACAAAAGGCATTGTCGAGATCGCCTTTCACCACCGCTTCGGTGGCGGCGATCAATCCACCGACTGCCTGCCGCGCCACCTCCAATGAGTGCGGCCCGTAAACCGTGTCGCCCGTACTCAACGTGCCCGACGAGCGACCGTCGACCTCACTGAGCACCGTTCTCAAATAACCATCGGTATGGCAACGAAGGATCTCATCATCGGTCGCCGCACGTCCTTCGACAGCGACGGTGCGCCGCTCGAAGCCTTCGGCGTGGAGCTTTTTGGCAATCGCCTGCACCCGGCCCGCGGTCTCAGGGTGGCCGGGTCCCGTGTCATGGTCGGCGAACACAGGATCGAGCAGCAGTCCGGTTTTCATCATTTCCAAAATCGGCCAACCAACCCGCGCATCAAGCAGATTCAGCAAATGGCAACTCGCCACCCCTCGGACCCATACACCCTTCGCAATTATAAATAGGTTGCTTATCAATCCAATCCATCAATCAAACTTTCGCGCCCTCATCGACTTCAAGCACCGTAAACACTGGGTTTCCCACGCACTGTCAATTATAGTTTTCCCGGAAACTGTTTTTGGGAACTGGATAACTGATTGGTT
>CBDULB010000233.1:0-5530 GCA_965367965.1 uncultured bacterium | reverse complement strand
TGGGATAGAAAAAGCTACTTCTATCCCGACATGCCGAAGAACTACCAGATCACCCAGTTCGATCTGCCGCTGTGCCTCGACGGTGGCGTGCCGCTCTACGAACTCGCCTACCCCAAGGATCACCAGAAAGACATCGCCAACCCCGGCAAGACGGTCGAACTGACCCGCATCCATCTCGAGGAGGACGTCGCCAAGTCAACCCATCACGACGGCTTCACCAGCATCGATTTTAATCGCGCCGGCACCCCACTGATGGAAATCGTTTCCGAACCCGACATCGACGATCCCGAGGAGGCTTTCGCCTACCTCAACTCGCTGCGGCAGATTCTGGTCTACGGTGGCATTTCCGACGCCGACATGGAGAAAGGCCAGATGCGCTGCGACGTCAACGTCTCCGTCCGACCCCACGGCCAGAAAGAGCTCGGCGCCAAAATCGAGCTGAAAAACCTCAACTCAGTCAGCGCCGTGCGCCGCTCGCTGCATTACGAGATCGCCCGTCAGGTCGAAGCCTGTGACAACGGCGAGCCCCTCATTCAGTCAACCCGTCGCTGGGATGATGCCGCCGGCCTGACCACGCTGATGCGCACCAAGGAAGACGCGCACGACTACCGCTATCTGCCCGATCCCGATCTGCTGCCGGTCAAAACTGAAGCCCTGCTCGCGCTCGCCCGTCAAAAGGTCCCCGAGCTGCCACACGAAAAGTGCGACCGCTTCGTCACTGACTATGGCATCACTGACTACGACGCCAGCGTGCTCGCCAGTGAACAGGCCCTCGCCGACTACTTCGAAACGGCCGCCACCGGCACCGACGGTGGCATCCCGAAAAAAATCGCCAACTGGTTAATCAACAACGTGCTCGCTGCACTCAACGAGTCCGAGGATCACGACGGCATCACCACCTGCCCGGTGCCAGCCGAATCCCTGCGCGCTCTCGTCGAACTGATCGAAGCCGGCAAAGTGAACAACAACCAGGGCAAGGAAATCTTCGCCGAAATGTTCGCCAACCCGGGCAGCGATGACCCCGCCGCCGTCGCCAAAGCCAAAGGCTTCGAAGCCGCCGACAGCGGCGAGATCGAAAAATTCGTCGACGAAGCCATCGCCGCCAACCCCGACAAAGTCGCTGAAATCCAGGCCGGCAACGAAAACCTCGTCAATTGGTTCACCGGCCAAGTCATGAAAGCCAGCCGCGGCAAAGCCAACCCCAAGCAAGTCGGCGAGATCCTCCGCGCCAAATTACTCGGCTGAGCGCACAGCAACCATGACTTTAATTGGTTAATTTTTAAGCAGTTAAGACTTAAATGCGGCACCAGCCACAGTAACCTCAAGTAAAGTCAATATGCGTTACGCACTTCTATTTATTACGATGCTGACGTTTGCCTGCTCTCCCGAAGTGAAGATGGGAGAAGACCCTAATGTCGATGACCTGCGCGTTGGAATGACGATGGAGGAGGTAAAGGACATCATGGGAGAACCATTGATCGAACGATCTGGTAAAGACGAAAAGGTAGAATTCGTGTATTCCAGAAGGCCTGACAAAGGCGCAGGGCTCCAGACGGTCGGCGCCAGCGTGCTCATAGAGAGCGGCAGAGTCGTTAAAATTCTCCCGATCGAAGGCGAGTCCCACTAGGCTTGATGCGCGGGCCGGGTAAATTTAAGTGCTCCAGGTCGAGCACTGGAAATTTCAACATGTTTCTTACCCCTTAAGCCTTAGCTCGCCACCCCACCACCGAACGCAGCGCGATGCCGATTCCGCCTATCAAAAACATCGCCGGAAACCACATCGTATAGAGTGCTGCCTTGGAATTTGGCTTCAGGATCGCCTCGTTGGCATCATCCGGATTGACCAGACAGGTCGTCTTCAGCCCGATCGGATATTTCTCCAGCCACTTGTCGATTTTTTCCGGACTGGAACTGGTCAGCGGCGAACGCCGAACCTTGTCCGACACCCGCAACTCGCCGTCGAATTCGTAGCGATACGATATCAGCAGCTTGAACTTGGGCATGCCGTGCTGATTCACCTGCGAATCATCGACATGATTCGCAATCACCTCACACGGCGTGCGCACCCAGTGATCGGTCAGCTTGGCATCCTGATAGGCCAGCCACAGATACCAGCAGATCAGCGCCCCCGCCGCTGCCAGCATCAGCCCCAGGGCAGCGCCCCACAGCCGCGATGCGATCGAGTTAGCACGCGACATTCCCGGCTGAAGCGGGGGCTTCGGCGGGCTCGCATTTGTCTCTGATGTCGTGGTTGTGTTGGCCATCGGCTTCGCTACCTTACCCCCATGAGCGATCTGTCCCAACAAATCAACGACGATCTTAAAAGCGCGATGCGCGAGAAGAACACCGTCGCCCTTACCGTCCTGCGCGGCCTTAAATCAGCGATCAAATACGCTGCCATCGAACAGGGCGGCGCCGATGCCGAACTCGATGACACCGCCGCGACGGCTGTGATCCGCAAACAGATCAAACAGCGTCAGGATTCCATCGAAAGCTTCACTCAGGGCGGCCGCGACGATTTGATCGCCACCGAAAAAGCCGAACTCGAAGTTCTGGAAAAATATCTCCCTGCCGCCCTCAGCGATGATGAAGTCGCCGCCCTCGTCGACAAAGCCGTCGCCGAAGCAGGAGCCACTTCACGCAAGGACATGGGTGCCGTCATGAAGATCCTCCAGGAAAGCACCGGCGGACGGGCCGACAACAAAACCCTGTCGCAACTGGTTATGGCCAAACTCAGCTGAGTTGGGAGTGCCCATCCATCCAGCTGAATCGAGTTGGACGAGAACTTGATACCGGCGTCTCGCCGGTCCCCGTGAACGAGCCCAGTGCAGCGGCCCCGAAAACCAATCACTCATTAACCAATACCCCAGGCGAAGCCCCATGAAAGTCAGCGCCATCATCGTCGCCGCCGGCTCGAGTCGCCGCATGGGCTTTGACAAGCTCGCCGCTGAAATCGCCGGGCAAAGCGTTCTCAGCCGGTCGCTCGCCGCCTTCCAGGCCTGCGACGCCATCGACGAAATCGTGCTCGTCGGCAGCCTCTCCCCACTCTCCGAAAATCCGCCGGCAAAACTACGCTGCGTTGTCCCCGGCGGTGCCGAACGCCATCTCTCCGTCGCCGCCGGCCTCGACGCCATTTCCGCCGACGCCACCCACATCGCCGTTCACGACGGCGCCCGTCCGCTGGTCAGCCCCGAAGCCATCACCCGCTGCATCGACGCCGCGAACCAAAACGGCGCCGCCAGCCTCGCCCATCGCATCACCGATACCCTCAAACGCGCCGAAGACACAACACCTCCAACCGTCACCGACTCCGTCTGCCGCGAAAATCTGTGGGCGATGGAAACCCCGCAAATTTTCGCCGCCGATCTGCTTCGGACCGCCTACCGGCAAATCCTCAGCGGCGACACCCTCGTCACCGACGAAGTCTCCGCCATCGAAGCCAGCGGCCAGCCCATCTTTCTGGTAGAAAATTCGCAGCCCAACCCCAAAGTCACCTTCCCCAACGACATCCCCCTCTGCGAAGCTCTGCTTAACCACTTAAAACTTAAAACTTAAAACTCCTTCGTGCCCACCACCCACACAACCCGCCTCAACAACGGCACCACCCTCGCGGCCACCGAGATGCCCCACATGGAAAGTGTCGCCATCGGCCTGTGGACCGGCATGGGCAGCCGCCACGAGTCCGCCGAGACCAGCGGCGCCGCGCATTTTATCGAACACCTGCTCTTCAAAGGCACCCCGACCCGTGACGCCTCAGCCATCGCCCGCGACATCGAACGCATCGGCGGCAGCGTCAACGCCTTCACCTCCGAAGACCACACCTGTTACTACGTCAGCGGCCCCGCTGATCAATTCGAGGCCCTCTCCGATGTCGTCTGCGAGATGTACTGCCATCCGCTGATGGAACCCGACGAGGTCGATCTCGAACGCGACGTCATCAAAGAGGAAATCGCCATGGTCCGCGATCAGCCCGGGCAGTGGCTCGAAGATTTACTCAGTGAAGCCGCCTGGGGCGATCACCCGCTCGGCCGATGCATCACCGGCACTCCCGAGACGCTCGACAACATGGACCGCGACACCCTGCTCGCCGTGCACGCTGCCGGTTACGTCGGCCAGCAAACCGTCGCCACCGTCGCCGGACGGATCGATGCCGACAAGGTGCAAACCTTCCTCGGCGACCGACTCGGCGGACTTGCCGAAGGCCAGCCGACCATCATGGCGCCCGTGCCTGCGCCGGGCGCCCCGTCACGCATCGAAATCGACGACATCGAACAAGCCCACCTCGCCATCGGCTTTCACGCGCCCAGTCGACAGGACGATTCCCGCTACGCTCTCAAGCTGCTCAACGTCATCCTCGGCGAAAACATGAGTTCGCTGCTGTTCCAGAAACTGCGCGAACAGGAGGCCGTCTGTTACAACGTGCAAAGCGACGTCATGACCTTCGACGACACCGGCCTGCTGCACATTTACTCCGCCGTCGATCCGAAAAATGTCGCCCGCTCCCTGACCTTGATCACCGAGACCCTGCGCGAACTGGTCGAGCGACCGCTCGAAGCTGACGTCATCGCCGATGCCAAATCGTACGTCATCGGCCAGAGTCGCATCGGCCTGGAAAACACCTCCTCACAAATGATGTGGGCCGGCGAATCCCTGCTCGCTTACAACCGTGTCTGCGACCCCGAAGTTTCCCACCACCGCATCGCCGCCGTCACCGGCGATGAAATGCGCGACCTTGCCGCCACCCTGTTCACCCCCGGAAAACTCGTCGTCGCCGCTGTCACCCCGAAAGTCTGCGCCGCGCAGTTGCAAGATTGGAGCGCCGAATTTGCCGGGCGCTGAGAATAAACGCAGAGCTCGCAAAAACGCAGCGGAGCGCAGCGTTTTTTTAAGCGAATCCTCCGGACGATCCAATACGATCGACAGGCTGAACTGGACAAAAGTGTGATACCGGCGTCCCGCCGGTCCCGGTGGACGAGCCCCCATAAACTCATTGCCCCGGCTCTGCGATTCTCCGCGCCTCGGCGTCCGCAGCGTTTTAATCCGGCTGCCGATCCTGCGCCTTCAGATCCACCACCGGATTCTCCAGCGTTTCAAACCCATCAATCGCGCAGGCAATCGTATCGCCGTCAGCCAGCGGCGCGGCACCGGGCGTGCCCGTGCTGATGATATCGCCCGGTAGTAGCGTCATGACCTGCGAGTGATACGCCACCAGAAAATCCGGCGGGAACGTCATGTTGGCGACGACATTTTCAGCGTGCACTTTGCCGTTGTGAACGGTGCGCACATTTAGCGCGCTGACGTCTTCGATTTCATCAGCGCTGACGAACACCGGGCCGAAACTGAAAAACGTATCGAAGCTTTTGCTCTGGGTCAGGTTGCGTGGATTGCGCCGCAAAATGTCCTCGGCCGTCATATCGATGACGGTCGTGAAGCCTGCAACAGCACCCCGCCATTCATCGCGCTCAATGTCGCGAGACTTGCGGCCGATGATCACGCCGAGCTCCGCCTCGCCGGTGGTTTTCTGCGACAG
>CBDULB010000232.1:0-5585 GCA_965367965.1 uncultured bacterium | reverse complement strand
CGAAGTGCCGACCCAGGATCTGCAGAAGCCGGCGACCTTGACCAGCGAGGTTTCTGCTTAGGAGCAAGGAGCAAGGAGTTAGGAGTTAGGAGTTAGGAGTGATGACGCGACGGCGCAGATGGATGGTCGGCGGCGGCCTCGGCTCGCTGATGGCTTTTGTCGGGGTGGTCGGGCCCTGGCCGCTGGACTCGACGCCCGAAGCAGGGCCGGCAGCGAAGGCCTTGTCGATCGTGGCGGCGGAAGGGCGGGCTTTGCGGAGTGAGCACGCGGCAGCTTCGGCGAAACCGTTCCTGGCGGGCTGGGCGTTCGAGCCTTTTGCGATGCCGGAGGGAGTTCCGCTGGCGGGATACGGTGCGCGACGCGGCGCGGCTTCGACAGGGACCTCACCGGGAGAAGTTCTCGGTGCGCGCGTGGTGGCGATGCGCTGTGGCGAAGGGCCGTTGGTGGTCGTGGTCTGCGCTGATTTGTTGCTGGTCAACCAGCCGCTGGCCGATGCCGTGCGTGAGGAATTGCGTAAAATTTATCCAGATGTCATTCCTGTAGTGCTGTTTACAGCGACGCATACGCACTCGGGGCCGGGAGGATTCGGTGAAATGGCCTTGGAAGAAATGATTGCCGGGCGATTCGATCCTCTGGCGTTTACCGGGCTTCGCCGGGCGATGGTTGGCGGGGTGAAATCTGCGATTGATTCGCTGTCACCGGCGGAGTATGCCTGGATCGATAGCGACGCTGCGGAGTATCTGCGCAACCGGACGGTCAAAGGCGGCGAGGTCGACGGCACCCTGGAGGCTCTGGTGATTCGTCGGAGCGGAGGCGTTGCTGCCACCCCTCAGACAGCAGTGCTGGCATTGTTCGG
This sequence comes from uncultured bacterium, assembly GCA_965367965.1. GTDB lineage: Bacteria > Verrucomicrobiota > Verrucomicrobiia > Verrucomicrobiales > DEV007 > JBBKXR01. The sequence continues at coordinate 4,729 of CBDULB010000232.1, read as the reverse complement.
TGCTCATGCGACCTGCCTGTCTGATGACAACCTGCTGCTGTCGGCGGATTATCCGGGCGCGATGGTGCGCGCGCTCGAGGCCGACTCGCGAATCGATTTTGCGGCGTTTGCAGGAAACTGCCCGGGCAGTCAAACGACGCAGGCTGAAGGGAATGGCAGGCAACGCCTCGAGTTTGTCGGTGAGGGGCTGGCGGAGCGAGTGCTCACGGATTTCGACGATCTCGAATTCCGGTCGAAGGCCCGACTTTCGACGCGGGAGTTTGAACTGCCGACTCCTGACTTGCAGGTGCGTGTCGGTGCGTCGTGGCGGCTGTCACCGGTGGCGACGGGGCTGATTCATCAACCGCGAGCGACACTCACCGTGTTGCGTATCGACGACCGACTGTGGGCTGGCGTGCCGTTTGAAGTTTCCGGCATGCTGTCCAAGCCGTTGCGCGAACGGGCGGCCCGTTCGGGATTGGACGGGCTGACGCTGAGCAATTTCAGCGGTGACTACCTGGGTTACCTGATCCCCGACGAGCTGTATCTGGATGGCGAAGTCTATGAATCGCAGATGAATTTCCTCGGACCGGGCGGCGGCACATTTTTTATCGAACTGATGCGCTGCCTGATCGAATCGCAAAAACCCAGGGCCGGTTCGTTTGATTCCTTGTGAAACAAGGCCTTATCGGATAATATTCTCCGCTTCCCGAAACCCTCTGCCTGCGAAAGGAGGGACGGAGGTGAGAAGGTATCCGAGCGTCTATGCAGAGTTGGTTAAGTTTTGAAGTCGATGGCCGCGAAGTGCGTGCGGAACATCTGTCGACGCGGCGAACTCTGGCGGATTTTCTTGAGCTTGAATCCCGCTCGCTGTCGGTGAACGAGCCGTGGCAGGGTGGTCGTCTGGTAGGCATGCTCGACGGTGATGTTGAGGGCTTGCCGGTTTATCGAACGATTGATGCCTCGCTGCTGTTGTTGGTGCAGGCAGAAGGGCGCGTTTTTGTAACGCCGGCGGGCTTGTTATCGGCCCGGGGAACCCATCCTGTGGCCCGCTTGCTTGCCGGGTATCCCTTGCTGGATTGCGATGGCGACGGCATCGCCAACATTTTGATGTGCCTGTTTGAGGCCTATCATCGAGATCCGGGCGACTTTGCCATTCCGCGTCGCATCGCCGGACAATTCGACGCCTGCCTCGGCAGGACAACGGATTATCCACGGCTGCGCAATGCGGCGATGCAATTGCTGGCCGCAGGACGAACGGCTGATTCCGCTGCGGCGGAATGGTCGGCACCGCTCGACGGGGCGATGCCGTTGCTGCCTGAATTGCAGTATCTGGACTCCGATAAGCGGCGCTTTTACCGCCCGCAGACACTGGTTGATGCGCTCAAACTGAGGAAGCAGTATGAAAATGCGATCTGGGTCGCGGGGGGAACCGACCTTGGCGAAAAAGCGTGGCGCGATTCTGCGGACTGGGACGTGATGATCTCGCTCGATGGCATTGCCGAGTTGCGGGCCATTTTTGCCAGTGGTGATGACGAGATCGAGATCGGTGCTGCGGCTCCGCTGACGGTGATCGCCGATTATCTCGGCGGCGAATTTCCGGTGTTTCGAAAAATGCTGCGTCGCTTCGGTTCGCGTGCGGTGCGCAACAGGGCCACGCTTGGCGGTCATCTGGCCTCAGCGTCGCCGTGTGGCGATCTTTGGCCTGTGCTCATGGCGATGGATGCCAAGGCGCGGATCGTCACCATCGATTCGGAGCGGGATGTGCCGGTGGCAAGTTTTGCGGTCGGTCCCGGCGAAACGACCTTGCGGCCGGGTGAGGTGATTCGGTCAATCGTCGTGCCCCGCGCGACTCCGGCGGCGCTGTCCAGAAAAGGCGTTGAGTGGCGTTTCTGCGAGGCCTACAAAGCGGCGCAACGACGCAATTTGTCACGGGCGATGGTGGTGGGGGCGTTTTGTATCGATCTCGATGCCAAAGGCATGGTGCAAAATGCGGTGCTTGCCTACTCGGGAATCACCGACCGTCCGGTTCGTGCCCGCGGGGTGGAGAAAAGCCTGATTGGAAAACCGTGGGACGAGCGCACGGTGATCGCTGTGCTGCAGGATCTCGACAAAGAGATCAATGTGACCCGCGACGATGGTCTGGCCAGTCTTGTTTATCGGCGCCAATTGGTGATCACCTTGTTTCAGAAATTTTTCTATCAGTATGCCAATCCCGCGACGGCCGGCCGCGAACTGGGCGCGATCAGTGATTTTTTGAAACGCAAATCACTGCAGGTAGAGGCCGCTGAATCGGTTGCCAAGTCGGAGGCTTAAGTTACTTGAGGCGGGAAAAATCGTAATTGTGAATCCATTTTTAACAGCTCAATCAGCGGCACAGGGGGGCACTTTGGTGGCCCACCTGGTGACGTCGAGTTGTGCCTCAGCGCAGATCGCCAAACGTGACGCGTCGGCAGCGCGTGAGTTGCCGGGAGTGGCAGCGGTGTTGTTGGCAGAAGATCTGAGTGGCGAAAATGCCTCGCTGCCGTGGCGGGCAGAGGAACCTCTGTTGGCGGCGGAGCGAGTAGATTTTTCCGGACAACCGATCGCCTTGATTGTCGGCGAATCGATCGAAGTCTGTCGGGCGGCCGAAGACGTTTTCGGGATCGAATTTCACTCCACTCCTGCGGTGCTCAGTGTCGAGCACGCGCTGGCACTGGGTTCGTTCCACGGCGAGATGCACCGTATCGAGCGGGGTGATCCGGGCGGAGCGATGTTGCGCTCGCCGAAGCGTGTTGAGGGAAGCCTTTCGATCGGATCTCAGGTGGCGTTCAGTCGTGGCACCCTCTGTGCCGAGGCCTGGCTCGAGTCAGAGACTTCCACGCTGACTGATCCGGTGACGACGAGAGTGTCGGTGGCCGTGTCTGCGGCGGTGCCCAGTCGAGTGCGATCGGCGGTCGCGGGAGCGCTGGGTATTTCCGAATCGGCGGTCAGTGTCGAGGCGTTGCCGCTATGTGGTCTGCCCGGCGGCAAAGAAGTCGAAGCGGGAGAAATCGCCGCATTGGCGGCATTGGCGGCGGTGCGCACAGGCCGCCGCGTGCGGCTTGAGCTGACCCGTGAACAGGATTCCGCCATCGCCGGGAAACGGGCGGCGGTCGAAGCCAGGTTTGCTGCAGGTTTTGATGATGACGGACAGCTGCTCGCCGTTGATCTCGAATTTAACATCGATGGTGGCTGGACTGTGGGCGATGCCGAGACGACGCGCGATCGTGTGTTGCTGCACGCCGACGGGGCCTATCATGTCGCCAATTTCCGCGCGCGCTGCCAATTGTGTAAAACCCATCGGGTGACTTCCGCTTCGCTGCCGGCGGAGGGGGCTGCGCAGGCGGCTTTGGTGATGGAGGAGATTCTCAGTCGAATCGCCCACCAACTCGGTCTACCGCTCGAGCAGGTGCGGCAGCGAAATTTCTATCGTAGTGCGGACGAAAGCCTGACCACTCACTACGGGCAAACTATCGAAGTCGATGCGCTGCACGAGGTATGGCAACGGGTCCTGACCGGTTCCAATCTCACAGAACGACGGGCGGCGATCGATAAATGGAACGCTACCAACCCCTGTTACAAGCGTGGCATCGGCGTGGTGCCGGTTAAGCTGGGGGTTGGCGACCCGCGCTCCGATCGCAATCAGGGCACGGCGCTCGTGCAGGTGCTGATCGACGGCAGCGTCGCGGTTCAGGTCGGTGTCGCCGAGTCGGGCAATGGTGTCACTGATCGCGTGCGTCAGCAGGTCAGCAAAGCGCTCGGCGTTCCGGCCGGAAAAATCATGGCGGCCTGTGGAAATCTCGACGCGTTGCCGCACTCGACGGTGGCCCATGCGGTCGACGGGGCAGGCTTGTCGATGCAGGCCGTGGCCATTGCCTGCGCTGAACTGAAGCAGCGACTCCGCCCGGTGGCAGCCCAGTTGATGGCGTTGTCAGTGGATAAAAAAGGCGACGCAATCGACGAGGACACGATTCGCTTCGCCGATGAAAGATTGTCGATCGGGACGCAGTCGGTGAGCCTGGCGGAGGTGGTCGAAGCGGCGTGGCGACGACGGATCGGTCTGACCGCGGTGGGGCATTATCGCACGCCGAAGTTGTGGTGGGATGCTGAGGTCGGTGGCGGCTGGCCGTTTGAATATTTCGCGATGGGCGCAGCTGTCGTCGAGGTACAACTCGACGCTTTTACCGGTGAGGTGCAGCTCTTGAGAACTGACCTTGCACTCGATCTGGGGGCGTCAAAGTTAACCCAGATTGATGTTGCCGAGATTACCCGGGCGTTTCAGATGGGGGCCGGATGGCAACTGACTGAGTCGCTGCGCTACGATGGCGACGGCACGATCATGAACGCCACGGCGGAAAGTTATCTGCCGCCCGGCTTCTCGGATGCCGCTTTGGATTTTCGGATTCATCCGACGGATATGCTGTCAGATCCGCGTGCACGCACTGCGGCGGAATCGCCCGTAGTGCTGGCGATAGCCGTCCGCGAAGCGGTGCGCGAGGCGATTCGCGCCTTTGGTGCGGGGGCGGATGTCGAAGTCGAGTTGAGCGTGCCGGCAACCCCTGAAGCGGTGCTGGCCGCGCTGCGCGACCTCAGCAAGCGAGTGGCCGAAGCGAATCGAAAAGCGGCCGAGAGAAAGGCCGCTGAGGTGCTGCAAATCGCGAAAATCGAAGCAGAGGCGAAGGCAAAAGCAGAAGCAGAAGCAGAAAAGAAAGCGGCAGAAGAGAAGGCG
>CBDULB010000231.1:0-5595 GCA_965367965.1 uncultured bacterium | reverse complement strand
ATCAGTCGCCGTCGATCAGTCGTCCCAACCCGCCGAGCACGGAGCCTTCACCTTTTGCCGAACCGCCGGCACGCGGCGCGTGGGCGATGATGCGATCGGCCATGCGCGAGAACGGCAGGCTCTGCAGATAGACTTTTCCGTGCCCCTTCAAGGTTGCCAGAAACATGCCTTCACCACCGAAAAACATCGATTTGAGATTTCCGGCGCGTTCGATGTTGTACTCGATGCCCGGCGAGAAAGCGACCAGGCAGCCGGTATCAACCCGTAAAGTTTCCCCGTTCAACTCACGCTCGATGATGGTACCACCGGCGTGCATAAAAGCCATGCCGTCACCCTTGAGACGCTGCAGGATGAAGCCCTCACCACCGAAGAATCCAGCACCGAGCTTTTTGTTAAATGCGATGGTCACTTGAGTGCCCATCGCCGCGCACAGAAAGGCATCTTTCTGGCAGGTGATCTCGCCACCTACCGTAGACAGGTCGACGGCGACAATCCTTCCCGGATACGGTGCGGCAAACGCGACCCGTCGCTTCGCCGAGGGGCCTGCATGGGTAAAGTGCGTCATGAAGATCGACTCTCCGGTGAGCACCCGCTTGCCGATCGAGAGCAGCTTGCCCATGACACCATCGTTAGGCTGCGAGCCGTCACCCATCTTGGCCTCGAAGGTGATGTCCTCTTCCATGTAGTTCATCGCTCCCGCCTCCGCGATCACCGTCTCTCCGGGATCGAGTTCGACTTCGACGATCTGCATGTCGTCGCCGAAAATTTCGTAGTCGATTTCATGCGACATCATCGCCATCGACCGACCCGCAGCGGCAGCGCCGCCACCCATTGGAGGTGGACCATCGGAATCCACAGCGGAAGCAACGGCAGAGAACAATTGCGGCAGCACCTGACCAGCCGGCTGCCAATCGGCCATGCCGGTCGTCCACACCCGTGTCGCCGGAGTGATGATGTCCTGTTTCACCAGATCTTCGAGCCGCGAATCGTCGGCTTCAAATTGCTGATTATTTGCGCTCGCGTAGTGCCATGTAGCCATTTCTTCAGGAGATAGGAGTTGGAATTCAGGAGATAGTTAGATCAGGAAATTCAGCCTTAAGCTTTATACCTTCGGCCCTAGAGGTCCCCATCAGTCACCGCACCGGTCGAGGCGGAACTGGCGAGCTTGGCGAATTTCGCCAGCACACCGCGTGTGTAGCGCGGCTTGGGCTGTTTCCACGCCTTCTTGCGAATCGCCAATTCCTTCTTGGTGACGTGCAGCGTCATTTCGCGCGTTTTGGCATCGATGGAAATCTCATCGCCGTTCTTGACCAGCGCTATTGGACCGCCTTCAAATGCCTCGGGCGTGATGTGTCCGACCACAAAGCCGTGACTGCCGCCGGAAAATCGTCCGTCAGTGATCAGCGCCACCTCCTTACCGAGTCCCCGGCCCATGACCGCACCGGTCGGCCCGAGCATTTCGCGCATGCCGGGTCCCCCTTTGGGGCCCTCCATGCGAATCACGATAACGTCGCCGGACTTGATTTTGCCGCCGAGAATCGCCGTCATCGCCTTTTCTTCGGAATCAAAGACCTTGGCTTTGCCTTTAAATACTTCCCCCTCTTTGCCACTGATCTTGGCCACCGCACCTTCGGGTGCGAGGTTGCCGTAGAGAACGACCAGATGCCCTTCCTTTTTGATCGGATCCGAAAAGTCGCGAATCACCGTCTGGCCTTCCGGGTAAGCCGCTTTCACTTTGGCCAGATTCTGCGCCATGGTGCGACCGGTCACGGTCATGCAATCGCCGTGCAGCAGGCCCTTGTTGAGCAGCATTTTCATCAGCGGAACCGTGCCGCCGATTTCCACCAGTCGTTGCATCAAGTGTTTGCCACTCGGCTTCAGATCGGCCAGCACCGGGGTCTTTTTACCGATGCGGGTGAAATCATCGATACTCAGTTTCACGTTGGCGGCCTGGGCCATCGCCAGCAAATGCAGCACCGCGTTGGTCGAGCCACCGAGGGCGGTCACTAAAGTGATGGCATTCTCAAACGCCTTGCGAGTCATGATGTCGCGCGGCCGGATATTGTTTTCGATCAAATTCATGACCGCCGCTCCGGCGTCGAAACTGTCCATGCGCTTCTCATCGGAAATCGCCGCCTGCGCCGAGCTGTTCGGCAAACTCATGCCCAGCGCTTCGATCGCCGAAGCCATCGTGTTTGCGGTGTACATACCGCCGCACGAACCCGGTCCCGGAATGGCTTTTTCGGTAACCGTATCGAGTTCTTCGTCACTGAGTTGATCGCCGGAATGTTTGCCGATCGCCTCAAACACGGACACGATGTCGATATCTTCGCCAAGGTGGCAGCCGGGCTGAATCGTTCCGCCGTAAACGAATACTCCCGGACGGTTCATCCTGGCCATCGCCATGATGCAGGCCGGCATATTTTTATCGCACCCGCCGATGGCGACCACGCCGTCCATGCCTTCACAGCCGACCACCGTCTCGATCGAGTCAGCGATCACTTCGCGGCTGACCAGCGAGTACTTCATCCCCTCGGTGCCCATCGAAATGCCGTCGGAAATGGTGATGGTATTGAATTCAACGCCTTTACCTCCAGCGGCATCGACCCCTTTCAGCGACTCTTTAGCGAGAATATCGATATGCATGTTGCACGGCGTGACCATGCTCCAGGTCGAAGCGACACCGACGATATTCTTTTCGAAATCAGCCTTGGAAAATCCCACAGGATAGAGCATCGCGCGGCTGGCAGCCCGATCGGGGCCGTCGAGCATAGGCGCGGAGAACTGGCGGTGCGCTTCAGTTTTGCCTCTAGTGGACTTGGTGCGTTTGGTTTTTTTCATCGCAATTATTTCGCTGCCAAACGGTTCGCCAGCGTTTCGGATTGGTCAAGGAGTCTTCCCACAAACCGCCTTGCGTCCTGAGCAAATGCGTTCCTAATTACGCGCCTCATGGACACCCACAAGATTCTCGTCGCTGATCCGATCTCGGAAAAAGGCATCGCCGCACTGGAGGCTGAACCTTTGCTTGAAGTCATCTTCAAACCCGGCCTCTCTGAAGACGAGTTGGTTGAGGCCGCCGCCGACTGTTCCGGCATCATTGTCCGCAGTGGGGTCAACATCACCGAGCGCATCATCGCCGCCGCTCCCAAGCTGAAAGCCATCGGCCGTGCCGGTGTCGGCGTCGACAACATCGACATTCCCGCCGCCACCAAACACGGCGTAGTGGTGATGAATACGCCCGCCGGCAACACGATCTCGACCGCCGAGCACGCCTTCGCGCTGATGACGTCGCTGGCCCGCCACATTCCGCGCGCGCACCGCTCAGTCGTCGACGGCAATTTCAAGGAGGGGCGCAAGGCCAACAAAGGCGTCGAACTCTACAACAAAACCCTCGCCGTCATCGGCATGGGTCGCATCGGCACTGAATTCGCCAAACGCGCCATGGCCTTCGGTATGCGCGTCGTTGCCTACGATCCCTACCTCGCCGCCAACCGCGCCAAGCTGCTGCGCGTCGAGCTCTGTGACACCGTCGACGCGGCTGTCGAACAGGCTGATTTCATCACCCTGCACATGCCCAAGACCGAGGAAACCACCCACCTCATCAACGCGGCACGTATTGCCAAAATGAAGGACGGCGTGCGCATCATCAACTGCGCCCGCGGTGGCCTGATCGATGAAAAAGCACTGCTCGCCGGACTCGAAAGCGGCAAAATCGCCGGTGCCGGACTCGACGTTTACGAAACCGAACCGCCGGCCGCCGACGATCCGCTGATCTGCCGCCCCGACGTCGTGCTCACCCCGCACCTCGGCGCCTCGACCGAGGAAGCCCAGGAAAATGTCGGTATCGAAATCGCCCACACGGTTCGCGACTGCGTGCTGCACGGCTCGGTGGTCAACGCCATCAACATGCCCAACATCGACGAGAAAACGCTCGCCGTAATCGGCCCGCACCTGAATCTTGCCGAAGTGCTCGGCAAGCTCGCCGCCCAGCTCGCTCCGAACCAGCCCGAGTATTTTCGCATCAACTACAGCGGCTCGGTTGCCGATCTGGACACCAACCTGATCACCCGCGGCGCGCTCAAAGGCTTCTTCGAAGTCGGCTCATGCGCCGATTCGGTCAATCACCTCAACGCTCCCGGCGTCGCCGAAGACCGCGGTATCCGCGTCATCGAAAGCCGCGTCGCCGAGCCCGGAGACTTCAGCGATCTGATTGAACTCGTAGTCGGTAACGACAGCGACAAAATCACCGTCGCCGGCACTTTCTTCGGAAGCCAGCCGCGCATTGTCAAAATCCACAACCGCCTGGTCGAAGTCGCCCCCAACGGCCACCTGCTCGTCTACACCAATGACGACACCCCCGGCATGATCGGTCACGTCGGTAAGCTGCTCGGCGATCACGGCATCAATATCGCCAGCATGAACCTGAACCGCGACTCGGAAGCCGGCACCGCGCTCAGCGTGCTCAGCCTCGACTCTTCGCCCGGCGAAGAAGCCATGGCCGCCTTCACCGCCCTCGACGGCATTCACGAAGCCCGCGCCGTAAAGTTGTAAAGTGGTTAGGGAGAGCGGAGGCTTGCCTCCGCTCTGGCTGTCGCCTCGCTCGGCACCGCGAGAAATACCGGCATAGGTGCCCGGAAGCCAGTGCACTCTCCGGCTCGTCCCGTCGTTGATGGACCGAACCGGTCCCCCGGACTGCGTTGCAGCCCTGCCGCCGCTTTTCCCGGTCAGGCAGCCTGCTGCCGGCAGAACAACGACCGCCCCACCAACCCGCGTGCGGCTCGCGCAGCGAGTTGCAGCAGTCCAAAGCCGCGAACGTTTTGCCCCCCACGATGCCGTCAAACCCCGGCCACTCCCCGGCCTCGTCACCAACCTCAGCCCCCTCCTTAAAAATACCTTAAAAAAGCAGTTTACTTAATTATGGTAATTATGTAAATTATAGACGAAACACAAACACTCGTCCTATAATGCCTGCCAAAACTTTGAGACTGGCGGATCCTCCGGCAGAGGATCTCGACAGTTTGGAACCGGTGAGCCGTCATTCCTGCGAATGGAAACCACGGCGCATCCGCAACAAACGATCGAAACAGCCACCACGCCAGCACCATCCGCTCGAACCGGTCACCACCACCACCGACAGCCTCCGCAACGACGATCTCGAATCGCGCCTCGGATGTCTCGAAGGAGTGGTCAAAGATTGCGCGCTGCTGTTGCGCAATACCGTCGCCGACCGACTCGACAAAATCGAAAGTTCGCTGAACAGTGAGCGCACTCGACTCGACGCCCGCATCACCGCCGAAGCCAGGCAGAACTATCGAGTCCTCACCGAAGTGACTCAAAAAGTCTCAGCGGCGATCGATCAGATCCGGCGCGAAGCGCAGGCCGTCTGACAGCCTGTCGCTTGCAATCGGCAGCTGCCTTCAGCAGCCACCCGATCAGGGGTGTTAAATGAGTTGAAGTCACCGCACTCCGGTGCTTGTGTCCGACGCTCGTCGCACCGTGGCATTATGGCCTGCACCACCTTCCGGTGAAAATCGCGGCGAGCTTCGCCGCGATGGATGTCTATCCCAATACCGCCGATGCCCGAGCCTACGAACC
>CBDULB010000230.1:0-5609 GCA_965367965.1 uncultured bacterium | reverse complement strand
CTGGCGACCGGCTAGCGCCCCGGTTCGAACCCACATCAAGACCGCGCATGCGGCGCAGTTGTGGTTGGAATCGCCGACGAATCCTTTAAAAGTTCCCGCCATGAGTCTGTTCGATCGCTTCTCCCTCGCCGGCAAACGCCTGTTCATCACCGGCGGCAGCCGCGGGCTCGGTCGCGAAATGGCCCTGGCCATCGCCGAAGCCGGCGCCGATGGCATTCTGGTCGGACGCGACCTGGAAAGTCTCGAAGCCACGGCGCAGGCTTACCGCGAATTCGGTCGCGAAGCTGTGGTGCTGCAGGCTGACATCGGCGATCCGCAGCAGTGCGAAGCCGTCTGCCGCGAGGCGCTCGAACAACATGGACCGATCGATATTCTGATCAACAATGTCGGCGGTCGTCTGGTCAATGTGCCGGTCGAACAGCAATCGCTCGAAGACTGGCAAAAGATTATCGACCTGAATGTCACCAGTACCTTCCTGTGCACCAAGCTGATCGGTGGTGCCATGATCGAGCGCGGCCGGGGTGGCCGGGTCATCAATGTCGCATCGATCTCGGCAATGATCGCCAATCGCGGCATCGGCGGTCGCAGCTACGAAACGTCCAAGGCGGCCGTCCTGCAATTCACCCGCGCCACGGCCGCCGACTGGGCACCGCACGGCGTGACCGTAAACGCCATTTGTCCGGGCGGATTTTTCACCGAACCCAACCAGCGCTGGGCCAAAGAAACCCCCGAAGTGATCGCCGATTTTGAAAAGCAGATCCCGATGGGAGCTTTCGGTCAGCCGGAGGACCTCGGCCCACTGGCGGTTTATCTGGCCAGCGATGCCTCGCGCTACATGACCGGTGCCGCGCTGGTCATCGATGGCGGTTACACGCTCTGGTAGTGCCCGCCCGGTTCCGTGACGGAACCGACAGTTGCGCTCGAACGCCACTTCTGATTGGATCAACGCCCTCCCCTCAATGGCAGCGACAAACACTCACGGCGAACCGCGATCGAAATTCGATCGGCCCGAGTGCGGTGTACTCTGGGTGCTGTGGCTGACCTACGGATCATTCTATTTCTGCCGGACCAATATCTCCGCCGCGATCCCCGGCATCGAAGCCGAGTTCGGTTTTACCAAGACCCAGATCGGTCTGGTGCTGGGTGCCCTCAAGTTCGCCTACGGCATCGGCCAGTTGATCAACGGTCAGCTGGCTGAACGCATTTCCGCGCGCAAGCTGCTGACCATCGGTATGCTCGGCTCGGCGCTGCTCAACGTGCTGTTCGGCATGGGTGCGGCGCTGTACTTCCTGATCTTCGTCTGGGCCTGCAACGGCTACTTTCAAGCACTCGGCTGGACGCCGACCATGCGCGTTGCCGCCAACTGGTTTCCGGTCGAAAAACGCGGACGCGCGGTCGGCGTCATCGGCACCGGCTATCAGGTCACCGCTGCTCTGACTTACGTCATCGCCGGCTTCTCGGTGCAGTGGCTCGGCTGGCGCGGAGCGTTTTACGTGCCGGCTGCCGTATTCGCGCTGTGCTGCCTGCACATGCTGATTTTCCTCAAGGAAACGCCCGGCGGTCAAGCGGTCCGGAAGAACGCAGGCTCGGAATCGCCCCCCCGGAAAAAAGCCAAACGCGGCAACGGCAAAAGCGTCCGGGAGAACATCTGGCTGACCCTCAGCAACCCGTGGCTGTGGTTTCTGGCCGTGTCGCTCGGCCTGCTCAACGCCTGCCGCTACGGCTTCCTCGACTGGGGCCTGGCGCATTTGATCGAAACCCAGGGCGGCTCGATCGGTAAATCGGCACTCAAATACGCCGTGCTTCCGGTCGGCGGAATCGCCGGCGCCTTCCTCTCCGGCTGGGTCACCGACCGCTGCTTCGGTGGCCGCGCCGCTCCGGCGATCGTTGTGCTCCTGCTCGCGCTCGGCGTCCTGACATTGATCTATTCAAAAGTCGTCGTCGCCGGCGGCAGCGTCGTGCTTCCCGTGGTTCTGCTGGTGATGATCGGTTTCTGCATTTACGGACCACAAGTGCTGCTGGTCGGAACCGCACCGATGGATCTGGCGCGCGGCGGCGCCGCCGCTGCCGCCGTGGGCTTTGTCAACTTCATGGGCTACATGGGAGCCTTTTCCGGCGACTCGATCACCGGACATATCGTCGATCATCACGGCTGGCATACCGGTCTGCAATTCTGGGCCGCCTGCGCATTCGGCGCGGCCATCATCAGCGCTTTCCTGTGGAACCGGCGCGACGGAGAACATACTACATCAACAACATGAGAGCTATTATCATAGGCGCGGGCCGCGGCAGTCGGCTGATGCCCACCACCGAAAACGAACCCAAGTGTTTTGCCAGAGTTCAGGACAAACGCATCCTCGACTGGAACCTCGAAGCCATCGCCGCCAACGGCATCGACGACATCTGTTTCATCGGCGGCTACCTGATCGATGTGGTCCGCGACAACTATCCGCAGTTCACTTATCGCCACAATGACGACTGGCCGAACAACAACATACTCGCCTCGCTGATGTATGCCGAAGACCTGATGGACAAGCCCTTCCTGTGCTGCTACTCCGACACCCTCTATTCGGCGAATCTGATCGCCGGCATCGCCGCCAGCGAGCACGACATCACCGTCTCGGTCGATACCGGCTGGGCGGAACGCTACAAGGACCGCACCGAGCACCCGGCCGACGATGCCGAGAAAATCACCTCCGACAACGGCGTCGTCACCCGTATTCATCGCGGCATCGATGCGGATGCGGCCTGGGGCGAATACACCGGCGTGGCGAAATTTTCTACCCGGGGCGCCGCGTTACTCAAGCAACACTACGCCCGCTGTCGCGAACAACACGCCGGCCGGCCGTTTCGCGAAGCCGCCGTTTTTGAAAAAGCCTACTTCATTCACCTGCTTCAGGATATGCTCGAGCAGGGCGTGAAAATGCATCACACCGATACCGCCAACGAATACATCGAGATCGACACCCAACAGGATTTCGATTACGCCCAGACTGAGTGGAAAACTCCTGAACCTGCCTGACCTACCATGAGCACGCCGCAACTTTTCCCCGCCTCCGTCGTCGGCTCGATGCCGCGCGCCGGCTACGTCAAAGACCTGATCTTCGGTGACGACGAGGTATCCCCTGAAGACTACGAAAAACGTCTCGACGCCGCGATCCGTTTCATTGTCGCCCTGCAGGAACAGTCGGGAATCGATGTCATCACCGACGGTGAATGGCGGCGCAAATCCTACATCGGTGTGATCGCCGAGCTGGCGCACGGGTTCGAACTGAGCCGCAACCCCGCCGACGGCCGGCCGATGACCGTCGTGGTCGACAAGCTGGCACCGAAGACGCCCGGTTTCATCGCCCGCGAGATCGAGTTCGTGCAAACCATCACCAGCAAAAAAATCAAAGCCACCCTGCCCTCGCCGGCCCTGCTCGGTGAGCGCATGTGGGACCCGGAAAAATCGTCCGCCGCCTACCCGAAGCGCGACGACTTTGTGCGCGACTGCGTGCCGATTCTGCGCCGTGAAGTTGAACTGCTGATCGAAGCCGGTGCCGACATCATTCAAATCGACGACCCGCACCTGTGTCTGTTCGTCGACTCCGAAGTGCGCGCCAGCTACGACGATCCCGACAAGGCCGCCGACTTTGCGGTCGAGGCCGTCAATGACATCATCGAAGGCACCGGCAAAGCCAAATTTGCCGAACATCTGTGCCGGCGCGCCGGCGGCCGTGCCCGTGGCGAAGTCGGTTACCGGGGCGGCTTCGATCTGATCATCCAGCAACTCAACCGCCTCAAGGTCGATCATTTGACCATGGAGTTCACCACCCCCGGCGCCGGCGATTTAGAAGTGCTGAAAATGCTGCGCGAAGACCTCGAGATCGGCCTCGGTTGCGTCGACGTCACCCACGGCCAGATCGACACTCCGGAAAAGATCGCCGACCGGGTGCGCAAAGCGGCTCAATTCATCGCTCCGGAACGCATCACCCTCAATCCCGACTGCGGCTTCGCGCCCGGTTCCGGCGCCGAGGTGCCGGTCGATGAGGCCTATCAAAAACTGCGCAACGAAGCCGAAGCCGCGCGCCTGTTGCGCCGGGAGTTCGCGAACCGACAATCTTCGTGAAAGCCATTGATTAAAGCGACCGAAGTCCCGCCGATCCCCCAACCGCCAAGCCATCGCCGACACCATCGTAGGATGGCTTTTAAAGCCGTCCCGAACGTCGGCTGACGTGATCTCCCCAACAACCGAACCAACAAACCAACCCGACCAAACCCGGCCCGCACAACGCACCCCCACCAACGCAACGGCAACAGCAACGGGATTGAACCCCATTCTACTTTCTTCCCCACGACGCCATTGCAGCTCGACGAAGTCAGCTCGACGAAATTTTGACAAATTCCGCTACCCCCAACCGCCCCTCTAATCCATCTATGAAACCGAAAACTCTGATCACCAGCTTGCTCACCACCGCCGCCATCCTCGCCGCCGGCCTGGTGGTTGGACAGGCCGAAAAACCGAAGGGTGAAACCGATGACGCTGCCGCATCCGCCCCCACGTCCGAGCCGGGTTGGGTCGACCTCTTCAACGGCAAGGACCTGAGCGGATGGGTCGACGTCAACACTTCGCCCGAGACCTGGTCAGTGAAGGACGGCCTGCTGGTGTGCAGCGGCGATCCCATCGGTGTCATGCGCTCCGAACGGCACTACGAGAATTTCATCCTGGTCGTCGAGTGGCGACACATGGAAGCCGGCGGCAACTCCGGCGTGTTCCTGTGGAGTGACGCCACCCCCGGCGGCAACCGCCTGCCCAACGGCATGGAAGTGCAAATGCTCGAACGCGAGTGGCCGAATATCAACCGCAACGCCGACGGCACGCCGCGCGACATCGGCTACATCTCCGGCGAACTGTTCGGCGCCGGCGGCATGACCGCCGTGCCCGACAACCCGCGCGGCAGCCGCAGTAAATCCTGGGAGCTGCGCTGCAAGCCCGCCGGCGAATGGAACCGCTACACCGTCGTCGCCGTCGACGGCACCGTGAAGCTGTCGATCAACGGCAAATTCGTCAACGGCATCCGCGAAGCCTCGGTGCGCAAAGGCTACCTGTGCCTCGAATCCGAAGGCGCCGAAATCCATTTCCGCAAAGTCCGCATCATGGAACTGCCCGACGGGCGCGCCGACGAAACCGGCACCGCACCGCTCATCGAGTGATCGTTGCCCCCGCAGAATCAGTAAAAAATTTGCCGCCGCGCTGGTCATCAGGCGCTTGACGAAATCCTGACCAATTCCGCTATGCCGCGCCGAGCTCGAGCACGTCGCGCATCCACGCAGCGATACCGGCAAGCCGTTCGCGGTCACCACCGGCGACTTCGGCTGTCGCCCAGCCGGAAAAACCGTTGGCCGCGAGAATGCGGCGCACTTCGGCCCAGTTGACCTCGCCGCCGTTGGTGCCACCGACCGCATCGTCCCGCTTCAGTTTGGCATCGCCGAACTCGGCGTGGCCACGGTCTTTGATGTCGAGTTTGTAGACACGCTTGCCCAGCACTTCCGCCCAGTGGTCGCCCGTCTGTTCGGTCCAGGTGATGGTATTGCCCAAATCGAAATACGAACGCATCACCGGCGAT
>CBDULB010000229.1:0-5637 GCA_965367965.1 uncultured bacterium | reverse complement strand
CCCATCCCACGCAACGCCCACGCCGCGTGCACCTTCGCCAACGGCGAATCCGACTCCGCTACCAACTTGCGCAACCCCGCTTCCGCCGACGCATCCTGGCGCTCATACAACAGCCGCGACGCCGTCTCACGGTGCCAGGCATTTTTATGCCCCAGCAATGCGACCAACTCCTGCGTCGTGGCCTCACCCAATTTTGGAGTCGGCCGTCGCTTGACTCCGCTGTCAGCCTTGATCCGGTATACGCGCCCCATGCCCGAACCGCCGAGCACTTCCATCGCCGCGACAACATCGGGCGGAAGGAAAGCCGCGCCTTCGATCAAGTGCCTATACATGTCGAGCATCAACAGGTTGCCGTCGGGCGCATTGACAAACTGCACCGGACGAAACGCATTGTCGGCACTGGCGATAAACTCCACCCCGAGCTCTGCCTCTTCCGCCGCTCGCTCTGCGGCAAAGCCAACGCCGTCCCGTTTCAACTCGGCGCGGAATACCAGATTGTTCGACGCCTCGCCGGTCAGCGAACTGCCACGATATTTTGCCGGCCAGGCATCACCGCGATAAATCGTGATTCCAGTGGCCGCAGTGAAGTAACCGGACACCTTGCCTCCGCCTTCGACGCCACCTTTGAATTCACCTGACATACGCCGTTTGGTGCGGATCACGCGCCATTCTTCATCGGCACTGAGCCGGAACAGCGGCGTGTATTTGCCGCTGGTGAGAATGCTGACCTTGGCTGCCGGCGCCTGCAGGTAATCATTTCCACGCAGGCGGCGGTCATCGTAAAAATACATCTCGACCGGGTCGCTGTTACGACAGGTGAACTGATTCCCCCAGTCATCGAAACACATGCCGTGCTGGCCGCCGCCGCTGCCGGTATCGAACGATTCGTCGCGTGGATCAAAAACAAAGCCACGACCGCGCACCGACACCGCGTCACTCTCCGGCTGATCGACTCGTCGCACGTCGCCGCCGGCGTAGTTGGTGCAGGCGTGATAGCGATTATCCAGGCCCCAGACAAACGAGTTCAACTGGGCGTATCCGGCGCGATTCGTTTCCGCGCCAAAGCCGGTGAACACCTTGCGTTTTTCGTCCGCCACACCATCGCCGTCGCTGTCGCGAAAATACCAGACGTCCGGCGCGCCACCGATATAGACACCACCCGCCCAGCATGCCACCGACATCGGATTGTCGAGCTCGTCGGTGTAGGTGGTCACCTTGTCAAAAACGCCGTCATCGTCCTCGTCGACCAACAGGCGCACCCGTCCCCGACGCGGAGATTTTGCCTTGGCCCAGTCCTCATTGTACTGCGGATACTCGAGCACAAACAGACGCCCGTTTTCATCAAACGCCGCCGCTACCGGATCGGCGACCATCGGTTCCGACGCCGCCAGCTCGACCGAAAAACCGGGCCTGACTTTCAACGAGGCCACAGCATCTGCAGCGGCAGTCGGCGAAGTTTGCGCATAGGCCAGATTCGCCACAGAAAAAATCCCGCCCGCCGCAACGCAGGCAATCATCAAACGCGAGTACATAATTTCAGACTAATTCGGCCCGATCTTCGGCATCAACTCTTTGCCTGCCACAATCAGGCCAGACGACCGACTCATTCGCCGCCCTCCAAACGCGCGGAGGCATCCTCCACCTCGCCTGAGCCAGCACGCCGCAGCAGCGTTTCGCGCCAACTGTCCGAAAGTCCCGCGCAAGCCGCCAAGTCTCGTGCCGCGCCACAATCACTCTTTTCAACATGCATGACCGCATTCGCTGCGGCCACCGACCAGTCGACATTGCCTCTCTCCGCCAACACAAAATGATTTCCCGCTTCGACCACCCCCTCGCGAAGCACGCGCAGATACCAGCCGGTCCGCCCGCTATCCTGCACCTGCACGGCCAGATCTTTCACCCGCCAGCGCCGCGCCAATTTCCAACACGGTTGACGCGGTTGTGAAACTTGAACCAGTGCCTCACCAACCTCAAATTTGTCGCCTATGCAAACATCGGATTCGAGCAGGCCCTCGATCGTAAAATTTTCGCCGAAGCCACCGTGCACCAGACCATCGATACCGAGCTGCCCGCTCCAGTATCCATAGTGTTCAACGGGATAAACATTTACCGCCTTGTCGGGCCCGCCATGATGCTTCAAATCAGCCTGACCATCGCCGACCAAGTTGGCCTGCCCGAGTCGAACCGGACCCGAGACAGGCTCTTTGTAAAAACCCGTCGTCCATGGTCGATCCATCGGATCTCCCGCCCCGGCTTCACCCAGCAGTTGCGGCAGTCCAACTTGAATGGACAACAGTGATACACTCTTCACAAAACCAAACCCGATCGTTCAAATCCCAACCAGGTAAGCGCTTTTTCGATCTCGCGAAACACAAAGATATCCATATCAACATGGTCGCTGGTAATGGCTTCCCAGGCCCGTGCGATACCGAAATCGACGTCCTTGTTCATGACCAGCGCCAGTTTTCCATGACCGAGATCCGCCGATATCGATTGGAAATAATTCGAAACCGCATTCACTTCAGACGGCAGTAGATGCCCGATGTTCAGGTCCCGGTGATCCACCAGAACAGACATGCCCAGCTCCCAATGGGCACTTGTGACAATATCCTCAAGGAACGCAACGATTCCTGAAGCATTGCCGCTGCCAGTCGTTTTTACGACAAACAGACGCTCTTGAGAGTGGACTGCTAAGCTATGGGTCATCGCGCTCAAAAAGTATAAATAGTATCTCAAATCTATCTAAATAGACAATCCAAAGTGCTGTCGCTATCGGAAATTCCGTGTAGACAGCCGCCCTTTCATTTAACTCTCTCGCCTAAGAGATCGCCAAAATAGTACAGACAATGTAATATTATCCAGACAGTATCGTTCAGCACCCCTGAGCGTGGGGGAAGCAACGCCACTACTCCGGCCCAATAAAATTATGAGCACGTCCCTTGATTCCGATGCCGAAACTGAAATTAAAAAATTCATGCACGGCCTGAAAAAGCGCAACCCCTACCAGACCGAGTTTCAACAGGCAGTGGAGGAAGTCGTTGAATCCCTGATGCCGTTCCTCCTCAAAAACCGGGAGTACTACGAAGCCAATATTCTCGAACGCATGACCGAACCGGACCGGATCATCATTTTCCGGGTCTGTTGGGAAGACGACGAAGGCAATATTCGCACCAACCGCGCCTGGCGGGTGCAGTTCAACAACTCCATCGGTCCCTACAAAGGCGGCCTGCGCTTTCACCCGACCGTCAACCAGAGTATTCTGAAATTCCTCGGTTTTGAACAGACCTTCAAGAACTCGCTTACCGGTCTGCCCATGGGTGGAGCCAAAGGCGGCTCGAACTTTAATCCCAAAGGCAAGAGCGACCGCGAAGTCATGCGCTTTTGTCAGTCGCTGATGATCGAACTACATCGTCACATCGGCGAAGATACCGACGTCCCGGCGGGCGATATAGGGGTTGGCGCACGCGAAATCAGCTATCTGTTCGGCCAATACAAACGCCTCGCCAATCGCTACGTCGGAGTGCTCACGGGCAAGGGACTCGCCTTCGGTGGATCACTGGTGCGCAAGGAAGCCACCGGTTACGGCTGCGTCTATTTTTGCGACAACATGCTGAAACACGCCGGTGATTCGATGGAGGGCAAGACCCTGGCGATTTCGGGAGCCGGTAATGTCGCCATTTATGCCGCTGAAAAAGCCCGGCAGTTGGGCGGCAAAGTGTTGACCTTGTCCGATTCCGTCGGCTTCATTCACGACCCGGACGGCATCGATGAAGACAAGTTGGAATTCATCAAGGATCTCAAGGAAAAACGCCGTGGGCGCATCAGCGAGTATGCCAAGCAATACTCCTCAGCCAGCTTTCACCACGGCAAGCGCCCGTGGTCGGTGCCGGTCGACATCGCCATGCCCTGTGCCACGCAGAATGAACTCAACCTGGAAGAGGCACGCACCCTGATCGATAACGGCGTCAAAGCCGTCAGCGAAGGCGCCAACATGCCGACCTTACCGGATGCGATGCGCACTTTCATTCACGCCAAAACCCTGTTCGCGCCCGGCAAGGCCGCCAACGCCGGTGGCGTCGCGGTGTCCGGCCTCGAGCAGAGTCAGAATTCCCTGCGCCTCAGCTGGAGCAGCAATGAAGTCGATTCGAAGCTGAAACGCATCATGAACGACATCCATGAAAAATGCGTCGACCACGGCACCAACGGCGACGGTAAAGATGCCTGGGTCAACTACGTCGACGGCGCCAACATCGGCGGCTTCAAAAAAGTCGCTGATGCGATGCTGGCATACGGGATCGTATGATACGGCCGCTTCTAACTTAGGCGACAACGTTCAGACTATCACCAACCATGCCATGCCATGGGGCGGATATGCCGAATGCAAACACTGCCAAGGTCACTGGGATGACCTGTGGCGCGGCGTCTCTGAGCAGCTTATCGACCCGTTGCCACATTGCAAAAACGTGGCCTCATTCATCCGCTTTATCGAACAATGCACCACGCAAAAATGCGGTTCGAAACTCGGGAGAGAAAATCTGTTCGAACCCGCGCCTGGCAGTGTTGAGGATGATGTCCCGAGGCGTTGGCCCTGACCAGCCTGTCGACAACAGTCGCTGCGATTTCACTTCCCCTATCAGCGCCTGTTTTCGAGTCCCGCCCCTGCGATCTTAGAACGCCAAACAAATGCCTGCCAACAGTCACCCGACGACTACGAATCGACAGTGCTTTTTGCCAACGCAATCGACCGAAGTGTGTTTTAAAAACAGAGTTTGTGATGATACGACCGGGCGCTCTGGTTTTGCGTCGACGCTGCCCTGGAGGTGCAATTCAAAAGGTGAATTCACACCGTCAGCGATTGGCTCGCAGAGCTTGATCGCTGAGCACCTATTTGACCACGACGGACACCCGCCGTCCAGCGACCGCTGTGCCCGGACGCGATATCCAAATCACGAAGCCGAGCAGGTAGCTGAACAGAATCCACTCCCACAGCGGTGTCGAGTGAATGCCATCTCCGGGCCAATGCTTCAGCGAAGAGTCGTTGTGACATTTCCATTCCCACGTACCGAGCGCAACCATTCCCGCGAGCCAGATCAGCGCGTAAATCCGAAACGGCCACAGCACCCGACCGGCAAACCCCGCCCGCGACAAAGTGACCGCGTCAATGATCACTGCCGCCATCATCGTAAAGATGCCCATGATCGCGATCCGGGTGTGAATCGCCCCGACTCTGAGGTCACCCCAAAGTTGATCAGTATCAGCAATCCAAACACCGGCAAAAAGCAAAGCGAACGCCATCCAGTAGACCGCTGTTGCCACCCCCAATCCGGCCCCGCAACTCGGCTGAAAATTCCGCTGCCGCTGCACGATCAGGCGCACCATCAACACGATCAGCGCTGACATTCCGACTTGGTACCAGCGCCAACCGTGCGGATTTCGATCAGCATCCGGCGACCCCAGAAACGAGATCGTACAACGCATGATCGAAAACCCGTTCTCGTCAGGGTACATCCACCCGGCAACTCCAAAACCAACCACAGCAACCACAAAAAGTGCCGGATTCACCACTTCCGCTCGCTTCGATCTCACTCCCCCAACCCTTCCATCACCTCGCTGAAGCGCCAACAGCAATCGCTCCCA
>CBDULB010000228.1:0-5772 GCA_965367965.1 uncultured bacterium | reverse complement strand
AGGGGCCAGCGGGCTGGTCCGTAGCCCTAAATCGCTCGCATTAGTAGATTTCTTCTGGTAATTTCAGTAAATCTCGACGTGTCTAATTGGACTTGAAAATCCGACAGCCCCTGTCGATCCTTTTCCCGCCCCGAACCGTATCCTTTCTCTCGACTCGTCTCCATGGCACGCGCTTCCAATCTGACCATGTGTTCCTTCTGCGGCAAAAGCCACGCAGAAGTCAAAAAGCTTATCGCCGGACCGGGCGTTTACATCTGCGACGGCTGCATCAACGTCTGTCGCGGAATTCTCGAAAAAGAGCTCAACGAACCTGAAGAAGACGCCCCCAAGCCGTTCAGCGTTCCCAAGCCGAAAGATCTGTTCGGCATGCTCAACGAGCATGTCATCGGTCAGGAGCACGCCAAGAAGGTGCTCTCGGTCGCCGTTCACAATCACTACAAGCGCATTCACCAGGATGCCCCGATTTCGGAAAAAGGTCGCAAGGGGTCGAAGAAAGAAAGCATCGACTTCAGCGGCTCTGAAGATGTCGAGATCGAAAAGAGCAACATCATGCTCATCGGCCCGACCGGCTCCGGCAAGACCCTGCTCGCCAAGACTTTGGCCAAAGTGCTCAACGTTCCGTTTTGCATCGCCGACGCCACCACGCTGACCGAAGCCGGTTACGTCGGTGAAGACGTCGAGAACATCGTGCTGCGTCTTCTGCAGACAGCCGAATACGATGTCAAACGCGCCGAACTGGGCATCATTTACATCGACGAAATCGACAAGATCGGTCGCAAGACCGAAAACGTCAGCATCACTCGCGACGTCTCCGGAGAAGGCGTGCAGCAGGCGCTGTTGAAAATTCTCGAAGGTACCACCTGCAACGTTCCGCCGCAGGGGGGCCGCAAGCACCCGCAGCAGGAGTATATCCAGGTCAACACCGAGAAAATACTGTTCATCGTCGGTGGCGCTTTTGTCGGTCTTGAGGAAATCGTCGAACGACGCACCGCCAAGAAGACGGTCGGCTTCGGCAGCGAACGCGAAGAAATCGCCGACGCCGTCGAAAAGGCCCGCGAAGCCCGTCTCAACGTCACCCCTGAAGATCTGCTCGGTTTTGGATTGATCCCCGAATTCGTCGGACGACTGCCGGTCATCTCCAGTCTGCAGGCCTTGACCGAGGAACAACTCATCCGCGTGCTGACCGAGCCCAAAAACGCGATGGTTAAGCAGTATCGCAAACTTCTCGCCATGGATGGCGTCGACTTGCAGATCAAGCCCGACGGCCTCGAAGCCATGGCCGAACAGGCCATCGAACGCGGCACCGGCGCCCGCGCCCTGCGCTCGATCTTCGAAAAGATCATGCTCGACGTGATGTTCGAATCACCCAGCCGCGACGACCTGTCGACTGTGTCGATCAACCGCGCCGTGGTCACAGGCGACAAGGCACCGGTGATGCGGCGCAAGCCGGAGAAGGAAAAGAACGCCGCTTAAGCGGGGCATTTCCTGTTATCGATCCGCATTTCGCCGCCAACAGGTGAAAATCCTTCTGGCAAGTTAGCGCTGTTTTTGTAAACTGCGTCCACTATGAGCGACGCCACAGACCAACCCGAATTGCCGGCCCTCGGCTTTGCCGCCGACCTTACCGACCAAGACCGCAAAGATCTCGGATCGTATGGTGAGTTTATCACCGCCAACGAAGGCGATATTCTGATTGAAGAAGGCAAGCCGCAGAACGCCTTGTTTCTGGTCGTGTTCGGCAACTTTCACGTGCAGACCGAAACCACCGGCCGCGTCGTATTGCTCGGCCACCTCAAGTCGGGCGACACCGTTGGCGAGATCAACATTTTCGATCCCGGCAATGCCAGCGCCAGTGTCGTCGCCCGCAATCTCGGTCAGATCTGGAAGATCGACCGCACCCGCCTCGAAGATTTTCTCGAAGCACATCCCGAAGCCGCCGCGCGTCTGATGGTTGGTGTCGCCACCCAGTTGAGCAAGCGCCTGCGCAAGACCAACGAGAAAGTCGCCATGGCCCGCGAAGCCATGCTCGACTCGTTCTGAGCTACCGCCGGTGGCTGACGAACGCAAACCAGGTGCTTCCAGCCGGTTCGCCGCGCAGGTGCTGACTTGACGGCCCCGTTGGGGGGTCGCATGTTTAGCGCAACCTCGAGTCACCCGCACCGCATCGTGCGCTTTTGGTTCCCCGACCGGAAGCTCCGCCTTGCAGCTATTTAAGTGCTGGAAATTTTCCCTGCATCATGCTGCCCATCGCCTCTCTCTTTCCAACGCTCGCCATCGTTCCACTGGGCGCGAACGACGTCGGCTCCGCGCTGGCCCTGTTCTTCGCACTCTGCATAGGCCATGCGCTCGGCGACTTCCCCCTTCAGGGACCATTTCTCGCTCAAGGTAAAAACCGCCACCTGACCCCGCCGATACTCGCCGACGGTGCCGAGCCACCGAAACGCGTCTGGATCTACTGCCTGACTGCCCACGCAATGATCCACGCCGGCCTGGTCTGGGTGATCACCGGCAGCGTTATGCTTGGCTTCATCGAACTGGTCGTTCACTGGATCATCGATGCCCTCAAATCCGAAAATACCTACGGCTTCGAAGTCGATCAATGGCTGCACATTCTCACCAAGGTCGTATTTGTCGTTCTGATCTGGATGGGCCTGTTCTGAACGCGATGCGCCCCGGCAGCGCCCGAAATTAGCCGTTCATCGGCGGCTGCTTGCACTTGTAAATGCTCAGCCTGCCCCTGATACTTGCGCCATGAATCGGATCGCGCAACGCCCTCGCCGGCACCGTCCTAATCACACTCTCCGCCTCTTTTTGTCGGCGCTCGTCTCCGCCGGCATCGTCGGTGCCAGCCTCGCGCTCGCTTGTGACGTCAACGCTCAAGCCCCGGCACCGGCCGCCGCACCCGCAGATGCGAAGCCTAAGGCCAAGCCCGCTGCCGCGGAAAAAGCCAGTGACGGTGACAAAAAGCCAGCTGCCGATCCCAAGCCACCAGCCGCCAAACCGGCAGACAAAGCAAAGCCCGCCCCGGAGAACAAAGCTGAACCAGCTGCAAAGCCGCAGCCGAAACCCGTTGCCGACGACGACGAATCCGGCCTCGCCCAGATCGAACTCTTCACCCAGGTGCTCGAGATGGTGCGCCAGGACTATGTCGATTCCGAGAAAACTACCTACGAAAGACTCATCAACAGCGCCCTCGAAGGCATGCTCGCCGATCTCGACCCGCACAGTCAGTTCATGCACCCGCGGGTTTTCGAACAGCTCAAACAGAATACCGGCAGCACCTACGAAGGCGTCGGCATCACCATTTCCTATCGCAACGAAGTGCTCAGTATCGTCACCGTCCGCGAAGATGGTCCCGCCGCCCGCGCCGGCGTGCTGCCCGGTGACCAGATTCTGAAGATTAATAACAGCCTGACCGAAAAACTCAGCCTGTCCGAAGCCATCGGCCTGCTCAAGGGCAAGCCGGGCCAGAAACTCAAACTGACCCTGCGCCGCCCCGCCACCAGCGATCTCATCGAAGTCGAAATGGTTCGCGAAATCATCCGCGAAGACACCGTCAACGACGTCGGCCTGCTCGCCGCTGATCAAACGGAGCCTTACAAAATCGGTTACGCCCGGCTGCTGCAGTTCAGCGAACCGACTGCTGAAGAACTCGCCAATGCGCTCGATCAACTCGAGGCGAAAGGCATGCAGGCCTTCATTCTCGATCTGCGCAACAACCCCGGTGGACTGCTCGGCAGCGCCGTCGATGTAGCCGGCGAATTCCTGCCCGCCAATACCCTCGTGCTGACCACCGAAGGCCGCCCCGGGTCCGGCATGGTCAAGCCCTACCACACCTCCGAAACCCGCCCGCGCGAACGCACCTACCCGGTCGCAATTCTGGTCAACAACTCGAGCGCCTCCGGCTCCGAAGTCGTCGCCGGCGCCCTGCAGGATCTCAAGCGCGCCATCATTGTCGGTGAAACCACTTTCGGCAAAGGTTCGGTCCAGTCAGTAAAAGCCCTCCAGGGCGGGCGCGCGATTCGCATGACCACCGCCAAGTACTACACCCCGAGCAAACGCACCATCCACGAAAACGGCGTCATTCCCAACATCATCGCCACTCTCACCCCCGACGAAGAGGAACAAATGATGGGTCACTGGCACCGCGACCGCCTCAGTCCCGAGGAACGCAAAAAGCTCGGCGACTTTGACGACCGGCAGTTGGCTCGCGCCATCGACGCAATGAAGGGTGCCCTGATTTTTTCCAGCATGCAAAAACCGGCGACACCGGAAAAACCTGCCGTCGCTGCTCCGGCCCCGCCGGAACCGAAGCCCGCTGCCGCCCCCGGCCCGCCAAAACCCGATCCCAAACCGGCCGCCAGGCCCTCACCGGAACAGGCACCCGCTGAACCCAAGGCGCCCGGCAAACCGGCCCCCCAACCACAGCCGGCCCCGGCCGCCGACCCCTCGTGAGCGTGAGTTCGACCGCCGGGCCACCGCTGATTCTCGCCATCGAGACCTCCTGCGACGAAACCGCCGTCGCCATCGCACGCGGCACCGAAGCGACACTCGCCAGCGAGATCTCCTCGCAGATCGCCATTCACCGCGCCACCGGCGGAGTCGTTCCCGAAGTCGCGTCGCGCAATCACAACCGCGACCTGCGCCCGCTGATCGGTCACGCGCTGCACAACGCTGGCGTGACCATCGATGACATCGATGCCATCGCCGCCACCGCCGGCCCCGGTCTCGCCAGTTCGCTGCTCATCGGCAACACCACGGCCAAGGCCATCGCCGTCGCCCGTCGCCTGCCCTACTACGCGATCAACCATCTCGAAGGCCACCTGTTGTCACCCTTCGTCGGCAGCCCGGATGGCGTGCAGCCCTGTGTCGCCCTGATCGTTTCCGGCGGCCACACCTCATTGATCGATGTCCGTGCGGTCGGCGACTACCGACTGCTCGGCCGCACTCGCGACGATGCCGCCGGCGAAGCTTTTGATAAAGTCGGCAAACTGCTCGGCCTGCCCTACCCGGGCGGTCCGGAAATCGATCGCCTGTCCAGCGACGGCGATCCTGCCGCTTTCGATTTCCCGCGCAGCATGCGGGGTGCCAGCAGCGATGACGAGAAATTCACCTTCAGCTTCAGCGGCCTGAAAACTTCCGTCGCCTACTGCCTGCAAAAGATTCCTGAGGCCGAACGCGCGGGACACCTGCCCGACCTGTGCGCATCTTTCCAGCAGGCCGTGGTCGAAGTCCTGGTCGGCAAAACCCTCGCCGCCGCCCGCCATTCCGGTCACGATCTGGTCACCGTCTCCGGCGGCGTCAGTTGCAACCGTCAACTGCGCCGCGACATGACCACCGCCTGCGAAGCCTCCGGCTTAAAGCTGCACATCGCCGATCCCGGCCTGTCGACCGACAATGCCGCCATGATCGCCTACGCGGCCGCCGCGCGCATGCAGGCAGGCCATCCGTCAGACAGCTTCGACCACGACATCGACCCGAATCTGGCGATCGGGTAAATATCTGGTGCTGTCGCGAAACAGGTAGGATGGGATTGCATCCCGTCCCCCTTGCCTTGGGGAAGTCAGCGTGTGATCAGCGGCATCGTGCTGCCACACCGCACGCAGTTCGAATCTCCGGCGTTAAAGCGCATCCCACCCGACGCCCGGGACGGCTTGCAAAGCCATCCTACGCAACCGCTTCGCCGGCTGCGAGCCACTTGGTTTTCTTCAAGCAGAACGACATCGACCCGAATCTGGCGATCGGGTAAATATCTGGTGCTGTCGCGAAACA
>CBDULB010000227.1:0-5840 GCA_965367965.1 uncultured bacterium | reverse complement strand
GCATAAGCGGTCGCCGAAACCGGTTCGACATCGATCCAGAACGTTGGCACTTCGGACGTTCCCGCAGCCAGCACCACCTCATCACAGGCCGGAATGCGGACACAAGTCATGCCGTCCGCCCGACGTCGACGCACCGGCAGGCCCGCCGCATTTGGCGCATCCATCAGATCATCCACTGCCTCACCTGCAGAGCGGACATATCGACCGTCGCGCTGAGTAAACGCGGCCAAATTCGCTGTCGCTTCCCCAGGCGGCTTTGACTTCCAAAGGGTTCCTCCTGCCTCTCTCGGAGGTGAATCCCAAAGCAGCAAAATCAAATCCGCAAAATCCCCCACCGAAAAATTCGGCCGGGTAAAAACCTGCTGCAGAATCGGCTCCCCCTGCGGCGGCGTATCGGGGATGCTGACCTGAAATTTTTCTTCGGCAGCCATGATCAACTCGACCCAATCCAGGCTGTCGATCCCCAGGTCGACTACCAGACTCGCTTTTTCCCGGACGTCCTCGAGCTTGTGTCCGCACTCTTCTACAATCAATTCCCGAACCTGCTGAAGCAACTCAGCACGGGAAAGTCGAGGCCGGACAGAGACAGCTTTCTCAGTCATTTTTAAAACGGCTCGTCGTCATCCAGCTCGCTTCCGTGCAAGTCCTCTGCGCCCGGCCCGGCTGATTCCGCTTCGGTATTTTCGAAAACCTCCGCTGCCGCTTCCGCCCCGGCCTCCGGCTCACTCTCCCACTGGGCCCCGTCCTGATCCTCCGGTGTCGATATCGGCTCAATGACAGGATCTTGCGCAGGCTCTGCGACAGCAATCTCCTCTTTACCTACGAAAAAACTCTCCAGCGGCTGCACCATTCTGCCCGGCAACGGCCTGACGCGTTCGTAAACATCTTTACCTAACATTCCCGCCACCTGGTAACCGCGATCGAACATTTCCATCTTGGCGTCGAGATTGTCGATGTAGTGCAACGCGTAGGCCTCGGGCGTCTTCGGCACGACCGGCGAACCGAAGGCCATCTCTCCGTGGTGGGCGAGAATCAGATGCAGTAAATGCAGCCGCACCTGATCGTTGGACGGCTCCAGCGTCATCCATTGCTGCTCACTGGCGATCGGCCCATCGAGCAAATCGTGCCACAATTTGTTGACCAGTTCGGCCCCCATCGGAATGTGCCCGAGCAAGTCGGCCACCGCCAGGTAGGGCATGGTGAACCCCTTGGCCGCATACGAATTTTCCCACAGCTTGCCGACGTCGTGAAACAACACACCGGCGACCAGCAGATCGCGATTCAAGTTCGGGTAGGCGACACAGATCTGCACCGCCGTGCGCATCATTTGCGCGACGTGCTCGACCAGTCCTCCGCGGCGCGCATGATGGTAATCACGGGCCGCGCCGGTGCGTCGAAAGCGAGCTCCGTATTTCTCCAGAAAATACTGACCGAGCGCCCGAAACCGGGGGTCCGCCGTGGTATCGATGGCATTGACGATGAACTGGTAGTCGGCCTCCTGCTTGGCGCGGAGCTGGTCGGAACCGGCGAGCAGCGCATCGATGGCGTCATCGCCGATCGCTTCAAGCTTCCAATTGCGCGAATCCAGAGAATTGAAGTCGGCGTTGTGCCACCACTCGGCCTGAATTTCAAAAAAGCTGCCCGCCCGATAGTTGGAGGCGCTGTGAAATTCCGGCGAGTCGTTCCACGCGCGCAGCACCAGTGAGTCCTCGGAGTCGCAGAACTTGAGCTCGTAGTAAGGCTTGCCGGCGCGCGAGGTCTTTTCTTTGGCCAACTCCAGCTGCGCATGCACCCGGAGCGACTCGCCATTCGGGCCGACACGGCTTTTCAGTTCGCGGATAGAGAGCAGGTCCATGGGGAGCAGAAGTGGGAGAGTTTTCAGTGTTCAGTTTTCAAATCACCGAACACCAACCCCGAGATTTACAGGAAGCGGACAGGAACACAAGAACGCACTGGTTTCTGCGCAAAGCCGATATTATTCTGACGCCATGAGTCATCCCGACGATGTCAAATCGCAGGCCATCGTCGCCGATGGTAAAGGCCACTACGATATCGTGTTGACCGATGTCGGCCAGCCGCGATCCGACGAAGTGCTGGTCAAAATTCGCGCCGCCGGCGTGTGCCACACGGATTTCGACTCAATCTCCTGGGGCAAGCCACTGGTGCTCGGCCACGAGGGTGCCGGTGAAGTGGCCGTGATCGGTGAAGCGATCGATCACGTAGCGGTGGGCGACCGCGTACTGCTCAACTGGGCGATTTCCTGCGGCACCTGCTTTCAATGCCAAGCCGGCAACTTCGCCATTTGCGAAACCCATTCGCCGGTCGCCGCCACCGATCCGACACTCGGCCACGCCCACGCCGATGGCACCACACGCGACGGCGATCTGATTCCGATCGAGCGCTCGTTTAATCTCGGCACGATGTCCGAATACGCACTGGTGCGCCGCGAGGCGGTGGTGAAAATCCCCGCCAGCGTCGGTCACCTTTCCTTCGAAGCCGCCTGCACGCTTGGCTGCGGGGTCATGACCGGCTTTGGCTCGGTGATCAATGCCGCTAAAGTCACGCCGGGCTCATCGGTCGTCGTGATCGGTTGCGGCGGCGTCGGTCTGAACTGCATTCAGGGCGCGCGCATCGCCGGAGCGGAAAAAATCATCGCTCTCGATCTCAGCAAAGACCGTCTCAAGATGGCCCGCCAGTTTGGCGCTACCGAAACCATTCAGCCGGCACCCGAAGATGCCGGGCTGCGTGATGCTTCGCAAAAGGTCCACGCATTAACCGGCGGACGCGGTGCCGATTACGCTTTCGAAGCCACCGCCGTGCCCGCTCTCGGCGCCGCGCCACTGGCGATGATCCGCAACGGCGGCACCGCCATCCAGGCCAGCGGCATCGAGGAGGAACTGACCATCGACATGCGCCTGTTCGAGTGGGACAAAATTTATCTCAATCCACTCTATGGCCAGTGCTCTCCGTCGCGAGACTTCCCGCGCCTGTTCGATCTCTACGCCAGCGGTGAACTCCTGCTCGATGAGATGATCAGCAAAACCTACGCCCTCGGCCAGCTCGATCAGGCCTTCGCCGACATGCACGCCGGCCGCATCGCCAAAGGCGTCATCGTTCTGTAAACCTCTCAGGGTCAACCC
This sequence comes from uncultured bacterium, assembly GCA_965367965.1. Classification (GTDB taxonomy): domain Bacteria; phylum Verrucomicrobiota; class Verrucomicrobiia; order Verrucomicrobiales; family DEV007; genus JBBKXR01. The sequence goes on along the minus strand of CBDULB010000227.1, from coordinate 2,700 downwards.
TCCCCGCACTCGCGTTTTCCTCCCGGGGAAAATTCGCTGTCAACGATAGATGACCTGGCCCTCTATCTATTATTCCCTGCGGTTACCTCCTCAGCCCCTAGCCCGCCCGGCTTCAGCAATCTCAACAAGCCTGCGTCAACTTTATATAGGCTGCTTATCTATTGTCCGTGAGCGGCTCCGGCACCCGCCGCGGCCGGTGCCGGCGGCTTCCACCCGCCGACAGCATCTGACTTGCTATCGGTCGCAATTGCCGCTTTCTTTGGCGCTTCGACAATGGGCAGCACATTTGGTAAACTTTTTCGTATTTCCACCTGGGGAGAATCTCACGGCGGCGGCGTCGGTGTCGTCATCGATGGCTGCCTGCCGCAGCTTTCGCTGAATGAAGCCGACATTCAGGTCGACCTCGATCGGCGGCGCCCGGGACAGAGTGAAATCGTCACACCGCGCAAGGAAGCCGATCAGTGCGAGATCCTTTCCGGCGTGTTTGAAGGCAAAACGCTCGGCACCCCCATTGCCGTACTGGTGCGCAACAAAGACGCACGCCCCGAGGCCTACACTGAGATGGCGGAGAAATACCGCCCCTCCCACGCCGATTACACCTACCAGGCGAAGTACGGCATCCGCAATCATCAGGGCGGCGGACGCTCTTCGGCGCGCGAAACTATCGGACGGGTCGCCGCGGCCGTGGTCGCGAAAAAAGTGCTCGCTGAACTCGTGCCCGGGCTGGAAATCATCGGCTACGTCAAATCGGTCAAAGACATCGTCGCTGACGTCGACCCGGATACGGTCAGCTTTGATACGGTCGAATCGAACATTGTACGCTGCGGCGATCCGGCAGCGGTCGAGCCAATCATCGAGCTCATCAAACAAGTCCGCTCGGAAGGCAATTCGGTCGGTGGCGTGGTCGAGTGCGTGGTGCGCGGCATGCCGGTCGGACTCGGCGAACCGGTCTTCGACCGGCTCGAAGCCGACCTCGCCAAGGCGATGATCAGCCTGCCGGCGACCAAGGGCTTCGAGATCGGTTCCGGTTTTGCCGGCACCCAGATGACCGGCAGCGAGCACAACGATCCGTTTGTCATGGACGGCGACAAAGTGCGTACCACCAGCAACCGCTCCGGCGGTGTTCAGGGCGGTATTTCCAACGGCGAAAATCTCGTCTTCCGCACCGCTTTCAAGCCGACTGCGACCATCATGAGTTCGCAACAAACCGTCACTCAAGACGGCGAGGACACCGAACTCGCCGCCCGCGGCCGCCACGATCCGTGCGTGCTGCCGCGAGCTGTGCCGATGGTCGAGGCCATGACCGCACTGGTTCTGGTCGACCACATCCTGCGTCAGCGTGCGCAGAACGGGGATAGTTAATTTTGTGTCAGCGTCGCCTGCTATTCCTTCTTATTTAAATCCGAGATCCCGCTAACGACCATGCTTGCACAAACAGAGACTTTCCCATCCCTTCAACACGGGCTGGTTATTCTGGCGGCAATTTTCGTTGTCTTCATCGCCGCCCGGGCGTGGACTCACGGAGTTTTGAAAATGCTCTGGGCGATCATCGGTCTGTCGCTTGGAGCCGCCTCCGGCGTGTTCTTTTTCCAGAATTCCAACGCACTGTTGACCCGTTGGATGCCGGGCAAAGAGCTCGGTCTCAACGCCAACATCATTGGCAGCGCTGTTATCGCGCTGGTCGGCTACCTGCTTTTTCGACAGCTGAGCAAAGCCATTCTTCAAAAACTGTTCAATCCAGAAGGGCCGCTGTCAGGGTGGGCCATGGGTTTCAGGGGTGCGGTGATCAGCCTGGTTCCGAGCCTGATCACCGTCGCCGTTGTCGGTTTGTGTTTGCGCATGGGAGGGACCCTGTTCGAATTGCGCCGCGCAGAACTGATCTGCGCCCCTGACAGTGCCTTCGTTGCCGCGAAATATCCGAAATGGCCGCAGACCACCCAATGGCGCGACACTATGGAGAGTCTTCCTTACGTGTCCGACCTTTACGCCGTCATCGACCCGGTCAGCCGCAAAACTGAACGCACCCTGGTGCTGCTCCTGATCGCCGCGAAAAACAACGGCCTGAGGGATTATCTACAGCGAAGTAACTCAACCCTGCCAATCGTCAACGGATCCATATTTCAAGCGCTGATGTCTGACTCTGAAATTGCGACGCTACTGGCAGCTCAGAAGCATGTCGCCCTGCTTCGCCATCCACAGGTGATCGCCGCCGCCTCGAATCATGTCATCGCAGATTTGGCCCGGACACTTGACGTGCACAGTGTCATCGATGGCTACATGTTGTCTGAGAGTCGGCAAAAAATGCTGCGCAGCGCGAAAGGGCCGAACGTGCCTGAATTCTAGTTCCGCTTGCGGCGCCGCTCATCTGAGGCAGGCTCCCCTGCCCGCGATCTCTTTCACACCCCACCGTCATGCCCCGCGAAGATTACATCGTCAGTATCGGACTGGAAGTCCACGTCCAGATCAAGACTCACAGCAAAATGTTCTGCGCCTGCCCGACCGGCTTCGGCGCCGAGCCCAACACGCACACCTGCCCGACCTGTTTGGGCCTGCCCGGCGCCCTGCCGGTGCTCAACGAGGGCGCCATCGAACGCACCATTCAGGCCGGCCTGATGCTCGGCTGCAGCACCCCGCCCATCGTCAAGTGGGATAGAAAAAGCTACTTCTATCCCGACATGCCGAAGAACTACCAGATCACCC
>CBDULB010000226.1:0-5870 GCA_965367965.1 uncultured bacterium | reverse complement strand
GAGTCAGCATCAGTGGTTGTAGAGAAATTCTTTGGTATTCATGATCGCCCAGATCAGATCCTCGTAGCGTTGACGCTTCGCGGTCGCTTCGGCGAGCGGCTTGCCATTGGCGTCGTTGCGGGGCTGGAGTACATAATCCTGAGCGATACTGAGTTCCTCGGCGGTCGGTTGGCGGGAAAAGGCGGCCAGATAGATTTCGCTGATCGCATCCGCATCGGTGATTTCCGGCTTGGCGAGTTCCGCTGCACGCCCGGTGTTCGAAGCTAACTTACCTTTGACGTCAGCCGAATTCATCAGGTGCAGACTTTGCGCCAGACTTGAGGTCTGCACGCGTTCGCATTCGCACACACTGGCGCCATCGGGACGACCGAACACTTTCAGGAAAGGCGAGGCAGCATTGTAGCTGTTGTCCGGCAGCGAAATCGCCCGTGTGCCGTCGGGAAGGTTGGCGAAGGTGGTACTTACCCCGGCTAACAAGTCAACTGCATCGAGCAGCACTTCGGCCTGCATGCGCTTCGGATAATAGTGCGAGAAATTTTGCTTATCGATGACGTTATGTTCGTTCGGCATCGCACTCAGCTGATAGGTCTGACTGCGTGTGATCGCTCGCACCACTTCCTTGAGATCAAAGCCACTGTCGATAAAGTGCCTGGCCAGCGCATCGAGCAACTCCGGGTTGGTCGCCGGGTTGGTGTCGCGAATGTCGTCCTCCGGCTCGACCAGACCACGTTTAAAAAAGTGCTTCCAGTAACGATTAACCAGCGCCTTGGCAAAGAACGGATTATCGGCCTGGCGCATCCACTCCGCGAGTTGCAAACGCGGATCATCGTCGGGCGCGATTTCCACGGGTTCTTCACCGAGCGCCGCCGGCTTGACCTTGACATTGGTCTTTTTGTTTTCGTACTCGGCGACACCGCGCTCGTGGAAAATCAGATCCTCACCGGCGATAGCGGTCGGCTTGCGACCAACGCGGCTGAAGTAAGCCGCAAAAGCGTAGTAGTCGTGCTGGCTCCAGCGCTCGAACGGATGATGATGACACTGCGCACACTGCATGCGCACGCCGAGAAACAACTGCGCCACGTCCTCGAGCTGTTCGTTCGGCTCCTTGACGCGTTTGTACCAAGCCACTGCCGGGTTCTCGACAATGGTGCCGGTGGCCGCGAGAATCTGCTTCACCATTTCGTCGTAGGGCTTGTTGGCGAGCATGCCGTCGCGCACCCACGAGTGGAACGCGAAGTTGGCGGTGATATCCGCCTTGTCTTCGCGCTGATTCTTCAACAGCGCCGTCCACTTGTTGGCGAAGAAATCCGCGTAATCGGGTGTATCGAGCAGCTCATCGATCTTCTTGTCACGCTTTGCCGGATCCTTGTCCGCGAGGAAAGCCGCTGTGTCCTCTGCGGTCGGCAAACGTCCGGCGATGTCGAGCGACACACGCCGCAAAAAAGTCGCATCGTCACACACCGGCGAAGGCGGCACGCCAATCGTCTTGAGATTCGCAAACACGAACTGATCGATGAAATTTTTCTCCGCCGGCAAAGCTTCGATCGGCGCGCCGAGCGGGATCGATACATTAAAGACCGACACCAGGCCGGAATAGCGCACCATCACCGCGACGTTGCCGGGGATATCGAGCGTCTCGACCAGCCCTTCCTCCGTGGTCTCCGCCATGCTCTTGTCATTCGGTTCGTAAAGTGCCATGTGCGTCACGTCGCGCGTGCTGCCGTCCGAGTATTTCGCGATCACCTTGAGCGGCTGCTTCGAGTTTACTTTCATCGACATCCGCTTCGGCTGAACGTCAATCGACTCCAGTACCGGATCGTCCTCCGATCCATAGCGCATGCCCTCGCTGATCCAACGCACCAGCGTCTTGTATTCCGCTGAGTCCGGATCGAGATGCTTGCCGCCACCATGCGGCACGATGTTGGCCGGCTTGAGCACCAGCAGACTCTGCTCCGGTGCTGACGGAAACACCCGCCGTCCCCTCGCCTCCTTAACGATGTGCTCGTAGTCCTCCTGCGGTTCAAACCCGAGCAGAGACAACTCGAACCCGCGCTGACCACCGCCCGACTTGGCGTGGCAGGCACCGGTGTTGCAGCCGGCCTTGGTCAGAATCGGAGCGATGTCGTTGGTGAAATTTAATGGTCGCGGTTTCGCGACTTCCGGGGTCGCCGGCGCCGGGGCAGCCGCTGCGGGCACAGGTGCCGCGGATTCAGCCGCCTGCAGTTGAATCGAAAGTGCCAACATCACCCCTCCCGCGAAGAGGCGCGACCCGGCGTATTTTAAAAGCGAAAACATAGGAATGAGGGGGCAGTGGCAGCATCGACTGCGGCGAAGCGACAATCTTTGCTGTTGAATAATAACGCATCATCAACCGCGCCCAATCCCTGCATTGCGCCATAAGTTACCGGAATCACGTGTCGGGAAGAACCCGCCACCTAAAATCCCGTATCGACTCCGCAGCTATGACTTTCTAAAATCCCCCCCAGCAATCAACCCCTTTGCCCATGCGTCAGCTCCAATATCCGCCCCTGTTTTTCAGCCTCGCCGCACTCGTTCCCGCACTTATTGCCGGCCAACTTCACGCCGGCTCCCCAATAGCCAGTGACGCGCCACGCGCCGGCGCAGACATGGTTATCGAAGCGCAGGACGGCTACCTCGCCGTCGAAGCCGAGCACTTTTTCCTTCAGGAGAAATCTGAAGTCCGCGCCTGGCACCTCACCACCAGCGAGTGCCACCCCATGCTGAAACCCGACGCCGATCCTGCACATGTCGCCGGAGCGAGCGGCGGCGCTTACCTGGAGGCGCTGCCGGACACCCGCAAAAACCACAGTGAAAAACTGATCAAAGGCGAAAACTTTTCCAACGAACCCGGCAGGATGGCCGTGCTCAGCTACAAGGTTCACTTCAACACGCCGGGAAAATATTTCGTCTGGGCGCGCATCTACTCGACCGGAACCGAGGACAACGGTCTTCATGTCGGCATCGATGGAGAGTGGCCGGAGTCCGGGCAGCGCATGCAGTGGACCGGCAAAAACCAGTGGGTCTGGGGCAGCAAGCAGCGCACTGATAAAGTCCACACCGGCGTGCCCGGTCTGCTTTTTCTTAACGTGGATACCGCCGGCGAGCACACCATTCAATTCTCGATGCGCGAGGACGGTTTCGAGTTTGACCAATGGCTGATGACCACCGACCCGAAGTTTGAAGCTCCCGATGGACCGGCCACTCCCTCCCCCCCGAGAGCCGGCGAGCTGCCGCCGGCCTTCGCGCAGGTCACTTCCCATGGCGCGCCGAAAACATCGACTACGAAGGGAAAATCCGATGCTGATCTATTTGGCCCGCGAAGCGAGGACGGCGATGCCAGCACGCAAGTCAGCGGCGAGCTCAAGCAATGGCACAAGGTCAGCGTCACTCTCGACGGCCCTTTTGCCCACGAGAAAGACAACAAGCCCAACCCGTTCACCGACTACCGCCTCGACGTGAATTTCAAAAACGAAGCCGGCCAGAGCTACATCGTCCCGGGTTACTTCGCCGCCGACGGCAATGCCGGTGAATCGTCTGCCGAAAGCGGCACCAGCTGGCGCGTCGATTTTTCCCCCGATCAACCCGGAACCTGGACCTACGCGGTCAGCTTTCTCCGGGGGGAAGGTTGCGCCCTCGATCCCAACACCGGCACGCCGCTCGAACCGTTTTCCGGAACCGGAGGTTCTTTCAAAGTGGCCGCCTCCGACAAAACCGGACGCGATCTGCGCGGCAAAGGCCTGCTCCGCTACGTCGGCAAAAACCACCTGCAGTTCGCCGGCAACGAAGAGTATTTTATCAAAGCCGGCGCCGACGCCCCCGAGACATTCCTTGGTTACAAAGACTTTGACGGCACCGTGGCCGGCAACCCGGAAAAAGTTCCGCTGAAAACCTGGCGAGCCCACCGGCAAGACTGGCAGGACGGCGACCCCACCTGGCAGGACGGCAAGGGCAAAGGCATGATCGGCGCCATCAATTACCTGTCCGGCAAAGGCTGCAACGTATTCTCCTTCCTCACCTACAACGCCGGCGGCGATGGCGACAATGTCTGGCCGTTCATCAGCCGCGATGAAAAGTTTCACTACGACTGCTCCAAGCTCGACCAGTGGAGCACCGTCTTCGACCACGGCACCGAGCGCGGCATGTTCCTGCATTTCAAGCTTCAGGAAACCGAAAACGACGACAACCGCCGCGGCCACAAGAACGGCAAAGACGCCCTCGTGCGAACCGCGCTCGATGGCGGCGACCTCGGCCCCGAACGCAAACTTTACCTGCGCGAAATGATTGCCCGTTTCGGTCACAATCTCGCGCTCAACTGGAATCTCGGCGAAGAAAATACCCAATCGACCGAACAACAAAAAGCGATGGCACAATACATCGCCGATCTCGATCCCTACCACCATCCGATCGTCATTCACACTTACCCCGATCAGCAGGACAAGGTTTACCGTCCCCTGCTCGGCGCCAAAAACTCGGCCCTGCGCGGCGCGTCCCTGCAGAACAGCGACATCAAAGACTGCCATTCGCAAATCGTAAAATGGGTGCGCGCTTCCAACCAAGCGGGCACCCCGTGGATCGTCGCCTTCGACGAACCCGGCAACGCCCAAACCGGAATGCCCGCCGATCCCGGCTACCCCGGCATGCCCGACAATTTCGACGATCCCAGCATTCACGATACCCGCAAATTTGTCCTCTGGGGAACCCTGCTCGGTGGCGGCGCCGGCGTCGAATACTACTTCGGTTACAAACTCCCCCAGAACGATCTCGTCTGCGAAGACTGGCGTTCGCGCGACCAGAGTTGGGACTACTGCCGCATCGCGCTCGACTTTTTTCACGATCACAAAATCCCCTTCTCCGGGATGAGCAATCACGACGCCCTGGTTGGCAATCCGGAACATAACAACAGCGCCTATTGCTTCGCCAAAGCCAAGCACATCTACCTCGTCTACCTCCCCGACGGCGGAGAACGCATCCTCGATCTCGGCGACGCCGACGGCAGTTTCAGCGTGCAATGGTTCAACCCGCGCAGCGGCGGCGACCTCGAAGACGGCGGCAGCATCGAAGGCGGCGAGGACATCACCCTTAACGCCCCGGATGCCGGGAATGACTGGCTCGCCGTAGTCAGAAAAAAATAACCCGTTACCTCGCCGCGAAGTAGCCAGGCTGTTATCATAACCACAGTGCTCGCTTCATTCTCCAGCCTTTCCGATCATGCGCTTTTCGCTGGCATGGCGTCGTTCACGCTGACCGATGCCGCCCAGGCACGCATCGAAGTGATCTCATTTTTTCTGCTCGTCATTCTACTCAGTTCCTGGGTGGTCAAACTGCTCTGGAATGTGCTCGCAAAGGATTTTCCGGCGATGCCCAAAATCAGCTACAAGCAAGCGCTGGCGATCTTCACCGTCACCGGACTTTTTCTCTACGTCGTGCTGACCATGATTTCCGGTGCCCGCGAACTGATGACACCCGGCGCCTGGGAAAAAGACGGCGCAACCTACAAGCTGAAAGGCGGTTCCCCATCAGCCCTCACCGAGGTGCCCGAATCGACCCGTCGTATGGCCTTAAAAAACCTTTACGACCACCTGAAAATCTACGCGGATCAACACGACGGTTCGCTACCGCCAAAACGGTTTGCCACCGGCATCCCCAAAAACGCCTGGATTGCCGCTGACGGCCTCGGCATGCCATTTAAATATTTCGCCGATGGCAAGCTCGGCAATCGCGAGGGCGATCGCATCATCGCCAGTGAACCGGCGTCGGTCGGCGATCAACGACTCGTGTTGTTCGGCGATGGAAGTATCGAAATCCTGCACTGGCAAACCGTCAGGGAAATGATCAACGCCGATGAGTGA
>CBDULB010000225.1:0-5957 GCA_965367965.1 uncultured bacterium | reverse complement strand
GTTGAAGAAAGGGGCGGCGGTGCATGGTTTTGTTAAGGAGCAAGGAGCAAGGAGCGAGGAGCAAGGAGCAAGGAGCAAGGAGCTGGAAGCCACCGGATAGCCTCATTACTTTAATGATAGCCGCGGATGGGGCGGTAGAACTTTGTCCGAAGGTTTTTTGGTGAGGCGCATCCGTTTTATCGTCCCTGCCGGGGCTCTGTGAATCAACTTTGATCTGCTATCCCCGCGCTTGCTCGCTTTGCGACCTTCGCATCGCGCTAGCATCGTGCATGCCTCCGGCACTGTTGGTTGGCGAAGTTCCCGCCAGCCGCCAGCCGCTAACTGCTAACTGCTAACTGCTAATCGCTACCTCAGTGCTGGTGGTGGCCGTGATGCGACGGGGCACCCCAGGCGAAGCCGATCTGCAGCCAGACGGAATGGTCGTCGCGGTGTTCTTCGCTGTGGTCGTAGTTGTATTGAAGGCGAAGGTGGACGTTGCGGGCGGCGTTGAGGTAGATGCCAACCGAGGGTGAAATGCGCAAGCGCTCATCGAGGCCGAGGGCGTTTATTCCGGAGACCCATTCGCCGCGCAGGCTGGCGGTGGTGAATTCACTGAGGCCGTACTGCAGTTGCGAGTAGAGACCGAACTCGTCGATCGTCGCGGAGCGAGGACCTGCTTCGTCGTGATCATCATCTTCGCCGTCGTCGTCGTGATGTTGGTCGGCATGACCGTGTTCGTCGTCTTCGTCGTGGTGCTCCGAAACTCCGAAGGCTTCGATGTTGCGGTACATCAATTCGTTGCGCCAGCGCAGCGAGCCGGCACCGAAACTACCGCCGCGATATTTGCCGATGACGGTGTTCTTGGCATCGTCGTAAAGCGGTTGTTCGGGGTTCCAGGTGATTTCGTGACCGACGCCATAGACCTGAGTGCTTTTGCCGAAGCCATTTTCACCGACGGCGGCGGAGAGAGTGCCGGCCATGTTTTCGTGGCTTCCGTAATCGGCGCGATAGTTTCCGGTGACGACCCAGTTATCAAAGTTCGCGCCATCGGGCTCGAAGTCGGGTTCGGCGTCTCCGTGGGCATGAGCTTCGTCGTGCCCGTGGTTGCGCACGCCGCCACCACCAAGGGTCAGGGTCGACTGCCAGGGCGTGGGCAGAGTGAAGATCGCCTCGCCCCCCTGGGTGGTCAGTTCGCCTTCGTTGAGCATGCGACCACTGACCAGGTACTGGTCGACGAAGTCCCAGGCGTGCACGTGGCGTTCGTTGTGAAAACCGAAAGCGTTGAGAAACTGACCGCCGCCGATCGAAAGCCAGGGCAGCGCTTTGACGTGAATAAAACCTTCTTCGAGTTGGCCGCCGTAGTCGCCGCGGGCGTCGGTGGTGCCGTCATAATTGACGAAGCCGGAGAGGTATTCGCCGAGTTCCATTTCGAGTGCGAAGTGCAGTGACTGCAGCGTCGCTTCGCGGTTGGGATCGTGATCGCCGATGGCCAGCGATGCGGGGTCATTGGTGGAATCTCCGAATACGCTCTGAACAAAAATTTCCGGAAAAAAGATGCCGGAAATGTTGGCGCCTACTCCGGCGTGCTCGCCGAAATCAACGGAAATGCCGCGAAACAGGCGAAGATCAGGACTGTCTGAATCATGGTCATCATGATGGGGGGAGTGCGCATGCGGTTCTGAGTCGTGATCGAGGTCGGAGTGGAGGACAGCGATCGTTGCCGACTTGCTGACCTGGTTGGAGGCGGAGTCACCTGCGAGATGACCGTGGTCGTCATGCTCATGTTCATGGGCGTGAATTGCTGCGTCTTGGGCCGGCGCGAAGGGCGCTGAGAGGGCCAATGTCACGCAGGCGAGACTGACGAAGGCAGGGGAGTAGGTGCGCGCGAACCGGGGTGGTTTTGGGAGGGACATCGGGAAAGTAAGGATTTACGCACTCTATTATAAAACCCATAATAGTCAAATTTTCTGAAATATCGGTAGTTGTGAACGGTCGGGACCGTTCGAGTGCAATGTCACAACTTTAAGAATCAGGAAAAACGACAGCACTTCGGGCAGTGGCGAAGCGCTGCCGCGATTGCGTCACGATCGGCTATTGTCGACTGGCCTATCGAACTCTATAGACCTGCATAGTCATGGCGGAAAATCACTCAGAGCGGGCCTATCGACACATCCGGCGGATGTTGTTGGAGGGCGACGTTGCGCCCGGTGCGAGGCTTTCCTATGGCTCGATCGGTCGCGACATCGGCATCAGTGCGACGCCGGTGCGTGAGGCCGTAGGCCAATTGGCGAGTGAGGGGCTGGTCGAGCTGGTGCCGCAGTTGGGGGCGGTGGTGCGCAGGCTGACCCGGCAGGAGGCGATCGAGTTGTATGAGACGCGTGAGGCTCTGGAATCGTACGCCGCCGGCAAGGCGGCACTGCGGATCAGCGATCTGCAATTGCTCGAACTGGCGGCGAATCTGAAAGCCTCGAAAGAGCTGGCTGAAGCGGTGCGCAATGCCAAACGTGACACTGCTGACCGGGAACGGGCGGATCGGTTTCACTCTCTCGACCTGAGTTTTCACATGACCATCATCGAGGCTTCAGGGAATCGGCGGATGGTGAAAACGGTCGGCGACTCGCACATTTTAACGCGAATTTTTGAAGCCAACCGGCACGGCTTTGAGGTCGAGATTCTGGATACGACGCTTGCCGATCACGAGGCGATTTATCAAGCTTTGGCGGAGCGAAGCGCCGCGAAAGCGGGCAGGGCGATGGCACAGCACATCATTAACAGTTTGAGCCAGACTTTGGTCCGGGATGATGCCGGGGAAAGTGGTGAGCGCTGGTGGGCGAGCACCGAGCAATAATAGACGACAGCGGTCGGCGGCGTGCCCGTCCGGCAATTTTTAAGTAAGTAACCAATCGAGAAGATGAAAATGAAAAACTTGTCACTACTGGGACTGATTTTTACAGGGATCGGGCTGTGTGCGCCATTGAATGCCCAGGAGAAGGCAAAAGAGAAGGATGAGGACTGGAAGCTGCGGCCGCTGCGCTACAACCAGCCGGATCTCACGGTCGACCTTGGCGTCGGGCTGTGGGCCTGGCCGATGCCGATGGATTACGATGGCGATGGCGATATGGATTTGCTGGTGGCGTGTCCCGACAAGCCGACCAACGGCGTCTACTATTTCGAAAATCCTACTCAGGATCCAAAGGTCAAGATGCCGGTGTTTAAGGCTGCGGTGCGCCTTGGCAAAACAACGCACAACTTTCAGGTCAGTTACGTCAACGGCGAGCCGCGCATTCTAAAGCCGGGCTACGAGCTGCCGCGCGACGCCGCGACGGGTGAGTTTGATTTCGACAAACCTGAAAAGATCTATCCTCGCGACAAAGTGCGCGGCGGCAAGACCCGCGCCAATATGTGGCGTTACGTCGACTACGATGGCGACGGCGATCAGGATATTGTTGTCGGCGTCGGTGACTGGTCTGACTACGAGTGGGACCACGCTTACGATGCGCAGGGGCGCTGGCGCAACGGTCCGCTGCACGGCTACGTTTACCTGATCACCAATGCCGGTTCTGACGAAAAACCGGAGTACCCGGAACGACCGGAAATGCTGCGTGCCGGTGGTGGTCTGATCGATGTGTTCGGTTGGCCGAGCCCGAACTTCAATGACTTCGACGGCGATGGTGATCTCGATCTGTTGTGTGGTGAGTTTCTCGATGGGTTTACCTATTTCGAAAATCAGGGAACGCGGAAAAAGCCGCAGTATGCGGCGGGACGCAAAATGAATGGCGCTGATGGTAAGCCGTTGGTGATGGACTTGCAGATGATCACACCGACGGCTTTTGACTGGGATGGCGACAAGGACCTCGACCTGATTGTCGGCGACGAAGACGGTCGTGTGGCGCTGGTCGAAAACACCGGCAAGCTGATCGATGGCCAGCCGGTTTTTCTGCAGCCGGTGTATTTTCAGCAGCAGGCAGACACGCTGAAATTCGGTGCGCTGGCAACGCCGTTCGCTTACGACTGGGACGGCGACGGTGACGAGGATATCATCAGTGGTAACACGGCGGGGTACATCGGGATTTTTGAAAACCTCGGTAACGCTGAGAACGGTAATCCAAAGTGGTCGGCTCCGCAGTTGATGACCACCGGCGGTGAACCGTTTCGCATTCTTGCCGGGCCGAATGGTTCGATCCAGGGGCCGGCGGAAGCCAAGTGGGGTTACACCACCTTGTCGGTTGCCGACTGGGATGGCGATAAGGAACCCGATCTGCTGGTCAACGGAATCTGGGGTGAACTGCTCCGCCTGGAAGGCGCGGCGAAGGTCGATACGCCGCTCTTGAATCAGCAGTTGGAAATCGCCGGACAGGCCAATCCCGACTGGTTCTGGTGGGACCGGGCTTCGGTGGCCAACTCGACGCAGTGGCGTACGACGCCGATCGCGATTGATTGGAACGGCGACCAGTCGATGGACATCGTGGCTCTGGATCGTGAGGGCTACCTGTCCCTGTTCGAGCAGAAGGCGGAGGCGCCGCAGCGCATTTTTGTCGATGAAGATTTGCAGCCCCTGCAGTTAAATCAGAAATCCGCGGGCAGCAGTGGCCGGGTGAAACTGGCGGTGGTCGACTGGGACGGCGATGGTCGTCTCGACGTGCTGACCAATTCGGAGAACGCCACCTGGTATCGCAACTGCAAAGACGCGGGCGATGGCAAAGTGGTGCTGAAAAAAGTCGGCAACCTCGCTGATCGCAATGTCGCCGGTCATACGTCGAGTCCGGCGGTGTGTGATTTTGATAAAGACGGCAAGCCGGACCTGCTGGTCGGTTCCGAGAACGGCCGCATTTATCATATTAAGCACGATGACTGCATAAATTACTCCGGCGAACAGATCGAAGCGCGGGCACCGAAAAAGCTCGAGGCACCACGCTTCGATGGTTTGGTGAAAGAGGAATTTATCTACACCAAGGCATCGTTCCCGCAGTGTCATGCGTCGACGGTCGTGGAAACCTCCCGTGGCATGGTCGCCGCCTGGTTCGGTGGCACTCGTGAGAAGGATCCGGACGTCGGTATCTGGACGAGCTGGCACGACGGTGCCGGCTGGTCATCGCCGAAGGAAGTCGCCAACGGCATTCAGCACGACGGCCTGCGCTATCCATGTTGGAATCCAGTACTGTTTCAGCCGCCGGGTGACGCGCCGCTGTTTCTGTTTTTCAAAGTTGGTCCGAATCCGGCGGACTGGTGGGGCGAGGTCATGGTCAGCTATGACCGCGGCCGCAGCTTCGTTGATCGGCGTCGTTTGCCGGAAGGCATTCACGGACCGGTACGCTGCAAGCCGATGATGCTCGAGGACGGCTCGCTGCTCTGTCCCTCGTCGACCGAACACGACGGCGACTGGCGCTTTCACTTCGAGCGTCTGACCGATCTGGAGCATCCGGAGTTGGGCAAATCCTGGCAGCGGGTCGAGCCGGAGAAGCAACCGTTTCAGGTGATTCAGCCGACGATGCTGACGTTGCCCGACGGCAGGCTGCAGGCGCTGTTTCGTTCCAAGAACGAACGCATCATCGAATCGTTTTCGAACGATCACGGCGTGACCTGGTCGGAACTGAAGGCGACCGAAATGCCGAACAACAATTCGGGCATCGAGTCGCTGACGCTTGCCGACGGTCGGCACCTGTTGCTCTACAATCACATCGTCGGTGATCGCGACAATGGCTGGGGTAAACGCAATCTGTTGCATCTGGCAATCAGCGAAGACGGCAGGCAATGGCGTCAGGTGGCGATTATCGAACACGAGGAAAAGGGCGAGTTTTCCTATCCGGCGATGATTCAGAGCGAGGATGGATTGGTTCACATGACCTACACCTGGATGCGTAAACGCGTGAAGCACGTCGTTGTCGATCCGGCGAAACTGAAGGTCGGTGAGGTGATCGGACTCGGTGAATGGACCGGTGTTGAGAAGCCGCAGAAAAAGGAAGGTGAAGCGAAATGAG
>CBDULB010000224.1:0-6038 GCA_965367965.1 uncultured bacterium | reverse complement strand
CTCCCGGCCCGCGAGTCTTTCCCATCGCACGGATTAAACACAACCAATCCCCCACCACCGACACGACACGACACGCGGGCGGGGACGCCCGCGCTACGTCACGTTACGCCGGCGCCGCCGGATTCCACTCCAACCCCTGACGGACATTCCAATGATAAAGAAATCTCCACTCCCGCAGCTCGCGAAATTGGTAACAACGGCGCTTGCCATCGCTTTCGTGTGCGCATTTGCCACCACCCACGCCGCCGATAAACCCAACGTCGTGTTCATCCTCGCCGATGACCTCGGCTACGGGGACCTCGGTTGCTACGGGCAGGAGAAAATCCAAACTCCGCGCCTCGACCGGATGGCGGCGCAGGGACTGAAGTTCACCGATTTCTACGCCGGCTCGACCGTCTGCGCACCGTCGCGCTGCGTGCTCATGACCGGCAAGGACACCGGTCACTGCTGGGTGCGCGGCAATTCCAACGGCAGCGATGCGCAGACCCTGCAGCCCGACGAAATCACCGTCGCCGAAATCTTCAAGGCGGCCGGCTATGCGACTGCTCTGTTCGGCAAATGGGGACTCGGCGAACTCGGCTCGACCGGCCATCCCAACGACCAGGGCTTCGACGAGTTTTACGGCTACCTGAATCAGCGCCACGCCCACAACTACTACCCCGAATTTCTGATCCACAACAAGACGGTCGAACCTTTGCGCAACACCAGCGATCCTCGCTGGCTCAAAGAAAGAGAGAGCAAAGGTTTCGCCGATGATGGTGCCGGCTATGCGACTGCCGACGGCCGCATCGACTACACCCACGATCTGATCATGACTCGCGCCCTGGCCTGGATGCAGAAAAATCATCAGCAGCCGTTCTTTCTTTATCTGCCGCTGACCATTCCGCACGCCAACAACGAAGGCACGCGCGGCACCGGTGACGGTCAGGACGTGCCCGACCACGGCATTTACAGCGCCAAAGACTGGACCAGCCCGAATAAAGGTCAGGCGGCGATGATCACCCGCATGGACAGCGACATCGGCAAACTGCTCGACCAATTGGTGCAGCTCGACATCGCCGAAAACACCCTCGTCATCTTCACCTCCGACAACGGCCATCACAAAGAAGGCGGCAATGACCCGGAGTTCTTCGATGCCAACGGTCCGCTGCGCGGCATGAAACGAGACCTCACCGAAGGCGGCATCCGCATCCCGGCGATCGCTTACTGGCCCGGCACGATCACCGCCGGTGGCGTCACCGGTCATGTTGGCTATTTCGGTGACTTGCTCGCCACCGCCTGCGACATCACTTCCCAAAAAGTTCCCGCCAACACCCAGTCGATCAGTTTTCTACCGACCCTGCTGGGAGACTCCGATCAACAGAAACAGCACGACCACCTCTACTGGGAATTTTACGAACAAGGCAGCCGCCAGGCCGTCCGCTTTGGGCCGAATGCAAAGTGGAAAGCCATTCGCGAACCGATGCTGACCGGCGACGTTCAACTTTTCGATCTCAGTCAGGATCTCGGCGAAGAAACTGATCTCGCCGCCGCTAAACCCGAAGTCGTCGCCGCAGCGGTCGCTTTGATGGAGTCCTCACACGTGGCCGATCCCAACTGGGTCGTGCGCGGCGCCGGCAAAGCAAAAGCGACTAAGAAATAGCCGGTGCCTGTTGCAGCGATTCCCGACCGAGACCTGGAATCTTCGAAAGATCCTCTTCGAACGGGCGCAGTTCGTACATCACCTGGCGATCGACTTCGCGATATTGCTTGAGCCGGTCTTCGCTGTCAGAGGTGCTTTCCAGCCACAATGTTAAGTGCTCGATCGTCTGTCGCCCCGTGTTGATGACCTGCAGTAAGGCCTCTTCGAGACAGGACGGCAGCGTCTTACTTTCCAAAGCGTCGCCCATGCGCCGCAACAGGCGCCACTGAGTCACCCGCGCCAAAGCCAGCGTTTCGACATCGCTGTTCGGCTTTTCGATGTGCCGCCGGTAAAACCACTGCAACGGCTTCAGAACCCGCACGTGAGAAAGGCCCGCTTCGCGAATTGCTGCCGACAGCTGACTCGCGGACTTCAGCCCGACTGCGCCGAGTTCAGTGAGAAATTCGGCGAACTCCGAATCCTGTGCCTCGCCAGCCATCGCCGCAAAACGCAACGAGTCCTCGATCAGACTCTGTCGGATCCAATTCCATTCCCAGGCAAGCTGCCGGGTATCTCGATGCGCCGTCGTCATAAACACGGCGATATCCTGCCACGTCAGCGCCCGCTATGACTATTGATATAATCGAACCAATCATCGACTCAGTCGATGATTGCCGCTTGTTGTCTCCAAGTGAAATGAGGTATCACTCCGCTGTGCAGCGGCAGGTTTCCCTGCCTGCCAGAGCGGTCACTGCGTGACGCCCGATCGAGCCTGCCGGAAACGTGGAAATCCCGCGTCTACCGGCACGGTTCGCTACGCGAAAGTTCAGCCACCTTTGCGCACCAACTGCCAACTGCCAACTGCCGACTCCGCTAATACTCCTGCTCGCGCCACGACACCAGGCGCATGCTGCCGTCGTCGTCCTCGCTGGGATCGAAGAAACCCTGCTCCACCAAAAACCGGTCGGCACTGCTGATCGTCGCTTCGTAGGAGACGACATCGACATTAAAATTGAAAAAGCCGTGCCCCTTGCCCTGAAAGATTTCGATTTCGCAGACGTTCTTTTTGCGTTTCATCCGCTTGGCAAATTTCTCCACGCTGGCCGGCGGCACGACGCGGTCTGAGCTACCTTGAAAGATCAGCATCGGCGGCAATTGTTTGCGAATGAAGCGCGTCGGGTCATAGCGTTTCGCTTCATTTATATTTTCAAAGCGATCGAAGCCATAGCCCTTTTTAGAAAGGTCGACGATCGGACTGAACAACACCATCGCATCCGGCACGCAACTCAACAGCGCTTCGCCGGCATTGTCCTCGAAGCCGTCGACCATTGCCGCCGTGGCAATGCCGTGCGCCGCCGCCGTGGCGCCAACCGCGATCACTTTACTCGGATCGATGTCAAGGTGCTCGTGATTGTAGCGCGCCCAGCGAATCGCGGTGCGGATGTCGGCCATGGTTTTTACCGGTCCGGTTCCATGGGTCGACTTGGTTCGATATTCAAACACCATCGACACCGCGCCGCGGCTGGCGAAGTAAAGAGCGTGCGGTGCGAATTGCGCAATCTGCCCACCGTCCCACTGGCTGGAAAAGAAAAACAGCACCGCGGGCCGCGGCCCGACATCGACCCCCGTGTCCTCCGGGTAAAAGAGGTGAACCGTCAGATCCTCGCCTGCATCGAGCGGTTCCAGAGGCTTGTAGACGTAGCGCTCCGACCCCTCGAGCAGAGCCTTGTTGCGATCGGCGACAGAATGGGCAGGTTGATTCATGAAGACCGAATGATGGGCCGGTAGTCGTCGACCAGCGAATCAGATACGATAGATAAGGTTTGTTAGCTATTCAAGTCCGCGACGCGCTTTCCGTCATCGTCATTTTTCCTGCCGCAGCGCCGCGCTGCGTGCTACACTGGCCGCCCGCCAAATTTCCGATGTCACAACCTGCTGCTTCCATTTCTGTCCGCCTTATCTGTTTGCTCGCTTTCGCACTGGCCGCCTGCCGGTCGAATGCGCAGGACGCGGCTCCCACATCGATCGAGGCGACCAGCCCGGAACCGGTCAAATCCGTCTCGTCGCCCGAATACCAGACCGGCTTTCAGACCATTTACAACGCCTGGCGCGACGCCATGCAGGCGAAAAGTTATCCCGCCTGGCAGGCCGCGACCGCCGCCTATCGGCAGGCGGAAATCCGCAACCGCATCATTTCGCAAAAGCAGCTGTTTCCCGATGCCATGTTCGAAGTGCCGCTCAGCGCCCCGCAACTCGCGCAGCTGAACATGATTGATATCTTCGTCAAAGGCCCGACTGCGACCGCCGTCTATTTTGGAAAACTCGACTTCGGCACCGGCGGCGGCGCCAACACGCCCGACAGCTTTTTGGTGCTGCGCTTCGCCGGCGAAGGCGACGCCTGGAAGTTCGACAACATGCGCGTCATAAAATTCGGGCCCGGATCCGATCTGTTGGACAAGATCCGTCGCGGCGACTTCGGCTTTCTTCAGGACCCTGAATTTCAACCTTCCGGTGTAGTCCCTCCCGTCGCCCCCGCAGTGGCAGTACCGAGTTTTCTTGCCGAACTCTGGGTGAGCTCGATCGGCTATGAAGCAACCGTCACGATCAACGGTCAGCACAGCAGCACGGTCGTCAACAACACCGGTCGCGATCTCGTCAACGGCGGCCTCAACCGCGGCGACAACCGCATCGCCATCACCATCAAGCCTGATCCCAAAGCTGATCCATCGATTCCCAAACGGCTCGAAGTTGCCGTTTACGCTGCCGGCAACGAAGCCAGTCCCGCCGAGCGCGTCTACCACTACCGCGCTGATCCCAACGCCGTGCCCGAAGGCAAAAGCGACACGATCAAGCTGAAGTAAGCGCTCCCCTGTCGGCTATTCTTCCGCCGGCGCGCCGTCAAAGAAGTCGACCAGACCGGTCTCCAGCGAGTACTCGGCACCGACCACCAGCAACTCGTGGTTCTGGATCAAGTGCTCCAACGACTGCGAGCCGTGACGCAGATGATTCGCCGCGTCGCGCACGTTGGCCCGCACCGCGTGGTGAATCAGAGCCTCGCGGTCGTTTTTTAAATCGGTCTCCAGCAGGGTTTCCACCGAGGGACGAATCCGGTCTACGATCGATGACAAATTCGGGGAACGGTTTTGTGAAGGCCGCTCCAGTTCATCGATCGTCGCCGTGATCGCACCACAGTTCGAATGCCCTAACACAATCACCAGACGGGTGCCGAACGCTTCCGCAGCGAACTCGACACTGCCGACCTGCGAGGGCGCAACGATGTTGCCGGCCACGCGAATGACAAACAAATCGCCAACCCCCTGATCAAACACCAACTCCGCCGGCACCCGGGAATCCGAACAACCGAGAATGATCGCTCCGGGCTCCTGCCCCGATACCAGCTCACTGCGCCGGTCCGGACAAGTCACCGCCGACAGGGATTTGTCGCCTTTGGAGAAACGCAGATTTCCTTCGCGCAAACGCTGCAGCGCTTTCAAAGCAGTCATCATTGGCATGGCATCGATTCGGTAAAAATAAATTGATCGCTCAGGAGCCTCCATTGTCCCACACAGGGCGCGATGCAGACAAGCACCGATAGCGTTCCCGCCGGCTCAACGCAAATCGGGACGCGGCACAATGCCGAGAAAATTTCGCACCCGTTTGTAAGGCGAGACCGCGTAATCTTTGCGCCCCGCTCCCCGGTCAAAATACAAACCGGTCGAACTGCCGCCATCCAGATTCAGGGCACGCTGCGGTGGAAACTCCGTGATCACATCCCGATCCGCCAACACCGCCCCCAGTTCGGCCAGACTCAACGCACTCGACGTGCCCATCGCCCAGCGGCCGTCACTGCCGGTTTTTCCATTCCATACCAGGAAGGTCCGCCGCCGCGCCGGCTCGCTCGACAAGCCTTTGACCACCACCCCGCGATCGACCAGAAACGGTCCCGCCTGCAGCAGCGACGTGATGCCGCGATGATCCCGGAACTCACTGCGCCGCTGCAGTCGCAAACCCGAGCCGTCGGCGATCACCAGACCCGACAACAACTTCGACGTCTCGAAACTGTTGATGCGCTCGCCGTCGGCGATCATCAAACCCAGCGGACGGAAATCGGGATGGAAAAATCCGCCATTGCACCCGGCCAGACAGAAACTCGACTTCATCGCCGCGCTGATATCGCCATGAACCGCTTGCTCCGCCGTGCCCTGATCGATCACCTTGAGGGTAAAGAACCGCGACTCAAAAAACACCAACTGCAGTCGGCGTTTCGACAGAAGTCCGTTGTCACCGGCGGCCCGCACCGTCTTTTCCACAAAGGCAATGCCCTCACCCAGATCCTCCGGGGTATCGCTCGCCAGCAATTCCCAATCACCTGCCCGCACCATGGCGGGCACCGCGATGACCAATAACAGAACCAGAA
>CBDULB010000223.1:0-6141 GCA_965367965.1 uncultured bacterium | reverse complement strand
ACTCCTAACTCCTAACTCCTAACTCCTAACTCCTAACTCCTTGCTCCTTGCTCCTCGCCCCTACTCCATCGACGAAATAAACCTCTGCGCCTCCGCAATCGACACATTCATCTCGCGAATCAGGGCCGCCGTATTCGCCTCGACCGAGGCCAGTTCGACCCGCAGCGCGCCGATCGCCCGGGCATTCAGGTTGTGTTTTAAATACAGCACCTGATCGCGAAACGTGCGCAGTACCGGGTCCATGCGCGACTCGGCGCGACGCATCGCCTGCATCAGTTGGCGATAACGCCGCTCGGTCTCCGCCAATTGCTGCTCACTGGAAGCGCGCAAACTGGCATTGGAATACTCGCCGAGCTCAGCGCGCCACTCACGGAACAGCGCCTTGGCGACATTTTCGACATCGTCATTACGCGATTTCACCGCCGACGCTTTCGCCTGACTGCGTTCATAAGCTGCATTGAGCCGCTCGTATTCGCTTTGCAAATTGCCACCGTCGAAATTGACCACGCTCTGAAACTGCTCGAGCGCATTGGCGAACTCCTCTCTGGTCTCCTCCTGGGCGTCCTTTGCTTTATCGACCCGCTTGACCAGAATGTCGCGCTTGTGAACCCCGAGTTGATCCATCGCACCATAATAAACCGTCGAACAGCCGCTGAGCAGAGACAGTGCTGCCAACAAAGCGCTGACAACGAGAAATCGGGAACTTGAGTAGTGCATGACAGAAAAAGATCTGACGGCCCTGACGCCGCCGCTTGATATCGCGGCAACCTAGCCTAGCTTTGCGCTCGAACAAAACGAATGAACCTCGCGAACGATCACAAACGTGCCCACCGACCGAAGCAGGCTGCCGCCCGCTTTGCGTACGTCGGTACTGCTGTGTTCCGCTTCCTGCCGATGCTCTGGCTGGCGATTGTTGTCGTCATTACCAAGCTTGGCTAAGCCATCGCTCGAGGTTGTTTTGTTATCATTCGTATCCGTTCTCTTCTGTCCGTTCCGCGATTTTCCGAATCAGCCTCGAGCTGCTGATTCCCATGAAAACGCCACCTCACTCCCGACCCGCAGCCTCGCAGCCTGCAGCGATGTCCAACAATTCTGTGCCACCGCCCAACGCGGCCGCAGCGTATGCGCCCGAACTGCTGACCGGCTCTCCCGGGGAGCAACGCCGCGGCCTGATCTTTATGGTCATCTCGTTGCTGTGCTTCACCGCCAACACACTGCTGTTAAAATACCTCGGCTCGAATCGCCAGGTCGATCCCGCCGTGACCCTGTTGTTCCGCGCGGTCATCGGTGGTGTCATCGTCCTGACCCTGATGCGTGGTCGACGGCCGCCGAAATTCGCACCGATCTTCAAAGAACCGCTGCTCGTCTGGCGCGGCATTCTCGGCATCATCGGCACCGCTGCCTACTACTGGACCGTGCCCGCTCTCGGTGCCGGCAAAGCCTCACTGCTCGGCACCACCTACGTGCTGTTCGGTGCGGTGTTCGCCGCCTGGTTCCTGCGTGAGTTTCTCAGCCGCCGGAAAGTCGTCTGGCTGATCGTCGCCTTCGCCGGCACCGCCCTGTTGACCAGCGCCGGTCAGCCCGGAGGGCTCAGTTTCGCCGTCGGTGCGTACGAAGCATTTGCGATCATCGGAGCGATCGCCGCCGCAGGCACCATCGTCATCATTCGTCACCTGACCACCCGTCACGCCATCGCGACCATCTTTCTCGCGCAGTGCGTGTGGATCGGCATCGCCGCATTGCCGTTTGCGGCGCGTGGCTTTTCGACCCTGACGGGCGAGGACTACCTGCTGCTCATCCTCGCCGCAATGTCGGCCGGCTACGGCCAGCTGTCGATGAACGAAAGTTATCGACTGATCAGTGTCGCCACCGGTTCGTCGGTACAGATGGCACTGCCGGTGATGGCCGCCATCGGCGGTATCATGATGTTTGGCGAGAGCTACTCGACGCTGCAACTGCTCGGCGCCGGATTGATTTTGTTCGGCACCTGGCAGGTGGCGGTTAGAAAAAGCTGACTGGGGCGCGACCGTTTGCCATCCAGCCCGGCCCGTGTTACACCGATGCCATGATACGAATTGGCATCGTCGGCTGCGGTCGCATTCTGGCGGCTCACTTGCAAGGTTATCGCCTGCTGCGCGAAGCCGGCTTCGATGATTTTCGTATCACCGCCCTGTGCGCGCGTCGGGAGCAGGACGCATGGAGTTACGTCACGCGTGGCGAGGGCCCCGAGCAGCGCGCCGCGGTCAGCACCCTGCCCGGGGATCCGCTGGCGATCGGCGACGAATTTCTATCCGACTTTCAGGATACCGACGACGTCGAGGTTTTCACTGACTACGCGACCATGATCGCCGAGGGCAGGATCGACGCCGTCAACGACTTCACTCCGCACGGCTTGCATCATCTGGTCGCCGCCGAAGCTTTCAAAAACGGCAAGCATTTGCTCAGTCAAAAGCCGCTCGGTGTCACCGTTCGCGCCGCGCAACAGATGTGCGAGCAGGCGGCCGCTGCCGGGGTCAGCTTCGGGGTTTTTGAAAATGCCCGCTACCGGACGCCGTTGCTGCATGCCAAATGGGCGCTTAACGGCGGTCCACTCGGCGATCCGCAGATGGCCATTCTCGGCAATGTCGGCACCTGGTGGGCCCCCGATCTGGTCGTTGCTCAAACGCCCTGGCGTCATAACAAAAAACTCGCCGGTGGACTGGCCATCGATCTCGGCGTGCATCAGTTCGACATGATCCGTCAGGTGCTCGGCGAAGTAAAAACGGTGCAGGCGAGCACCGCGGTCATCGAACCCCGGCGGCACATTCTCGACCGGGCCGGCAAAATCATCACCAGCATCGACTGCGATGCCGACGATACCGTCTACGGCAGCTTCGAGTGCCACAACGGCGCCAGCGGCACCCTGTTCGGCAGCTTTGCCGGGCACGGCACCAATACGGTGGTCGGCAGCGGTCCGGTTTTTTACGGCTCAAAGGGAAGGATCACCGGCGATCAGATTCACCTCGACGGCAGCGATGAACGTTCACTCGCTGATGTCTACGATGAACACGCCGACGAACAACAAAAGGCCGCCGATTTCCCCGACGGCCTCGATGATCATTTTGCCCTGACTCAACACTACTGGCTCGACGCCGTGCGGCACGGCAGACAACCGCCTCTCGACGGCCGCGAGGGGCTGCTCGATCTCGCCTGCGCCTACGCCCTGCTCGAGTCCGATCTGGCCGGCCGCCGCGTCAGCATCGATGAAATTGCCGCCGGCTCGCTGGCCGATTACCAAAAACCGATCAACGACCACTTCGGGATCTCGTAAGCTCCATCCGTAGCCGCGTTCGTCACAACGCGGGCCGGTGGACGGTCACGTGAGACTGGCGCCCCGCCAGTCCCCGGTGGACGAGACTCCTCTCTGATCGTCCAGCTCCAACCGCCGAGACGGCGGTATCACACTACCAACGCAACGGCCCACGGCCTGACGGACCGCGGCCACGATATCCCGCCATTGCCAAACGACAAAGGAAACGGTTACATCCTCAGACCCGATGACTCTTCCTCCCTACTACGCGCGACTGAGCGCGATGATGTTCATGCAGTTCGGCGTCTACGGGCTGTGGCTGCCGATCGCCGCGCGCTTTCTGACTGCCGATCCGGTCACCGAGGGCGGACTTGGGTTCAGTGAAGATCAGGCCAGCACCATCGTCGGCTTCGCTGCTGCGATCGGCGCAGTCTGCTCGCCGCTAATTGTCCAGTTCGCCGACCGGCGCTTTCGCGCGCAACGCTTTCTCGGTGTGCTGATGATTCTCGGCGGCACTCTGAAACTATGCGTCTACCCGCAGACCACTTTTCTCGCCTGGCTGCTTTTGTCAGTTGCCTTCGCGGTGCTGTTCATGCCCGCGGCCGCCATCGCCAATGCGCTGCCGATGCGCCATCTCAGCGATCCGCCCCGTCAATTTCCGCTGGTGCGCATGTGGACAGCCATCGCCTGGGTGACGGTCGGCTGGACCTTCTCATTCTTCATGCTCAAGACCAACGCCGAGGCGCAGTGGCTGCCGCCGTTTTTCAAAGGCGATGAAGTGCCGATGGCAGCGGCGGCAATGCGCAAGTCCGTGCTCTGGTCCGGCTGCCTGGCCATTTTCTACGGAATCTGGGCGTTCTTTTTCCTGCCTGATACCCCACCGGTCAAGGCCAATGCCGACGGCACACCGCGCCCGGCGATCACCAAGGCGCTCGGTATGCTGCGCCAACCGTCCTTCGTAATTCTCCTCGTCGTCAGTCTGATCATTGCCGCGGTGCACGTCATCTACTTCATGCAGTGCGCCAAATTTCTCAGCCGCGCCGGCCTCGACGATGCCTACATCCTGCCGGCCATGGCGATCGGCCAGTTCTGTGAAATGCTGATGTATGTGGTGCTCGCCAAACTGCTGCCCAGATTCGGCTACCGCGTCATCATCGCCATCGGCATCACTGCCTTCGCTGCCCGGTTTTTCCTGTTCGGCACGGTCAGTCTGCCGCTCGCCTTCATGGTCGCCGGTCAGGCTATTCACGGCCTGTGTTACGCCTTCTTCTTCTCCGCCTGCTTCATCTACGTCGACCGCGTCGCCCCCAAGGACATTCGCAACTCCGCACAATCGCTCTACAACTTCGTGTTCTACGGCATCGGTCCGATCTGTGCCGTGGCGCTCAACAGCGCGCTGGTGAAAATGGTATCCAAGAGCGAAGGCACCCTGACACTGCAAGAATTCAGCAACTACTGGTACAGCCTCGGCGGCATCACCATCGCCGCCCTGGCCATTTTCCTGATCGCCTTCCGCGTCGCCCCCGAAAACACCGAAGCCTGAGCCTCCTACCTCCTCCCTCCTGACCATGACCTACCGCATCGGCATTCTCGGTCTGCATCACGACCACGTCTGGCACAGCCTCGGCGAACTCGCCGACCTTGCCAACATGCAAGTCGCCGCCGCCGCGGATCCGTTTCCGGAGCTGCGCGAAAAATTCAGCCGGGTCTGTGACGCACCGGTCAGCGATTGCTATGACGATGTCCTGAACCGGGACGACCTCGACGCCGTCTACCTTTACACCAGTAATCGCAACGCCACCAAACTGGCCATCGATGCCATGAATCGCGGCCTGCACGTCCTTGTCGAAAAGCCGATGGCCGCCGACCGCGCCGACGCCCAGGCGATGCTCGACGCCGCCGAAGCCAACGGCGTGCGCCTGATGATTAACTGGCCGTTCGCCTGGTGGTATCAGTTGCAACACGCCATAAAGCTTTGCCGCGAGGGCGACATCGGCGAACTCTGGCAGGTGAAATATCGCGCCGCCCACGAGGGCGTCGTGCTCATGGGTCACTCGCATTACTTCGCCGACTGGGTCGAGGACGAGGCACAGAGCGGCGGCGGAGCGCTGATCGATTACTGCTGCTACGGCGCGGTGTTGTCACGCGTACTGCTCGGCATGCCCGAGAGCGTCAGTGGGCTCTGGGGCAACTACTACCGCGACGACCTCAAGGTCGACGACAACGCGGTGATCACTCTCAAGTATCCGCGTGCCATGGCCATCGCCGAAGCGTCGTGGACGCAGCACGGCAAGCTCGGTGCCTACACGCCGATCATTTACGGCAAGACCGGCAGCTTCCTGGTGATTCCCCGTCTGGGTGGCGCATTGATGCGCTGTGATCTCGAAGATCAAAAAGGTTCGGCCATCGACGTCCCCGATCCGGAGCCGCACATGCGCGGACCCAACGAACATTTTATCTGGGCGATCGAAAATCCCGATGCCGAAATGAACCCCCTCTGCGATCCCGCCCACTGTCGCGACAGCAACGCCATCATGGACGCCGGCGCCGAATCCGCCCGCGGCGACAGTCGATTGATTTCGGTAGTGAAGTAGTCCGTAGCTGCGAGCGTCAGCGAGTGGATGACATTCGCGCCAGCTGACCGCAGGCTGCATCAATCCTGTAGCGCGGGCGTCCCCGCCCGCGAGAATTCGAACAGGCTCACCCCAACCCCCAGCCACACGCGGGCCGGGAGGCCCGCGCTACGAGCCACTCCCTGACACGACGATATAAAAAAGCCGACGCTCCAGGCTCTAGCTGCATCACCCCCGTAGCGCGGGCGTCCCCGCCCGCGAGAATTCGAACAGGTACAC
>CBDULB010000222.1:0-6386 GCA_965367965.1 uncultured bacterium | reverse complement strand
ATTGAGAATGCGCCGCGTCTGACCGAAGGCATCCGACAAATGACGATACACCTCACCGACTCCAAATTCCTGAGCCAGCGGATGCTCACCCGCGTCGCGAAACGCATTGCGGGCGACGCCTTCGTAGTAGGCCAGATCCGGCGCGCCGCGTCGACTGGCCCGGGCGCTGAGGAACTGCGGAAACAGGCCGGTTAAAATGAGAAACTGATTGCCGCAATGCACCTGCAAATGAAACCGGTCACTCGGCGAAGCGCCATCGATGGCTTTGAGAAAATCGACATGATAAGTGAAGTCCAGCGTCGGCTCGCCGCGCGCCGTGAAGCGGTTGCCACGCGCCACTTCGGCCATCACTGCAGCGACATAATCCGCCACCGCACGGTCTTCGATGCCGGCATCGGTCATCGCGTGACGCATCAGGATGTAGAAATAGAGCTCCGGCGAAATCGATACCATCTCGCGTAACTCGAGAACCGCTTTCAGCACCTGCGCCTGATCGAGCACTTGATCCAGCGTCTCACAGTCACTCATCAACGAACGCAGCGCCCGCTCATTGGATTCGTCGCCGGTGAGTGCGGCGGCAACAAAAGACCAGTCACCTGGTGTCAGGTGGGATCGGCAATGATGAGGATCCGGCTGCATGGTTAGTCCTCCAGAGCAGAAACCTTGCCAACGTTTGGCAAAGCTTACGGCTCTTGCAAAACATAACCTGTAAATGTCGTAATTTCCAGAACTTAAAGAAACTGGAAACAAATGACTTCGGGGACCGCTACCTGCCGCCCGCCATCTCCAGCGCAATTAAATCGCCGCGCGAATTCCGGCAAAACAACCGGCCACCGCTCCAGATCGGCATCGTCCAGCAGCGCCCGCCGAGCACCTGAGTCTCGTGCTGCGGCTGCCATCCGTCGGGCGACGCTTTGCCGATCAGCAGTTCACCCCGCTCTGACAGAACAACGAGCTGATCGCCCGCTCCGATCAGGGTGCCGTAGCGCAATCCTTTGCTGCGCCATTTCTCCGTCCCGGTCGCCAGTTCCATACACACCAGCTCCACTTCCCGACCGCGATGCGCAGTTCCGTCGAAGCCGTACAGGTGACCGTCGATGAGCACCGAGTTGCTCATGTGATTGCACATCACCTGATTTTCGTAAACCGGTGTCAGCTTGCCATCGACAAAGTCGAGCAAGGTACAACCACGGTCATAACCGGTCGAAATGAACAGGCGCTTACCGATCACCATCGGCGTGTTGGCATTGGTCTGAAAAGACGTTTCCCAGGGATAAAATGCGCCCGTCTTACCGTTCGCCTGCGCATCGAGAATCACCAGGCCCTCTGTCTTCAGTACCGCGATCCAATCCTTGCCCGCCTGCTGAAACACAGTCGGTGATCCGTAGGCCGGCGTCATTGTCTCGCTCTGCCAGACGACGCTGCCGGTCTTGCGATCCAATGCAATCGTGGCACCGGCCTCGACCAACAGCCAATCACCATAGACCACCGGCGAAGCCGAAAATCCCCATTCCGGAGGACGACGCATGCCGACGATGGGCATCAATTCACAGGACCACAGCCGCTTGCCTGACGCTGCTTCGTAGGCGTGCGCCTGACCGTCCTTGCTGACCGTGAACAGCACGCCGTCCGCAATCACCGGCGTCGCTCCGGGGCCGCCCTCGTGAAGGTTCGGCAGCAATGGCGCCGGATAGTCATCCTTCCAAACCACGTCACCACTTTTGGCGTCGAGACACCAGACCGTTTCCACGCCACCCGCACCGCGAGGTCCATCCTCACCGTTGTGGCCCATGGTGAAGACCCGGCCATCGGCCACCGCCACCGCGGAAAAACCGATACCGACCTCAGCCCGCCACGCGATCTGCTCGAGATCGATCGCTTCGGGCAGGACTTCGGAAGTGACAGCATTGCCGTCACCACGCCCCGCCGGATCCAGCCACGCCGGCCAGTCGCCGGCGTTCGATGACGCTATCGGCAGCAGGCCGAACCACGCAGCGAGACTGCACGCTGCGGAAGTTCGTCCGGTCCACCGACGATTCGTCATCAGTTTTCAGCCTGCGGTTTCAACGATCTCAGCAGCGTCACGCAGTTCTTTAACGTAACTTTCCACTGCCTCCTGTTTACGCTGACCGGCAAGGTAACCCGGCAAGGTCTCAGAAACCTCTTCGAACGCCGCCACTTCGCCGTCCGAGCGCTCTTCCACTCTGATGATGTGATAGCCGAAGTCAGTTTTCACCAGCGGTCCGATCTCGCCGACTTTCTGTCCGAAAGCCGCCGTTTCGAATTCCGGAACCATGCGACCCTTTTCAAACTCACCGAGCATGCCACCTTCGGCTTTGCTCGGACAATCGGAATGTTCGCTGGCGACTTTTTCGAACGGCTCAGCTTTTTCGCCAATCAGCTTGGCGCGCAATTTCTCGGCCTCAGCCTTTTTGGCAGCCAGCGCATCCTCACCGGTGGTT
The DNA here is from genome assembly GCA_965367965.1 of uncultured bacterium. Classification (GTDB taxonomy): domain Bacteria; phylum Verrucomicrobiota; class Verrucomicrobiia; order Verrucomicrobiales; family DEV007; genus JBBKXR01. The sequence goes on along the minus strand of CBDULB010000222.1, from coordinate 3,924 downwards.
CCCTGAGTGGATACCAGGATGTGCCGGGCAGTGGCGGTCGCACCTTTGGTGAAAAAAGTGGGATTGTCTTCGTAGAACTTCTTCACCTCTTCGGCGCTCGGTTCTTTTACTTCAGCCAGCTTCGCCTCGATCAGACTGTTGATCGCCAACTCGACGCGGATTTCTTCGCGCAGTGACGCTTCGGTCAGACCGAGCTGTTCGAGCGCCTGGTTAAGATCAGCACCGGCGGGGAGCTGGCCTTTCATGTCCGTCATGCGCTGATCGATCGCCGCCTCGGAGGCTTTGAATTTTTCCTCCTTGGTCGCTGCGTTGGCGAGCACGGCCCGATCGATAAGATCACTGACCGCCTGCCGTTCAGCGCGGGCGCGCATGAAAGCCTGTTGGTCTTCGGGAAGCTGCGCCAACTGCTGGGCGTACTGGCCAACCACCCGGCGTTCGACATCCGAGTGGAGAATCTTGCGGCCGTCGACCGTGGCGACCACCGAAGGATCCGCCGCGGCGACTTTTTCTTCTGCAGCAGGAGCTTTTTCCTCTGCGGCCGGAGCCGGCGTCGGAGCGGCGTCCTGCGCCTGAAGATTGATGGAAAATGGGGAGCAAACAACCGCCAGTGCGGCGGCGCGGGAGGCAAAAAACCGTTTCATGGCGGGAGTTTCGCCGCACTCGCCACGATTCACAAACTCAGATTTCAGCAGAATCGCGGTTTTTCACCAGCAGCGCAACGCTGGACAGCGGGCATTTCGGCAGGAAATGTCTGATCGCCACCATGGACCATTCAGACCGATTCGAATTTCGCCCGATCGCCCACATCCGCACGCCGTTCGGAGAAAAGTTCGGCGTCCCCCGGCAACCCGGCCTGACTCCGGCAGCGCGCGGCCGGATCGAACTGCTGCCGGATTTCGCCGTCCCCGGAGCGCTCGCCGAGCTCAGCGGCTTCAGCCATCTATGGATCGTGTTTGTGTTTGATCGCGTGCCCGCCGGTGAGTGGCATCCAACCGTTCGACCGCCACGCCTGGGTGGCAATCAGAAGGTCGGCGTATTCGCCTCGCGCTCGCCGTTCCGCCCTAATCCGATCGGGCTGTCAGTGGTCAAAATTGAATCCGTGCCCGCCGATCAATCCATCATCGAAGTATCGGGCGTCGACCTGGTTGACGGCACCGCCATCATCGATCTCAAGCCCTACGTCCCCTACTGCGACGCCATCGCCGATGCCGATCCGGGCTACGCCACCCCTCCCGAAACGACGCTCGCCGAGTTGCCTATTGAGTATCCCGCGGCGATCGCTGACGCCATCGACCGCCGGCCGGACAGCGCAGAATTCCGGCTTTTGTTGGAACAAGTGCTGCGCACCGACCCCCGCCCGGGTTATCACGACGATTCCGAAAAAATATACGGCATCTCGTTAAGCGGCAGCAATGTGAGGTTTTCGATTCAGGTGGAAAAAATCACCATTGAGTCAATCGAAGTTATAGACTGAGCACAACCTTACCCGATTCGCCACTGCGCATGATCTCGAAGCCTTCTTCAAAATCCTCGAACGCCAAGCGGTGCGTGATGACCGGCGCAATGTCGAGTCCGCTCTGAATCATCGAGGTCATTTTATACCAGGTCTCATACATTTCCCGACCATAGATACCGGTGATAGTCAGGCCGTTAAAAATGACCTTGTCCCAATCGATGGCCGCCTTTTCGGGAAAGATGCCGAGCAGCGCGATTTTGCCGCCGTGGCAGGCGTTTTCGAGAATGTCATTGAGCGCCCGGGGAGCCCCCGACATTTCCAGGCAGACGTCGAAGCCTTCCTTCATGCCGAGCTGCTTCTGAGCATCGGCGACAGTCCCACCTTTACCGAGATTCACGGTCAGGGTAGCCCCCATTTTTTTGGCGAGGTTGAGTCGGTAGTCATTAAAATCTGAAATCACCACATGGCGGGCACCGGCGTGGCGGGCGATAGCGGCGGCCATGATACCGATCGGTCCGGCACCGGTGATCAGTACGTCTTCGCCGAGAACGTCGTACTCCAGCGTGGTGTGCACGGCATTGCCGAGCGGGTCGAAGCACGAGATAAGATCCATCGGAATCCCGGGGTCAGCATGCCACACATTCGACATCGGGATCGAAAGGTACTCGGCGAAAGCTCCGGGGCGATTGACGCCCACGCCTTTGGTGTCGGCACACAGATGGCGACGACCGGCGAGGCAGTTGCGGCAGCGCCCACAGACAATGTGGCCTTCGCCGCTGACGATTTCGCCTTCGTGAAAATCGTGAACGTTGTCACCGACCGCGACGATTCTTCCGGCGAACTCGTGACCGACCACCATCGGCACCGGAATGGTGCGCTGTGCCCACGCATCCCACTCGTAAATGTGAACGTCGGTGCCACAGATCGAGGCCTTTTCGACCTTGATGAGCACATCGTTGATACCGATCTCCGGTTCGGGAACGTCTTCGAGACTGAGCCCGGGAGCGGCGGTTTTCTTAACGAGCGCTTTCACGCCAAACCGGTAACGCAGCGCAGCCTGCCCGCCAAGTGTTATGACAAACTTGCAGCACCTGAATGTCGAAGGCATCCCCCTCCCGGCAGGGCGCAATCACGCTAATGAGATCGAGTCTCATTTTCCATTGACAAGTGCTTGCTGACCAACTACTGAGACATCATCTCAATAAACACCACGATGAAACTATCCCCATGGAACCATCTCAGAAGCCTCGCCTGCGGCGTGGTCCTCGCCCAATTGCTGATCACCGTTGCGGCGGCCGGCGAACGGCGTTTTTCGTACAGCTACGAAGCCCAGCGCTACATCCCCGGTTCGGTCGAACTGGAAAACTGGGTTACCTGGAAAACGGATGATGGCTTTGACCGGCTCGACTTCCGTCACGAAATCGAAATCGGTATCACGGAACGCTTTCAGTTGGGCATCTACCTGGTCGACTGGCGCTATCAGGATTCCAACGGCAGCAGCGAGACCTCTTACCACGACACCGCCGTCGAAGGTATCTACAACATCTTCAACCCCAATGAAGATCCCTTCGGCCTTTCGCTCTACGGTGAAGTCGCCTTCGCCGAGGACTTCCTCGAAATCGAATCGAAAGTGCTGCTTCAGAAAAACATGGGTCCGGTGGCTCTGGTCTACAACCTGATCGTCGAATCAGAATGGGAAGAGGACGGTCTCAGTGAAGTCAAAGGCGAGCTCGGCAACACGCTGGGTCTCAGCTATCAGCTCAATCCCAAACTCAGTTTCGGCACCGAATTCCTTCACGAAATGGAAATCGCCGAGTGGGAAGACACCGAAGATTCGGCGCTCTACCTCGGCCCGAACATCAACGCCAGCGTCGGACCGGCATGGCTGACCGTGGCTGGCCTCTGGGAAATGACCGACACCGGCGAACCGGACTTTCAACTGCGTGCGATCACCGGTTGGCATTTCTAAACGTGTTAAGATCGGGCAACCCGATCCCACTTTTTTCATGCAAAAAATCCCCACTTGGATTGTTGTAGGTTTGGCGTCGGCGGGCTGCGTGCTCGCCTTCGCCTCCTGCGCGACCAACGACAGCGACTCCGCGGGCGCTGAATCGGCCGCAGTGACCGGCGACGCGAAGATCGCCGCCGGCAGAAAAATCTACCTCGGCCGCTGCACCGCCTGCCACTCACCGGAACCGGTTCGCGACTACACCCTGGCAGAGTGGCGCGAATTGCTGCCCGATATGTCCGCCGATGCCAACCTGAGCATCGTTCAGGAAGAGCACCTGATGGCGTATATCGAGTCCCATTTCTAGGCTAGGCGGCGGACTCCCCCGCGCTGGATCGACGCCCGGATCCGACCTGAAGTAAACCGCAGGTCGATCGCTCCCCACGCCGTGCGCGCCGGGGTATATGGGAGACAGTTGCCTCCGCCACGGCACTGGCACTGGCACTGGCACTGGCACTGG
>CBDULB010000221.1:0-6421 GCA_965367965.1 uncultured bacterium | reverse complement strand
GGATCGAAAAATGCGACGACCTTGGCGGTTCCTTTCAGTGAACTTCAGCTTCATCCAGAACCGTCCCGCGGCGGAGGGAAAAATAGCGTCGGCTGTCGCGTTTCTGCTTTCTCCACCAGAGCTTTGCCAACATTCCCATGATACTCCGCCCAGCCCTGAAACTGCCGGCGAGGCTGCCGGAAATTTTCGGTTCCCCGCCCAGGCGGGGACGGTAGCCAACGGGAACTTCGACAATGGGGTATCCGTGCTCGATCGCCGAAACCTGCATCTCAATGTTCCAACCGAAAGCCCGGTCGCGCAGCGCCAGTGTCTCGAACACATCACGTCGAATCAGACGCAGCGAGCCCATGTCGCGGTATCGCGGAGCTCGCCAACCGAGAGAAATCAACAGGCAACAAAGGGCGTTGCCGAATCGCTGTGGCGGAGTGAGATGACGCCGCGCATTGGCCCTAGAGATACGCTCTCCGATCACCAGCGCCGCGCCCGCATTGGCGGCGAGAGCAAAATCCCGGGCGGATTTCTCGTCGAAGAAATCGCTGCCGTCAGCGGAGGCGAAAAGAATCCAATCGATCGATTCAGGCAATTGTTGAGTACCTGCCCACGCCGCCGCTCCATAGCCCCGGCGAGGCTCGTGGACCACTCGCGCACCAGCTTTTCCGGCTAGCTCAGCCGTGGCGTCGCGACTGCCGTTGTCAGCAACGCAAACTTCTGCGGCACCCCGGCCAAGCCAATCGCGCACGGCGGTTGCGACCGACGCTTCTTCATTTAGCGCGGGTATTACTACCGCAGTTCGGCACAGGAATCCGGGTGAGGACGTGACCTCAAAAAATGGTACGTTCATGATTCATCAGAGAGGCGGGCGATGCAAAATATTCCCAATTCTTTTGGGAATAAACATCCGCCCCCCGATCTCTGACCTTCGTTGGAGAAACTCGCGGCGAGCCATTTGTCGCCGGTTCCGTTCTGTTATTTGTCCTCATTCACTTCCAATCAAACTTCATGATTCCACGATATATTGCTTCAGGCTTCCTCGCAGTGGCCACCGTTTCGCTCACTGGACTTGCGATGCTTTCCTCTTGCCAACCCAAACCGGACGATGCAAAGCCTGCGACTTCGGATGCCGCCCTGGTCGCCCCGTCAAACCAGTCTTCACCCGCCGCGCAAGGATCAGGCGATAGCGATCGCCGTGCTTCCGCTCCAACCCAGCCCCAGGGCTCGGCAACAAAGGCACCTCAAGAGTCTGGCGACGCCTCCCCGCCGCCGCGAGGATCGGGTTCTTACTAATCGAAGTCCCGGCGCATGCGAGACAGATCCGGAGTCCGGGATCGATCAAGCGAATCCCGCTTACTACTTTGGATTCCCGGTTACGCGTTGACGCTCCTATCGGCGGGTCTCGCGGTGGTCTCGTGGGGTTTCGGTTTCGAAACCCCTTTTGGCGACAGGCCGTTTCTTCCCCTTGCCGGCATTCTGGCAGCGGCCTTCTTTTGCTGGTTGTTCGCCGCGCGCTACTTTTGGGACAAGAGCGAAAATATCGTCCGCGGCAGAGACATTTTCTGGCTGGCGCTGCTGATGCGACTTCCGTTGCTGCTGGGCTCGCAGCCCATCCAGGAGATTGATTACTATCGCTATCTCTGGGACGGGCGCTGCGCAGTGGAGGGCATTTCGCCCTATCGCTACAGTCCGGCTGATCTCGATCGTTTACGGACGGCAGCGGCGATTCCGCAGGACGCCGCGTCGCTACTTGCTGCGCAGCAGCGCTCGACCTCGCTGGAGACGATTTTTCTGCGCATCGATCACCGTGAAGTGCCCACCATCTACCCCCTGGTCAGTCAGATGGTTTTTGCCCTCGCTGCCCGGATCACGCCCGAGACGGCACCGCCCTTCGTTCACATGGCGGTGCTGCGCGGACTGATCGGAGCGTTCGATTTGGGGACGGTAGTGTTGCTGCTTTGCCTGCTCCGGCGCCTGGCCCTGCCCCTGGGAAGGGCCATCGCCTACGCATGGTGCCCATTGGTACTAAAAGAATTTACCAACGCATCGCACATGGACGCCATCGCCGTGTTCTTCACCCTCGCCGCTTTTCTCACCGCCTCGATGGCGTGGCAAACAAGGCACAAGGAACCCTTTATTAAGAGTCCCGGCTTCCTGCTTCCGATCACAGCCCTTCTGCTGGCATTGGGGATCCTCACCAAGTGGTATCCGTTGGCGATGGTGCCGATCTTTTTGTCATTCGCTTGGCGGCGTTGGCGCTGGCAAACGCTTCCGGCGCTGGTGATGGCGGTGGTCGTGATCGGAACCGGGCACTTCGTCTCGAAGCCCTCGCCCGGGAAAGAGGCAAAGCGCGATGAGGCGGCGCATAATGAGTTGGCGGGCATGCGCGCATTTCTCAGCCGCTGGGAAATGAACGATCTCATTTTCAGCGTGATCCGGGAAAATCTACGTCCAACCGGGATCGATGGGCTGGTGATCGAAAACGCCCGGCCGGAGCCTTGGTATGCGGTGACCCCGGAGTCGGTGCGCAGAGTGTGGGCCGATGTGGTCAATAGAACCGGACATCGTCTGGGAATAGATGGCCTGGTGGCGGCGCCGGATTTTCTGGCAGCCCAGTTGTTTTGCGGCGGCCTGTTGGCGCTGTTGGCAGCCTGGCTGACCTTTCGACGCAGGAGCGCAGCTGAAAATTCGCCAGTGGAGACGGGACGTGCGCTGTTTCTCATCATGGCGGCGAGCTGGTACCTTTCCGCCACTCAGAATCCGTGGTACTGGACGTGGGGGTTGCCCTTTGTCGTGTTCACCCGGTCGCGAGTGTGGCTATGGGTGCCGGGATTCGCTCTCATTTACTACGCGCGCTTCTGGTTGACCTATCAATATCCAGCGCCGTTCCGGGGTGACTACGATGGGCAGCGATTCTTTGAAGAAATCGTGGTTTGGTTCGAACACCTGCCGATGCTGCTGGCCATCGGCTGGCTGGGCCTGAAGCGCTGGATGCGAGTTACCGGGAATCGGGTGGAGGAAAAAATACCTCAGGATTGTGGGGAATAAATCCCGTCGCCAACGCTTCTAAACAGGAACGCGGGCCACTGCCGCGAAGTCAACCATCTCACCTATTCACTATTATTGTCATCCCATGAAAATTTTTCGCTTCCTTTCGCCAATCACCATGACGGCCCTCCTGGCATTGTTTATTTCCGCAGGTTCCAAAGCTGCCGATAATGACGGACCGACTTTCGTGCACGATTTTAAAACCGCACGCGCCACTTCAGAGAAAACCGGTAAACCGCTCATTGTCATTTTCTCCGCCTCGTGGTGTCCGCCCTGCCAGCAGATGAAAAACAACGTTTATCCCAGCAAGGAAGTACGCCCGCACCACAACGATTTCGTATGGGCTTACCTCGACGCCGACGCTGAAGAGAACCGCCCGCTGGCAGCGCAGTTCGGAGTTTCAGGCATCCCCCACATCGCCTTTCTCCATCCCGATGGCAATCCGATCGGATACTTCAACGGCGCGGTGCCAGCGGAAACGTTCTCCGGAATTCTCAGCAAGGTTTTAAACGCTGAAAATAATCCGTCGCAGGGCTCAGGATCCAAAGCCGGTTCGGGATCGAAATCGTAAACCCCGGAAGTGAGACGGACGTCCCTCCCTCAGACGAAATCCCGCCAAGGCCAAGCATCGTGAATTCGACTCCACCATCCAGATTTGCCAGCGCGGCTATCGCTGCGGGCCTGTTCGCCATTTGCTTTGCTGCGCGGCAGTGTCCCGGTCAGGAGGCAAACGGCTTCGATCTCACCAATGCTGCAATTCCGGTCGCGGAGATATTGTCCGGTGGTCCTCCTCGTGACGGCATTCCTTCGATCGATCGCCCGACATTCGAGTCCGTCGCAGCAGCAACCTGGATGCGGGATGACGATTTGATTGTCGGGGTGAGTATTGAAAATGATCACCGCGCTTACCCACTTCGGATTCTTGTCTGGCACGAAATCGTCAACGACACGGTCGGCGGCCAGCCGGTCGCGGTGACCTACTGCCCACTGTGCGGGACGGCAATGACCTTCGATCGCCGCTACGGCGAAAAGACCCTGACCTTCGGCGTTTCGGGACTGCTCTACCAGAGCGACGTGCTGATGTTTGATCGTCAGACCGAGTCACTGTGGTCGCAACTGGCGATGAAAAGTGTCAGCGGCCCTCAGGTTGGAACCGCATTGAAATGGTTAAATTCCAACCTGATGACATGGAAAGCCTGGAAAGAAGCCAATCCTGAATCCAAAGTATTATCCCGGGCGACGGGGATATCTCGCGACTATGACCAAATGCCCTACCGGGGCTATGAGCAAAATCCCCAAACCATCTTTCCGGTGCCGAGTCATCGCACAGAACTGGGCAACAAGGAATGGGTGGCGGGCGTGGTTGTGAACGGCAAAGCGATGGCTTTTCCGATCAAGACACTTGCGGAGAAAAACGGGGGCGCGGCAACCTTCCCCGGCGGAGATTCTGAGATCACGGTCAGCTACGATGCAACAACCCGTAAAGTGACCGCTCTCCGCAGCGACGGGGGCGAATTGCCCGTGGTTCAGGTTTACTGGTTCGCCTGGCAGGCGTTTTATCCAATGACCGCTCTTTGGGAGGGCTGAGCCCCGAGTGGTGTCGTTGCGCGCCATCAGGAGGATGGCCATTCGGGTGTTAACGAATTGCTACACAAACCGACTACATCAGGAGAGCCAGCCAACCGCTCGCCAACTCCATGACACAGGTATCCGAATCCGACAGGAACGAAGCAAAGCTGAATCGAATCGACGTTGAAAAACTCGTCTCAACCCATTATGCGAAAGTTTACCGGTTCGCTCTAAGCCTCGCACGCAATGAAGCGGAAGCCGCCGACCTGACTCAGCAGACGTATCTGATCCTGACTTCTAAAGGCGGGCAACTGAAAGATCTGAGCAAGGCCAAGTCCTGGCTGTTTGCCACGCTGCACCGGGAATTCCTAAAACGCAGACGTCACACCAACCGTTTCATCGACATCGAATCCAGCTATGAGATCGTCGGCGATGTCACCGCTGTCGATGCCAATGCCTGCCGGCAGGTCGACGCCGGGCTGGTGATGAAATCGTTGGGACGCGTCCGCGAAGTATTTCGCACACCTCTGGCACTGTACTACATCGGCGATCTCAGCTATCGTGAGATCGCCGAGATTCTCGACATTCCGATCGGCACGGTGATGGCTCGTCTTTTCCACGGCAAAGCGGAATTGCGCGTCGAGCTTTCCGTCGATCCGAATTTAGAAAACGCTGTAATCCCCTTACATAATCACGATCACGCCTGAAAACCTGATGTCGGAGGCCGACCGGCTTTTCGCCTACGCCCTCCGGAGCGTCGGGGACCATCATCAGGCTGAAGATTTAGCACAGCGGAGATCAATCCCTACCCAGACATGCCGTCGAGAGCCCGTAATCGGACATCGCTACAGCAACATGCCGCTGAGCGTCAGCGATCGCCCCCTCAGGTGCCGCCCCTAGCGACGCGGCACCACCGCTGCATTCTGCGGCTGCTGCCGGGCTTGAGGCTGCTGTGGACGCGCTTGCTGTTTACGTGCATTTGCCGTCTGGCCGGTGGCCTTCGATTTGAGATTGTTAAAAGCGTCGGTTAAGAAGCCGGCCCCCTTCTGCAGGTAGTCACCAACGTCTTCACGCTTGCCCTGTGAATCGTAGCCTTCAGTTCCCGGCCGATGCCAGACCTTGCGAATCAACTCACCGTTGATTGCTGAGATGTAGAGCACACCGACGGTTTTCCTCGCCTGATCGGAAAGATTGAGCACCCACACCGGTTCGTTGCGCAAGTCCCGGCAGCGCAATTGGTAGTGCACGCTGTCAAAACCGATGCTGTCTTTGCGCGCCGCACTGTCGGCCAACAGAAAGGCCTGCTTCGAGTCGACCGCGAGCTTGCTGACGGGGATCACAATGCTCGGCAGATCCTGATCTGCTTCGCGGCGAAAGCGACGCTCCGAGACGACCCTTCCGTGCTCAACAATAAATTCGTGCATCACCCCGCGCTGACGCGAATCGTGAGCGAGCAGGCGCCACTGCGCCGGTTGATCCTGTCCATAAAACCCGACCATGCCCACGACTCGACTCAATTGGTTAGTCCCCCGTTCCTTTCCAAATGCCCACAGGGTATTGATCGCAGTCATCTGACTGCGCGGCGCTGCGGGCCGCCCCTGTTGAGCCTGAGCGGTCCCTACTGCAAGAAAAATGGACAAGAAGAGGGTGAATGCGATTTTCATGGCGTCAGGATTGGGTACGATCCTTTATAAATATTAAACATATCCATATATTTCGCAACTGTTCATTAAAAGTTTTATCCACCTCCCGTCTGGAGAAATTGCCCCCGTCTGCGACCATCTTCCCGTAATCCTTCCCACTTCATGATCGA
>CBDULB010000220.1:0-6448 GCA_965367965.1 uncultured bacterium | reverse complement strand
GGAGCAAGGGGCAAGGAGCAAGGAGCAAGGAGCAAGGCGCAACGAGTTGGGAGTTGGGAGTTTTGCTTTGAACGACGAATGGCCTGCTCAGGCTTTTGCACAAAGCACCAAAAACAAAGAACGTCCTACGGCATTTGATCGAGCCAGCCTCTGAGGGCGCCGATATAGCCGAAGCCTACCTTGAGAATGAGTAGGGCGACGGTGATCAGCACCAGACCGTAGAAGATTTTCGGAGCCCACTTGGAGAGCGTTTCGAGTGCCTGGGCGCTTTTGCCGGAATAGGCCTTGGCCCAGTGCGCGAACTCTTCGTCGAGACGGCCGGATTCTTCGGCGCTGGCGAGGCCGTGCACGAAGGGATCGGGAAAGGTGCGCCGCTCTTCGGAGAGGGTCGCGGCCAGGCTTTCGCCGGCGGCGAGTCGGAGCGCACCGCGCTGGCTGGCGGCGAGCATGAGGCCGGCGTGGGCAGCTTTTCCGGCGGCGAGGTAGCTGCCGTCCATCTTGGTGCCGGCGCTCAGATGGATGGAAAACACTTCACAGAACCGGCCGAGGGCGAGGTAGCGGTGGGTCGAGCCGAGCAGGGGGATGCGTTGCAGGAGGGCATCGGCGAAGGCGCTGTGGCGGGCGTTGCGGTAGAGGCTGACCAGGCCGAAACCGAGCGCGATCAGCAGGACGTAGCCGGCGCCGAACCAGAGCAGGCCGCGCCGGGCAATCGCCCAGGCATCTTCGGCGCTGCCGTCGGGGTGAAAGGTGCTGACCACGGCGCTACCGACGATGGCGAACACGGCGCCGACGTGGAAAAGGATCACCGGATAGATGAGGCTCTTGATGATGCGGCCGCGAGCTTCTGCGACGCGGTCGAAATGCTCTGCCAGGTGAGCGAAGGATCGCTCCAGTAAACCGCCGCGCTCACCGGCATCGATGATCGATTTTTCCAGGTCGGAGATCGGCGCCGGGCAGGCATCGAGCGAGCGGGCGATGGATTGGTTGCCGTTGCGCACGCCGTTGAGAATGCTCTCGCAGAAGGCGCGGTGAGCGACCGGCAGGCGGCGGTTGTTACTGCGGTCGAGGATCGATTCGCAAGCCTTCTCGATGCCGAATGCGGAGCGGGTGTAGTTGGCGAGCTCGCGGTAGAGTTGGGCGCGTGAGGCGAGGGGAAATTTCACGGGGAGAGAATGGCGAACGACGGCGCCCGGCGCGATATTTGATTTCGAAATTCGGTCCGCTGAGCTTAGAGCGTGTCGACGTTGAAAGCGATTAGCGATTCCTGTCGCGCCGCGATTAGAATAGCTGGTAGTTGCAGTTGCTCGCTCGGTGGCGTGGTTTGCATCGTAGGGGGCAGGTTACCGGCGTTCAGCCGATTCTTGATCCCTGATCGCGGCTGATTCCTGCTTGTGGCCGATGGCCGGGATTGAGGTAATGGCGAACTATGAAGCTGGCTCAGGTAACCTGTATCGCGATGTGTTTTTTGGTGTTTGGGATTGCGTCAGTGGCCCGGGCCGAGACCTTCGACATCACCGCCTTCGGTGCGACGGCGGACGATGATACGGATGACACGCAGGCGATCGAGAAGGCGCTGGCGGCTTGTGGCGAGGCGGGTGGTGGCACGGTGTTCGTTCCGGCGGGGGTGTTCCTGATTTCCCGGCACGGGGCGGAATCGCCGATTCTTGAAGTGCCTTCGGAGACGACGATCCGCGGCGAAGGCAATGCCTCGACGATTAAATACACCGAGGCGGTCAACGAGGGCAATTTCTGGCGAATGATCGGCGCGCCGGTGGCGACCGGAACCAGGAACGTGGTAATTCGCGATCTGCATCTCGATGGTTCCAATCAGTGGTCGGCTTATGTCAAAGGGGAGACCAAAGAGCACAACTCCGGCCTGTGGTTTTACAACAAGGATCACCTGATTGAAAACGTCACGGTGATGAATGTCTTTGCGGAAAACTTTTCCGGCGACTGCATGGCATTCTCGTACAATTGTCGTGGTATCACGGTGCGCGACTGCACTTGGAAAAACTTTCTCCGCCAGGGCATTCAGATGGGCGGCGGCAATGGCTCACGCGACTACCTGGTGACCGGTTGCCGCGACCTCGAGCACACCGTCAAGCCGGGTGGTTCGACGATTCACGTCGAGCATGCCCGCGGTTTAAAAAATGTCATCATCGAGAACAATCAATGCCGCAAATCGATTCTCGCCGGTGGTGTCGACGGGCTGATCATTCGCGGTAACACCATTGACGGGCGATTGGTCGGCAACGGCAATACCAACCAGGTCATCGAAGGCAATGTGCTGCGTTCGAACACGGAAACGGGCAGCGTCATGCAGCTCGGCTACTGCCGCTCGCTGGTGATTCGCGGCAACGTTATCGAGGGTGACCGCGACGGCAATAAGGTCGGCATTTACGTCTGGGGAAAATCGCGCTACAACGATCAGCCGGGCGAGGATGTGGTGATCGCCGACAATCAGGTGCGCGCCGGTGAAACCGGAGTGTCGCTGAACGGGGTGAAGAATGTCACGGTCAGCGGCAATCAGTTTACTCTGCGCGAGGTGAGTGAGGATGGCAGCAAGACGGTATTGGTGAAGCGCGCGGAGGGTGTGGTGAAGGTGGACGGTGAGGTGCGGTGAGTCTCCCGTCGCTCCAGGCTAGGGGATCCGGCCCGGTCGTCCGCCGAACGGCCTTGCGGCTGTCGCCACGTCCGGGTGGGTACGCTGCGAGTGGGAATCTGACGACGTTCGCGGACAAGCGAGGCCGCTTGTCCCTACCGGGTTGGCGATGCTGGCGACGTTCGCGGACAAATGCGGCCGCGTGTGTCTGCCGGCGTCGGATGTGCCCGCCGCGTGTATTCCAGCCAAGTCTGAGACTGCGAAGCGGTCTTGACCGGAGGGGCGCCGGCGCAGATCATGGTATGGCATGAACCGCTCCCCGATACTTCCGATGGTGACGGCCTGCTTCGCGATGTGGCTGGCACTGCCGGTCCGCTCTGACGCGCAACAGCGCAAGCCGATGGCCGACATCGATACCGATGCGATGACCGGCGAGACGCAGTTTTCGGCGCCGTGCGATTCGGGTCATATGAATCTGATCTGGGCGATTCCGATCGAATTCTGGAAGGCGTCGTTTGCGCTGGATGCGACGATGACCGAGCAGCAGCGGTCGGAGGTGATCGGTTCGCTGGAGAAGTTCGCGATCTTCGGTGTGGTGCAGGCGGATATCGCCGAAACGGGGGCGTTCGATTTCTACCGCGAGGAAGAGTTGATCGCGGCGCTGAAAATGGCGTTTACGGACAGCGATGGAAACACGCACATCATCTCCAGGGCTGAGAGTATTCCCGACCAGACGCAGCATTTGCTCGATGCCATCAAGCCGGTCCTGACGGCGGCGATGGGACCGCTCGGCCAAAATTTCCATTTTATCGTCATCAAAGATGAGAACGGAGTTCGAGGTGGTCGCGCCTGGGACCCGTATGCCTTTGGTGAGTTGACGATAAACCTCAAAACGCGCGACGGAGCGCCATTGAGCGCGAAACTGGCGGGCCCGATCGATGCCCTGTTTGTGCCGCGCAAATGCCCGAACGGAAAAAACGCGCACGTCACCTGGAAGTTCTGTCCGTGGACCGGCGTCGAGCTGGAATAGCAGCGCTCCGCGGCGGGACGCGATCTCGTCGTTTCCAGGGTGGACAACGGTGGTGATCAAGGTCGATCATCGGCGACTTATGAAAATGCTCCGCAGGTACTTTCTCCACTCCCTTTCCGCCGCTTCCGTTGCCGTTCTCGCCGTGCTGTCATCGCCGGTTTCAGCTCAGGACGCCAAACCGGAATCCGCCGCACCGATGCACATCTTTCTGCTCACCGGTCAGTCGAACATGGCGGGAAGAGCAACCATCGAAAAGCAGGACGAAGCGGCCGTCGAGGGAGCGCTGCTGTGGAACATCGTCGAGAAAAAATGGGAAGCCGCCGTGCCGCCCTACAATCGCTACTCGCCGCACCGCAAGGGCATGTCGATGCAGCGCCTGAACCCGGGGCCGTCATTCGTGAAGGCTTATATTGCCGCCAATCCCGGTGTCACGGTCGGCATCATTTGTCCGGTGCGCGGCGGCACCACCATTGAGCAGTGGAAAAAGGGCGAGACCGAGCCGTGGCCGCTGTTTGATTCGGCGGTCGAGATCACTCAGGCGGCCCTCGCTGGTGGCGGTGAGTTAAAGGGCATCCTCTGGCATCAGGGCGAGGGTAACTCGGGGCGCGCCGAGCTTTATCCGGCGCAGTTAAAAGCGCTGATCGCTGACTTCCGCTCCGACCTGAAAAAGCCTGAACTGCCGTTCGTGTATTCCCAACTCGGCCAGTTCAATCCGGCCTATGCGAAGTTCAACGAAATGATCGTCAAGCAGCCTGACAACATTCCGAACACCGCGTGCATCGTCACCGATGGCTTAAAAGCGATCGACACCGCCCACTTCGACACCGCCGGGCAGCGGGCGCTCGGTGAGCGTTATGCCGAGGCGATGCTGGAGCTTTTGAAGAAGGCGAAATAGCCGCGCAAGCAGAGATTAGTGCCGTTGTGATGTCAGCAGTTGAGCATGCTGGTCAGCGTCAGATTTAGTCTGATTGAGCGGCGCACTGGTTGCACCAGCGGGTTTCCGGTTGAGCCTCGAGGCGCGCCCACGAGATGCTCTGCCGACAACGCTCACATTCGCCGTAGTCACCTGCATCCATGCGCTCAAGAGCGCTGTTCAGCGATTCGATTTTTTCAATGCGTCGCTGCTGAGCTTTGACCGCCATGTCATACAGCTGAAACGTGTTGTTGCGCGACAGCTGACCGAGCGATTTTTCGGGCGAGATCGCTTCGATTTCGTAGGCAGCGCTATCGACTTCTTTCTTTATCTCCTCGATTTCATCGTTGATTTGCAGCTCAAGGTCGATCAGCTGATCGATCGTCGGAGGCGTGTTGCTGTCGAGGGGCAGGGTGGGGGAGATAGTCGTATTCATGTTGGCAGTTTGTAAGGGTTTTGCAGGTGAGTTATTTAGAAGTCCAGTTAAACGGTTAGTGTTTTGGGTTATGGATGGGTGGTTCTCTTGATCGAACGAGTTGTTTAAGCGCCGGACTGGCGCTCCGTTGAGCGTAGCCGGGCCGTCATCGGCAGGCTGTTGCTGCGGTGCCGCCTGTGCGCATGCGCACGGCTGGCGGATATCGGTCCGCATTGACTGCGGAGCTTAGTTTTGAATCGCGGACCTGCCCGGGAGTGTAGTTCTCCGTGTGGGACAGGCCGCCTAGGCCCGGTAGGCCCCGAGGCGATGCAACGAACCGACAAACATGCTACCCGTCAAAAGACGACACAAGCTGCTGATTTTGGTTCGAGAGGCGATATTCACAACACTCAAGGATCGTCTGACCTTGTTGGAAAATCAAATTTAGAATTCACCGGCGCATGCGCGGTGAGGTAAACATTGCCATTCAGACCGCAATGATCTGACTTTGACCGACAGTGCTTTCCGGTCACCCGGCCGGTGTGCCTGCTGAAGTTTACTGATTCCGGATTATGCGTCGTCTCCCTGTTGCTTTCATTGTGTTGCTTTTTTCAGTCGCTGCGCAGGTGGGCGCGCAGTCTCCTCCGTTGATGCTTTTCCAGGACGGTGTCGTTCACGATCCGCAAGCGCCGAGCGGATCGCGCACCGCCTTTTCCCTGATGAGAATGCCGGACGGCAGCTTCGCCTTTTACGATCGCTATGCGCCGCAGAAAGGCCCGGTGACCTTGCCGGATGCGTCGGGAAAAATGCACGCGGTTTTGCCGCACCTGCCGGCGGAAATCCTCAACCGTCCGGCGATTCTGGACAGCGATGTCCTCGACGCGACCCAGGTGATCCTGACGGAAGACAATGTCGTCCAGCGGGTCTTCGTAAAATCCGAAGCTCTCAGCGCCGATCAGGTCAAGAAGGTCGGGCTGCCGCGTTACCTCGATGTCTGGTTTCAACAAGCGGGGCTGAAGGCAGTGCAGGATCCGAAGATGATCTGGCGCGGCTACAATGGCTCACAAATGGAGTACGAGCAGCTGAACCATGGTCGCCTTCTGGTGCCCTTCGGCAGCTTCCAGCCGCATGGAAGATCTGTGCCGCCGCATGGCCGTCACAAGACGGTGATCCAGTACTCGGACGACGCCGGCACCACCTGGAGGGAAAGTGTCAGCCAGTTGGTGTCGCCCTGCTACCAAGGATTCAACGGGTCGAACGAAGGCGCCTGTGAACCGGCTTTTGAGGAACTTGAGAACGGTGAGCTGTGGATGCTGATGCGCACCCAGGCGGGCTTCCTCTACGAATCCCGTTCGACCGATCACGGCACCACCTGGAGCCCGGCCCGCGCCAGCCGCTTCTATACTTCGACCGGGCCGCCGAACATCATGCGGCACCGCAATGGCTGGCTGGTGGTCACCTGGAACAATTGCGAAATGCCGCCCCGCG
>CBDULB010000219.1:0-6500 GCA_965367965.1 uncultured bacterium | reverse complement strand
CGTAGCGTAGCGCGGGCCTCCCGGCCCGCGAGTGCCACGTCATCGGAGCCTCGTGGCCAACACCCTTCCGCTCGCGGGCGGGGACGCCCGCGCTACGTCTTTCTTTCAATCCAACGACTCGGGCAGGTGCCAGTGGCAGCGCAGTGTGACGGCACCGCCGCAGCTATCGTAGCGTAGCGCGGGCCTTATTGGTAATTGCCAACTCCACTTCATGAGCGAAAAGAAGAAATGAGAACTTATCGCTCATCCCGCCCGCCTATTCACTCGCTGGCAGCGATGCAGATCAGTTCCTTCAAGGTGCGCGCATAGATGCAACCGTTCGCGAACGACAGGCTCGACAGCGACCAGGCTTCGCCTGCAGGGCCGAGATCGCTGATCGACACCAGGGCATTTTCGTCGAGCACCGGCGCGTTCCATTTCAGCACGTAAACCGTGCCCGCCATCGTCGGCAGGTAAATGTGATCACCGATCGCCGTCGGGCTCGCCGCGGATACATGCCCCCAGCCACTGCCGGCATTGCGCCGATCCTGAGTCGCCAGGAAACCTGCCGAATTGCGCATGTCGTTGGGAACCGGGTCGCTCCAACGAACTTCGTCCGCTTGCCCGGCACCACGCACCACCTGTACCGGCACCTCGAGATACTCGACTTTGCCGGTGCGGATGTTCACCCGCCCGATCAAATACTCGGCGTGCGCCCGGAAGTAATGATAATCGCCGACCAACAGATTTGACTGCAGCGTCAGTGGTTTCTTAAAATTCTCCAGCGTCTGGTTCTGCTCTGTGACGTAGCCGCCATCGACCTGACGACAAACCTGAACGCCCTCGACCAATGAAACCGTGTCGCGGATTTTGGCCGATTCGACATCGATCGTCAGATGATTCTTCCCGGCGAACAACGCAGCGAGCTCAGGGGTCCAGGCAAGATTCTGGTGGGCGGCATAACCTTTCACCTCCAGATCCCAGATAGTCGATCCGTCATCGGTATCGATCAGCGAAATACCGTAGGGTTCCTCCGGCGGTTGATGTCCACCACCCCGTCCGGTCAAAATCGCAATACTGCCATCGGCTCTTCGTCCCGACAGCGAGGTCGAGTGAATCCCCGTGCCGCTGTTCTCAATCCAGACAAGCTCGCCGGTTTCAAAATCGTAGGCATGTAAAAAAGTCCAATAGTCACGAACCCGGCCGAGTGGTTTCGCGCCTTCCTTGGTGGTGACTGCCGGATCGAGATCAGAGGGGCGCACCCGCACCAGGAACACTTTGCCGTCGTGAACAAATGGCTCGTGCTGGCGAGCATGATGCCGACCGAACGGCACCCATTCATGTGACCAGAGTTCCCCGCCCTCGAAGTCAAAGCACTTCACCGATCCACCGACATTGACAAAACACACCCGCTCCCCATCGGCGTCGACCACCGGTGAGGCCGCCGTGTTATCGCTGAACAAACTCGACAGATCCGTCTCGCGCGCACCGGGAAGTTCTCGCCGCCACAGCTCCTTGCCGGTGTTTGCATCGAAGCACTGCGCAACGATCGTCGATCCCATCTCGGCATCGCCGTCGGTCGGAGCGTGCGATGCCACAAATGCACGATCACCGGCAACAACCACAGCCCCCTGCCCGGTGTTCGGCAACGGCGCGCGCCAGAGAACGCCCTCATCGCGTGCGACACTGAACGCGCCGGGCGCATTGCCCTCGACCACGAAATTGCCAACCGGTCCCGAAGCTTGCGGCCAGTCGGAGGCCTGCGCCAGCGGAGTGGACGACAGAAAAAGGCAAGCGAACGCGTAAAGAAGGCGCTCTGGTGAAACGGGTTTCATTCGAAGTTGCATAAAAATCAGTGATGAGCGGTTGGCGGACTCTATTCCCGTAGCGGAATTTGTAAAAATTTCGCCAGTGCATTGGCCCGGAGACGCACGACGAAATTTTCACAAATTCCGTTACCCGGCATCTTGAGTAACCGATCATTGCGCCGCGTTCACGTTTTTACCTTTTTCCTTCCCTTTCGGCCCCTTGGCCTTGCCATCTTTCCTGCCCCGCTTCTTACCACCGGACTTCTGATGCTCCATCGCCGCAGCCTCGGTAGCCTTGCCCTGGTCGCCCTGCTGCGCCATCCATGTATCGAGTTTGCTGCGCAGTTCCGCCAGAGTCTCCGCGTAGGCGGGATCTTCGGCAAGGTTGGTTTTTTCCCAATCACCGGCAGCTTCACCACCGACAGCGTAAAGTTCCTCCGCAGGACGGTGATGGTAGCGCCGCACCAGATCGGACGCTTTTTTGTCTCCCGCTTTCGCCGCTGCCTTCCAGGAAATAAATTCTTTCGACTGGGTGCAGGCGTTGGTGAACTTAGTATCCGGCGTCAGGTTACGAATGTATTTGAACTCCCGCGAACGCACCGCGCGAATGCCGAACTCGTCACTGCCATTGATGATGCCCTTCGTGGTCATGATCGAGTAGACGTGCTGCTTGTGCGAATCGGTATCGCCCTTCAGCACCGGCACGAAACTTCTGCCGTCGAGCCCTTCGGGAATGTCGCCTCCGGCAGCTTCCAGAAAGGTCGGCAGTACGTCGACGTACTCGATCATCGCATCGCTGACGGATCCGGCGTCGACCTTGCCCGGCCAACGCACAATGGCACCGCTCTGAATACCGGGATCGTAAAGCGTCCACTTGGCAAACGGCATACTCGATCCCTGTTCACTGACTACCATGACCACGGTGTTGCCAGCGATTTCATGCTTTTCCAGAAGCTCCAGCAACTGGCCAACCTGCCTGTCGTAGTAGGTGATTTCGGCGAGGTATTTCTGCATGCCGGCGCGAGTTTCGGGTGTGTCGACGAAGTACGGCGGCAACACGATTTTTTCCGGATGGTACTGCGACGGATCCCCCTTGTCCCACGGCGTATGCGGTTCGTTGGAGCAGGCAAACAGGCAGAAGGGTTGTTCAGCAGCCTTCGATTCTGCCATCAATGCATCGATGGCTTCGAGGTCGGGGTTGCTGCCATCGGCTTTGGAATACTCGAACGGAAAAACCTCGGCCGGCCCAATGTGGGTTTTGCCACTCAAGGCCACCCAGTAACCGAGATCACCCAGATAGTGACAGACACTCTTCGTGCCGTCCCTGGCAAAGGTGTGATTCGGGTATGCGCCGCTTTTTACCGGATAAAGACCCGTGTAAATATTGTGCCGCGTCGGCGAGCACATCGGCGCTGCCTGGAAGCAGTGAGTGAAGCGCATGCCCTGCGTCGCCAGCTTGTCAATGTTCGGCGTGATCGCCTGGCCACCGTAACATCCGAGGTCCGAGTAGGTGCAATCGTCGGCGATGACAAACAGGAAATTCGGTTTTTGCGCCGCTCCCGCCCGGTCACATAACGACGCGATCAGACAACAAAGCGTAAGTAGCTGGAAAGAGCACCGTCTAAGCATACCATCAGTAGATCGCATCTGCCGCCTGCTGGCAATTGCGAACCACGCCTCTCCTCGACACGATTCCAGCATCACCCGAACTCGCCATTTGCCGCCGGCAGCTTTGCAGACTATTTTGGCAAAAGTGGCCCACGCCGACTTTTTCTTCACCCCCGACTCCGACCCCCGCTCCATCCGATTTCGAATACTATGAAAGCAAGGCCAGCGTATTTCTTTCGAGTCATCGGACTGATCATCCTGGCGGCGCTGTTGGCGGGCGCACCGGCTATCCGCGCCAACGAAGCCAACCCGTTCCCGCCGCACTCGCCGGAACACGCCGCGCTGTCCGCCGCCTCGTCGTATCTCGACAACGACGATTTCATGCTGCGCGAAGACTACTGGAAAGGCAACGTCACCGCCCAGACCGGCAAGGCGGTGCGCCTGCAGTTTTTCAAAGGCAATACCTACCGCTTCTTCTTCGCCATCGAAGCCGAAAAAGCCAACGACTCCACCAGCCTGTCGATGCGCATTTACGATGCTCAGTCACGCGAAGTGGCCGCGACCAAAACCGAACCCGCGCAGGCGGCTGCCGCCATGACCTTTCAACCCAAAGCAACCGGTCTCTACCTGGTGCTGATGGGCGTCGAGCTTGCCAAAGGCAGCAATCCCTACCGCGATTACCCGGCTGTGCTGTTCTACGGATTCGAGTGAGACCCTGAGGATAAACAGGCTCACCCGGCACCCAACACCGGTAGGGACAAGCGGCCTCGCTTGTCCGCGAACGTCGTCAGGTATCCGCCTACGGGGTTAAGCCCATTAGCGTGGCGACAGCGGTGAGAACATTCGACGGACGACCGGGCCGGATCGTCCCTACCGGGGGGGTAGACGAAAGATAAAGCTTCACGTTACGTGGTCTTGGCGCCTGCATGCTTGCCCCGCCTACACGATCAGATAAATCAGCGCCATCAGCGCCAGCGCCAGCGCTGCCCACAGCTTGAGATTTCCACTCAGGCTTTTCTCGTCGACCCCTGTGCCGTCTTGCAAAGGCGGTCGCGTCCGCTCTTTGGGCAGACGCAGCACCCATATCAACAGCCCCAGCAGCAGGGCGACAAACAGCGCCCGCACGGCACCCATCGGCACGGCAATTACCGCCTGGCGAATCAGCTCACCGATCCAGTGCAAAGGGGTCATACCGCGCCTCCTCCCTGTGCTTTTTCGTCAACTCGATCCTGCGCCGCCTGAGCGAGCAAGTCCGCCTGCGATTTTGGCGGAGCCCCGAAACAACTGCCCACTGCGATACCGACCACCGCGACCACAAAGGCCCACACCGAGAAATACAGAAACGGCTCACCGATTTTGAACAAAGGCTGCCAACCGAAGGCCTCGTGCCAGCGATCGATGGCGAACAGCCCGACCGCGCAGATCACCCCGCCGATAAATCCCACCAGCGCCCCGGTGCCATTGGCGCGTTTCCAGAAAAATCCCGCCAGAATCACCGCCAGCGCCGGCCCCTGAAAAAACGACATCAGCGTTTGAAAGATCGCATAAACTCCCGATCCCTCCTTGAGGCTGGCGATGTAAAACGCGAAGCCGACCGCCCACACCAGCAGCGCCGCCGTCACGATCCGGCCCACTCCCAGCATCTGCGCCTCACTGGCATCGCGCCGGATCAGACGCTTGTAAAAATCGCTGGTGACGATGGTCGCCGCCGCATTCAGATACGAGTCCACGCTCGACATCAGCGCCGCCACGAACGCCGCCAGAAACAGCCCGCGCAACCCGACCGGCAACAAGGTCGACGCCAGCATCGGAAACGCCTGATCGCTGTCTTCGAGCCCCGGAAATTTCGCCACCGCAATCAACCCCGGCACCACGATGATGAACGGAATTAAAATCTTCAGCAGCGCACCCCACACATAGGCCGCCTGTGCGTGAAACTCACTCTTCGCGCCCAGCGAACGCTGCACGATCGCCTGATTCCCGATCCAGTAAGCCGGCGATAAAATCAGCGCCAGCCCGAACAGAATCCCGGTCCACGGAAACGGCGCCTCGGTATCCGCCGGCAGCAGCAACTCCATGTGCTCCGGTTTGGCCGCCAATTGCTCGCGCAGTCCGGCAACCCCACCCGCATCATACAAACCGATACCGAGCACCAGCAGGCAGCCGCCGATCATCACCACACACTGAATCACATCCGTGTAGACCACCGCCTTGAGCCCGCCTGCCATCGTGTAAACCCCGACCAGCAGCGCACTCATGCAGATGCACAGGGTCTGATCCCAACCGAGCAACACATTGAGCATCTTCGCCGAGGCAAACAGCATGATGCCCAGATTGCAGGCCATGAAAATCACCCAGCACGTCGCCAGCGATACCCTCGCGCCGACATTAAAGCGCCGCTCCAGATACTCCGGAATTGTGTAAACGCCCATGCGCCAGAACAGCGGCACAAACACGAATGCCGCGACGATCATCGCCGGCACACAGCCGATCCACTCAAAGTTCGCCACCGACAGCCCGAAGCGGTGCGCCGCCCCGCCGACTCCGATGATATCCGTGCCACCGATATCGGAAGCGACCAGCGACATCCCTATCGCCCACCACGGCAATGAGCGCCCCGCCAGAAAGAAGTCTTTCCCGGTCTTGAATTTCCAGCCGATGGCCACGCCCAAAGCCAGCGTGCCCGCGAGATAAATCACGATCACTGCATAATCGATGCCTGACAGCCCCACTTCCATGAAGCGCCGATCCAACAAAATTGCCACCCACAACGCAACCCTGAATTCAGGTGGCAGATTTCAGAAAACAACTAACAAAGGATGGCATTGCCAACAGAGTAGAGCGGCGCGCTCCGCCCGCCACCAGTGGACGAGAACGTGACACCGCCGTCCCGGCGGTCCGATCTGGACGAGCCGTAGCCCGGGCGTCCCCGCCCGGCATTCCTACCTCAGTCCCCCAACGCACCGACAGCGGCCGGGGATACCCGTGCTACCCTCACACGCTCCCCGCCCCCTTCACCGGCGGTGCCCACCAGTGGACGAGAACGTGATACCGCCGTCCCGGCGGTCCGATCTGGACGAGCCGTAGCCCGGGCGTCCCCGCCCG
>CBDULB010000218.1:0-6517 GCA_965367965.1 uncultured bacterium | reverse complement strand
TTACCGAAATTTACCGGAAAGCGAAACGCTGCTTTTTCCCTGGCGCTATCACTGTGTTTATAAACAGACGTCAGTGTGAGCAGGTCATCACTCCCACCCCATCCCCGGCCCTCCCCGACCACTTGTGGTCGTGCCGCGAAAAACACTCCGCCGCTACCTTCCGATCTCGCATTTGACTGGCGCCGGGATCTCGAAGCGTCGCGCGACATCGATCCCCGGGATCGCCGTGGTTATGATTTCTTTCCCGGATGGTTCGAGCGCTGGCGAATCCACCGGTGCCTCGGACCGGAACTGCCCACGGGTCGGCAATTCTGGCGCGAGCAGGTGTTGGGGCATAAACCCCACCGGCAAGCAGGTGCTGAGTTCGAGGCTGATGACAGCGACAACGACAACCACAATGCCTGCGCATCGGCCGCCGGGCCCCATCAACAGCCGGAGCGCAAGGCCTGGCCGCCGGGTCATCACGGACTGCGCGTCGAGGACCCGGTTCGCCGGGCGGCCGTCAGTCGTCAGACTGCTAACCGCTAACCGCTAACCGCCCGGGCACGCTACGAATGGGCAATGTCCGGATCGGAACCACCACGATCGTGGAGCGCGGCGGCGAAGGAATCCGGTGCTGAGGTCTCGCCGGAAGCTTCGGGCGCTTCCGGGGCTTCAGCGGCTTCGCTTTCCGGATCGAGCCTGCGAAACCGGATTTCGCTGACCATGCGTTCGTCGGCGAGCGTCACCTTGGCTTCATAACCACCGAATTTCACCACTTCACCGATCTTGGGCAGGTGGCCGATGACATGCGTTACGTAGCCACCGACGGTGCTGACGTCCTCGCTCTCGACGACCAGATCACTTTCGTTGGCCAGTTCGTGCAGCGCCAGCGAACCGGCGACAATGAACTCGTCATCACTGAGGCGATGAAAGCCATCGTCCGCCTCATCAAATTCGTCCTGAATCTCGCCGACCAGTTCTTCGACAACATCGTCGAGCATGACCAGCCCGAGCGACCCGCCGAACTCGTCTTTCACCAGGGCCATGTGCGCGTGTTTGGCGAGGAAGGTCTTGAGCAGAATATCCAGCGGCATGTCGTCGGTGACATCGATGATGTCACGGCGGATCTCCTGAAGGTCGGCGTCGTCCTGACGCATCAGGCCGATCAGGTCCTTGATGTGAATCAGGCCGATGGTCTTGTCGAGATGGCCCGACACCAGCGGAAAACGGGTATGCATCGATGCGATGGCGATCTCGAGATTTTCCTCGAAGGTTTTCTCAACGTCGAGCGTCACCACGTCGGCGCGCGGGGTCATGATGTCGCGCACCGTCAAATCATTGAGCTCGAGCGCATTCATCAGAATCTCGCGCTCGGTATCAGTGACATCCTCGCCCTGCTCGGTTTGCTCGACCAGAAACCGGAGTTCCTCACCACTGTGCACCTTTTCGCGCTCGGCAGCCGCGTCGATTCGAAATACCACCCGCACCAACCACTCGGCGGTGAAATTGAGCGCTGCGATCGGCCAGCAGAACAACAGGTAAAAGCCGCGCAGTGGCCGCGCCAGAATCATCGCGGTGCCCAGCTCACTGTGGGTCGCCAGAAATTTGGGAATCAGCTCGCCGATGACGACATGCAAAAATACCGCCAGACCGAATGCGATGATGAACGACAGCCCGAGCACCCAGTTATCACCGAGTGTGCCCATCGCCAACAAGGGCTGCAGCAAATGGGCGACCAGTGGCAGACCGATCCAGCCCAGTGCGATACTGGCCATGGTAATACCGAGCTGACAGGCGGACAGGTAGGCGTCGAGCCGCTCGGTCAGCTGACCGGCGAGCCGGGCGCTGGCTTTACCAGACTCCGCCAACACATCGAGTTGATTCTTCTGCACGCGAACCAGGGCATACTCCGCCGCAACGAACAGACCATTGATAAGCAACAGCCCGAAAATGGTCAGACAGCGCACGCCGATGCCTTGCGGGTCATCCCAATCGCGAAAAATCTCCGCTGCCTGCACCACACCCGTCATAACGACAATGTCCCCCATCGCAGGCTTGCAGCGACGCCCGGGCAGTAATACTGCGTGCCGCCACCTATCAGTGGGTCAGCGTCGCCGTTATCAGCCAAATCCGCCGTCGCGGCAGCAGCGCACTCACTCATAATTTTTCGTAGACGCCTTTGTCGCGCCTCTCCATGACCGTAAAGCCGGCACTCTTGGCATCGCTCACCGAAAGTGGCTTGGCGATCTTCGGCGTGTTGACCTTGGAGATCACCTTGCGCACCGGCGTCCGGCACAGCGGACATTTTTCCAGCGCAGGTCTCGACACAGGACGATGCAACTCAAACCCCCGCGCACAGGTGCGGCAGGCGTGTTCAGGATCGGTCGTGATGTATTCGTAGATCGGCATGGATGTGGCCAAACACTTCTTTGGTTCGGCCCTCTCACGAAACGCTATCCGATTTACCGGCAAAATGCCAGTGATTTCAGAGTCCTGCGATCTCAGCGTCCGCGGCGGTGAAATGCACCACTTTGAACATAGACAACGACGCCATAACTGACGACCGATGCGGGAAACCGCAGCTTGAGCAGTAGCGACAAGCGCTACCTACCAGCTACCAGCTGGACTTGGTCACGCCCGGGATCAGACCGTGCGAAGCCAATTCACGAAACGAAATACGTGACAGACGGAAGCGGCGCATGTAAGCACGGCGACGGCCGGAAACTTCACAGCGATTGACCAAACGCGTCGGGCTGGCGTCACGTGGCAACATCGAAAGACCGACGTAATCACCTTTCGCCTTCAAATCAGCACGCAACTTTGCATACTTTTCGACGGTTTTTGCTTTGCGCTTGTTGCGCTCGATCCAACTCTTTTTGGCCATAACTGCGGATAGATACGAGTAATCTGGTGGCTTGCAAGTGAAATTTCTACACCTTTTAACGATCTTTTGCCAGACGTTCCGACATTGCTTTTGCCTCCAAGCTCCGCAACACTACTGCAATGAATCCCCGCGATCCCCGGTCGACTCTCAATCAACGCCGCCAACCGCTCGCCGCGTTGCCATCTTTCAGCACTTTTACAATCGCACTGACCGTCCTCCTGCTGTGCGGTGAAAGCCCGCTTCGAGCGCAGGCGGCGGACGAAAAAGCGCCCGCCGATGCACCAGCCGCAGCCCCTGCAAAGCCGGCCACGGCTGCACCGCAGGCGGACCCCGGCGATACCCCCGAGCGCGAGCCGGATCCCGATCACGACTGGCTGACTTATTATTATCAAAATCCGGAGCCCGAAAAACTGGTCGCCCAGATTCGCAAATGGAGTGACGGCCGCATTCTCAGTGACGAACGCGCCCGCCCTGCCCTGGTCGGCTTTCTCAGCCAGGTATTTCGCCAGAATCGCGACAAGATCAAAGAATGGCATCTGGAGATCAGTGATCTCCCCCCCGAAGACATGCAGACCATTCGTCTGGCGCTGATCTTTTCCCGCACCAGCGAAGGCGACGAAATCATCACAGCCGGCGACACCGAAGGCATCCTCGAAAAGCGCCCGCCCAAGGTACTGGAAATGTCGATGCGGCAGTTGCCGACCTTCGACATGCTGTGGGGGTATTTTTACGCCACCGGTTCCGAGGAGGTTATCAAGCGCATGATCTTCCTGTTCCGCTATGAAGATATGGACCTCAGCGCCGAGGCGGATATCCCCGAGGGTTACTCGCCGATCACCGAGCAGCTGCCCGAAGCGGCCCACTGGGCGCTGGTCAGCAACGCCGAAACGCATCCCATCGTGCTGCAATGGCTTGAGAATTACTATCAGACGGCCGGGGCCTTGGAACCGATCGAGAAGAAAGGCGTGCGCGCCGTGCTGTCAGAACTGCTGCCGGCCAAATATCCGGCCAAATCGGACGACAAAAAGGACGCCGTTGGAGACGCCGAATAGACATCGATCCGCCAACCCTCTGACGCCGCCGTCAGCTCCCGCCATGTCTGCGGGCAATTCCGGCTTTGCCGACCGCTGAATCCGGTGATAGTACCGCCCGGCAACCTTCGCCATCGGGCGGTAAGGAGGCGCAGACTTCTCCCGGGTCTTTTCGATGACACTCGCCAATAAGATTACCTTCGGTCGCATGCTGCTGATTCCGGCCCTCATCGGCTGTGCAGTCTGCTACACCAACAGCTTCGGAGAGGATGGCGAGGACATCCGCTGGCGCATCGCCACGATTGTCATCTACGCCCTCGCCATGGTCAGCGACGCGGTCGACGGCTGGGTCGCACGGCGCTTCAACCAGCGCACCCTGCTGGGTGCCACCATCGACCCTATTGCGGACAAGCTGTTGATGTTATGCACCATTTTTACGCTCGGCGTGTTACCGTGGACTCCACTGATGCCACCCTGGTTTGTGGTGCTGACCTTTGCCCGCGAGACCGTGATTTTGCTCGGCATCGCCTTTATGTACGGATTTCTCCGTAAAATCGAAATGGGCCCGAACTGGGTCAGCAAGGTAAGCACCGTGCTGCAAATGGCTTGCGTTGCGTGGATTCTGATCGACTTTCGTCACGCTGCCCCGGAACTTCCCTGGTTGCTTCGATTGACCGCATTGTTCATGGTGGTCTCGGCAGCGATCTATGTTCGCGAGGGTTTACGGCAGTTTGCCGTCGCCCGAAACCGCCCCCCCGAACCTGCCTCAGTCCCCGCCGCCGAAACGCATGCCCCAGAATCCACCACCAGCGACGCCGGAAGATCCGACGCCTGAAACCGACGCCACTCCGGTGGTCAGCACCGTTGCGCGCGGCCGTGTCGCCATCGTCGGTCGTCCCAATGTCGGCAAATCCGAACTCTTCAACCGCCTCGCCGGTCGACGCGTGGCCATCGTTCACGATCAGCCCGGCGTCACCCGCGACCGCATTTCGACCATCTGCAAACTCGGCAACACCCCGTTTGAGGTCATCGATACCGGCGGGATCGGCGCCAATCTCGAGGACGGTTTCGCCGACCAGGTCCGCGCTGAAGCCGACATCGCCATCCAGTCGGCTGATCTGATTCTGTTCGTGGTCGACGCCCGTGAAGGCATCACCAGTATCGACGAAGCGCTCGCCCAGATCCTGCATCGCGGCGACGCGTCGGTGATGCTCGTGGTGAACAAGGTCGATACCGAAAAGACCGACCCGGCCGCCGCTGAGTTCACCGCGCTCGGCTTTGCCAATCTGCTCTCGATCAGCGCCGCTCACGGACGAAACTTCGGCCAGTTGGTCGAACGCATCGAACGCGAACTGGCCTCGCGCACCGCTCTGTCGGGCGGCAGTGATGCCGAGGACGCGACGTCGCCCTCCGCCGGGAGCCGAATCAAGATCGCCATTGTCGGCCGTCCCAACGTCGGCAAATCATCGCTGATCAATGCCATCCTGCGCGATGAGCGCACCATCGTCAGCGACATCGCCGGCACCACCCGCGACGCCGTCGATGTGCCCTACGAGCGCGACGGCGTGCACTACACCCTGATCGACACCGCCGGGATTCGCCGCCGCACCAAGCGCGACAGCTCGGTCGAGGTGTTCAGCGTGATGCGCTCGGAAAAGAGCATCCGCCGCGCCGATCTGTGCGTGCTGGTCATCGATTCCTCAGCCGGTGCCGTCGCCCAGGAACGACGCATCGCCCGCCAGATTCTCGATGCCAAAAAGCCCTGCATCGTGCTGTTCAACAAGTTCGACCTGTTCCATCCCGACGCCCGCTTTCAGGATCGCATCGATCAACTGAACGAAGAAATCGCCCCTGACCTTTTCTTCCTTCACTACGCGCCCATGATCGCTGTGTCGGCGAAAAAACGCGACTACCTCGGCAAAATTTTCAAGGCCATCGACGAACTGCGCGAGCTCGCCGCCGCCCCGCTCAGCACCGGAGTTCTCAACCGCCTGCTCAGTCACGCCATCCAGTCGAATCCGCCACCGGTGCGTCGCAGCAAGCGCCTCAAGTTGCTCTACGCCACCCAGAAGCGCGATGACCGACCGCGTCCGGTGCCGGTTCCCGAGTACCTGCTGTTCGTCAATTACTCCAACCTGCTGACCCGCACCTACGAGCGCTACCTCGAAAATACCATTCGCGACAAGCACCCGCTGACCGGTCTGCCGATCGTGTTCACGATCAAGTCGCGCAAGAGCCACGGCGGCTCCAACGCGGAGTCCGCCGGCGCACGCGTCGCCAGCAAAGGTGGAGGCCGCCCGAAAGGCAAACCGAAACCGAAGAGCGACAGAGACGGCGGCAAACACAGTGCCAAGCGAAAATCGGCCTCCGACAAAGACACCAAGCGGACTCGCCCGCCTTCAAAAAAGGCCAGGTCCAAGTCCACCGGCAGGGGCCGACCATCGGCTCCGCCCAAAGGCGGCCGCTCCTCCGGCCGGACAAAATCCGGAAGGTAACCCGGCTGCCCGAATGATTCAGCTCCGCGCCGCGTAGGCACCGCCCTGGCCGGGCAGGTAAAGGCTCAGCGCGGGGGCTCTTTTACAACGGCGTTATGCATTCGGCTGAGATTCAATCCAGCCAT
>CBDULB010000217.1:0-6588 GCA_965367965.1 uncultured bacterium | reverse complement strand
GTGCCGCTGCGTTCGTTGCAGAGATTGTACCACTGGGTGAAGCGCTGCTTGAGCTCCTTCAGAAACACTGACAAGTCGCCTCTTCGGGCTTGATAGCGGGCCAATAGCTCATCGAGCCAGGTGGAGACACCGCTGGAATCGGCGTTCGCTTCGGCGCGGTCGATTTCGTCACGAAGCACAGCCAAAGCTTTGCCGTGATAGAGTAGAGGCAGTTTTGCCCGCAGGCTGTCGGCATTGAGTTTTTCCATGCACTCGGGATCGGGGATTTCCAGGAGCAGGTGGAAGTGGTTGGACATCAGGCAATAGGAGAGCACCCGAACACCGAGAAACGCCTCCAGCTTGCGCATGGTTGAGTGAAAGTAAACCATCTCCCGCTCACCAAAGATAAAGCGCCGATCCACGACCCGCGAAATGCAGTGGTAGCACCCCCCGTGAGGCAGAATGATGCGTGGACGAAGCATGATGTTACAGATCCATTACAATCGCCAGCACGTCAACAAATAAATGACCTGGTCATCTATTTGTGTAGGCGGTCATTTTTGGGGCAGATCTCCGGGGTGGTTGTTGTTATTGGGGAGAATTCGCAGCATGGCTCGTTTCGGGGCGTCCGTGAATCCATGGACTTTTTGTGTTGTCGTTGAGGTGGCTGCGGAACGATACTGGTGGAGCGGGGTTGAATGGGGACTCTGTAGTTATTTTTATGAGCCAATCGATGACAGTGTTGCCCTCTGCGGGTGGCGAGTGGGAACTTTTCCGTGGATCCAGGGAGCTGCGTTCGGGGCTGGATCCGAAGGAGCTTGCCGGCAACGGGGCCGGGGTGACGGTCGGGGTGCCGGCGCAATACTGTGCGACCTTCCTGGTGACGCTGCCGACGGCGGACGATTCGATGTTCGCGGACATGGTGTTTGCTCAGGTGGAGCGACGAGGTTTGGCAAAAGGCGGCCCTGCGGAAACCGTTTTCAGTTATCAGAAGATCCGCCAGGACGGGCACTCCACGGAGCTGAGTGTCGATGTGTTATCGGCGGAGTTTCCGGAAACCTGGTGTCTTCCCAAGGCGCAGGCTTACGTGGCTTCGGCGAGACTATTGGAGCAACCGGACGATCGATTGATGCTGTTTGAGGAGCACAAACGTCTTGTGTTGGCGGCCAATCACGCGGGCAAGGTGACGCACGTTCAAGTCGTCAGCGCAGGAACTGACTTGTCGGAATCGGTCGCTCAGGAGTTAAATCTGACTGCGCTCTCGCTGCAGGGCGAAGGGGCGATTGTGGAAAATCCGGATCTGGTGGTGGTCGGTGCGTTTTCGGACAAAGCCAGGGCAGCGTTCGAAAAGGCCTCGTTGTTGCCGGTCGAGTTTGTGAGTGGCGTTCGGATTCGAACTTCGATTGATGCCGAGGAAACGGTGCTTACGCCGACCCTGGTGGCGGCCGCTCGACGGCGCAGGTCGAGGGCGCGACGGCGCAACGCGATCCTTGCGGCGGCGGTGGTATTTTATGCGGCACTGGTGGTTTTTCTGATGTCGTTTGCGAAGGGGCGGGCGGAAAAAATTGCTTCATTGAAAGATGAAATTGCGGAGATTCGCCCGGATGCGGAGTGGGTGCAGACGGCGGCGAATCGCTGGCGGGCCATCGAGCCGGCGGTCGACCTGCGCTACTATCCGATGGTTCAGTTAAACCAGGTGACGCGGGTGATGCCACCGAGTGGGGTGGTGATTCGCGAATTTGTCACCAAGGGGCGCACGGTTCGCATTCGCGGGCGTGCGCGTGATGCTCAATTGGCCTTCCGTTTTGAGGAAGGGCTGGAGGCGAACGAGGCGCTGGCGACCTATCAATGGAACATGCCGAATCCAAAGGTCGAACGCGACAATTCGGCAACTTTCGAAATTCAAGGGGAGCTCACCGCTTATGCGCAGTCTGAATAGTCGCGAACGCTTACTGCTTTCGCTGTGTTTCCTGACCATTTTTCTGGTCGGCAACGGTTTCGTGTTTCGTGCGGTTTACAAAAAGCTGAACGGCAGTAAAACCGAACTCGACGCGCTGCAGGCGGAGGTGGTGGAGCTGCAGCAACTGGCCGCCGATGCGGAGTTCTGGCAGCGGCGCGCGCAGTGGGTCGACGACAACATGCCGGCACCGATGGTGTCGGTGGGGCGCGCTCAGGGAGAGTTGGCGGAGCAGCTTCAGCAGAGTTTGTTCGAGCGGAAGATCACCATCGAACGGCAGACCTTGATCGAGCCGGTTACCACCGAGTTTTACGATGAGGTCGCGGTCAATCTGCGCATCGAAGGCGATGCGGTACAGGTCAACGAATGGCTGACGACGCTGCAGTCGCCGGAGTCATTTCAGACCATCAAGAATATCGAGCTGGAGCTCGACACGCGGTCGAAGGAGACCGAACCGCAGGCGGAGTGCGAAATCACGATAGCGCGTTGGTTTCGACCGCGCGGATCAGCTCCTGCCCCGGCGGCACCTGAAGAGGCACCGACTGCAGCGGAGCCGGATCTCACTGAGCGTTGACGACGAAAGGACCGGGATGCGCACTTTTTATCAACACCTCCAGGCATCCGTCCGGCAGCGGGCGGTGTTGCTGCTGCTGTTGGCTTTGCCGGTTGTCGGTATCGGCGGGGTTGTTGCCCAGCAGACCGATGATGGCGACCCGGCGGAAGCCGTTCCGCAGGCGGTTATCGAGGAGGTCCCGAAGACGGTGGGTCACGGCAGCGCTGCCGATATGTTGCCGGGCTTACGCGGTGACAGCGAGTTGCCTCAACCGGTGAGCGAGGAGCATTTTTCGGCCATTCATTCGCAGTCGCCGTTTTTGCGTACGCTGAATATTGCCGAGACGTATGCATTGCGCGGGGTAGCCGAGATCGGCGGGGATCCGGTGGCGACGCTTTATAACCGGCAGACCAAGAAGACTCTGTTGGTGACCAGGGACAAGCCGAACGAAGCGGGGATTCAAATGGTCGAAGTGGTGCCGGCGCAAAATCTGGAGGGCGTCGGAGTTAAGGTGTCGTTCGCAGGCGAGGTGGTCGAGTTGAAGTACGACAGTGCGGTGGTCAATCCTCAGCCTCAGTCGAAAGGTAAATCGGGCGGCGACGGCAAGTCGGGTGGCGACGGGCAGCGTCGCGGCCCTTCCAAGCAGGACATTGACCGCTACAATTCGTTGACGGAGGAGCAAAAGCAGAAGTTTCGCGACTACGCCCGCCAGACCATGCAGAAGTATCCCAATCTGAGCCGCGAGGAGCGCTTCAACATGATTCGCGGTGCGATGGTGCGGCTCAGCGATGGTCGCGACATTGAAGTCGATTCAGCACCTTCCCCGTCGGGCTCGGGTGCGGGTAACGGTAACGGCAATCGTTGAGTCTTTCGCGGAGTTTCAGCGGGCAGGGGATTGCGCACTTGTGGCGCTTTGCTAGGGTAGCCTTGTGAAAAAGCTATCCGTCGCGATCCTTGGCCACCGCTTCATGGGGCGGGCGCACTCCAACGCCTGGAGTCAGGCGGGGAAGTTTTTCGACCTGCCGGTTGAGCCCGAGTTGAAGGTGGCGTGCGGTCGCGATGAGGCGGATTTGAAGAAGTTTGCCGATCGCTGGGGCTGGGCGGAGATCGAGACTGACTGGCGCAAAGTCATAGAACGAGATGACATCGATATCGTCGATATTTCTCTACCTCAGCATCTGCATGCCGAGGTGGCGATTGCCGCGGCCAGGGCGGGTAAGCATCTGTTTTGCGAAAAGCCTCTCGGCCTGACGTCTGCGGAGGGCGAAGCAATGCTGGCCGCTGCCCAGTCGGCGGGGGTGGTTCACTATATCAATCACAACTATCGTCGCGCCCCGGCGGTGACGCTGGCCCGGCAGTTGATCGACCAAGGTCAGCTCGGTGATTTGTATCACTGGCGGGGGGCGTATCAGCAGAGTTGGTTGATCGATCCGGAGATGCCGATGAGCTGGAAGTTGAAGAAAGAAACTGCCAAGGCGGGGCCGCAGTGGGATTTGAGTTCGCACAGTGTCGATTTGGCAAATTATCTGGTCGGCGACATCAGCAGCGTATCGTGCCTGACGAAAAATTTCATCACCGAGCGGCCGCTGGAGAATGACCCTGCGCAGCGCGGGGAAGTGACGGTCGAAGATGCGGCGCTGATGATGGTCGAGTTTGAGAATGGTGCACTTGGTTCATTTGAATCGACGCGCTTTGCCACGGGGCGGCGTAATCATCACACTTTCGAAATTTACGGCAGTCGCGGTGCGCTGACCTGGGATCTGGAAGATATGAATCGCTTGCAGTTTTTGTCGATGGACGACGACGATCATGCGCGCGGCTTCCGCGATATTCTCGCCACTGAGCGCATTCACGACTACGCAAAGAACTGGTGGCCGCCGGGACATATCATCGGTTATGAACACACCTTCGTTCACGCGGTGGCAGATTTTCTGGAAGCGGTTGCGAGTGGCGGTTCGGTGTCGCCGAATTTTGCCGACGGGGTGAAGGTGTTGAAAGTGCTCGAAGCGGGCCTGGAGTCGGCGCAGTCGGGAGCCCGGGTAACGCTCGGGGAGTGAGCGGGTATGACACGCTGACGCCGATGGGGAGCTTGCATAGTCTCCGCTAAGCGGTTAAATGTTATCCAGCATCAGGAGTGGCTGAGCGTGAAAGCGTTTGGTCCGGCAACCTGGCGATGGAGAAGCCAAGGTGCCTTGGATGCGTGTTCGGGATTTTTTTCCCGGGGACGCAGCCGATGTGCGGAGCGCAAGCTCCGAACAGAAATTCTCCAGCGGAGCACCTATTTTGCCGCCGTTCCTGATGGAATGGCGGCTTTTTTGTGTCCTGCTAACAAACCCTGACGCAGCTGAAATGGAACTGAACCAACCAAACCCAACTGCCTCATGACCTACGAAGACGTACTGAATACGGCCGGAATCGGCCTCCTGGGACCACGTAACGGCGACCGACTTGCGGTTCGTGTCGACGATAACAATCCGAACCATCACCTGTGGAACAACCGCGGCACCTGGTGGTGTCACTTCACGGTGCACCGGCCGGATTTTACCGCCGAACGCTACCGGGTGTCGCTGAAGACGCGCGATGTCGACCGGGCGCGCGAGCGACGTGATGAACTTCTGGAGGCGATCGGATGACCGCCGCGGCTGTCTCTGTTTCGCCGAACAATGTCGCCGCCGGACGCCGGTCAGTGCGACTTTTGCCGGTGCGCCTACCGGAAAACTTTTCGCGCTGGCCGGAACCCATGCGACGACGCTACGTCGAAGCGTTGTCCGGCGTGAACGGCAGTCGGTGAGCGTACGCAAAAGAGGCCGGCGAAATGCCGGCCTCTGCTAAAGTCTAACGCTGAATTGTTTTCAGCGGACCCGCCTTACTTAAAGTCTCCGACGTTGATCGTCTTGATGACGATGGCTTTCGGGTCGGTCTGTGACGGGTTGGCACCGCTTTCGTAAACGACGTAGATGGTTTTGCCATCGGAAGCCATGTCGGAGTAACCGGCGATGCCGTCGTCGATGACAACACTGGCGGGGTAGGTTGCGCCGCCATCGGTGCTGAGGCGTGCGGTCAGGCTCTTGCGCATGATCATGTTGGCCGGGTTGGCGAACACCAGTCCGCCGTCGGCACTGACCAGGCTGCCTTGGCAGATTGGCTCGAGCATGCCGTCGACGAAAGTGGCTTCGCTCCAGCCGGTGGCACCGTCTTTGCTGGTTGCCTGGGCGCGCAGGCCTTTCAGAGCCTTGTTGCGAATGTTGATGACGACTTCGCCTTTGCTGTTGATCGCCAGCGCGGCTTCACCGGGCATTTCGATGTGAGTGCCGGTCTTGATATTTTCGAGCGGAAAATCGGCGGCAACGATGTCGCCGCGCTTCCAGGTCTTACCGCCATCATCTGAAAAGATGGTAGCGGTGGCTGCCGACTGCAGACCGATGCCTTGATCGCCGATGGAAATCATCACCGGAGCGACCAGACGGCCGCTTTCGAGTTGCACGCCGTGGCTGGGGCCGGTGGTAATGACTTTCCAGTCGACTTCGCTTTTGAATTCTTCGAACGCCGAAGTGATCTCGACCGGCTCGCTGATATTCTCGCCGTTGTCGTCGCTCTTGACGTAAAAGCAGCGGTTGTATTCGACGCAGTAGAGGTAGTGAACGCCGCCGTCTTTGTCGGCGATGGCGGTAACGTTGTGGACGCCGATGACGCCGTCTTCCGCAGCGCCGCTCTCAAGCAGGATCGGGTTCTGCTCGGCGTCAGCAGGTGCTGCGGCAAGCGGGATGGCGTCGCTCCAGGTCTTGCCGTTGTCTTTGGAAACTTTCAGAAACGGCAGCGTTTCACTCCAGCGCATGTCGATGTTCTTGCGACCTTCGGCGGTGACGATGAGCGTGCCCGATTTGGTGCGCACGATGCCGGGGAAGCGATAGATGGCGTAGTCGGCCTCACCCTGTTCAAAAATGGTCACTGGATCGTCGGCGAGCACTCGTGGGGCGGAAACGGCGGTCAGAGCCACCGCGGCGATGCTGGCGGCGAGGGAGAGGAAGGGCAGGCTTTTCATGCGGGTAGAACGGTCAAGTTTTTTACGGGCCGGAATCAACGGGGAAATGTCCCAATT
>CBDULB010000216.1:0-6670 GCA_965367965.1 uncultured bacterium | reverse complement strand
TCCGCCTGCTCGCCAACGCCTACGGACGCGGCTGTCCGGAAATGTTCGCCGACTGGGAGACTCCCGAAACCGTCTTTCAAATTCTCAAAAAACTAAGCCACGGCCAACCCTGCGACTTCAGCGGCATTGCCGACTACCAGATGATCGACAACTGCGGCGGCATTCAATGGCCCCTGGCCGAGGGAAGCTTTCCCGTCTCACCGCAACGCCGCTTGTTCGAGAATCGACAGTTCTACACCGACGACGGTCGCGCCCGGTTCTGCTTCGACCAGCCACAACCCAATCCCGAACCCGTCGACCGGGACTACCCCCTCTGCCTGATCACCGGCCGTGGCAGTTCCGCGCAGTGGCACACCGAAACCCGCACCGGCAAATCCGGCGTGCTGAGAAAACTCGCGCCGGGCCGGACTTTTCTCGACATTCATCCTGACGACGCCGCCGCCCTCAACCTGGTTGTCGGCGACCGCGTCGAAATCCGTTCCCGCCGCGGCCGCATCGAAGTGCATGCCCGGCTCACGCCCACCGTCGCCCCCGGTCAGGTCTACCTGCCGATGCACGACCGCGCCACCAACCAACTGACCCGCGCCACCTTCGATCCCCAATCCCGCCAGCCCAGCTACAAAAACTGCGCCGTCTCGGTCCGCCGCATCTCCTGAATTGGCGCTGCTTCCCCGATCACTTCCGCCCGCGGTCAAAATGATCAAAAAGCACGCCGATAACGCGATCAAAAAATCGCCGAATTTCCACGTTTAGCGGGGTTGACGGCAGGCAAAAGCTCTGGTTTCTTTGCACCCGCTCAGGCAAGCCTCGATCGCGCGTGAGCACAGCATTTCTATTTTGGTGGGATGGCTGAGTGGTCGAAAGCGCTTCTTTGCTAAAGAAGTGAACTCGAAAGGGTTCCCAGGGTTCGAATCCCTGTCCCACCGCCACTTAAAAAGACAGACCGTCCCCCGCACAGCGGGGGGCGGTTTTTCTTTTTAAACGGATAACCGGGTTCGAACGCAGATAGCGTGCCCTTCGCCGCGACAGCGGCAGAACCAATCCGGGCGCAGCGGGCAAGCTCGCCCAGATCGCAGGCACAGCCGGAGATCAATCCCCCGTCCCGGACTCGGACTCCCGCAAGGTCTCTTTCCTTCTTGCTGACCGCCCCGGCCGGACGCCACCGGTCATCACCACTCCGAAACCAGCGCCGCCTGCCTGCCGGGCACACAAAAAAACCGGCCCGGGATTGCTCCCGGACCGGTTCTCGATTGCTGCGCCCAGTCGGACCTGCCCGCAAGGGCGTTCCGGCTGTGCGGCACTTTGGCGCGTGGAAAAACCTTACAGGTTGATTTCCATCTTGGTGTTCACCAGGCCGCCGTTGAGGCACAGGTTCTGGTCGCCGATGTTGATCAGCGGATCCATCAAGCCACCTGCCACTGCTTCCAGCTGCGCGTCGCTGAGTTCGTCAGTCGATGCCGGCGGAATCACGAAGTGCACATTGGAGTCGCTGTCTTCGATGACCGAGATCGTGACGTTCTCAGGAAGCGAGGTGCCTACGAGACCTTCGATCGCGGCCTTCGGGTCGCTCTTCAAAGACTCACGGAATGCGCTGTCAGCATAGGCTTTAGTGGCGACTGCTTCGCGGATTTGGTTTTCGGTTACTTCTGCCATGGTTCTGTTTCCTTTTCTTGGTTTGGTTTGGTTTCGTATCTAGACTCGCTGTTCGGCGCAAATTGCAGAAAAGTTACCCCCTTCTTTTGCGCGGTCAGTTGCTCGAGTCGGCAGCAATTTCCCTGACCTTCTGAGAGCATCATAATGCAATTGCTGTGCCAACATTTTTATACCATTCGCAACTCGTTTAAAGTAAACGATTTATAATACGGATGATTTTCATCATAGAATTGACGTTATGTCACAACGCCCTCTTTTGGATGCTCACCTCCACCATTTGGAGCTATAACTCTACAGATAGGACGGGTTTTTGAACCGGAATTCACTTTTCGCCAATTGGCGCATCGCGCGACGCTGACAACGCCTGCATCTGCCCGGTTTCCGCGCGGTCAGCCCCGAAACAGGCGCATGGCTGAGAGCTGCGGTTTTGCCACGCCCCACCTGCCGTTACGGCGCCGCGCCCCGATCAGCCGGCGGACGTCGAGAGAATCATTGGCTCCAGACCTGTTGATTATCCTCGACCCACTTTCGCTCTTCCGCATTGCCCGATTCGCGAATCCGCTCCGCTTCGCGTCGGCACCAGTCGATCGCCGACGGGTGTCGCTGCCGTGCAGCGGCCATCACCAGCTCCCGCCCTTTGCTGAGGTTCTGTTCAAAGTGCTCGCCTTTGAGAAAAGCTGCACCGAGACGGAACTGGCAATTGGCGTCGCCCTGCACGGCACCATCTTCGAGCGCCTTCATCGCAGCATCGAGGTCCTGGCGCGTCGCGTTGTTGAGACTGACAAACAGGTAGAAGTAAGCGAACGACTGTCCGGCTTCGGCGGCCTCGCGCAGTGCCGCTTCCGCCTGGCGGTACAGCGCTTCGTCAGCGCTCTCTTCCGCTTTCAGCAACAGGCCCTGGCCGAGGATCAACTTGCCGCTGGGATGGCCGAGTTCGGCGGCGCGCCCTGCCAGCTGGATCGTTTTATCGGCATCCTGCGGCACGCCGACGCCACCGAAATACAGCTCGCTTAACAGATACAAACCGGTGGGGTCGTCTGCTGCCGCGGACTTCTCAAGCGCCTCCACGCCTTCGGCTACGGTCTCACTGATATTATTCTGGGTACCGTAGGCAACGAGGTATCTACCCGCATGGGCCAGGCCCTCCATACTGCCGTGCTCCGCCGCCTGCCGGAACCAGTCGAAACGCTGCTGGCTCTCCGACTCGTTGTCACCCAGCGCCATGTAGACATCTGCCAGTTTCCAGCGCTCGCCAACCGCCACCAACAGATCGCGGGCAGCGAGAATCGGCCCGGCTTTCTGATCCGCCAACCGATCGGTAAGGGTCTGCGCGAAGGGCCGGATATCATCGCTGAGCGATTCATCGCAGGACACCGCGAAGAGCAGAA
Source organism: uncultured bacterium (assembly GCA_965367965.1). Classification (GTDB taxonomy): domain Bacteria; phylum Verrucomicrobiota; class Verrucomicrobiia; order Verrucomicrobiales; family DEV007; genus JBBKXR01. The sequence continues at coordinate 3,629 of CBDULB010000216.1, read as the reverse complement.
CCCGCAGACCGTCCAGCGGCGCGCCGGCACCACTGTTCGCCGCCCCACCGGCCAGTTTCAGCATCCAGCTGCGCCCCGGATGCCCGTCCTCCGGAAACGTTCCGGGCGTTGCATACAAACGCGCCAGCTCGCGCATTCCGGCTTCGATTTCTTCGAGATTGCGAGCCGCCAGATCGTCGATGACCCGCTCCCCGAAACGAAGCAAAATCGCCGACGACCCGGCCGGGCTGCCAATCAAATGGTCGACAACGACCGAGACGGCCACGCTGAAATTTCCCCTGCTGCGCTGTTCATCGCTCAGCAACAAGGCCTTGAGCAGCGGCAATTCTGCGATGCCGTCGACACTGCCGGTCGGCAAATCGCTCAGTCGCTGAAGCAGCAGACCGGGATTGGACAGCTGAGCGTCCCGGTCGAAGTCGTCGAGCGCGGCGGTCAGTGTGGTGCGCAGTTCATCCTGCAACTGCGCGGCGAACGAGTCGTCGACCGTAACGGCATCCACGAAGGTTTCGATGGCGGCGGGGTAATCGGAACGCTCGACGTCGACCGGCATACTCAGCTGCGCCCGCAACAGTGCCGCCTCCGGCACTTTGCCCCAGGTAGCGACTGCGTTGATGCTGCGCAACAGCTTTTCCCGGTCGCGAAACGCGGGAGGGTCGTTGGAGGAGATGGCTTTCGATAATGCCATCACCGCCTGACGGGCCTCCTGCTCGACGTCCTGACGCTTACCGCCGAAAAATTCCCGGTAGCGCTCCAGAGCGTCGGCATTGAGCTCTCCCTCCCCGCCCGCCGCTTCGCCACCGGCGCGGAAGTTCGCGGCATCGGAAAACAGCAGTTCCACTCCGGCACTCCAGTTGATGATTCCCTCAAGATCTTCAGCCTGCCGATGAGACTGCAGGACCGCCTGCTCCATCTGCCAGGTTTTTTCCGCGTCCTGATCGGTGACATTCACCAGCTTGCCCTTGATATAATATCCCGCCGTCGAAGCGGTAACAGTCGCCAGCACGATCCCGCAGACGATCATCACCAGGCGCTTTTTCTCCGCCTTGCGAAGCTGCTCAATTCTAATGTCGAGCTGCTCGCGCTCCTCGCCGATGCGGGCCATTTCCTTCTCCAGCTCGCGCTCGGTCGCCTCGTCGAAGTCGTGACTTCTGCGCAGCACTTCGTCGTTCACCCGCTCCTTGCGAAACACGTCCTGACGCTGTGATTCGATCGCCTTTTCGCGATCGGCAATCTCCGCTTCGAGCGCTTCCAGACGCTGCAACTTGTCGCGCTCGAGACTCTCGAACTCGGCAGAATGCTCGGCCATGCGCCGGCGGTGCTCCTCGTCCTCGCGCTCGCTCCGCAGCCGGCTCGCCTCGAGCACCTGCTGTTTCTCCGCGTCGATCTGGCGGCGAAATGCCTCAGCCTCCTCCTCCAGACGCTGCCGCTCACGCTCATAGGCCTGCCGGGCCTGTTCCTCCATCTCACGCTGCCCGGCGAGCTGAGACCGCTTCTGATCCTCCAGCGCGGCGGCGGCTTCGGCCAACTGACGCCGCTCCTCCGCCAACTGGTTGCGCTCCTCGTCCAGCTCCAGCCCAAGTTCGGCCCGCGCACCCGCCTTGGCCTCCTCCAGCCGCGACCACTCCTCCTCCAATTGACGCTCGCGCTGCAACAGAGCTTCCTCCTGAACCCGCGCCGCCTCCTGCGACTCGGCCAGCCGCTGTTCCGCCTCCGCCGCCAGACGACTGGCTTCTTCGCGCATCTTCGCCGCCTGTTCGTCGACCTGCCGGTCATGCGAATCGAGCTCGGAACGCTCGCTGGCGAATTGTGAATGCGCCTGATCAAGCCGGGCCCGTCCGGCTTCGACTTCACGCTGCAATTCCTCAATCTTCCCGGAATCCGCACGACGCACATCCGATTCCTGGTCGCGCAGGCGCTGCAGCTCGCTTTCTTTCGCGCGCAGCCCAGCCTCCGCCTCGTCGATGGCACGCTGTGCGCGGGCCAGCTTATCCTCCAGTTCCTGTTCGCGCTGCCGCGCCCGCTGTTCGACCTCCTCCTGGCGCTGCGCCAATTGCCTGCGCTGCTCCTCTTCGGCAGCGGCGGTCGCCGCTATTTTCTCCTCCGCCTGCCGGTGCAGGCGCTCGCGTTCCTCCTCCAGAGCACATCTCCTCGCCTCCAATGCATCGCTGGCTTCCTTCAGTTCGCGCCGCGCCGCCACCAGTTCTTTGTCCTTGCTCTGCAGGCGCTCCTCAAGTTCCTTCTGCCGCTCGCGCAGGCTGTCGCTTTCCGCCTGCAGCCGGGCGGCGTCTTCGCTCGCCGATTGCAACGCCCGTGCGGACTCCTCGCTTTGGCGTACATCGCCATCCACTCCCGCCTGCAAACTGTCGAGCCGGTTGCGTTCCGCCGCGAGCTTTTCCAGCGCGCGCTGCTGTTTCAGCATGAACTCCTCCTCGCGGCGCTGAATCAGGTCATTGGCCTGTGCCAGACTCTGCTGATGCTGCTGCTCCCACTCTTCGCGTTCCTCCTGCAAACGGGCGAACTCCATCTGCTGGCGCAGCCGCAACTCGTGCTCAAGCCGCTCGTGCTCGGTTTTCTTCTGCTCGAGCTCAGCCGTCACCGATTCCAACTTCCTGCGCTCGGCTTCCAGACTCTGGCGCTCTTTCTCGGCGTACTCGATGCGTTTCTTTTCGCGCTCCTCCAGCTCCCTCCTCTGCTGTTCGATCAGTTGCCGCTCATTCGCCAATAACGACATCTGGTTCTCAAAAACCTGACGCTGCTTGAGCTTCTCCGTCTCAGCCTCCAGTCCCGCCCGCCGCTTCTCCAGCTCGATCTGCTGCAGGGCGATTTCGGAACTGAATGCAGAAGAGCCGACCGCCGACGGCGAACCCATCGGCTGGCTGCCGTAGCCACTGCCCACCCCGTCAATGAAACTCGCCGGCACAGCACTGCCGGGATAACCGGAGGCGGCCGCAGAGTTGCGTGGATCGACAACGCCCGTCAAACCCGGGATCTGCGCCCCTCCCTGAACCGGGCCCGATGCAGAACCATCACCCGGCGCCACCAGCGACGAATCTAAGGTCATATCGCCCTCGTCAATATCGCCGGGAGACATGCTATCAACGGTCGACCACTGGTAGTCGACGTCCTCCGCCTCAAACAGCTCGACCAGAACGGTCTTGCACGCGACCGGCGCTTCCGACCGGCGATCGGCCATCATGTGGCGCTCCAGCACCTCATTGCCCTCCGCCCGCAGCGAGGGCAGCGAAGTGTAGTCCCGGTAGCCGTGGGTCTGAGTGGTGGCGATGCCGCCCAGAATGCGATGCACGATCGCCAGAAAGTGTTCGAACAGGCGCTCCGTCAATCCCGTTGGCGCAGTGCCGCCAAGCGAGGCGTAATCATCGACCGACAAACTGACGGCGAGTGGATTGATTTTCACCCGGTAATCCCCCCACTCGTCGATTGGCGCATGCAGGATCTGACTTGCATCGACACCCCCGCCCGACGATGCCAGACCGTCCGGCAGAACGATCTTGATCTTGTGAAACTCGGTCTCGCACTGCGTCAGCTGGTGCTCGATCAGAAAATCGAATCCGTCAGCCACCTGCACCAGAAAGCCGGCGACTTCGGCGATCTCCACCTGTTGGCGCGAT
>CBDULB010000215.1:0-6719 GCA_965367965.1 uncultured bacterium | reverse complement strand
TCTGCTTTTCGTAATCAAACGGACTGCCGATGCGCAGCGCCCTCGCGTCATCGCCGCCGACGCGGTTGCGAAAGTAATTCAGCTCCTTGTCGCCCACTCCGAGCGTCGCACTGGTCATAACGCAGGGTTGGCCACTGTCGAACAACAGCGGACGCAGCCGTTCCGACATGTCGACCGGCGCGGCATTGAGGGTGATCGTGTTGCGATCAAAGCCGGAACGCTCGACCCAGTAGACGTGGCCCTCAGCTTGCTGGTCGAGAAAGGTCGCCACGCCGTTGCGCGCCTCGACCATCTTGCGCGCCAGATCCAACAGCTCAAGCTTGGTGACTTCGTTGGAGACACGGTCCGCCGCAGCGTTGGCCAGTTGGCGAACCCGCAGCAGCGACTCGGCGAGAAAATTGTCGACCAGGTCCGGCTCGCGCACCCGGAACTCGCGCCCCCAGCTGCCAAAGTGACAGACGCCCTCGACCTCAGCGAAAAAGTCATCGACCGCTTCGAGTAATCCCTGAGTTTCGCGCACACCATCGGCATCGCGCAACATGGCGAACAGACCTTTGCGATTGCGCGGATTGTAAAGGCGCTGCAATTCAAACTTCAGACCCGCCTGAGAAACCCCCAGTCCGAGCTGCCGGGCGGCCACCGATTCGACCGTATGGGCTTCATCGAAAATGACAAAGTCGTTGGGAAAGAGATAGCCGGACACCTCATCCTCGCCCGGCGCCGGCTCATCCTGACCTCCCAGCAGGGTGAAAAACAGGGTGTGATTGACCACCACAACATTGGCTGCGGCGACCCGTTTACGCAGCTCCTGATAGTGACATCGACCGTCACCACCACAGCGCTTCACCGTGCACACGTGCGGCTCGCTGCAGACCTGCGCCCAGACGCGATTGTTGGGCTGAAAGTCGAGATCGCTGAGGCTGCCGTCCGCGGTTTTTTCCGCCCAGACTTCCAGTTCCTTGAGCTCCGCCATTTCGCTCGACGAGAACAAATCGCCGGCCTGCTGACGCGCCTGACGCAGCCGGTTCGGGCACAAAAAGTTGCGCCGCCCCTTCATCAAGACTGCCGTAAATGGCTCCGAAATAACCTTAGAAAGCAGCGGCAAGTCCTTGCCGATCAACTGCTCCTGCAAATTGATAGTGTGCGTCGATATTACCGCCTTGCGATTTTGGCGCAAGGCAAGCTGCACCGCCGGCGCCAGATAGGCGAGCGACTTACCAACCCCGGTACCAGCCTCGACGACGAGCGGTTCCGATCGCTCCAGCGATCTCGCGACGGCAATCGCCATCTCTTGTTGTTCGCGACGATATTGGAAATCCTTGAGCGTTGCCAGAGCGCCATCGGGACCGAAAAAATGCTCCATATCCTGCTCCAGCCAGCCGGCCGGAGCCTCAGTTTGATCATGGTAATCCGCATCGGGATCGTACCACTCCTCGGGGTCAGTTTCGGAATGTGAGCCGAGGGAAATCATCGTGGCAGGCTGTCAGGTAAACCACCCCTCGCTGAGCGGCAAACGCTTTCGCTTCATCGGGTCGCTTGGCTCTTGACCGCGACAAGGCTTGCCGTAACGGTTGGCTTGCCCTAAAGGTTCAGTTTTACGAAGCAATCCGCGCTGTTGGTATCGTCCGCTGCTCCGATTCGTGTGCTGATGAAAAATCCGTTCCGCCATCCTGTTTTCAAGAAAGCCTGGTTGCGGCTGAAGGGGTCGAATTTCGACTCTCTCGGTCTGCAGATCGTGCTGGGATTGATCGTTATCGCTATGTTGACGGTCTCGCTCGAGACTCGCGCAGCATTTTCCGTCGATTACGAGGAAGTTAAAGCTGAGGTGGACGCCGGAAACAAACGTGAGTTCGATCTTCCGTCCGGGGTTCCTTCGATCCTGCAGCCGATCGGTACCTTGCTGGCGCTGGGTGGATTTATCATCAGCTTACGGCTGCGCAAGAAACGTTCGTTCCTGCGCCGCAGCCGGATTACCCAACTGGCGCTGTGGTTTGTCGCCATCGGTGTGCTGGTAGCCTGGTTACCGACCGACTATATCGCCAACGCGGCCAAACTCGATGTAGCCATGATCGGCGAGAAACCGTCGGCGGCGGCCTATTGGGGAAAATTGTTTCTGGTCACGGTGCTGATCGTCAGCATCCCGATGGCGTCGACCTTTTTCTACAACGCGTCCATCATGGATCGCTACACGGTGAGCTCGTTTCTGACTCCGTTCACCTTCTGCCTGGTCGGCTTTATCGCCATCTGGTTGATTTTTGATCTGGTCGACAACGGTCCGGATTTCGGTGCCAACGAGGTCGGTTTCACCACCATCATTCGTTTTTACTTCGTCCAGTTGCCGCAGGTCATCCTGTTCGTCCTGCCGGTGACGATCCTACTGTCGCTGCTCTATTCACTGAGCAAAATGTCGCAATCCAATGAATTGATTTCGATGCTGGGCGCGGGCCGCAGCGTGATGCGGGTATTGCGCCCCCTGTTCCTTTTCGGCCTCTACACCTCGCTGATCTGCCTGGTTTTTAACTACCAGTGGGCGCCGCGTTCGGAAGGCTACAAACAGGCGATGCTCGACTCGATCAACAGTGGTGAGTTCAAAGAGCAACAAAAGGAGGCGAAGAAAGATAAAGGCAAGAAGCGTAAAACGGCAGACAGCTGGGCGAAGCTCGGCTGGCTGTATGTCAACGAGACCGATCACCGCACCTGGTTCGTCGGTCGCGTGCCCTACGATCTGGTTTACAAGAACATGAACTCGATCGTCATCTGGCAGTTCGACAAAGACCGTCGACTGCTGGCCAGCCATCGGGCAACTTCGGCGAAGTGGTTCTTCGGTAACGGCATTTGGAAACTCAACAACGGCAAGACTTACTTTTACGGCGAGGATGGCGTGCCGATCATCCAGTCGTGGGACGCACTCGAGATCCCCGGCTGGCGCGAAACACCATGGAAGGTGCTCAGTAACTCCCTCAACCCCGAGTTCCTCGGCATCCCGGGGCTGACGACCTATCTGCAAACCAATGCTGACTACGAGAGTGCGCGTCTCGCTCCATTCCGTACCAACTGGTGGTACCGCTGGGCGGAGCCTCTCAGCTGCATTGTCATGGTGCTGGTCTCGGCACCGCTCGGCATCGTCTATTCGCGGCGCGGCGTGCTCGGCGGCGTCGCCGCATCGATCGCGATTTTTGCAGCGATGTATTTCATGCGCGGCACGCTGATTGCCCTCGGACAGAGCGGTTACCTGCCGGCTTTTATCGCCGCATGGGGAACCAACCTGTTTTTCTCCATCGTCGGCGGATTAATGCTTTTTTATCGATCCCGAAATCGCGAAATGCCCAAGCTGCGCAATCTTTTTCGTAAGAAGCCGAGCTACGCATAGACTGTTACTGTTTCCGGTTGATTGTTTCCGGTTCTTTGCTCCCGTCACCGGCCCGTTGCCCCTGTTCCTGAACCATGGCCATTATTCAAGATTGGAAAATTCGCAGCCGCGCGCATCGCTGTATCGATACCGACCGCCCGTTCGAGGATGGCGAGCGCGTCTGCACCGGTATTTTTGCCGACCCGGAATCGGACGGCTACCTGCGCAAAGATTACTGCCTTGAGGCCTGGGGCCGGCTCAAGGACAGCCTCGAACCCTACTCATTCTGGCAGGCCACCTACCGGATTCCCGAGGAAGAAGCCGACGTTGAAGATCTCGGCAAGGAGTCGCCGGAAACCATGCTGCGACGTTTGATCGACGAGGACGAACCGCACACCGAGAACGCTCGCTACATTCTAGCGCTGATGCTGGAGCGGAAGAAGACCTTGATTCCGGTCGACACCCAGGAAATGGAATCGCGGCGCATGCTTTTTTACGAGCACAAGGAGAACGGCGATGTCTTTGTCGTCGCCGACCCGCAGTTACGACTCGACGAAGTAGCGCAGATCCAGGAAGAAGTGGCGCTGTTGCTTCAGGGCCGGAAAGCCGGGAAAGAGGGCGACCAAGTCGCTGCTCAGGATGCCGGCGATACCGAAACAGGCAGCGACAGTACTGACCTTGCAGCCGATTCGGCAGCCACCGGAGAACCCGATTCCACCGGGACATCGACCGAAGCCGCGTCAGCCACATCCGGCGAAGCGATCGGTGCCGACAGCGCAGTGCCGGAGGAATCGCCGACGGACTCAGCGGAGGACCCGGCCGGCAAAGCGGAACCCTGATACGAAACCAGCTTCATCGGTTCGACTTTCACAGGAACCACGCCGGCCTTGACCATGCCCAGCTTTTCCGCCGTGCCGATGGTCACGTCAATGATGCGGCCCTCGGTGAAAGGCCCCCGATCGGTGATGCGGACGTTTTCCGAAAGCCCGTTGCGAAGATTGGTGACTTTAACGATCGTTCCCATCGGCAGGTGACGGTGCGCCGCAGTGGCCGCGTCGTTGCTCAAACGCTCGCCACTGGCGGTACGCGTGCCGCCGTTGGTGCGGGTGCTGTACCACGATGCCTTGCCGTGCTGAATCCTGCCGGTCGGAATCAAGATACCGGCGCTGTTCTGCTGATGGCCTACCATGATTTCCTCACGGCCGGCGGCGACATGCTCACGCCCCGCGGTATGCGCGGCACAGGAAACGGATCCGATCAGAGTCGCCGCCAACAAGGGCGCCATGAAAATCAGGCGTAGTCGTTGCATTCGCTCGTATTAGACAACTAAAAGCGGTAAAGGCAACGCAAAAATGCGCGTCTCAGCCATCCTCCGCGGCAGGCACTTTACTCAACATCTGTGTATTCCCGACTCTTCAGCAAACAGGTGATATACCCGACGAAGATATCAGCCCGGATCTCGATCGGCAGGCGGAAGTCATCGTCGCTGACCCAGACAGTCCCCTCTTTCATCTTGTCATAACTTTTCAGCGACAGGTCTTTGTTCACCCGCAGAATCGTGATCGACATCTTGATGGTAGGAATCTTTTTACCTTCGAACTTTCGCTGCTCCGTGCCATCGACGGTGAAAGTCACCAGATAGGGCCGGTCAAAAGGCTGCACCACGCGAGTGATCTTGTCGCCCTTCTCCAGCGGCAAGCTGCGCACGTAGAGGATGGTGCTCAACAGATCGAGCGCTTCGCCATAGTACACGGTGCGCCGCGTGGTTTCGACCACCCCCTTTTCGTTCGGGCGGGTCGTGAAAGTTCTCACCCACCCGGGCTTGAACTCGGTCACGTAGGTCACCGTCTCCTTCTTGTCGACCTCGCTGTGTTCGAAGCCGAGCGGCTTCAGCGACTGACTGTCGAGGCGGGCACTTAGATCGCAGTCATAGCTCCACAGAGCCCGGGCCAATCCGGTGCTTTTCGCGGTAGCGGTGCCGACCAGCACCCTGGAACTCTCGCGATCGATCGCAATTTCCGCTTCGCCGGCGCTGAGCACGCGACGCCAGCTGAGTTTGTATTTTAAAAGACAGGGCCGGATTTCCTTGGCATTTCCATAGCCGCGCGGTTTGAGCGTGACATCTTTCATCCACGAAAGATCGGGATCTGCTTCCAAAGTGCCGGGCTTTTTGTCATCGGCGGAGACTGGTGAACCCGCCAATGTCAGCAAAACCGAAAGACAAATGCCAAGCCCCGGCAGTCGGCGGAAAAAAGCTGAGATCATCGTCGATTAGCAAACATCAAATTTTCACCATCGCCAACACGGAATGACAAGCGCTTGCGGCTGGTCTATCATGGGGGCCAATGCTGTCCTGGTTCTCAGATTCTCAATTTCCGCTCTACCTCGCCCCTATGGCCGGGGTCACGGATCTGGTGTTCCGGCGCATCTGCAAAGAGCTCGGTGCCGATGTCATGGTCACCGAATTCGTCTCGGCCGAAGGCATCATGCAGGCCGACAAGCGAACCCGTAAGTACACCGAGTTCGACGACGAACAGCGGCCGGTCGGCGTTCAGCTGTTCGGTGCTGACGGCGCGAGGATGGCCGAAGCCTCGAACCGCATCATCGACTGGAAGCAGCCGGATTTTATCGACATCAATTTCGGTTGTCCGGTAAACAAAGTGGTGTCGCGCAACGGCGGCTCAGCGCTGCTCAAAGACTGCCCGGTGCTCGCCAGTGTCGCCGGCGGCATCGTTCGCGGCGTGAAAGATGAGGTACCGGTAACCGCAAAAATCCGCATCGGCTGGGACCAGCAGAGCATCAACGCCCCTGAAATCTGCCGCATCCTCGAAAGCGAAGGCATTCAAGCCATCGCCATCCACGGCCGGACGCGTTCGCAGGGTTACTCGGGCGAAGCTGACTGGGACGTCATTTCCGAATGCGCCGCAGCGGTCTCCATTCCGGTGATCGGCAACGGCGACATCAGCTGCGGCGAAGATGTCGCAAAACGCCGCCGTGAGACGGGCGTCAACGGCATCATGATCGGACGGGCGGCGATGAGTCACCCGTGGATCTTTCAGCAGGCAAAGCATTTTCTCGAAACCGGCGAGCACCTGCCGGAGATCACTCCTGCGGAACGCTGGGCACTGATCCTTCGGCACTGCAATATGGCGCTCGAATGGGGCCGCTATGGTGACGAACGCCACACCCTGCAATCGATGCGCTCACGCCTGATGGCCTACTCACGCACGCTGCGCAACGGTCGCCAGCTGCGCTCGCGCTTCTCCACGGTCATTTCAATCGCCGAACTCGAAGACGTTGCCGCCGAATACCTCGATTGGTACCAGAGTCAGGAGCTGACCCCCGCGTAAACAAAGGTCAGAGGTCAGAG
>CBDULB010000214.1:0-6804 GCA_965367965.1 uncultured bacterium | reverse complement strand
GCTCCTCCGGCCGGACAAAATCCGGAAGGTAACCCGGTTGCCCGAATGATTCAGCTCTGCGCCGCGTAGGCACCGCCCTGGCCGGGCAGGTAAAGGCTCAGCGCGGGGGGCTCTTTTACAACGGCGTTATGCATTCGGCTGAGATTCAATCCAGCCATTCATCATCGGGATCAAACTTCGGAATCGGCACATTGAGAATCTTCAGGCCCTCACCGACCGCACGGTGACGGCAGCCCGGCTTGATCATCACCGAGGTGTTCGGCGCCAAGGGATACGACTCGCCATCGAGCTCGATGTGGCCTTCGCCTTCGAGCACAAAGTAGATCTCGGTCATCGCCTTGTGGTAGTGCGTCTCACTGTCGCGCTTGATTTCGACAATGTGCATCGAGGCGATACCGGCGGGATCGTCCATGAAGGCCCGCTTCGATTGTCCGCACGGACACGGCGTCGCCGCAATTTCGTCGAGACGGGCGATGGTAAAATTTTCGCCTGCGATTTCAGCACTGCCCGGATCATTCATCTGCCACCGATAGCACAAATCGCGTAAGGGTGCGACCTGCGCTCGCGTCTCTGAATAGGACCAAAACTGTGCTACCTTCCTGTCTCAACCATTTCTCATGTCCGAATCCAGCCCTACCTCTGATCCCGCCGAACCGTCACCTTTCAGTTCGCCCCAGGATATCATCGCCGATATCGCCGCCGGAAAAATGGTCATCGTCACCGACGATGCCGAGCGCGAAAACGAGGGCGACCTGATCATCGCCGCCGAAAAAGCCACGCCTGAAGCGATCAATTTCATGATCACCCACGGTCGCGGGCTGATCTGTGCGCCGATCACCCCGGACGCCGCGCAACGCCTGCGCCTGCAGCCGATGGTGCGCCGCAACACCGAAGCCTACGGCACCGCCTTCACCGTCGCCGTCGACGCCGCCGGCGGTATCACCACCGGCATCAGTGCTCCCGACCGCGCGCGCACCTGCCAGGTGCTTGCCGATCCCCTGTCCGAACCCGGCGATCTGGTGCAACCCGGTCACATTTTACCGCTGCAGGCGAAACTCGGCGGCGTGCTGCAACGCGCCGGTCACACCGAAACCGCCGTCGACCTGGCGCGCCTGGCCGGCCTGGAACCCGCCGGGGTCATCTGTGAAATTCTCAAAGAAGACGGCACCATGGCGCGTCTTCCGGAGCTGATCGTGTTCGCCAAAAAGCACGGGCTCAAGCTTGGCACCATCGCCGACCTGATCGCCTACCGGCGCAACAGCGAGCGACTCGTCCAGCGCGTCGAGCACATCGAAATGCCGACCGACTGGGGCACCTTCGGACTCAACCTTTATCAGAGCACGCTCGACCCGAGCGAGCATCACCTGGCACTGGTCAAAGGCAAGATCGATCCCGACAAACCGGTCCTGGTCCGCGTCCACAGCGAGTGCCTGACCGGCGACGTTTTCGGTTCACGCCGCTGTGACTGTGGCGGCCAGCTGCACAACGCCCTCAGCCAGATCGAAGCCGAAGGCACCGGTGTACTCGTCTACATGCGCCAGGAGGGACGCGGCATCGGCCTGGTCAACAAGATCCGTGCCTACAAGCTGCAGGAGGAAGGCCTCGACACCGTCGAAGCCAACGAAAGGCTCGGCTTCCCCGGCGACCTGCGCGACTACGGCATGGGCGCCCAGATCCTGCATGACCTCGGTGTGCGCCGCATCCGCCTGATGACCAACAATCCCAAGAAAGTGGTCGGCCTGCACGGTCACCATCTCGAAATCGTCGAGCAGGTGCCGATCATCGAGGAGACCAATCCTCACAACGAGCGCTACATGCAGACCAAGAAGGACAAGATGGGCCACAAGCTCTGAGAAGACTGAAAGTGTTCAGTGTTCAGATCCGGATGGCTGAACACTGGCGCACACCGCGTAGCGGAATTTGTCAAAATTTCGCCTCTGCCTTGGTTGCCTGTGCCATGGCTCAACGACGTTCGCCGAAATTGTTACGCATTCCGCTACAGGGATCCCCGCTACCGGCCGCCCTTCAAACTCGCCAGATAGGCGATCAGGTTGCGTAACTCTTCGCGCTTCAGCGAAGTGGTCAGACCCGCCGGCATGAGCGTGCCGATGTTTTTTCGTTCGGCGATCTGTCCCGCGGGGATCGGATGCGTCACGCCGCTGGCGGTGTCGCGCAGATGCAGCACGCCGGCCTGTTCCCGCTCCCTGTAACCGGTCAGTTCGCGACCGTCTTTGGTCGATACACTGAGCGCGAAATAGCCCTCCTTCAGCTGTCGCTCCGGCCAAAGCACCGATTCGATGAGGATATCGAGCGGCAGCCCGGCACCCACCGTATCCAGCGACGGCCCGAGAATCCCCCCCGCTCCACCGACCTGATGACAGGCCACGCAGGTCAGCAGCGGCCGTTGAAAAATCTCCTTACCGGCTTCGGCATCACCTGACGCGTTCACCTCGGCCACCAGCTCATTGACGAACTCCACAGAATAAGGCGTCGCATTCGCCGCCGTGCCGAGTGCCGCATCGACCACCGCGGCCAACTCGCCACTGCGGCGTCCGACTTCACTCAACGCGGTCGACACCCGGCGGGCATCGTCGACCGTCAGACCGGCAGTTTGCAGTGCCGCCGCCAGAGCATCCGAGCCCCCCTTGCGAACCAGGAACGCTTGCAGCAGGCGACCGATCTCCGCATCGCTTTTTAAGGTCGGTAATATCTCCGCCGCACTGCCACCGGCCCGGGCGAGGTCGACCAGACTCAGCGCCTGCACACTTGCCACCTGCAAGCGCGAGGAAATCTTATCACCCGCCGATGCCACGGTGAGCAGCGGCTCCACCGATGCCTTACCGGCCAGTCTCGCAAACGCCTGCATCGCCTCGATCCGAACCGTTTCCGTCGCCGTTGAGTCGAGCGCGAGTTTCTTCACCGCCGCCGTCAGCGGCATCACCCGCCACAGTCCCACCAGGCGAATCGCGGCCACCTTCACCGACTCACTTTCCGAAGCCACCAACTCCGCAAGCCGGGGCGCAAAGGGATCCGCGGCGCGCACCTTGCGCGTCGCCCAGGCCTCGTTGAGCGCATTCAGCACCGCGCCATCGGCGTGATCTTCCATCAGCAGTTTTCGCAAATCCTCCGCCGATCCGACTTTCGCCAACACCGCTGCAAAGCGCTGCCGCACCGTGGCATCGATCGATGCATCGGCCAGCTTCGCACGAGCCAGCGTGACCGCCTGCTCACCACCAATTTCCTCGAGCGCAAAGGCCAGATGCTGCGGCTTTTCAAACTTCAATTTGCCCGCGCTGACCGCCGGCAACCAGTACTCCGCCAGCGCGTGCACACTCTGGCGCAGCGCGTAGTCGATAAAGCGATCCGGCTGATGATCGAGCGCCTGCAACGCTTTCGGCAGCGATTCCGCCTCGGGCAGATTGGCCAGCCTGACTACCTCGTGCAAGCGCTGCCGCGCTTGCGTTTCAGGTGAACCGTCGACTGGCGGCGCCTTCGTCAGAGGATTCCCCAATCCCGCAACGCCAGGCTGCAGTCGCGGCGGACGGTTGACCATCAACGGTCGGTTTTTCGCCGTAATCCGCCAGATCCTGCCGTGCTGCTTGTCGCGATCCGGATGACGCAGCGAGGCCTGGTAGTGGCCGATGATCGGGTTAAACCAGTCGGCAACATAGATGGCACCATCGGGACCGATGCGCGAGTCGACCGGACGGAAGCTCGGGTGATCGGAGACCAGCAATTCGACCGGTTCGACCTGGCGGTAACCGGCACCTTCTTCGATCAGAGGGAACGCCGTCAGCCGATGCGAGTAGTAACCCGACACCAGCATGTGATGCTGCAGCCAGTCCGGCAAATGCGTCGACTCAACATACTCGGCACCCATCGATTTCCCCGGCGTCGAACCGAGACTGGCGATCGCTTCCAGGTTGCGCGAATGCGTGGTCGGCACCAGTCCCGGAGTCACGTAAATCAGCTCTTTGTTGTTCGATTTGAGAAACATCGAACCGTGTTTGTCGAAGGCGATGCCGCACGGGTTCTGACTCGCCATCGAAGGAAAACAGAACGGCTCCAGCTTCAGCGAATTCGGGTTGAAGCGGAAGAAGCCTGCGGTGTCGCCACGCACGATGCCCCACGGCGTTTCCACCCGCGAGTAGCAGTGCAAACCCTGACTGAAGTACAAACAGCCATCCGGCCCCCAGGTGAAATTGGAGATGTTCTGGTGTGTGTCGCCGGTACCGAAGCCGCGCAGGATCACTTCTTTTCGACCGTCGCTGTCGATGAAAATCAGCTTGTCGCCTTCGCCGACGTAAACCCCTCCTTCGGCGAGTGCAAAACCGATCGGCATGTCCAGGCCTTCGGCAAACACGGTCGACGCGTCCGCCTTGCCATCGCCGTCGGTGTCTTCGAGAATGTAGATCTTGTCGTTCGGCTTCTGGCCCGGCGAGAGCTGCGCATAAGCCAGCGTGGTCAGCACCCAAAGCCGTCCCTGCTCGTCCCAATGCATGGCAATCGGATTGGCGACGCCGAGCGTTTCGTCGGCGAACAGACTGACCTCGAACTCTTCGTGAACGGTGAAGCTGACCAACTCGGCCGCCACCGAGGGATCGGCTGATTTCGGATTGACCGATTCCGCCATGGCGGAGCTGATCAGTCCCAGACTGACAGCGAGTGCGAGGCAGAATTTCATTGTGCGGCGGCCCTCCAGATTTCCTCGTCTGCTTCCTGAATCAGGGCGGGCAGGCGCTGTATTTCTTCGACAAACCAACGCCGGTCGTCGTCCTTGTGATCCCGTGAACTCGGCACGTTCTGGCGGTCACCGAACAGAAATGCCCAGTTGGTCGGCCGGTAGTACTGCAGCCAGAGCTGATCTTTCTCGTGAACCCGATCCAGCAGTTCGGGGTCCAGAGAATGCTTCGGCAGTTGCAGGGAATCGCAGATGATGCCGGTCAGCCGGAGGTGACCGGCATCGGCGAGCCTGACGCCATCGCGTCGGAACTCTCCAAAATCCGGATCAAAACGATGTTCAACATCGACGAACAAGGCGCCGTGGGCCGCCGCCAGCTCGCTGATCGCCGTTCGATAGTTCGCCAGCACGGCGTTGCGCGATTCCGCGAGTTCACCGGCCGGGCCGACCGGAAAAAACGGGGTCGGCGCCAGCAGAACGATGCGCGGGCTGATCTTTTGCAGTTCACCGAGCAGCCGGTCGTAGGCTTTGCGAAATCCGGGCAGTGCCGATTCGCCGTCGAGCGATTCCATTTTGCCAAACTGCAGGATCAGAATACCCGGCGTGATTTTGTCACGCAGATCGGGCACGCTGCCCTCACGAGTGTCTCCCGTTGCCGTAAAAAAGAACATCGGTCGCTGTTGCCGGTACACTGTGTCCGCTGACCAGGCGATGTTGCGCACCGACAAATGCCGCTCGGGAAATGCCTGCTGCAGGAGATTTTCAAGATAACCCGACCCGGCGTATTCGAACATCGCCGTGCCACCGATCAGAGTGATCGTCTCGCCCTCGCGCGGTTCGAACCTGCCATCGACAAACGGCTCCGGCAGTTGCGCTTGTTCAAAATGCCGCAGCACGGCCAGCGAATCGTCCTGCTCGGCTGGATCAAAGGCCAGGGCACCGCGCGCGCAAAGGGCGAGAAGCGTTACCAGGCAAACCCCGCGTTTTAATCCATGAAGGAATAACATTGGGTGAACTGTGAGACAGCCGCCGCCCTTGGGCAAGCCTTCATGCTCAGCGCATCCATGCCAGTGCTCGACCAGGTCTAAACGCTTGCGTAGCGACCCGTCCCGGTAAGCGGGGCTTTCACCCCGCTCTGCCGATTTGCAGCAGGCTTCGGCATCACCAATTGACCGCTCTGACCGGGAAAGTGTCGCCGCACCTATCGTTGCAGAGCGGTCACTACGTGACGCATCGCCAGGCAAACCAAAAACGGGGGATAAATCCCCCCGCCTAAGCAGAACGGCACCTACGGGACGCCTGCCTTCCGTCATTTCAGATCTGCTTGAACACTAGCTTGCCCGACTCTCCTCTTCATCCTCGCGGGCCTTGGACAGGGCCGACGCAAACAGTCCCGTGGGCACCGCAACGATGCCCAGCCCGATCATCAGCACCAGCGCGGTAAAACATTTGCCGCCAGCCGTAACCGGATAGGTATCGCCGTAACCGACCGTGGTCAGCGTCGTGGTAGCCCACCACAGGCAATGGAAAATCGAAGCGAATTTCTCCGGCTGGGCGGCGTTCTCAAAGTAATAGATACCCGTCGCTGATAGAAACAGCATGATCCCTGCGGCCATTCCAAACAGAATCAGTTCTTCCCGGGAAATGACGAACGCCCGGTGAAAGCGCCGCACTGCCGCGCTGTAGCGGACCAGCTTGAGTATGTTGAACAGGCGCAGCAAGCGAAACGCTTTGAGTGATCTCATGTCAACGCCGGAGGCCAGAAAGAACGGCACCACACACAGCAGATCGATGATCCCGAAGAACGAGAAAATGTAGCGAAGCCGGGCCCGGCTGAAGGCGATTCGGACGATGTACTCCAACGCGAACACAGTCACGGTAAAGCGTTCAAAGACATTCAGAAAACGTCGCCACCGATCCGAAAGGTCCGGCAGGGTCTCAACGGCAAACGCCACTAACGACAATAAAATGAGGGCCTGGATCAAGAATCCGCCCCGGCCGAAATTAACCTGTCCCCTCTCGTCTCTTACCATCATCTGGCCAGCATCGATCGCCCGCGCCTTCCTGCCAAGTCCGGCATCCAACCGATGGGGCACTAATTTTCAATTTATAAGCGATCACTC
>CBDULB010000213.1:0-6905 GCA_965367965.1 uncultured bacterium | reverse complement strand
AGTTTTCAGTTTTCAGTTTTCAGGATTTGGGATTTGGGATTTGGGATTTGGGATTTGGGATTTGCTGTCTCCTAAATAGATACTTTGTGACACAAAGTGATCTTTCAAAAAAATGCCCGGCGGGCTTAAGATTTTCCGGTGTTGATGATTTCTTCGAGCACGGCGAGATAGGTGTTGAAAGCCGTTCGGCCCTCATCGGTGAGCGCGTAGAAAGACTGCGGGCGTTTTTCAGTTTCCTCTTTTCGAGAGCTCACGTAGTCGGCCCTGGCCAGCGTGCGCAGGTGGGTGATCAGGTTGCCGTCGCTCATTTCGAGTTGCTGTTTGAGATCGGCAAAACGCCACTCTGAGCGAGTGGCGAGCAGCGTCATGATCGCCAGTCGCCCCTTCTCGTGAATGAGTTTGTCGAGCCGGTCAAAATCGATCATGCGTCTTCGCGGCGAGGGCGGGAGTGCAGGGCGACGGACGCTCCGTAAGCGATGTGCAGGACGCCGAAGCCGGCTCCCATTAAGTTGGCGGCGAGCTGGTTTGCGTCGTTGATGCTGGTCGGGCGCTGTTTCATGACCATGAAAAATGCGATCAGTCCGAAAGCCAGAAAACCGATGCCGAGTCGGCGGATGGACTCCGGGGCGAAGCCGCCGGTAGCGAGCAGGGCGAGGCCGTAAAATGTCAGCCACATGATGCTGCCGATGAGCAGGTCATTTTCGTAGTAAATCAGCAGTGAGCCGATCACGCCACCGGCGAGCAACGCCGGCGCGAATGCCTGCAGGCCGACTTTCATGCCGGGAGAAATGAACGCTTCGCGACGCAGACGGGCGCCGCGAAAGATCAGCCAGGTATTGAGTGCGATCACTAACGCGAGCGCCGCAAACCAGACGCTGAGAAACCACTCGGCAGTGACCGAACCGGGATGGTGAGTAATTTTCCAACGCATCCAGGCAGCTACGATCACGGCGAGCATTCCGCCGACCAGGCCGACCGGCGATGAGATGGCGCGGTATACGGTGGCGCGCTCCATCAACCCGCGAATGACGCGGAGATTTTCCTGAGCGGCGGCGACTTCAGTGGTCGGATCGGTCATAAATCTGCAGTTACTTTGCGACACAAAGTAACTGCAGATTGTGGCGGAGCAAGCTCGAAAAACGTTTCACTGGGAACCGGCGGTGTTGGTCAGGTAGGATGGATCTCCTGATCCGTCCGCGAGCGTCGAGCGGTGTGCGTGTGCAGGGAGCGGAGCCGAATGGAGTAACGTCATTTACTTCGCGATTCCGAAGTCGACCATCTGTTGGCCGACGTCGACATTGACGACGAAAACTTTCACTTTTTCGCCGGCGTGATAGACGGTCTTCGGGTTGCTTCCGGTCAGAGATTTCTTTGAGGCGTCGTAGCGATACGATCCGCCGGGCAGGTCTTCTTTTTTGACCAGGCCTTTGCAGAAGAAATCACTGAGCTCGACGAATACCCCGATCGGCCGCACGTCGGTGACCAGCGCATCGAAGCGTCGCCGGTTGTCCTGTTTGGTCAGTCGCACGAGATACTCAAACAGCTTGATGCGTTGAGTATCCTGTTCGGCCATCGCCGAGTTGCGTTCGGTATCGGAAATGTGTTGGCCGATTTCCTGGAGCTTGGCCTGCGTCGGGGTTTTGATTTTTCGATCGACGTGATCTTGTTCGTTCGATTTCTGCGCGCACAGCCGACGCAATACGCGGTGCACGACCAGGTCGGCGTAGCGACGGATCGGGCTGGTGAAATGCGTGTAGTTGACCTTGGCGAGGCCGTAGTGGCCGAGCGGGTCGGCACTGTACGCGGCGCGCTTGAGGCTCTTTAACAAACCGACTTTCAGCACCTCCTCTTCCCGGGTGCCCTTGATCTTTTTAAGCAAACTCTGGATCTCGGATGTCTGGGTGAGGTCGCCAACCTGGTAGCCGTAGTCGAGGGCCAGCTGACGGTACTCGTCGAGTTTGTCCGGGTCTGGATCTTCGTGAATCCGGTACAGCGAAGGAGCCTGATTATCTTTGGTGAACTTGGCAACCGCTTCGTTGGCGACGAGCATAAATTCCTCGATCAACTGATGGGAAATGTCGTACTCGACCTTGCGAACGTCGACCGGAATGCCCTTTTTGTTGAGGATGATTTTGGTTTCGGCAAAATCGAGCTCGAGCGAGCCATTCTCGAAACGTTTTTTACGCAGGATGGAGGCAAGGTCCCAGGCGCGATGCAGCTGGCGACACATTTCGGCTTCGGCTTTGTCGTCGAGCGCATCGATCTGTTTTTGCGTATACTCGAGTCGTTCAAACGCTTCCTCGTAACTGTAGCGGCGTTGGCTGCGGATGATCGCCTGAGTGAAGCGCGATTTCTTGAGCTTGCCGTTTTGATCGAAGTTCAGGATCGCCGCATGAGTCATGCGGTCGACATCCGGCTTGAGGCTGCAGATTCCGTTACTTAGATTTTCGGGCAGCATCGGAATGACACGGTCGACCAGGTAGGTCGAGTTGCCACGCTTGCGCGCTTCGCGATCGAGCGCGGTGCCGGGGCGCACGTAGTGTGAGACGTCGGCGATGTGCACGGCGAGTTCCCAACCGCCGCCTTTGAGTTCGGTGATGCAGATCGCATCGTCAAAGTCCTTGGCGTCGGCGGGATCGATGGTGAACACCGGACGGTCGCGCCAGTCTTCCCGGTGCGAGTCGATCTCGTCGGGGTGCACGGTGTCATGGATGGGTTCGGCTTCCTTGATAACCTCACGGGGAAACTCCAGCGGCAGGTTGTATTTGTAGATAACGCCAATGATGTCGACAAACGGATCTTCAGGCGATCCGAGCACTTTGATCATGGCCGCTTTCGGATTCGAACTCGGGGAGTCCCAGCTGATGAAATCGGCGACCACTTTGTCTCCGGGATTCACGTTGGGCAGCACTTCGGTCAGGTCGAACACCTCGGGTAGTTGCGGAGTGTCCGGCTCGAGTGTTGCGAAACGTCCGCGTTTCCGAAAGGTGCCGACGATGCGTTTGTGGCGGCGCTCGACAATTTCGATGACGCGCACGTCGAAGTCATCGTGATCGGAGTCACGATCGCGACCGCGGCCTTTGGGTGGGCGGCTCGATTTCGATTTTCCTTTGGTTTTTTTGCGACCGGGATGACCGCTGCGGCTGATGCTGACCAGCACCTTGTCGCCATGCAGGGCGCCCCGGGTGCGGCGCTCGTGCATTTTTAGACTGTCGCCATCGAGATCGAGGCCGAGCTTCTGCAGCGCTTCAGGATCCTGCGCGACGAAGAACGCGATCGAGCGGTGCGACGACTTTGGAAAATGGATGACGCCGGGGATGCCGTCCTGTTTGCTTGCAGAGCGCTCTCTGGCTGCCGGGGCGCGCTTTTTATCTCGATTGGCGTCGCCCCGGGTGCGATCGGCGCGGGCTTTTGAGCCGGAGCGGATGATTTCGTAGCGGCCGGTTTTGCCGACACGAATGGTGCCGGCTTTCTGTAGCGATTTCAACGCGGCACCGAGTTGGGGGCGTTCGCGCGGTGCGAGCCTGAGGCTGCGGGACAGTTCTGATTTGTTTTGCGGACGGTATCCAGATTCGGCGAACAGTGCCTGAACTCTTGAAAAGATGGTTTGACTCATGAAAATGAAAAAATTGGGGGAGTTTGTATAGAATTTTGGAAGCGTCGACACTCGCGGCGTGAAAGGCCCGGAGTGATGAGAGCGGCGACTGGCCGATCAGATTAACGGAGCACCTGCTGCATTTTTGGATGGACATTGTTATTACAATGTCATTGCATGGTGATGGTTTGACGCTAACTTGTTGATAGAATCGCCTTGTCAGAGCCCCTGCGCAACCCCCAACCTTTATAAGCTATGAAATCGCTCTTTTCTTCTTACCGTTCGAGATCCCACGCTCGAGGTTTTACCCTCATGGAACTGCTGGTTGTAATCACGATCATCGCCATTCTTGCGGCGATGATTTTCCCGGTTGCTAACGGTGTACTGCGTAAGACGCGAAGCACTCAGGCGAAGAATGACGCGATGCAGGTTCGCCAGGCAATTGAGACTTATTTCACGGAATATCGGAAGTACCCGGTCAAAGCGACCAACGGCTCCGCCGACGAAGTCATGGAGACTGACCGCACTTTGATGGATGTTCTGATGGGTAGCGAACGGGAAGTGGCCGGGCTCAATCCCCGTAGAATAAGCTTCTTCGGCGGTAAAAAGGCCAAAGGTGATCCTCCCAAGGGCGGCGTTGTGTCGGACGGTAATGGCGGGGGTGAGCTGTTCGATCCGTGGGGCGAGCATTTTATCGTGACGATCGATACCAATCGGAACGATCGCGTCGCGGATCCCAACGAAGGCGGACAGGAGACCATTCCCAATGGCGTAATTGTTTATTCATACGGCCCGGATCGAAAAGACGACCGTGGTCAAAAGGATGACGTCACCACCTGGTGACGGTGCCCTCAGACTGGATCGCAGCGGGCGCTGGACGCCCGGCTTCGGGACCGGCCAAATAAAATTCTGAACGCGATGTCGGGAAACCGCATCGCGTTTTTTTAATGCCCGGAAACAATTGTGTTTACAATGTGAATACAATGACATAGCTTAGTTTCATGAAGGCGCGGGCATTTACCTTGGTAGAGTTACTGGTCGTCATGGCCATTGTCGCGATCCTCGCTGCGGCGGTGCTACCGGTATCCCAGGTGGTGATGGGTAAAGTGCGGGCTCTGCAAGCACGACACAATGCGATCGAGCTGCGCAAGGCGATCGCGACTTACTCAACCGAGTACCGCAGGTTCCCGGTGCGGGAGTCCGGTCGGAATGGTGCGGATCTGGAAATTGACTCCGACAGCAACTTGATGAATGTCCTTTTGGGGAGTGACAAAGAGGCGGGGCCGGGCGGACTCAACACCCGGCGGCGAACGTTTTTCTCCGGTCGAAAAGCCAGTGATGGTGCCAAGCCGCGTAACGGAGTGGTTTACGAGAGCGGTGGCGGCGGAGTGCTCTACGATCCGTGGGGCAACCGCTACCGATTGATCATCGACACTTCGCGCGATGAGCGTTGCACAGATCCGTCGGAACCGGGTGAGACGGTGGCGCAGGAAACGCTGGTGTGGAGCTTCGGGCCGGATGGCAAAGACGATCGGGGCGAGGGCGACGACGTCGCGATCTGGTGATCGGATCAACGGTCGGGGAACGGCTGCACCCCGGCATTAATTGCCGATGATGACCGGTCGGCGTGGCTTCACGGGACTCGTTGGTAACGGTTCTCTTTTTTAAGCGAAGAGGGATTTGAATTAAGCCGAAGTCTTGCGCGAGGCGCGGCGACTTCTGCTTCTGCGGGGAAGCGGCCTGCGGCCGATTTTGACAGAGTCCGGCTCAAGCTGCGCTTTCGCCGGACGGGCAGTCCCGACCTGCGGTCGTGGGTTGCGCCTCGTGAAAGCGGGCGCAGGTTTTGCAGAGAGAGTTTCTCTTTAAAACTGGTACGCGAAGAGGGATTTGAACCCCCGACCGCCTCGGTGTAAACGAGATGCTCTACCGCTGAGCTATTCGCGCGGAACAGGACAAACGCACCGGATGGTGCCGTTTGTGAAGGGGGAAACGTTAGTGCGAAACGGGTATGACACAAGTGGGAAACTTGCTTGGCACTCAGTTTTGAAAAGGAGCGCCGAATCAATAAGGTCAGATGCTGAAGACTGTACATTATTATCAAAAATGCAACCAGTATCACAATTGAGTTGATGGTCTGACAATTTTAGGACAGCGTGGCGGTCTGCCGTGATCTGTCCGAATCGCTATTTTTCCATTGTGCAGCGCGCTGGCGTCCGGGTGGCTGTGGCGATTGCCATTTTGCTGTCGGCGAAATTTTCCGTTCGAGCGCAGAGCATTGCGACGGAGCAAGCTGTCGAGTGGCAACAGGCTTCAGCCGCTCTTGAGGTGAGCGCGAAGCAGTCCTGTGTTGGATTGCTGGTGGACGACGGCCGTTGGAGCAGCGGCGTGGTGGTCGGATCGCAAGGGCACTGGATTTTTACCGTGGCGCACGGTTGTTCTCACGTGGGGGAAAGTATCCTGGTCTATTCGGGCGAGGGCAGAATGGGACGGGCCCGGGTGGTGCGCCGGGATGCACGGCTCGACGCGGCCGTGTTGAAAATCGATCATCAGAAAATCGGAACTCGCGAGATACGATCGGACACTCGAGGGGTTGCTGCAGCGGTGCGCTGGTCCGCGTCCCGGGGTGATGAGTCGGCAGGCGTGGTAGCGATGTGGTCAGCAGGACATGCAGGCGGTGCCGGGGCAATCGGTCAGGCCGGCGTGAGAATGGGCTTCGGTTATCAGCGCGAGGATTCGGCTTTGCTGGTCAGCACCTGTGCACTTGCGCCGGGGGATTCCGGTGGCCCGGTTTTTGACCGCCGCGGGCGTCTGCTCGGGCTGCACCGGACCGTGGAAGCGGGCGGCGACTTTGCGACTCATGTGTCACTGGCTGCAATCCTCGACCGATGGCCGGACTTGGTGGCAATGTCAGGCCTGCGGGTGGACGACGCGGACATGACAGCTGAATTTATCGCAGATCCTCGAGGCGGGGCTGAAAACAAGGTGATGACTTTGCGCGAGCGTATGGTGAAGGCCGGTGACGATAACTCCGGGGGTGCTATCGCCAGGCAGCTCAATGAGCATCAACTGGCCCGGCAGGCGCGCCGTTGGCATGCGCTGCAAGCCGCAGCGGAGGGCAGCAAGCTTTTCGTTAATACGCAGAAGTGCCCGGAACCTTGCGGAACCGGGCACCTCGGTTTGTCGGTGTTTCTGATAGGTTTTCCAGGCGCGCCGATGTTTTACATCGCACCGCCGGAATTGGCGGCAGCGGTCGCGGCATCGTCATCGATCACCGGCGCTGCCGGTGGTGCGGTCATCGGTTCGGGGGCGG
>CBDULB010000212.1:0-6985 GCA_965367965.1 uncultured bacterium | reverse complement strand
GACTGCACCAGATCGATGGCGTCGCGCACGTAGGTGGTCGAGTCGTATGTGTTGACCAGTTCGAGTTTGCCGTTGATGCCGAGCTCTTTGGCTTTTTGATCGAGCAGTCCGTCGGGGGCGTTGAGGGCGGCAATTTCCCGC
This sequence comes from uncultured bacterium, assembly GCA_965367965.1. Classification (GTDB taxonomy): domain Bacteria; phylum Verrucomicrobiota; class Verrucomicrobiia; order Verrucomicrobiales; family DEV007; genus JBBKXR01. The sequence continues at coordinate 6,844 of CBDULB010000212.1, read as the reverse complement.
TCCAGCGCTTCCATGGTTTCGAGCAGGTTGGCACCGCGCTGCAATTGGAAATTAAAGAACGGCATGGCGATGCCGCGCGCCCGCGCCCAGCTCAAGGGCTCCTTGTAGGCGCGCTCGATGGTGGCGATGTCGCCGAGGTAGATGGGCCCGCTCTGGTCCTGGCGGATGACCATGGCGGCGATGTCTTCAGGTGCCTGAAAACGTCCCGTGGTGCGCACCCGGATGTCGCGTTTGCCTTCCTCGACGCGCCCGGCGGAGACGTCGACGTTGGCGCCGGAGATTGCCTGTTGGAGTTGCGAGAAGGTGATTCGACGTTGCGCCATCGAAGTCGGATCGACGACGATGTGCAGTTCCGACTGGCGCGCGCCGCGAATGCCGACCTGAGACACGCCGGGCAGCCGGTCGAAGCGCGGTTGCATGCGCCGCTCCATGAAGTCATACAGTGTGGTCGGATCAAATTCGGGATCGGTTGAGGAGAGGCCGACCCAGGAAATGTAGTCGACCGACTCGGGATCGACCGGTTCGACCACCGGCTGCAGCACCCCGCCCGGATAGCCGGGAACTTCGTCGAGTTTTTGCAGCACTTCGGCGAGTGCTTCGTTGATATCGGTGCCGGTTTCGAACTCGAGACGCAGCGTGCCCTGACCGGCGGCGCTGGTGCTGATCATGGACTTGAGGCCGGTGACTTCGCCGAGGGTTTTTTCCTGCTCCTCGACGATGTCGCTTTCGATCTCTTCGGCCGAGGCGCTTTCCCAGTTGGTGATCACTGAGACGACCACCGACTGCACCTCCGGGGTCATGCGGATCGGCACATTGGTGACCGCGAGCAGCCCGGCGAAGACGCTGAGCAGCACGCCGACGGCTACCGATATCGGCTGATTAACGGCGGGACGGATCATGTCAGGGCGCCGTTTGCGCCTGCTGAGCGGCGTTACTTACTTCTTTGGCGTTGGCCGGTGCGGTGATCAGCGGGGTGCCCGGGAACAGGCGCTCGTTGCCTTCGGTGACCACCATGTCGCCGGCGCGCAGGGTTTCGGACTCGACGAAGACCCGGCCATTGCTGCGGAACAGTTCGCGCACACTGACTTTCTCGGCGGATGGAGGCTGTTGCGCCTGGCCGGGGTTGGGGCGAAACACGTAAGCTTCGTTGCGGGCGACTACCAGGGCATCCGCGGGGATGGAAAGGTGTTCGGCCGCCTCGCCGACCGGCAAATCAACAGTTACCGCCATACCGGCGACCATTTTGTCATCGCTGTTGTCGATCGTGGCGACGACGGCAAACTGGCGGGAGATCGGATCAACATCGGCAACCGGGCGCAGCTCGATGATTTTCGACCGTGCACCATTTGCCTCGGAGACCACGTCGAGATCTTCGGCCTGTTCGACGATGGTGTTGGCGTAGCGTTCCGGGACGCTCAGCCAGGCTTCGATTTTGCCGGTGCTGACCAGGGTGGCGACGGGATTGCCGACCGCCAGCCATTCGCCCGGATCGACGTGGCGGGCGACGATGCGCCCTTCGAACGGGGCGAGAATCTGCAGATCTTTGCTGCGCACAGTCATCAATTCGACGCTGCTGGTCATCGCTGCGAGTTGGCCTCTGGCGACTTCAGCGCCGGCGATGGCAACCGCCGACTCGCGCTCGGCGTCGAGATACTCGCGTTCGGAGACGGCGCCGCTTTTGAACAGCTTCTGCTTTCGCTCGAGATCGGTGGCGGCGCGCTTAGATTCGGCTTCGCGTTGGGCGATCACCGACTTGGCGGCGCTCAATTGAGCTTTCGCTTCGGCCAGTTCGGCATCGAGACGGCTGGTGTCGAGGACGGCCAGGACTTCGCCTTTTTTGACGGTCTGACCTTCATCGATGCGCACTTCGGAGACGGCACCGGCTTCGCGGGCGGCCACATCGGCGCGGGCGACGGCGCGCAGCGTGCCGGTCACGCGACGCTTTTCCTGAGACAGTTGTTTGGTAACCGGCGAGACCAGCACAGTTGCCGGTGGAGGTCCCTGCGGCGCCGCGCCACCGGCTGCCGGGCCTGCTGTGTCGGCGCCTACTTCGGGAGTTTCGCGCAAGGCCTTGATGCCGAACCACATTCCCACAATGATAACTGCGGCCAGCACCAGCCAGCGCATGCCTCCCTGTTTCGGAGGTGATGCTGTCGCAGTACGTGCGTTATCGCTGGACGGTATGGGTGCTTTAGACTCTGACACGGCAAATTGGTGACTTAGTCTTTCGGCGTCTTCAGCAGCCCGATCAAGTTCTGTTTCGCGCCAGCATCGTAACCTTCGAGTCCAAGGTTGATCGCGTGCAGATCTCTGCGGGTTTTGAATGAACGAAACATCCGGTCCCAGATCGAGAGCAGTGAGGTGTAGTTGGAATCGGTCTCCGGCTGAAGCCTTGAATGATGAACTTTGTGCATCGCCGGCGTGGCGATGAACAGGCGGAGAAACCGGTCGAGACGGGGTGGCAGAACAATGTTGGCGTGATGAAACTGAACGATCGGAAACATGATGGCTTCGTAGAGCGCGAGATGCCACAGCTGTGCACCGATCAACAGGATCACGGCGATGCGCAACACGGACGAGATGATGATCTCACCAAAATGAAAGCGGTTGGCAGTGGTCACGTCCATTTGCGGGTCGGAGTGATGAACGCGGTGAAATCTCCAGAGAAATGGGATGCGATGGCTCATCCGGTGAAACCAGTAGGTGAAAATGTCGAATAGCAGTATTGCGATCAGCGCTTCCTGCCAGGCGGCTAAGTCAATCCAGTGCAGCAGGCCCCAGCCGTGCTCTTCGGCGACGATCGAAGCCCAGGTCCAGGTGCCGAGAAAAACCACCACGATCAGCAGGGTATTGATCACGGCCAGGGAGACATTGGTGACGCCGTGGACCAGGCGCCGCTTGGTTTTGCGGACAAAAAAATCGAAAAACGGTGCGAGAGATTCCCAGATCAACAGCGCGCAAAGGACCGACAAAGCGATCCAACGACGGTGAATGTTGATGGCGTCGGCGATTTCGTTCATGGGCGGTTCAGCAGGAGCTGGCGTCAAAATCGGTCAACATGAGGCGGTGGCAAGGGCGGAAGGAAGGGAGGGAGGGATGAATGGAGAGGTTTATAACTTGAAAGAAAATTTCATAAAGTATGGAAATTATAATAATTATTATTGATTAAGGGTGAATATCTGCGAAATTTATTAAGAGATTTCGCAGACATCTTCTTGATTATGAAAGACCCCCAAAAGCGACTCGAGGCCCTGGAAGCCTATGAAATTATGGATACTGCTCCGGAGCAGGTTTTCGATGATTTGACTCAATTGACCAGCTTCATATGCGAAACTCCGATCGCTCTGGTGTCCTTACTCGACCTGAACCGGCAGTGGTTTAAATCGACGGTTGGTCTGGGCGCCACTGAGACGCCGATCGAGGATGCTTTTTGTAAACTGGCGATTGAGCAGCACGATGTATTTCTGGTGACGGATGCCAGCGCTGACGGTCGGTTTTCGTCAAATCCACTGGTCACGGGGGATCCGAATATTCGCTTTTACGCCGGCGCCCCGCTGGTTACCCCGGGTGGGGTTGCGCTGGGAACGTTGTGTGCGATTGACACCGTGCCGAGGGACTTATCGACTGATCAAAAGCGGGCTTTGCAGGCGCTGGCACGGCGGGTGATTGGTGCGCTGGAGGCGCGCCGGGTGGCGAGCGATTTGAATCGGGCTCTGCTGGATGTCGACAGTGCCAGAAAAGAGGTCGCTGAACTGAAGGACCTGGTGCCGATGTGTGCCTGGTGCCGCAAAGTGCGCGACGATGACAGCTTCTGGCACAGTGTCGAAGATTACATCGGTTCTCATCCTGAAATCGAGGTTACGCACGGCATCTGCCCGGAGTGCGTGAAGGTGGTCGAAGCGGAAATCGACCAGGCGCCATGCCGTCACGGTGTTGCGCAGGCATAAGCTGGGGGCGGTTGCTTTATTGGCGGGCGGGCATAGACGAGCAAATGCTGTGATCCTACGTTTGGCGTGTGTTAATATTGCGCTACCGTAAGGCTTTGCGGTTCTCGACATTCTTTTCTGCGAATCTGACGCGATGAAATTTTCCATGATCCATCAACTGCCTTCCCCCTTTGTTATCGCTGGAGTTCTCAGCGCGATATTTTCCGTGTCTTCTCCGGCTCAAGAGAGTCCGGCCAAGCCCGTTCCTGAAGTGCAAAAAAAGGAAATCAAACCGATCAAAGCCGTGCCCACGGTTGAGGTCGGTCCGACATACCAGGAGTTGAGTGCAAAGCTGACCATCGACGACGCTCCGATTGCTCAGACGGGGGGACCGGTGGTTTCCTATGCGGACGTGCTGGAGAGTGTGATGCCGGCCGTGGTGACGATTTACTCGACCAAAGAGGTAGCGTCGCCGAGTCGCAGTCGGATGTTTGACGACCCGCTGTTCCGTCGCTTCTTCGGCGTTCCGGAGGATGAGGAAGATCTGGAACTTCCGCCGCGCACTCAGCAGGGGCTCGGATCCGGCGTGATCGTTTCGACCGACGGCTACATTTTGACTAACAATCATGTCGTTGACGACGCTGACGAGATCATGGTCTCGCTGGCTACCGATCACCGCGACTACAAGGCGACGGTTGTCGGCGCCGATCCGCGCACGGACGTAGCTCTGATCAAGATCGAAGCAAGTGGTCTGAAAGTGGCGACCATCGGCGACAGTTCGAAACTGCGCGTCGGCGATGTGACATTGGCGATCGGCAATCCGTTCGGTCTTGAGCAGACCGTGACCTCGGGCATTGTCAGTGGACTCAGTCGCAACAGCCTGGACATAACCGGCGGCGGCTACGAAAATTTCATCCAGACCGATGCCTCCATCAATCAGGGCAATTCGGGTGGCGCGCTGGTCGATGCCAAGGGGCGCCTGATCGGTATCAACACGGCGATCCAGTCGGGAATGGCCGGTGGCAATATCGGTATCGGTTTTGCCATTCCATCGAACATGGCGTTGAACATCGTGCAGCGACTTCTCGACGGCGGGGGCAATGTGCGGCGAGGTTTTCTCGGTGTGCGCATGAACCCGCTCGATTCGGGCACCGCCGAGAGAATGGGGCGCAAGGACAAGAGCGGTGTGATGATTGTCGAAGTGGTGCCCGAGACACCGGCGGCGGCGGCAGGACTCAAGGCCGGCGATTTGATCATCGAATACAACGATCAGGCGGTCGAAAGCATGCAGCGACTGCGCCTTGATATCAGCAATACTTTTCCCGGTGAAAAGGTGAAGTTTACCATCATTCGCAAGAGTAAGCAGATGGACTTTGACGTCGTGCTGGGTGACTTGGAGAATATGTCGGTAGCGTTTGCCAGTGAGCCGGAACCTCACACCGGGCCCGACCCCGATGAACAAGCCAAGGAAATGTTCATCGACGGTGTGGTCATCGTCGAACTGGATGATGTCGCACGGGCCGCATTGTCGGTCGATGAGAGCATCGAGGGCGTGGTCGTGGAGTCGGTGGAAGCCGGCAGCCCGGCGGCCGAAGCCGGGCTCGAGGTGGGCCAGATCATCACTGAGGTTGATCAGGAAAAAGTGACCACCGTTGAGCAGGCGTTCGCCCGTCGCAAGGGCTTCGAAGGCGAGCTGCTTTACCTCCAGATTCACAACGAAGGTCAGAAGGCGATTATCGTGATTCGAGTCAAGTGAGTCTCGAGAGAACTAAACGATGAGGCTTTTTCGGCGACTGATGGGGTGGGTGATCGCAGTGTTGATATCGTTCGTTATGGTGGGCTGTGTCCTCTATTTCGTTCAGGATAAAATTGTCTTTCACCCGACCCGCTACCCTGACGGAGACACATTACTTGCCGGTGGGCAGCGTGTTCGACTCGAGTTTTTAACCAAAGACGGTGAGCAGGTGGCTTATTATCAGCCGCCGGAAATGACAGACGGGAAAATTCCCGGGCGGCTGTGGCTGATGTTTTGTGGCAACGCCTCGTTGACGCTGCATAACACCTTTCTGGCGGAACCCCCGGCAGCAGCGAATGCCGCGCAGAGTGTCGGCTTTCTGTTCGTCGAATATCCCGGCTACGGCGAGTGTGCAGGGAGGGCGAGTCGTGAAGGCATTCACCGCAGCGTGGAAGCTGCGGTCGTAGCATTGGCTGAGCACCTGAGTGTTGGTGCTGACGCCTTGTGGCAGCATGTCGGATGCTTCGGGCATTCGTTAGGCGCAGCGGTGGCACTCGAGACAGCCGCGGCGCATCATGTGGAAGACGCCGTGGTGGTGTCGCCGTTCCGATCGATCGAGGCGATGGCCTCACGAACCACCGGTGCACCGGTGAGTGGTTGGATCCGGCACAATTTCGACAACGAGGTCGCGCTGCAGACGATTGCCGGATTTGAGGGCGCCGACGTTCACTTATTTCACGGAGCCGATGATCACATCATTCCCGTGGAAATGGGCCGTGAGCTCGCGGCGGCCCACCCCGATGTGGTCACCTACCACGAGATCGCCGACACCAGTCACAACGATATTCTCGGCAAGGTTACCGACGATCTGCGGGCGCTGTTGTTTCGTTGAGGAGGGGAGGGGCTGATCCGGTTACTGGATGGATTCTGGGAACCGCTAATGGACGCTGAAATACGCTAATGAGCGGCTTCTGGATGGCTGCTTGGTGGCAGTCGGTCTTTTCAGGCTGCGGTTACACGCATATACATGGACTGTGATCGTCCACGGGATGGCTGCTGTTTTGACGGATGCTCCGGGGACCGGCGGGACGCCGGTATCACGTTTTCGTCCACGGGATGGCAGTTGGATTTGACGGATGCTCCGGGGACCGGCGGGACGCCGGTATCACGTTTTCGTCCACGG
>CBDULB010000211.1:0-7104 GCA_965367965.1 uncultured bacterium | reverse complement strand
CTCTACGACCGCGCCGTGCCGCCCGCCGAAGCGGTTGCGCTGCTCTCAAAAACCCTCGCCGACCTCGCCGCCGATCCCGGCGTGCCGATTCTCGCCATCGCCGGCAATCACGACAGCGCCGACCGCGTCGCCTTCGGCTCCGAACTGCTCGCCAAAGCCAAGGTCCACCTCGCCGGTCGTTTTAATCCCACGCCCGAAGCCTGCGCGCCGATCACCCTCACCGACAAACATGGTGATCCCGTGCAGTTCTTTCTGCTGCCCTACCTGTTCCCACCCGAAGTCCGCGAAGCCCTCGGCGACGACTCGATCAGCACGCACGAGCAGGCCACCCGCGCCGCCCTCGACCAACTCCGCCCGCATTTCGACAAGAACGCCCGCCAGGTTCTGATCGCCCACGCCTTTGTCGCCGGCGGTCTCGAATCCGAATCCGAACGCCCGCTCAGCGTCGGCGGCTCCGGCACCGTGCCCGCCGTCATCTTCGAAGATTTTCACTACATTGCGCTCGGCCACCTGCACGCTCCCCAGCAGGTCGAAATGCACAAAGTCCGCTACTCCGGCTCGCCGCTGAAATATTCATTTTCCGAGAAAGCCCACAACAAAAGTGTCAGTCTCGTCGATCTGCACAGCGACGGCACCATCCACCATCTCGAAGAAATCCCTCTCACCCCGCGCCGCGACCTGCGCGCCATCGAAGGCAGTCTCGAACAACTTCTCGCCAGCGAACCCGACGACCGGCATCGCAACGATTACCTGCTGGTCGAGCTCACCGACAAAGGCGCCCTGCTCGATCCCATGGGCCGGCTGCGCGAAATATTTCCCAACATCCTGATCATCGAACGCCCCGCCCTCGAACACGAAGGCGGCGAGACCACCCTGACCCGCGAAGATCTCAAGCAGGACGAAGTCACCCTGTTCAAAGCCTTCTACCAGCAAGTCACCGGTGAAACGCTCGACGAAGATCAACAAAAGGCAGTAACCGCGACGGTTGATTCGCTGCGCGAATAGGAGTTCGGAGTTAGGAGATCGGAGTTAGGAGCTTCCATTTCGGAAAGCGCCGCCCCCGCCTATCCAACACCTTCCCTGCCTGCTTAAAACTTAACATTTTCCGCTTTAAACTTTTCCCGTGCGTCCCCTCACCCTCAAACTGCAGGCGTTCGGCCCGTTCGCCGGCACCCAGAGCCTCGACTTTCGCGAACTCGGCGAGCGCACCCTGTTCCTCATTCACGGCCCCACCGGCGCCGGCAAGACGACCATCCTTGACGCGCTCAGCTTTGCCCTGTTCGGCGAATCTTCCGGTGCCGAGCGCGCCGGCAATCAATTGCGCTCCGACTTCGCTGACAGCAAGCTGCCCACCGAAGTCAGTCTCGATTTTCAACACGGCGACAATCGCTACCGCGTCACCCGCCGCCCCGCTCAGCGCCTTGCCAAGCTGCGCGGTGAAGGGCTCACCGACAAAACTCCCGAAGCCGAATTCTGGCGCATCGCACACGCCGACAGCGACGACGAAAAACTCGAATCGCTGGCTCAAAAAACCGGCGACTGCACCAAAGCCGTCGTGCAACTGCTTGGCCTCGACGCCAGCCAGTTCCGCCAGGTCATTCTGATTCCTCAGGGCCAGTTCCGCCAGTTCCTGCTCGCCTCCACCGACGACCGCGAAAAGATTTTTCAGACCCTGTTTCAAACCGGTCGCTACCGGGCCATCCAGGAGCGACTCAAGCTCAACGCCCGCGACACCAGCGAACTGGTGGCTCGCAATCGCGAGAAAAGAATCATTCTGCTCGAGCAATCCGAATCGGAAGACTGCGCAGCCCTCGACAAAATCCTCGCCGATCTCGACAGCGCGTTGGCAACCCTGACAAAACAACAGCAGGCTGCCGCAGAAAAGCTTGCCGACGCCACCCGGCAACGCAGCCACTTCGATCGATTACTGGAAACCATCGATCTCCAGGCAGCGCATCAAAACGATCAGAAAAACGCCACCGGCGCCCTCGCCGAAGCCGCGGCAACCGCCAAAACCGTCGCCAAAAATCTCACCGACAGCGAACAGCGCGAACCTGAACGCGCTCAGTGGCGTGAGCAGCGCACCAAGCTTCAGGAGCTACTGCCGCAGCTCGACAAGTTTCAAAAATCCGTCGCCGAAGCCGCTGCCGCCGATAAAAAACTCGCCGCACTGCAGACCACCCTCAAGACCTCGGCTCAACGCATCGAACAGCAGGTCGCCCTGGAAAAGACGCTCGGCGGGCAAATCGACAAACTGCGCACCACCGCCGCCGAAGCCGAAGGCCGAAAGCTCAAACGCGACCAGGCTGCCCAACGGGTGAACTGCCGCAAGCAACTCGATCAGGCCGTCGTCGCCTACCAAAAAGCCGAAGCGCAAACCGCCAAAACCCTCGCCGAGGGCAAAGCCTGTAAGCAGGCCGTCGAAACCGCCAAAGCCGCGCACAAAGCCCTGCTCGACCAGCGTCACAACGCCCGCGCTGCCAGCCTCGCCGCCGAGCTTTTACCCAACACCGCCTGTCCCGTTTGCGGCGCCACCGACCATCCCGCGCCCGCCGTCAGCGATGCCGCCATTCCCGATGACGACGCCATTGAAGCCGCCGAACGCGCCATCACCGATGCCGACAAAGCCGTCGATCGTGCCCGCGATCAATGGCGCGAAGACAACACCCGCAGCACTGAACTCAAGACCCGGGTCGACAGTCTCAGTCAACAGCTCGGCGATCAGCTGAAAACTGATCTCAGCGAACTCGAACGCCAGCTCGCCGATACCGACAAGGCGGCTCGCGCCGCTGCCGATGCCGCCGAATCACTCAAGCTCGCCGAAAAACAGCGCCGCGAAACCTCCGATCTCGCCGAACAACTGCGGTGCGAGCAAAAGCGCGCCGAAACCGAAATCGAAACCACCCGCAGCGCCCGCGACACTGCCGTCGCACGGCGCGATCAGCTCGGTGAACAAATCGCCGAACCCCTGCGCGAGCCCGGTCGGCTGCAGCGCGATCTCGCCGCGCTCGATGAAAAGATTCAGGCCGCGGAAAAACAACTCGCCGCCCTGCGCGATCAAAAATCCCAAGCCGACAGCGCCGCCGCGGCCGCCAAAAGCCGTCTCGCCGAAATCGCCAAAGCCGGCCAGACCATCAGCGACCAACTCGCCACCCAGCGCGAAAGCTTTGCCGAAATCCTCAAAGACACCGCCGCTGACGACACGCCACTCACCCACGAATTATTGCAGCCGGTGCGGGACCGCCTGGTCGCCGCAGAAAACGAAGCCGGCCAGCAGGCCGATCAGCTCAACACCAGCGCCGGCGCCCTGCGTGCCAGTGTCGAGACCCGCCGCAAGGAACGCCGGCAGATCGCCGATCTGGACAGCGATTACGAAAAGCTCGAAGCCGAGTATCGGGTCACCGGCCGCCTCGCCGAAGTCGCCGGCGGCGATAACTCACAGAAGGTCACCTTTCAGCGATTCGTGCTCGGCGCCCTGCTCGACGAAGTGCTGCAATCGGCCAGTCATCGACTGCACTCGATGAGTCGCGGCCGCTACCAGATGTATCGGTCCCGCGACAGCCGGCGCGGCGGCGGGCTCGATCTCGAAGTGCTCGATCACCACAGCGGCGTCGCCCGTCCCGTGGCGACGCTGTCCGGCGGCGAAAGTTTTCTCGCCAGTCTATCGCTCGCTCTCGGCATCGCCGATGTCACCGAGTCCCACGCCGGCGGCGTGCGCATGGAAACCATGTTTATCGATGAAGGCTTCGGCACCCTCGACAGCGAAGCCCTCGACCTGGCCTTCAAGACGCTCTACGACCTGCAGGAAGGCGGCCGCCTGGTCGGCGTCATCTCCCACGTCGCCGAGTTACGGGAACGCATCGACACGCGGCTCGAGGTGACGTCGCACGAACGCGGATCGAGCGCGAAATTTGTGGTGTAGAAACTTCACTGCGCGTTTCACAAACATCACTCGGTGCTCGCATTCGCCGCGCAGGGTTTGCGGCATGAAGGCAACGACCGCTTCCAAGATCACCAGCAGTGCACTGCCGGGCCCCCGGCGGGAGCGTCGCCGAATCAAATCAAGCCAGGCCCGGTCGGGCCCCATCGAGGCAGCGACATTTATTCACTCTCCAATCCGTCGGGAACCGTCGACAGATCGGGTGGTTCAGGAGGAACGACCGCCGGAGCTTTTTCCTCAAGCACCGCAGGAACCGGCTCGTCGTCATCATCCGACTTCGGTTTGGTCAGCAGCTGACCGACCCCAATCGCCAGTAACAGCAACAGATTGAGCACCATAATGGCGCTCAGGGCTTTGACTTTCCAGTGCATGGCCGACCCTCGCCCACGGTCCCGCCGCCAGCAAGTGCCCTGCCGCGCCCCGCCACACCTGGCCCGACAGACTTGCGCACGACCAGAGGCCACCAACAAACCGCCCCGCCCGCTCGCTCGCCTTCGGCGGTTCCAGGTCCCCGGAACCAGTGCCACGTCATCAATGTGTAAACAATGCCAGGCATTATATCGTTGTCACAATTGCGTAATTCCCTGTTTTACAGGCGATTGCGGTGTATTTCGCGAACTTTTCCGCCACCGACCGCCGCCCGCGCCGCGCATCACAGCGATGGCCCGGGCGTGATTGAAAAAAGCAGATGCAAAGGCACGGCCGAGGCGCTAGCTTCCCGCCCTTTCGCCCGTAGGGGCTGACAAACGAATTTATCATCGCGAACGAATGAACATCACCATCGACAAGATCCCCGAATGCAAAGTCAGCGCCCGGGTCGAACTGCCCTCTGAAGACGTAGAAAAGGAGCGCGACCAGATCATTCGTGCCTTTGGTTCGCAGGCTCGCATCCCCGGCTACCGTGCCGGCAAGACGCCGCGCAAGGTGGTTGAAAAGCGGTTTGCGGAAAAAATCGTCGAAGAGCTCAACGAGCGCCTGGTGCGCAAAGGCTGCCAGGAAGTGATGCAGCGCGATGACCTCGACATCATCGGCGTCGGCAAGGTCGACGAACCGCAGATCGAGGCCGACGGCAGCTTTACCTTTACCGCCGAATTCGTCACCAAGCCGGAATTCGAACTCCCTGACTACAAGGGCATCCCGGTCGAAGTGCCGCGCATCGAGATCACCGACGAAAAAGTCGACAACGTGCTCAACAATGTGCGCGAACGCTTTGCCCAGTTCGAAGATGTCGACGATCGTGCCCTGCAGATCGACGACTACGCGATCATTTCCTACGAGACTTCGATCGAAGGCCAGCCGCTTGAGGAATTTCTCGAAGAAGAAGTTGGCAGTCTCGCCAAAAACGAAGACTACTGGCTGAAACTCGAAGACGAAACCGGCAAAGACGGCAGCCCGACCGCCAGTCGCTTCCTGCCAGGCTTCGTGCCCCAGTTGGTCGGCCTGAAAAAGGACGAAAAAAAGGACATCCCGATCACGCTCGCCGAAGATTTCGGCATCGAAAAACTGCAGGGCAAGGAGATCGTTTTTGCGACCGAAATCAAAGGCATCAAGCAGCAGAATCTCCCTGAACTCGACGACGAACTGGCCGGCAAAATCGAGCCGGGCAAGACCCTCGCAGAGTTGCGCACGACGATTTCCGAAAGCCTCCAGGCCGAACAGGAAAATCAGCGTGAAGAGCTGAAGAGCCAGCGCATCCTCGAGCACCTGTCGGGCGCGGTTGAATTCGAACTGCCCGAACACGCCGTCAACGACGAGACCCAACGCCAGGTCGACGCCATGGTCCGCCGCGGTCAGCAGCAGGGCATGAACGACGAGCAGATCATGGAGCACCAGGCCGAGATCATGAGCAACTCGCAGAGCCAGGCGCGCATCAATGTGAAGAACACCTTCATGCTGCAGGAAATCGCCCGCAAAGAGGAGATCAACGCCACCGAGGACGAAATCAAACACGAGATCGCCATGCTCGCGTCGAACTCCAAGCGCCCGGTGAAAAAAGTGGTCAAAGAACTGCGTGACAACAACGGTTTTGGCGACATCCAGCACCGCATCGCGATCCGCAAGACCCTTGAATTCCTAAAGGAGAATGCTAGCGTCACCGAGGTCGATGCGGTCGACGAAGCAGCCGCATCTTGAGCTGCTTCGAGAGCGCATTTTCCTCCTGCCAAAGCCACTAATTTTCGTCATTCCCTGCTACCAGCCATGAGTTCTGAATTTCCCGTCTCCCCTCTGCTCCCCGCCCACCTGCAACAGCGTGTTTCCACCGTCGAAGGTGTCTCGGTGATTGAGAAGGAAGGCAATACGATGATTCAGTTCGACCTGCTGTCGCGACTGATGAAAGACCGCATCGTCTTCATCGGCGAAGCGATCAGCGACCCGCTGGCCAACTATGTCATCGCTCAGATGCTCTACCTGCAGATGCAGGACCCGAGCAAGGACATCAACATCTACATCAACAGCCCCGGTGGATCGGTAACTGCCGGTCTGGCGATTTATGACACCATGCAGTTCGTCACCTGCGACGTGAACACCTACTGCATGGGCATGGCCGCCAGCATGGGCGCCGTGCTGCTCTGCGCCGGCTCGAAGGGCAAACGTTTCGCTCTGCCCAACTCGCACATCATGATCCATCAGGTGTCCGGTGGTGCTCAGGGCACTGCCAGCGACGTTGAACGCACCGTCGAGTTCATGTATTCGCTGAAGAAGCGTCTCAATAAGATCATTGCTCATCACTGCGGCAAAACTGCTGAGGATATTGAGAAAGATGCCGACCGCGACAATTACATGACTGCCGAAGACGCCTGCGCCTATGGCCTGGTGGACAAGGTTCTGGAAAGTAAAGCGGACGACAAAGAGGACGATAAATCCTCGAAAAAAGATAAGTAACGCTGCCGCAGCACTCTAATTCATAAGAATTTAGCACCGCCCGTTCCGGATGGTGTCAGGTTCGCAAACGGGCACAGGGAGCAGCAGGCGAACCCATTACCTTAAATTGCTGGCGTAAGCAGACTTTTTCTGGTAATTTCAATAATTCTCGACGTGTCTAAGCCAACTTGAGTTGCCGGCAGTTTTTGTTGACCGATCCCCCGCCCTGAAACGTATTCTTTTCATCGACCTTCCCCCCCCATGGCACGCGCTTCCAATCTGACCATGTGTTCCTTCTGCGG
>CBDULB010000210.1:0-7288 GCA_965367965.1 uncultured bacterium | reverse complement strand
TCAATACCGCGTGATCGTTTCATGCAGATTCAAAATTACCCGCGCCACCGCCGTCATCGCGGCAACCTCCGCTGAAATTTTGTCAGGTTCTTTCAGCCCCACCTTGAGCAATGCTTCTGTTGCTTTGGCATCACTCGCCAAGCGCGTTTGCTCATCGGCCAGCAACTGTTCCAGCACCGCTTTTTCCTGCGCGGTCGGCGACCTCGCCAGCACCCGTTCGAAGGCCTCGCTGACACTCTTGCTGTTCCCGGCCAGGGCCCGCGCCGCTTCGACATAACTCGGGTCATTGAGCAAAGTCAGCGCCTGCAACGGTGTATTTGAATACGGCCGATCCATGCTGCATTCATCGCGCGCCGGCGCATCGAAGGCCATCATCGCCGGATGCAAAAAGGTCCGCTGCCAGTGCGTGTAAACTCCGCGCCGATACTGATTGGCATTCATGTCCGGCTGATACTCACGACGCGGAAAATTCAGATGCTGGTAGTAGCCCGCCGGCTGATACGGTCTGGCGCTGCGACCACCGATCTGCGGATTCAACAAACCGCTCACCGCGAGTGCGTTGTCACGGATCAACTCCGCCGGCAGACGAATCTGCGACTGATGAGCCAGCAGACGATTGTAGGGATCGGCCTCGTCCAGCTGCGGCGAGCTCTGCGAACTCTGCCGGTAAGTTTGCGACAACACGATGGTGCGCATCAGGTGCTTCACATCCCACCCGCTGTCCATGAACTCCGCTGCCAGCCAGTCGAGCAATTGCGGATGCGTCGGCCACTCTCCCTGCGAGCCCAGATCGTTGAGAACACCGGATAAACCGCTGCCAAAAAAGCGTGCCCAGATGCGGTTCACGAAAGTGCGCGCGGTCAGCGGATTGTCACGCGCCACCATCCACCTGGCGAGATCCAGTCTGGTTGCCCCCATAGCCTCGGTCTGGGGCAGAAAGTGCGGCGGTGCGGCCGCGACCACCGCGCCACTTTTATCCATCCAGTTGCCGCGTGGCAGCACGCGAATTTCGCGAGGCTTGGCCGAAACCGTCGCCGGCACGGTGCGCACGGCCGCCCTGGCTGCGCTCAACTGGCTGTCCAGCTTGGCCACTTCATCACGCAGCGGCTTCAGTTCCTCTGCCGTGCTGCGGTAGTGGTCGAGAATCAGCTTCTGCTCCGCCGCCGAACGCTCCGCATCGGCCCTGGTGACGGCGGCGATCATCGCCTCGCTGAGTCCATCGGCGCGATACTTATCATTTACGGTGTGGACCCCGGATTCATCCCAGTAGGCCCGGCCGCCAAACTGAGTGAAGGCAAAATTGGTAACCTTGTCGCCCGGCACCAATCCCACCTCAGCGATCGGCACTTCGAGACGAACCCACTCACCAGCGCCCGGCAGATCGCCCCGCCTACGATGCGCCTCGTTGTCCGCCCCTTTGCCGAATGGAATGTCATCAGCCCCCCAATAGGCCCGATGACTCCAGCTCTTACCATCCGGATTAAACTGCAACATGACCTGCGTCGGCGGATTCTCCGGATCCAACCAGACATAAGAAAACAACACGTCGCCGGCGACCAGCTCGAGCGGTTGCTTAGCGGCGTCAGCAAGATGCTGGATCAGCCCCTCAGCCTGCTGCAGCCGCGCCACGCTGCCCTGATTCACCTGGCCCTTTCCACTGTCGACAAAACTCCAGCCCTTGGTGCCGACCTGATTTTTCTCACCCTTTTCCGCGATGTAAATAAAATCCCGCGGAGCATCGGACTTCAACATCGCACGCTGTTCCGCCGCCCACCTGACCGCACCCGCTTCGAGCTCCGGCGTATTCTTTTTCAACTGCTCGCGCTGCTGATTGAGGCTGTGGGTCAGGTGCTGAATCCGCTCCGCCTCCTCGGCCGTCGGCACTTCCAACTTGGGACCAATCGAATCGAACACGATGCCATTGCCGGCGTAGCGGCTCTCGTCTTCTTGAAAACTACCGTCGCCATTCCACGCGCCCTTTTCGAGAATGTCAGCAAAGTACGCCGCGAAACTATAGAAGTCCTTCGTCGAAAACGGATCGAACTTATGATCGTGACACTCCGCACAGGCCAACGTGATCCCCATCCACGCGCTGGTCGTAGTGCGCACCCGCTCGGCCTGATATTTTGCTAAGTACTCAGCGTCCTGGATTCCCCCCTCGCGACTGATCTGGTTGAGCCGGTTGTAACCCGCCGCCACTCTCTGCCAAAGGGTTGCGTCCGGCAAAAGATCACCGGCAATCTGCTCGATCGTGAACTGGTCGAACGGCTTGTTGTCGTTGAACGAATCAATGACGTAATCGCGAAACGGCGATGCCTCGCGCTCCTGGTCGCCGTGATAACCGACACTGTCGGCGTAGCGTACCGCATCCAGCCACTCGATCGCCATGCGCTCACCGAAATGCGGCGATGCCAACAACTCATCCACATACGCTTCGATCCCTTTCTCCTGAAGTCGTGCGACATCGTCCGGTGCTGGCGGCAGACCCGTGAGATCAAAATTCAGCCGCCGCGCCAGAGTCACTGCGCCCGCTTCGGGCGAACGCGTCAGCTTTCTTTCCCGCAGACGCTCATCGACAAAATGATCGATCGCCGCCGGTCCGTCGATCGCGTCGACGATCGCTGGTCGCTCTACCGGTAGAAATGACCAGTGCTCCTGATACTCCGCTCCTTGCTCGATCCACCGCTTCAGCAGGTCGCGCTCTCCGGCGGTCAGTTGCCGGTTCTCTTCCGGCGGCGGCATGACGTCATCTTCCTCGTCGCTGAAAATGCGGAACACCAACTCACTCTTGTCGGCATCACCGGGCACAAAGGCCTCTTGAGCAAGTGCATCGGCGCGGATATCGAGGCGCAATTTTGCCTCGCGCGTGTTGTTGTCCGGGCCGTGACAGGCGAAACACTTGTCCGAAAGAATCGGACGAATGTCGCGGTTGTATTCGACTTCCTCCTGCGCCGGGGACGCGGCAGCCAGGGCAAAGAACAACGAAATTATCAGGAGACGATGTATCACAACCCGACAATTCTATCGGGACAGGCACAGAAACGCAATGCAGCTGAGGGTGCGCGGTTCCGTCAGCCGGTGTAGCGGAAATTCACCGGGGCATCGATCCCGGCGGCGAGACTCTGATGTACCGGACAGGTGTGCGCGATTTTTTCCAGTGCCGCCCGCTGCGGATGATCTTCAGCGATCGGAATTTCGAGATCAACTTCGAGCCTGGAAATCCGGCGCGGCAGGTCGTCGCTCATGTGCTTTTTGACATTCACCTTCAAACCCGTGAGATCGATGTCGTGTCGTTCGGCAAAAATCGCCATCACCGTCGGCATGCACACGCCGAGCGCGGTGGCGCACAGATCAGTCGGTGAAAAACTCTCGCCCTTGCCGTGATTGTCGACCGGCGCGTCGGTGATCAATTTTTGCCCGGAGGGACCGTGAGTCGCCTCGCAGCGAAGGCCTCCCTGATAAACGATGTCGATTTCAACCATGGACGAACCGTAGAATCGAGAGCCTGCCAAGGCAAGAGCCGGCTTAACCGGCGCTTTACATCAGCCGTGCCCCCGCCTCCGCCAGGGCACTGCGTTCGCCACGCTCAAGCGTGACATGCGCGGAACAGCGTTCGTTTTTCAAGCGGTCGCGGGTGTAGACCAGGCCATTGCTGCGGCTGTCGACGTAGGGATTATCGATCTGCTCGGGGTCACCGACCAGGATCAGCTTTGACCCCTTGGCCATGCGCGTGACGATCGTCTTTGCCTCGAGCGGTGTCAGCTGCTGGGCTTCATCGAGAATAAAAAAGCGCTTCGGGATCGAACGGCCACGGATGTAACACAGCGCTTCGATTTCGATCATTCCGGAATCGAGGAACGGCTGATAAATCTTCGGCGCGGCGCCGGCCGGAAAGTTTGTCGAGTTGTTCGGCTGACGACGCGGCTTTTTCTGCCTCTCATTCGGCTCCGATGGCGCCAACACGAACTCGAGCGCATCGAATACCGGCTTCAGCCACGGATTGAGCTTCTCGTCGAGACTGCCCGGCAAAAAACCGAGCGTATCGCCGAGCGGAATCACCGGGCGACTGACCGTGACCCCGCTGTAATTTCGCGCCAGCGTTTCGTTGAGCGCACAGGCTACGGCGAGCAAAGTCTTGCCGGTACCCGCCTGACCGTAACAGGTTACCAGCGACAGCTTCGGATTGAGCAGGGCGTCCATGAAGCACTGCTGACCGAGATTGAGCGGCCGGATCGGCGTGCCCTTCTGAATGCGAATCGAATCCGGCAAACGCAGGCGCTCGAATTTTCCGCCACCGACGAAGCGCGCCGGCATGGTGCGCTTGTCACCTGCGGCAAGCAGCACGTAGTCATTCATCGACAACTTGGTCGCAACCGCGCCATCCAACTCCAAACTGCCGCTTGAGGCGAAGCGCTGCAGTTCGTTGGCTTCGACTTCAAGCCTGGCAGTGCTGTGCATCGCCGCTTCGGCGCTGCCAACCTTGTCATTGAGATAATCGTCGCAGGGCAGCCCCAGCGTGTAAGCCTTCAGCTGCAGATTCAGATCTTTGGTCACCAGTACGGCGGGCGCCGAGTTGACCGCACCAACAACCCGGGCACACAGCAGAATGCGGTGATCGACAGCTTCGAGATCGGGTAACACGTGACTTAAGCTCTCGACCGCACTTTTGATGCGACGATCTTCTGCCCGGCAAATTACCAGGCGCACCGTGCCGCCGCCGGGCGTGGGAATGCCGCGCACGGCGGCTTCCGGATGTGAAGAGAACCGCTCGGCCAGATCGCGATGAACCTGGCGTGCATTGGCGCCGCGCTCAGACTGTTCATTCTTGAAGCGATCGAGTTCGCACAACACCTCGAAGGGAATACAGACATGGTTTTCCGCGAAGGTATCGATACAGCCCGGATCGTGAATCAGGACGTTGGTATCGAGAATAAAGTTCTTACCGACCGGAGACGGCGCTTTCAGTCCATTGCGGAGACGCGGCCTCTTTCGGTTGGCACCGTCGACTCCATTGTTCGCAGCGTGATGATCGCGGACTTGAAAAAAATCAGCTTGAGTTCCAGTCGCAGGGCGACTCGTGGAGGTGGGGGACGAGACTCGATTCATAGAAGGTTGGGTAACCGCAGTTCAGATTTGATAGTTGAATCCGAAATCAAAAATTGCGGATCGAACATCTCAAGCCGAAGCCTGACCCTTTCACTATTTAAGATATGTGAAGTTTTTGATGCAATCACAAACTGGTAAAACTTCCAAAGCATTTCTAATGCCACGATAGTCAGGCCACAGAAGATTTACATATTTGTTAACGATGGCCACCGCACCGCAACGCCGCCCCTCCGCGGCTTCGTTGCCCTGATCGACAGCACTATCGACCCGCGACTGCTGCGCCAAAAACAGCGTGTCAGACCCGCCGTCGAGCGCAACACCAACAGCCTACCACAGAATCTAACCGCCCCGGTGGCAAGCCACAGAGGCGTCCCGCGCAGCCCTTCAATCAACCACTCTAACCATCCGCGCAGCCTTCCAGGTGCGACCGTAGGCATCGGTCGCTTCGACGCGGATCAGTTGCGAACCGGGCTTTAAACCCGCCGGCAACTTCGCTTTCCACAGGTGGTCGGAATCGATCGGATCGTTCAGAGCGGGTGCCTTCGGATCGGCCAGCATCTCGCGCTCGCGAACGGCAACGTAGTAGGGATCTTTCTCGAGGACTTTTTTCAAAGTAAGCCAGGCACCGTCGCTGCCGACGCGCATTTTGACTTCGGATTTTTCTGAGCCGTTGAACACATTTACGTAAACCTGAGTCTCCGCAGCGGTCGCGACCTTGACTTCGTCGGGAGCAAAAATGCTCATCTGGTAGTCGGCGGGCTCGCGGGCGGCTTTGAAGTCGAGGGTGTGCGTTACGCCGTCGAAGGTGATGATCGAGTAGCCGTTCGGCGCACCGTCGCGCATCGTTGCATGAGGGATGCCCTGCTCATCTTTCTCACCTTTCCACCAGGTTCCGCAGACGGTGACGTTGACGATGTGATGATGGGGCTCTTTGCCACGCCAGCCACTGGCTTCGCCGAGATATTGATGAGCATGCCAGTGAGTGTGCCCGGAGATCGACAGCGTGTGGGGACGATTTTCGATCAAGCGGAACAGCTTGCCGCGCGGTCCGTCTAAGACCGCGCTGAGCGGAATATGCATCATCAGCATGACCAGCTTTTCCTCGGGCACGCGCGCCAGATCATTCTTTACGAACTCCAACTGCTCATCGCTGAAGCCCCCCTGATAACTGTTGTGACCATTGCGCTTGATGTCACCCCACTCGACATCGTCGAGCACCACAAAATGCACCGGACCGTAGTCGAAGCTGTAGTAGCTCGGCCCGAAGTAGCGATGAAACGTTTCGTCCGAGTCGCCGTCCCCGGTGGCCTCGCGATTGATGTCATGATTGCCGATGACATTGTACCAGGGGATACCGATCTTGCCGACATTGGCATTCGAAGGCTCAAACAACTCGAGCTTGTCGAACATGATATCGCCGAGGGTGACGCCGAATTTAGCATCCGTGCCATCGGCGATCAATTCGGCCAGCACATCGTGAGCGATGTAGTCCACCTGATCGATCGTCGACGGTTGCGGGTCACCGAAAAAGAGCGCCTTGAAGGTCTCCGGTTCGTCATTTTTGCGCAGCGCGAAATCGATCGATTCCGGAAGCACTCCGGTCGGCTCAACGCCTGCGTACTGTGTGCCTTTCGGTGAGCCACCAGGTTTGTGAATGTAGTAGAACTGCGGCAGCTGATCTTCGTTCACCGGCGTGGCCCAGCCGGAAGGTTTGATAACAAAGAAGATGGTGTCGTCGTCGTGCGGCAGAGTCCACTTGCCGTCGGCGTCGGTGGCGACGACCTCGCGACCGTTGGAAACCCCGACATCGGCGATGCCGGGCTCACCGTCGTCGCGCGTGCCGTTGGCGTTTTTGTCGTCAAAGACGACGCCGGTCGCCCCGAGGGCGGAAGAGGAAAGGCAAGTCGCAAGGCAAAAGGGAAGAATGAGGCGAACGGTTTTCATCGGTTTCGGTGACCGAAAGGTTGCGTTGCAATGTCAGCATTGGCGAGTGGAAATTCCCCAGCCGACCGGCGCGATGATGGCGCACTATGTGCAGCCACCTTGGCTGGAGCCGCAACACAATTCGCACGATACTCGCGGGCGGGGACGCCCGCTCTACGTTCCCCCAAACGCCCCGGCGTCGCGTAGCGCGGGCCTCCCGGCCCGCGAGTCTCTCCTGCGACCTGCGTCAGCGCGCCTT
>CBDULB010000209.1:0-7322 GCA_965367965.1 uncultured bacterium | reverse complement strand
GGGGTGTAGACTTTGTAGGGCGTGCCGCTGCCGGTGAGAATCTCGCCGGGTTCGTGTTGGACGACGTCCTTGTGATCGTGAACTTCGACGCCGAGCGAGCGACAGCGTTCGCGCACGGCCAGCTCCATTTCGCGGCCGTAGGGATCGGGATCGCGATTGAAAAAGACGGCGTCGGCTCTGGTGTCTTTGATAAGTTGCTCGAGCGCGTCGGCCTGGCTGGTGGCGATATTGCGAAAGATCAATCGACCGGCGCAGCTCTCAAGATTTTTCACCAGCGATTCCAGGCAGCCGCACAGAAATCGCTGACGCGCCGGGCCGGTCCAGGCGTGTCTGCCCTGCCAGGTGCTGAGCAGATAGGCCGGAACGACCTGTTCAGCAGAAAGGCAGGCGTGATGCAGGGCGGTGTTGTCGGTGAGACGCAGATCGCGGCGGAACCAGTGAATGGCGGTCTGGTAAGTGGCTTGGGGCATTTCGAGAGCGAAGGGATTGGTGGCGGCGATTCAGGATAAAGGCTTGCGGAGCCTGCGGGCGGCGTGAACGGTGGTGCGATTTTATCGTTCTGATGCCAGCGACAGCTGGCCGCGGTGCGAAGCAGTGAAACGAGATGTCTGACGATACGAACTACACGGCGATTGGGATGATTTCCGGCAACGGAATTTATCCTGCAACGTTCGCGCGCGCGGCTCGCTCGGCGGGGGTCGGTCAGCTGGTGGCAGCGGCATTTATTGATGAGACCGAGCCTTCGTTATCGGCGCTGGTCGATGCGATGGAGTGGTTCCGGGTCGGCCAGTTGAGCAAAATGATCCGTTTTTTTCAAAAGCAAAAGATCGGCCATGCCGTGATGGTCGGCCAGATCGCGCCGAAGAACCTGTTCGATCTGCGCCCCGATCTGCGCACGCTGAAGATGTTGGCGACGCTGCCGGAGCGCAATGCGGAGTCGATTTTTAATGCCATCGGTGAAGAACTGGCGGGCGAGGGCATTACGTTGATTCCGGCGACGACCTTTCTCGACGGATTGATGCCGAAAGTCGGGCCGGTGTGCGGGCCGAAGTTGAAAGATCGTCAGGAGCGTGATGCGGCGTTTGGATTTCGCATCGCCAAGGAGAGCAGTCGACTTGATATCGGTCAGACGGTGGTGGTTAAAAACGGCACCGTGTTGGCGGTCGAGGCATTCGAGGGAACTAACGAAGCGTTGAAGCGCGGCGGCGAACTCGGACGGGGTAAGGCGATCATGGTCAAGGTCTCAAAGCCGAAACAGGATTTGCGCTTCGACGTGCCGGTGATCGGTCCGGCGACGGTGACCGCGGCGGCCGATGCGGGGGTGAGTGTGATCGCCATTGAGGCGGGGTGCACACTGATGCTGGGCGGCGAGGAGGTCAAAAAACTATGCAGCGAACTGGGCGTGACGGTGATTGCGCTCGATGGCAGTGAACAGGCGATGAGCTGAAAATATTATGGAACAGGTAAAAGCAGGCGTCGCTGGAGTTGGCGCAATCGGACAGAATCATGCGCGGATTTATGCGGAGTTGGAGGGCGCCGATCTGGTCGCCGTCTACGATGCCGATCCGGCACGGGCGATGGAAATCGCGGAGAAATTCGGCACTAAGGCGGTCGATTCCCTTACGGAATTTGCGACGCTGGTCGATGCGGCATCGGTGTCGGTGCCGACCGCCTATCACCGGGAGGTCGGCACGCAACTGCTGGAAGCCGGCGTTCACATCATGGTCGAAAAGCCGATCGCCGATGCTGTCGATGATGCCAAGGCGCTGATTCAACTCGCCAAGGAAAAGCAGTGCGTGCTGCAGGTCGGTCACATCGAGCGATTCAATCCGGTGATGGCGCAACTCGAAGCGCGCATGACCGAGCCGCGTTTCATCGAGTCGCACCGGCTGTCGCCATTTCCGAAACGCAGTCTCGACATCGGCGTAGTGCTCGATCTGATGATTCACGATTTGGAAATCATTTTGCACCTGGTGCGTTCGCCGATTGAATCGATCGATGCAGTGGGCGTGCCGGTGCTGACTCATCGCGAAGACATTGCCAACGCGCGTCTGCGCTTTGAAAACGGTTGTGTGGCGAATATTACGGTTAGTCGGATCAGTCCCGAGCGGATGCGCAAGATCCGCGTGTTCCAGGGCGATTCGTATTTGTCGCTTGATTACCAGGATCAGTCGGGCTGGATCTATCGCAAGGACGGCTACGAGATCGCGCGCGAGGAAGTCGAAGTGGAAAAAGATGAGCCGCTCAAGCTCGAGCTGGCGGCCTTTATTGAGTGCGCTTCCGCAGGCGCGCAGCCGAAGGTGTCCGGCCAACAGGGTGCGGACGCGCTCGATGTGGCGCTGAAGATCACCAAGTTGATCGAGGCGGCGAATGCGGGTTGATTGGTTCGCTCTAAGTCAATGAAACGCCTATTTCTGGTCGCGGGCGAGCTCAGTGGTGACAACCACGGAGCCGGATTGATGCGTGCCTTGCTCGCGGTCGACGGCGATTTGCAACTGGGCGGACTGGGCGGTTCGCAAATGCGCGCGCTCGCGCCTGCGATCGATGATTGGCTGGATGAAGCGGCGGTGCTGGGCATCTGGGAGGTGCTGAAAAAATACGGCTATTTCAAGGCGAAGATGGAGGCAACCGTGGCGCGCATCGAGGCGGAGCAACCGGACGCGGTGGTGTTGATCGACTATCCGGGTTTTAACTTGCGCCTGGCGCAGCGGCTGCGTGATGGTGGCTATGCCGGGAAGCTGATTTTTTACATCAGTCCGCAGGTGTGGGCGTGGAAGAAAGGGCGGGTCAAGACGATGGCGAAGCTGCTCGATCGGATGATCTGCATCTTTCCCTTCGAGAAACAGCTCTACGAAAACTCAGGACTGGAAACGGTGTTCGCCGGTCATCCCCTGGTGGATTCGCTGGCCAGAAAGCAACGCGACGACATCGAGCGGCAGGAAAATCTGGTGGCCCTGTTGCCGGGCAGTCGCGAGCGCGAGATCGAGAGTTTATTTGCGCCGATGGTCGGCGCGGCGATTCGTCTGCGCGCGAGCCGACCCGAATTGAAGTTCGCCACCGCGGCGGCGAATGCGGCGCTGGAACAACGCATGCGCGAGATTGCCGGCGAAGCGGGTCTCGATGATCTCGAATTTGCCGAGGGTGGGGTTCACGAACTAATGCAGCAGGCTGCAGTCGGTGTGGTGGCGTCGGGGACGGCGACGCTGGAGGCGGCCTATTTTGGTCTGCCGTACGCCTTGGTCTACCGGGTGGCGTGGCCGACCTATGCGATCGGACGGATGCTGGTGCAGGTCGATTTTTTGGGGATCGTCAACATTCTCGCCGGCCGGGAGGTGGTGCGTGAGTTGTTGCAGGGACAGGCATCGCCGGAGTCGATCGGCGATGAGTTGGGGCGTCTGCTCGACGATCGGTCGGCCCGCGAAACGCTGCAGGTGGACCTGGCGGAGACGGTCGCGCAGTTGGGCGGAGGCGGTGCTTATTTTGAGGCGGCAAAGGCGGTGATTGATGCGACTTTTGCGCCGACCGCATCGTAAGTCGGTTTTCAACGAACTGTTTTCGAACTATGCCCATCCAACAAAAAAATGTCCTGCCTTTGCTTCTTGTCGGTCTTCCGGTGGGGCTGCTGGTGCTGGGGATTGGTTCGATGCTTTATACGGAACTGCTGGATACCACGCCGGCGGGACATGCTGAGGATGAGGCCCGCGAGCGCACGCGTGAGTTCGCGCAGTTGTTGCGCAAACCGGTTAGTGGCGATGATTTGAAGCGCTATGTGACGTTGCTCAGTGAGGACATCGGTGAACGGAACCTGCAAAAGTCAGGCGCACTGGAGTCGGCAGCGCTGTTGCTGGAGTCGTCGATGGGGCCATCGAACATGGGCTACAAAATCCGCCGCCAGGTCTATGAGACGGAGGCGGGAGAGGTGCGCAATGTGATCGCCGAGTTGAAGGGCTCGGTGAAGCCGAAGCAGGCGGAGGAGATTATTGTCATTGGCGCGCACTACGACAGCGCGATAGGATCGCCGGGGGCGATTAACAATGCGACCGGGGTGGCGGCGCTGTTGGCGCTGGCGAATGCCTTCGTGGCGACCGATAATGAGCGCACGCTGCGCTTTGTCGGCTTCGTCAATGGCGAGCCGCCCTATTTCCAGACCAAGGAGATGGGGAGTCTGGTGTATGCGGAGGAGTGCAGGGCGAAGGGGGAAAATGTCGTGGCGATGATCTCCCTGGATTCTCTGGGCATCAGTGTCGATGGACGTTCGGCATCGGAAGATTACGTATCGTTTGGAGGCAATGCCGCTTCGAGTGAGTTGCTGAAAGCCGCTCGGGCCTCATTTGCAGCGGTTTCCGATTTTTCCGTGCCGACGCAGGCGGCAGAGGGTTCGCCGGACGGCTCCGGCCAGTCGGATCACTGGGCTTTTTGGGAAAAAGATTACCCGGCGATGGTGGTTACCGATCTTTCCGCCAGCGCAGACCCGCTGCTTTCAGCTGAGACTGGCCGTATCGATTTCGAGAGGCTTGAAAAACTTGCGACGGGATTGACCCGTGTGGTGGAGTCGCTGGTGAATCCGCAGTGATTCTTCGACCGCGGGCGGTGCGACGGCGGTGCCGCGTTCTGGTCACCGGTTGGCGCGGCTACTTGCGCCAGAAAAACAGGCCGCGCTTTTTCTTTTCGGGTTCGCCTTCGGCGGCGCGGGCTGCGGCTTCGGCAGCTTTTTGATCGGCGCGCTGCTGAGCTTCGCTGGCTTTGTCGCGGTCTTTTTTGACGTCGTCGACCGAGCCTTTGACCAGCCAGTGGTTTTGCAGGCCTTCGCTGAGCAGTTGGATATCGGAGAGTGCTTGCTGGAGAATAAGCACGGCGTTGCCGATCTCTTCGACCACATCGTCGGTTTTGGCGATGGTGGCGGGGAATTGTTTGGCGCCGCCTTCGATGGATGTCAGTGAAGTGTTGAGCGAAGCGGTGGCGGCGTTGATGCCTTTGAGCGCCTCGGCGAGATCGGTTGAGGATTCAGTGTCTTTGAGCAGGGTGCCGAGCACGCCTTCGCCTTTGTCCATGCCGTCGATGGCGGCAGTGAGTTTGCCGATGCCTTCGCTGAGGTTTTCGCTGGTGGTTTTGACGTTGGTCAGGGTCTCGCTGAGATCTTTCTTAGCCTGTTCGTCTTTCAGTAGAACGCCGAACGCGCCTTCGCCGCGGTCGATGCGCGCGACCAGCGAATTGAGGCTGTTGAGTGTTCCCTGAAAGCTGCCGTCTTTGTTTTCCAGATTGGCGGCGAGATTGCTGATGTTGGTGGCGGCGATTGCGATGGCGTCGAGGGCGGGGGTGACGCTCTTGCGGATCTCGCTGACAGTGGCGGTCAGTTCATCCTGAACGTCGGGCGGCACGACGAACTGCAGCGGGCGGTAGTCTGTGTTGAACGGTTCGTCGCCGCGGGTGATTTCAAAAAAGGACGAGCCGAAACCGCCCAGGTCCCGCTTCAGAACGGCTTTGGAATCACGCCCGACGAACACCGACATGCCGCCGGTCACTTCGATGATGGCGATCATGCGAATCTTGTCAGGCTGGACGTCGGCGAAACCGTGCAGAATTTTGCCGGTGTCGGCGTGTACCAGGTCGATGCGTTTCACCATGCCGGATTTGTTGCCGAGGATAAACACTTCGGAACCGGCGCGAATGCCCTGCGAACCGCTCTCAGGCAGGGTGACCTCGAAAATTTCCTTGGGTTCGAACCAACCGCGGATCTGACCGTGCATGACGATGCCGACCAGCAGCAGGGCTGCGGCGAGCAGTACGAAGGCGCCGGCGATTTCCCGGACGCGGCGGAATCTGAAAGGTTTGTCCGTCAATGGGGTGGAGGTGGTCAGGTGAACTCGATCAATGCGAGCCGCGGCTCAACAGGGCGGGCGGCGTCGGGGAGATGAGTTTGGTCGGGGAGAGTTGCTCATACTCGGCTGCACTGAGCGGATTGTCCAACCACAGAACCGAGGTTCCGGTGCGGCGGACTTTGCCGATCTGGGTGAACAAAAGCTGCACCGAATCGGTGTCCATGCCCAGGGTCGGACGCTCCAGGACTAGAAGTCGCAGCGGGTCCGGCAGGAAAGCGCGCACCCATTGGGAGCGCATCAGGTCTTTGCGGGCGACGTTCGAACGGCGGGTGCCCGGCAGGGAATCCATCGCAAAGGCGCGGGCCAGCTCGCTGGCGCGTTCGGCGAGTGCTTCCTGAGCGACTCTTCCGGCCATCTGCTGAGCGAGGAAAATGTTTTCGTCGATGTCGAGGTTTTCGATCCAGCTGGCGCGAAACGTCGAGTTGTAAACCTGACCGATCTGCAGGCGCATTTGGACGGCAGCGTCGTCGTGGAGCTCGGTCCAGTTTTTGCCGCAGAAAAAGACCTCACCGGATCTTGGTGGAGTGACTCCGCTGGCCAGTCCCGGGATGTCATTCACGGCTTCGCTGTTCGACATTTCGAAAACGATCAACTCGCCGCGATTGAGCGAGACATCGAAGCGCGGCGATTTCTTTCCGCCGGTCGAAACCTGGTCAAAGCGCAGCGTGGCTTCGTTGTCGGTGTCGTTTTTCATGCGTAGATGGCGACCACGATGAGGCCCCAGATGAGTACTGCCACAGTCACGGAGCGCAGCATCGCACGGCTGACTGTTTTGGGTATTTCGGTGGCGCCGCCGCGAGTGCGCAGGCCTTCGTAGCAGCACACGGCACCGGCACAGATGCCGGGTAGAAAGCTTTTACTGACCAGGGCGAACAGGTCGATCGCACTGAGGCTGCTGATGACGCCGCTGAAAAACTCGCCACGCAACTGGTCAGTGGCGATAATAAACGCGATTGCGGCGGCGAGCAGGGCAACCGCAGAAAAAATGATGCTCAGGCCGAGCACGGCGATGCCGAAACCGAGGATGCGCGGTACGGCAAGAAAGCGAAACAAGGATATGCCCTGGGCACGCAGCAGATCGACCTGACCGGAGGTCTGCATGGTCGCCAGTTCGGTGGTCATCGCTGATGCGCTGGCGAAGATGACGACAATGGTGGCCATGAACGGCGCGGCTTCACGGATCAACAGAGCGGACACCATGCGGTAGAGGAACTCCATCTGACCGGTGTATTTCAGCCAGAACAGGCACTGAACGAACACCGATAGACCGGCGAAAACCGCGACCAGCAGCGTGAACGGAATCGCCTCGACGCCGGCGAACAGGATCTGGCGGGAAAGCCGGTCGCGCACCGGGTATTTCCAGGTCGATGGCTTGATCGCGTCGATGGCGAAGCTGACCAGCATCGACGCCAGGTAGAATACCCAGCGAACCAGACTGCTGGC
>CBDULB010000208.1:0-7328 GCA_965367965.1 uncultured bacterium | reverse complement strand
AGCGACAGCGCCAGCGCAACGGAAAACGAGGCCGCCACCGGCAGTGCAGACGAGTCGGATGAACCCACCGTTCTGGACACCGACCAATTACCCGAAGCTGAGCCCGAAGCACCCACAGAGAAACCTGCCGACAGTGACCGCGACGATTCCGGGCAAAGCCAACCCAATCAGCCGTGAATCTGACCGCCACACCGGGATCCACCCACACAATGACACTTGAGGAACTGCGCGAAAAAATCGACACCGTCGATACCGAACTGCTGCGCTTGTTAAACGAACGCGCTGATCTCGTTCACGGCGTCGGCGAAATCAAACACGCCCGGGGTCTCGAAATCTACGCCCCTGAGCGCGAGGAAAAACTGCTGCAGGGACTGGTCGAAAAAAGTCGCGGACGACTTCCGGAAAAATCGATCCGCGCCATTTATCGCGAGATCATGTCGGCCGCGCTGGCCCTCGAACAAAACCTGAAAATCGCCTACCTCGGCCCCGAAGGCACCTGGACCCATCAGGCAGCGATGAGCAAATTCGGTGAGAGCGTCGGCTACGCCGCCGAAGCCACCGCCCGCGATGTATTCGAAAAAGTCGCGGCAGCCGAAGCGGACTACGGCGTCCTGCCCCTCGAAACCGCCGCCGAAGGAGCCGCCCATCACGTTCTCGATCTGTTCACCGAATCGCCGCTGAAGATCTGCGCCCAGATTCCCCTGCCGATCGAAATTTGCCTGATGGCCCGCAACGGACTTCAGTCGGTCCGCCAAATCGCTGCCCATCCCGGCGTCGCCGCTCAGAGCAGCAAGTGGCTCGAACATCAGTGTCCACCACACACCGAACTGGTCGAGGTCGCCAGCACCGACAAGGCCGCCTCCATGGCCGCGGAAGACACCGGCATTGCCGCACTCGGCACTCCGCTCGCCGCGCAACTCCACAAACTTAACGTCCTGCAACGCAGCATCGAAGACGAAGCCTCCGTCGGCCGCTTTGTCGTCGTCGGACGACAAGCCTGCCCCCGCACCGGCAACGACCGCACCGCCGTCATGGTCACCGACAAAGTCGATGCCAACGCCATGATCGAAACTCTTAAAATCCTCTCCGAGTTGAAGATCGACGTCGGACAGATCGGCACCCGCATGGCCGGCGGCAGCGCCACTACCGCAAGCGACGATCGTCACTGCGCCTTTTTCTTCGAAGTCTCCGGACACCTCAGCGATGCCGTACTGGTCACCGCCGTTAAGACTCTGCAGGAACATGGCAAAGGCGTTACCGTTCTCGGCAGCTACCCCGCCCTCTGGCAACCCGCCTGACACCGCGCACAGTAACAGCGCCGCCGAGCTTGAAATTCGTGGCGAACGCTGGCTTACTACCGTCATGGTCGAATCCGAGTCCAGCAGCGCCACCACCAGCGAAAGCGTGCCAGCCAAAGCCGCCCCCACCGCAGTCGCCTTTCTCGGTCCCGAAGGCAGCTTCTCGCATCTCGTTACTCAGCTTCACTTCCCCGCCGGTGACGTCACGCTTGCGCCTTGCAAAGACATCCCGGGAGTATTCCAGCAGGTCAGAGAGACCCCCGGCTGCATCGGTATCGTGCCCATCGAAAATTCGTCCGGCGGCATCATCACCCCGACCGTCGACTGCATTCTCGAAGACAGTGCCGCCTATCAGATCATCGAGGAAATGACCCTCAACGTCCGCCTCGCCCTGCTCGGCCACCAGGGCTCCGAAGTAAAGCGCATCTACTCCCACTTCGCCCCCTTCCATCACTGCAGCGAATGGCTCGCCAAACACTACCCCGACGCCGAACAAATCGTCGCGCCCAGCACCTCGAGTTCTATCGAAACCGCCGCAGCTCAACCCGATGCCGCCGCCATCGGCCCGCGCGACAACGCCGCCCGCCACGGTTTAGAAGTATTGCATTTCCCGATTGAAGCCGAAGTCCCCAACGTCACTCAGTTCTTCGCCGTCACCCGCGTCGGCAACGATGTACCACCCAGCGAAGATGCCAAGACCAGCCTCGTCGTCATGCTCCCCGACTCATCCGGCAGCCTGTGTGATTTTCTCACCCCGTTCGCCCGCGCCGAGGTCAACCTCAAGCGCATCGAGTCACGCCCCATCCGTGGCCGCCCCAACACCTACCGCTTCTTTGTAGAAGTCGACGGCCACACCAGCTCCCCCGAAGTCCGCCAGGCCCTCAACAACGCCGAAGCCGTCTCCGAGAGCATCCACAATATGGGCTCCTACCCCGCCGGCACCCGCTACGAATCGTAGCCCGTAGCCACCCACAAGCCCGCTCTACCATCCTACCCTATCACTACCCTAATCACTACTATATTGATTGGGGTCAGTCCCTTTTACGTTGCAAGATGGTCACACTGAACTATTTTCTATGAACATATATTGATCTCTGTTCCGCCCCGAAAACGGTCGCGCGCCTTTGCGATCGATGGGCCCGTGGTCTTTTGACCGGCCCGGCTTGGCTCTCTTTTTCACGTCCCGCCCCCCCGCTTTATGCGCCATCCCAGACTGCTTCGCCGCGATTCTGTCGCCATTTATCACTGCGTCAGCCGCATCGTCGACAAGCAGTTTCTCTTTGGCGAAGGCGAGAAGCGCTATTTTTACCAATGGATGCGTCGCCTGGAGGCCTTCGCCGGGGTGCAGGTGGTCACTTATTGCCTGATGTCGAACCACTTCCACCTTCTGGTCCGTGTGCCGCGCAAGGAGTCACAAGCGCCGCTCGACGAGGGGCGTTTGCGTGAGTTGCTTCCGCTTCTCTATCACGGTCGTCAACTTCTCGAAATTCGCCAGGAACTGGACCGGGCATCCGCGGCGGCTGAGTCGGGCGACGACTCCTGGCTGCGCGCAATGCTGACCCGCTTCGAACGGCGACGCCATGACCTGTCGTCGTTTCTGAAAGATCTTAAGCAAAGATTCACTCAGTGGTACAACGGCCGCCAACAACGCACTGGAACGCTTTGGGAATCCAGATTTAAGAGCGTGCTGGTGCAGGACGGCGAGGCGGCGCTGCTGACCATGGCGGCATATATCGATCTCAATCCGGTCCGGGCAGGTGTCTGCCCGGCCCCTGAGGATTACCGGTGGTGCGGCTATGCCGAGGCGGTCGGTGGCCGGGGTGAAGGACGGCGGCTGGCACGCAGAGGACTGAGCGCGATCCTGCAACGCAGCCATTTCGGCACCAACCGCCGGATCACCTGGGCGAACGTTGCGCCTCGCTATCGGGTATTGCTCTACGTTCAAGGCGAAGCGCGCGACGCTGATCAGCGATCCGGCTCCGCAAAGCGCGCCGGACCGGACCGCGCCACTGTCGAAGCAGAACTTGCCCGCGGCGGCAAGCTTTCCATCGCTGAGATTCTTCGCTGCCGGGTGCGATACTTCTGCGATGGAGAAGCGCTCGGCAGCACTGAATTCGTCGACCAGGTGTACGTCGAGAATCCGACCCGGTTTGGAGAAAAACGCCAGTCCGGCGCCAGGACAATGAAAGGTGCTGAATGGGGCGACTTGCGAGTCCTGCGGGATCTGCGAAAAAAAGTGCCCGGTTAAGCCGCCATCTCACCCGCTCCACCCGGGCAAGCCTTTCGTTGACGCAACGAGCGATTAGCCACTATGCTGGCAGGGGTAGGAAGATTCCGATCCTGATTAAAGCGCCAGTCCCGCTCTCCATGAGCACCCGGCTGCTGTTGCCGTTGCCCCTTTTTTATCCCACTTCCCGACCAGCGCATGCCCCTCGATCCCGAAGTCCGCGAACGTTTCGACGCCTTCATTCGCAACAAAGGCCTGCGCCGCACCGCTCAGCGCGATGTGATCGTCGAAGCGGCATTCTCGACCGAAGACCACTTTACCGCAGAAGAGCTGTGGGAAATGGCCCGCCGTCTCGACCCGGCCACGTCGCGAGCCACCGTCTACCGCACACTTACCTTGCTGGAAGAAAGCGGCCTGCTGCGGGAGATCGACCTCGGGCGCGATCAAAAAGTCTACGACCCGAACTTTCTGGAACACCCGAATCACAATCACTTGATCTGCATCGACTGCGGCAAGGTCATCGAATTCGAGGACGAACACATCGAACTGCTCTACGATTGCATCACCCGCCGGCTCGGCTTCCGCCCGTCGAAAAAGAGCATGCGCATTGAGGCCTGCTGTGATCAACTGCGCAACAACGGCATGTGCGAAAACCTGATCGAAATGCGCCTGGGCAAGAAAAAGGTGGCAGCCGATACCCGCTAAGCTCATGTCGCGTGGTGGCGCTTTCACTCTGGCACTGATCGGTGGCGGCCTGTGCTTCTTCGGCGTGGTCGGACTGATGTTCGGCCTGCCCATGCTGATGTTCGGCCTGATTTTTTATGCCAAACGTCGACTCGACCTCTAGCCGCGCTGGTGCAAACCAGCCGGGCCTGCACTAGCACTTGCAAATCGTCCGATGGCTGGCTGATTGGCTGACCATGTGGAAAGGCCGTTTTCAAGTCGATACCTCCAACCTCGTACAGCGCTACGGCGAGTCGATCTCGTTTGATTGGCGACTGTTCCCGTATGATGTCGAAGGTTCAATCGCTCACGCCACCGCGCTGAAAGCGGCGGGCATCATCACTGCGAAAGAGCTGCGCGAGATCAGCAAAGGTCTGCGCGAGATCCGCGACGAAATCGCTGCCGGAAAATTCGAGTTCGATATGACGCTCGAAGACATCCACATGAACATCGAATCGGCGCTGACCAAGCGCATCGGTGATGCCGGCGCCAAGCTGCACACCGCCCGCTCGCGCAACGACCAGGTGGCCCTCGACTCCCGGCTTTACTGCCGCGCCGAGACTGAGCACATCCTCCATCTGTTGCTCGATCTGCAACGCACGCTGGTGACCGTCGCCGAAGCCCAGGGCGAAGCAGTCATCCCCGGCTACACCCACCTGCAGCGCGGCCAGCCGGTGCTTTTCGGCCACCACCTGCTCGCCTACGTGGAAATGCTCGAGCGCGACATCGGCCGACTGCGCGATGCCCACAAGCGTCTCAATGTCATGCCGCTCGGCTCCGGCGCGTTGGCCGGGTCGACCATCATTCTGGACCGCAAGCTGGTCGCCGAACAGCTCGGCTTTCCCGCCATTTCGCAAAACAGCATGGATGCCGTCAGCGACCGCGATTTCATCGCCGAGTTGCTGTTCGATTTCGCCATGATCGGCATGCATCTGTCGCGTCTCAGTGAAGACATTATTCTCTGGGCCTCGGCCGAGTTTGCGTTCATCGAACTCAGCGACGCGCACACCACCGGCTCAAGTCTGATGCCGCAGAAAAAAAATCCTGACGTGGCCGAGCTGACGCGCGGAAAAAGCGGACGCCTCTACGGCAATCTGATGTCGCTGCTGACCACGCTGAAAGGTCTGCCGATGACTTACAATCGCGACCTGCAGGAGGACAAAGAGCCGCTGTTCGATTCCATCGAAACACTCAGCCTCGCGCTCGAAGTTTTCACCGAGATGGTCCGCGACATGCGCATCAAAGCCGACACCACGGCCGCCGCCGCCAGCGATCCCTTCCTGCTCGCCACCGACCTTGCCGATTATCTGGTGAATGCCGGCGTCCCGTTCCGCTCCGCTCACGAAGTGATCGGTCAGCTGACCGCATTTTCGCTCAAGACCGGGGTCGCCTTTCAGGACATTCCGCTGGAAAAATACCGCGAGTTTTCGAAAGCCTTCAAGGCCGACGTTCACGCCGTGCTCGATGTCGACACCGCGCTCAAGGCCCGCAAGGCCACCGGCGCCCCCTCGCCGGCCAACGTTCGCAAGCAACTGAGCAAGTGGCGGCGCAAACTCGACAAGGCCACCGCCCTGAAATAGATGAGCGATCGCAGCCGCGACAGTGAGCCGTTCGACGCCTACCAACCCGACGCCGGTGCCGCGCAGGGTTGGACGGTGAGCGATCGGCAAACGCTGTTTGATCACGCCTACATTCGCATCGAGGAAGCCACCTTTGCCACGCCGAATCGCGACGACACGGTTCGCTGGACGATCGCCCGCCGCAAAGCCGGAGTGGTCGTCGCGCCGCGTCTCGCCGACGGTCGCTTCCTGCTGATTCGTCAGGAACGCTATCCGGTTGAACGCGTGCTGTGGGAATTTCCCGCCGGCCAGATCGACGACCTTGAAAATCAAGATGACGAAACCACTGTGCGCGCCACCGGCCTGCGCGAACTCGCCGAAGAGTGTGGCCACGAACTCGCGGAGGAAGGCGAATTGCGTTCGCTCGGCTACTTTTTCAGCTCGCACGGATTCACCGATGAGCACGCCTACCTTTTCCTCGCTAACCCGGTGACTGTCAGCAATGCAGCAACATCCCCGGACGACGCTGAAAACATCCTTGAGACCCGCGCCTTCAGTGTCGCCGAGCTGAATGCCATGATTGCCGCCAATCAGATCGTCGATGCCAATACGCTGGCCGTATTCGCCCGCCTGAATGCGCTGGCATTGATCTGATACCCGCTTGCCGTGAACGCGCAGGCTGTTATACGGATCTATTGCTCTGCCGGAAACCTGCGATAGATTCCCCGCTCGACAAAGCTTAGCCCCGCCCGCTCCTGCCCCCTGGGTGCGCCTTTCATTTCCCGACCCCGCTCGACCGATCCATGATCCTTCGACCCATCTTCGAAAAACTCTTCAAGTTCCGCGAGACCGTGTCTCGTCAGAACAAGTCACGTCCCGGTGCGGACGACGGCTTCGATCCGCACGAAAAGCCGTTTCTCGATCACCTCGAGGACCTGCGCAAAACCCTGATGAAAATCGCCGCCGCGCTGGCGATCACCACCATCCTCGGCTTTGCGTTCCACAAGCAGATCTTCGAGTTTGTGTTGTCGCCACTGGACCTGGCCACATTCCCCGATGAGGCAGGCGGTGGCAGCCTGCGCGAGCGGCTCAGCTTCATGGTGCTCAGTCCGCCGGAGATCCTGATGCTGTCGATCAAGGTGTCGTTTTTCGCCGGCTTGATCGGTGCGTTTCCACTGCTGGTGTTCTTCATCGGTGAATTCGTCCTGCCCGGGCTCCGTCAGCAGGAGAAAAAACTGGTCATTCCCGGCATCGGCATCGGCTTTATCCTGTTCATCATTGGCGCCTCGTTTGCCTTTTACATGGCGACGCCGATCGCGCTGAAGTTTTTCTACCAGTTTCAAATCGAGCGCATTGGCCTGATCAAACCCGAGTTGCCGGACGAACAACAGTTTACTCCGATCACCATCGAAACCGGCGAAGATGGCACTGTCAAAGCCACCGACCTTAAGGGAAAAGGCCTCGCCGCACTGGCCGAGGAAAGCACCACCGCCACAGCGGAAGCTTTGCCCGCAACTGAAC
>CBDULB010000207.1:0-7333 GCA_965367965.1 uncultured bacterium | reverse complement strand
TGATGATGGCACCGCCTTCACTGCCGTTGGCGGCGACGTCGGCGTTGCTGCCGAGAGAAATGCTTTCACCGAGTAAGGTAATACTGCCGCCGGGAGTATTACCCAGGCCGTTGGCTTTGACGACGCCATCGATGTTGAGTTGGCTGCCGGCTCCGCCAGCATCGAGCAATACAAAGCCACCGCTGCCGTCGGCGTTGTTGGCGCGAATTTCGCCGGTGTTGACGATCGATCCGCCGCTGCTGCCGTCGGCGCTTCTCGCCGTCAGGTAGACGCGGCCGTTGGCGTCAGTGGTCGCTCCGGTCGCGCGGATCATGCCGCTGTTGTTGATCGCCTGAGCGTAGACGTTGCCGTGAGCTTTCAGTTCGACGCTGCCGCCGCGAATGTCGCCGGTATTATTAATTCCAACGTTACCACCGGGGCCGGCGGCGCGGATCGAGATTTTGGATTCGCCTGCCTGACTGACGAGAATGTCGCCACCGGCTCCGAGGGCGATGGTGCCGTCAACCGCACCGATCGTGCCCTGATTATCGACAAAATTACCCAACAGGATCACATCGCCGCCTCCCGAGACGATGGTGCCGTAGTTGGTGACGCCGGCGGCGCTGGCGCCCATGAACACGTCGTCGCCGCCGTTCAAAAAGTCGTTGTCGTCGATGTCGAGCGTCGAACCGGTGAAGCCGCCGAAGGCATCGATGGTTCCGCCGGGGCCGACCAGGATACCGTTTTGGTTGATCAACAGCAGTTTGCCGTTGGAGATCAGGCTGCCGAGGATCGAGCTGGGATTACCGCTGACCACCCGGTTCAAGGTCGCTGAGGTGGCGCCGGGCACATTAAAGCGGGTGGTTTCACCGTCACCGATCGAGAAGTCTTCCCAGTTGATGATCGCCTTGTCGCTGCTCTGCATGATCTCGAGGAAAGCGGGATCGAAGTCTTCGCCCTGCATGATTTCGACCGCACCACTGACGACCACGCCCCCTTGCGGGTTGGCGTAAGTCGAGCTTGGCAACATAACGAAGCTCGGCAGCAGAACGCACAGGGCGATCGCCTGCAGCAACGCACTTCGGCGTAGGAGGGAGAGTGGGTTTTTCATGATAGGGATTAGCAGGGGCGTAGGGAGAGTGGTGACGTAGCAGTAAGTAATAAACAGTCGGCAGCGATCAATAAATGATCACTTTTTCGTCATAATCGGGTCATGTTATGAAGCATTCTGGAACACTGTAAATACAAAACATCGTTAATTTGAGGAACTTAACCGAACACTGACAAAGCAAAGGCTTCATTACCTTTTGCCGTTACAACCATCATCGTGACATATTTACGTCATTTTAGGGTCATTTAACGCTCTTGGCGCGGTATTGTCTGGCCTGCCGCCCGATTCACACCGCCCCGGCGAGCACCGGCCGCCCGGTGGCACAGCCATACCTATTGACTGCCGGTGGGTTCCGCCCCGGCTACCAATTCGAAGCCACCACTGCCCTCGACCAGAGGAAACCGGGCATGCTCACGCAACGCCCGGTGGTCATTACCCGGATGCCCCCGCCCTCATGCTCGAAGCGTATATCCACTCAGCGACAATCTTCGTTCGCCCTGCGGATAGCGCATTCCGCTCTTGAGAACCCGGCAAGCCTGCCTATGCTCAGGCCGTATGACGACCAGCAGTAACGATACCCGAATCGAAAAGGACACGATGGGCGAAATGGAGGTGCCCGCCTCCGCACTTTACGGCGCCTCGACGCAACGAGCTGTCTTAAATTTCCCGGTCTCCGGCGAACCCGTCGAAAGCGGCATGGTGCGCGCCTACGGATTGATTAAGTGGGCTGCCGCCCGGGTCAACGGCGAACTCGGCCATGTCGACAAAGACAAAACCGAACTGATCGAACAGGCCGCCCTTGAAGTCTACGCCGGCAAACTCGACCAGCATTTTCCGGTCGACGTCTACCAGACCGGCTCCGGCACTTCGACCAACATGAATGCCAACGAGGTGATCGCCAATCGCTGCTCGCAGATTGCCGGCGAAGCCATTGGCTCGAAAAAACCGATTCATCCCAATGATCATGTCAATCAGGGCCAAAGCTCAAACGACACCTTTCCCACGGCCATGCACATCGCCGTTGGCGTGGCTCTGAAAGAAGATCTCTTCCCCGCCCTCGACGGCCTGCAGAAGAGTCTCGCGAAAAAAGCTGAAGCATTTCACGACGTCCTCAAGATCGGCCGCACCCATCTGATGGATGCCACCCCGGTTCGTCTCGGTCAGGAATTCGGCGGCTACGCAAAACAAATCGAGCTCGCCCTCGACCGGGCCAACAAGGCTCTCAAGGCTATCCATCCGCTGGCACTCGGTGGCACCGCGGTCGGCACCGGCCTCAACTGCCACCCGGATTTTCCCGGTAAAGCGATTGCGCTGATTGCCGAAAAGACCGGCATCGAGTTCCGCGAAGCCGAGGACCACTTCGAAGCACAGGCCTCCAAAGATGCTCTGGTCGAAGCCCACGGTCAGTTAAAAACGATCGCCGCCAGTCTGTTCAAAATCGCCAACGACATCCGCCTGCTCGGCTCCGGACCGCGCTGCGGAGTCGGTGAGATCACCCTGCCCTCGACCCAGCCCGGCAGTTCGATCATGCCCGGCAAAGTCAATCCGGTGATGAGTGAAGCGGTCACCATGGTCGCCTCGCGCGTGTTCGGCAACGACGTCACCGTCAACTTCGCCGGTGCCAACGGCCACTTTGAGCTGAACGTCTTCATGCCGGTCATGGCCAAGGCGATTCTCGAATCGATTCGCCTGCTCGCCAACGTAAGTCGCATCTTCGACGAAAAGTGCATTCAGGGCATCGAAGCCAACGAGCAGCGCTGCAAAGAACTCATCGAGTGGAGCATGAGCATGGTCACCAGCCTGGCGCCTCTGATCGGCTACGAAGTAGCTGCCACAATCGCCAAGGAATCGGTCGCCACCGGCAAGACGGTGCGCCAGCTTTGCGAAGAAATGGAAGTGCTGCCTGCCGACGAACTCGCCGCGGCGCTCGACCCGTCGACGATGACCGAGCCGCATGCCTGATCGCAGTTTGAGCGTCACCGGCTGAACACAAGCCCAGGGCCGCCCGGCACACCAACGGCGCGCTCCTGCCGCAGCGCGCCGTCTGCTGTGCGCCCGGAGCGAGGAGCTCCATGCCGCGAACGCAGGCAGGCCGTCGCCCCGGGCCGGCACGACCACGGCCACGCCATTGAAGCTCATGGCGTGACTAGGCCGTTGCGCACCGGGGGGCTAAAATGCTTTGCTTTCGCCAATGAAGTCAAAACTCACCTGCCTGTGCTCCGTCATCGCTATTTCGACGGCACTCTCTTCCGTCTCCGCTCAAGACAGCGACAAGCAGTGGTACAAAGGCAATACCCATACCCACTCACTGTGGAGCGACGGCAACGACTTCCCGGAGATGATCGTCGCCTGGTACGCCGACCGCGATTACGACTTCATCGCCCTCAGTGACCACGACATTCTCGCCACGACCGAAAAGTGGGTCGCCGAGTCATTCATCAAAAAGCGCCAGCGGGCGATCGGCACCGGCGCCATCGAAAAATACCGCCAGCGTTTTGCCGATCGTCCCGACTGGATCGAAACGCGTGACGGCGCCACCGACAAAGCCGACACCGAGTATCGCCTCAAGCGCATCGACGAGTATCGTAGCCTGTTTGAAAAGCCCGGAAAATTTCTGGTCGTTCAGGCCGAGGAAATTTCCAACATGGCCGGCAAAAAGCCGGTCCACATGAACGCCTTCAACATGCCCGGCTCGACACCGATCGCTCCGGTCAAAAACGACGACGATGTCAAAACCGTGATGCGCAAAACGCTGCAATCCGTGGCGGCGCTGGAAGAGGCAAGCGGCACGCCGATTCTCACTCACCTCAACCATCCCAATTTTCAATGGGCGGTCACCGCCGAGGAGCTGGCGCACGTGGTCGAGGAGAGATACTTCGAAGTCTACAACGGCCATCCCGGCATCAATCACCTCGGTCGCGAAGGCACCCCCGGCGATGAGAAAATCTGGGACATCGTCAACACCATCCGCATCGCCGAACTCGACAGCGCCCCCGTCTATGGCGTCGCTACCGACGACTCGCACACCTATCACGGTGGCGATGTCCGTCCCGGTCGCGGCTGGGTCATGGTGCACAGCGACAAACTCGAAGGCGACGCACTGGTGCTGGCCATGCGCGCCGGAGATTTTTATGCCAGTTCCGGCGTCAGCCTTGAGTCGATCAGCTACGACCAGGCCACACGCAAACTGACCCTGAAGATCATCGCCGACGGCGACAGCACATTTACCACCCAACTGATCGGCACCCGCAAAGGTTACGATGCCGCGGCTGCCGACGGCAACACCGGCATCGGCGAAGTTTTTGAGACCGCCACCGGCAGTGAGGTCGTGTTGACCGTCCCCGCCGACGCGCTCTACGCCCGCGCCACGATCACCAGCGACCAGCGCCACGACGACCCGTCATTTGAAAGCCAGAAAAAGCAGGCCTGGACCCAGCCGGTCGCCTGGCGATGAGCAGGGCTGTCGGGCGGATTTTAATCTGCGGGGTTGAGGCGGGGCCTTTGCTCACCACGCCCGACCCGAAGCGCCAAGGCACTGACAGCAGTTTGCCAACGGCTCCACCCTCGCACGACTCAACTACGCCGTCTTCGCACGGTAGCGCTCGAGCACGTGCCCAATCAACAACGTCGCCTGCTCCATCACTGCAGCATCGTCGGCATAACCGATCGCCTCGACCGAATCGGGAATGATGTCGACCGGACTGAGTACGTAGTGCAGGCCGAACACCGCGATCGAGAGATCTTCGAACTTCAAGTCGGTGAAGTTTTTTGCGACCACCGCTTCGAGCAGCCCGAGTAAGGTCTGCGCATCATCCGCCAGTGGCGCCAGCAACGCTTCGCGTGCGAACACCTGCTCGATCTCAGCCCGTTTATCCAAAACCTCCCACAGTTCGGCAGGTGTCATCTTCGCGGCACGACGCAACACGTAGGTCGCATCGATACGCAGGTCTTCGAGAATCGTGTGAGGCATGGCTTAAGTTGTACCCGATTGCCACTTCCCCCTCAAGGCAGAAACGTTCCTCTAAGATTGCCGCTTGGCCCTTGCTCCCCGGTCAAGTTCGTGCGACAAAGCGGCGATGCCGACGCCATTCATTCACGACGACTTTCTGCTGCAAACGGGCACCGCCCGGCGGCTCTATCACGACTACGCCGCGGGCCAGCCGATTCTCGATTACCACAACCACCTGCCACCGCAGGACATTGCTGAAAACCGCCAGTTCAATGATCTGTTCGAAATCTGGCTGGAAGGTGATCACTACAAATGGCGGGCGATGCGCGCCAACGGCGTCGACGAAAGCCTGGTCACCGGCGATGCCGACCCCTACCAAAAATTTCTGGCCTTCGCCGCCACCGTTCCGCACACGCTGCGCAATCCTCTTTATCACTGGACCCACCTCGAACTGAAGCGCTACTTCGGCATCGACGAACTGCTCAACGAAGACACCGCGCCGTCGATCTGGGAACAAACCAAGGCCGCCCTCGCCGAGCCCGGTAACCGCGCCGCGGCCATCCTCGACCGCTTTCAGGTCAAGGCACTGTGCACCACCGACGACCCCACCGACGACCTGCGCTGGCATCAACAGATCGCCGATCCCGACCGGTTCGCCTTTTCGGTCAAGGCCTACCCGACGTTTCGTCCTGACAAAGCGCTCAACGTGCATCAGCCGGACGACTTCAATGCCTGGTTAAACCAACTCGAAAAAGCCAGCGATACCAGCATCGCCACGCTCGGTGATCTGCGTGACGCACTCAAGCAGCGCCACGACTTTTTCCACAGTCTCGGCGGTCGCCTGTCCGACCACGGCCTGAGTCGCTGCTACGCCGATTTCGGCAGCGATGCCTCGGCGGCGGCGATCTTTGACAAAGCCCGCGCCGGCAGCGCCGCCAGCCCCGAACAGCAGGCGGAGTTCGCCAGCCACCTGATGCTTTACTTCGGTCAACTCGACGCCGAAAAAGGCTGGACCAAACAGATGCACATCGGTGCGCTGCGCAATAACAATCGCCGCCTGTTCCGCGAAGTCGGCGCCGACATCGGTTGCGATTCGATCGGCGACCTCTCCCAGGCCGAAGCCCTGTCCGCCTATCTCGGCCGCCTCGACGAAAACGACTCGCTGCCCAAGGTGGTATTCTACAATCTCAACCCGTCCGATAACTACGTGTTCGCCACCATGGCCGGCAACTTTCAGGACGGCCGCACCGCCGGCAAAATCCAGTTCGGCAGCGGCTGGTGGTTTCTCGATCAGAAACAGGCGATGGAGTGGCAGATCGATGCACTCTCCAACTGCGGCCTGCTGTCGCGTTTCATCGGCATGCTCACCGACTCGCGCTCGTTCATGTCGTTCCCGCGTCACGAATACTTCCGCCGCACCCTGTGCAACCTGCTCGGCAACGATGTCGAAAACGGCCTCATTCCCGATGACGACCGCATGCTGCAACCGCTGGTGGAAAATATCTGCTTCGGCAACGCCGGCAAATTCCTCGGCCTCGAACTGCCCTGAGTCGAAAGCGGCCGGCCGCGCGCCGCAAAAGTCTGGTGGAGCATACCGGAATCGAACCGATGACCTCCTGCATGCCATGCAGGCGCTCTACCAACTGAGCTAATGCCCCAGACTTTGCGCGGACGGCGGCGGAGATCGAAATCCCGCTGCCTTGAGCGGGCGGAAATTAGGCTGGATTCTTGGATTCGGCAACCCTTTTTCATCGCACTTTTGAACCCTTTTCCTCAAGCGGCCGCGAATAACGGTGCTTGAACTGCCTGAGGCGCAGGATAGGATTTAAGCGCCAGTAACTTATGCCATGAAAACTCCCGCCGTTTTTACCTTTGCCGCGCCGGTCTACCTGGCCCTGCTGATTGCGCTTATCCCCGTAGAAGCGGCGGCTGAGGACAGCGAACTGCGCCAATTTACCAATACCAAAGGTCAAACGATCGAAGCCCGGGTCGATAAGCTGGCCGGTGATCAGGTCACCCTGAGCATGGCCGACGGGCGCGAGTTCACGATCCCGGTGGCGACGCTTTCGGCGGCCGATCAGGCATTTTTAAAAGCCATGGCCAGTCAGCCATCGGAGCCTGCGGCCGCGGCGGTCGATTCCGACGTCACGCTGGAGGAGATCAATACCCTGATCGGCCAGCCACTGTTCGAGGATGGCGACCTGTGGCAGAATTCCGCCGAAGCAGTCGCGGAACGCATCGGCTGGCCGCGCGAATCGAAGACGCCGTTTTCGAGCAGCTATCGCGCCTACCCC
>CBDULB010000206.1:0-7378 GCA_965367965.1 uncultured bacterium | reverse complement strand
TCTGCCGCCATGCAGACCGATGACTGAGACTGCCGCTCCGGTGGGCGTCAGCCCGTGCGCGTGTTCACCGAGAATCCCCGAGACCTCAGCGCCGGTATCGACGACGAAATGAACCGTTCGGCTCATCGGGCCTTCACCAATCATGGCTTCGAAGGTCAGCAACGATTCATTTAAAGTCCGCTTCAGACCGATCGTGCCGACTGGGGTCTGCGGAACACTGCCCCATGGCGCGACACAGCCACCGACCGCCATCGCGGCTGCGACGACGG
Organism: uncultured bacterium; assembly: GCA_965367965.1. Lineage (GTDB taxonomy): Bacteria > Verrucomicrobiota > Verrucomicrobiia > Verrucomicrobiales > DEV007 > JBBKXR01. The sequence goes on along the minus strand of CBDULB010000206.1, from coordinate 7,109 downwards.
AGAAAACGCGGAAAACAAAAAGCCACCCGCCCTGAAAAGAGCGGATGGCTTTGTTTGAATTCATTCAGCTTGAAAACGAACGCCGCAATCGACCTCAGAAGTCGAAGCGCACATTCACGCCCCAGAAATGCTCCTGGAGGCCAATGCCGTTACGTTCGGCATTTTCATTGTAATTCCAGTTCGGGCTGACAGTGACCGGTCCGCAGAAAATCGGCAGAGTGACGCCGACCTGAGTCCAGCTGTGATCCCAATTGTTGGTCTCAATATTAAACTCCTCGTCGAGGCCGATCTGCGCATAATAAACAACGTCAAACGGCAGGCCGGTCTTTTTGGCCAAGCCGAGTTGACCGTCGAGTTGAATGACCAGCAACTGTCCCTCGTGGACTTTGGCACCGGGGGCGAAGGTGTTGTCGTTGACTCCGAGAGTGCTGCCTTGTTCAAGGTAGTGATAGGTCACACTCGGACGCAGATAAGGAATCACAGCGTTGCCGACGGTGACATAGAAGTCGTCGAAGCGATCGGTGTTGTAGAAGGTATCCTCGTCGAAAAAGATCGCGCGGTAGCCACCGGTGACATTCATCCAGCCGTCGGGAAGCAGTGCCAGGGTATAGCTGATATTGGCGACCAGCTCTTCATACTCGGTGCGAACCGGGGTGTTCAATCTCGAGAATCGGGTTTCGACATCGGTGGTGCCGCGAACGTACTTCACACCGAGTCCAAAGCCGTTCCAATGCGCGGCGACGCCGCTGTAAAAAACGTCAGTGTCTTCGGGTTGAGTTGCGCGGTCTTCAAAGCCATCAACTCCCTGCGCAAGGAAGCCACCATTCAAGACGCGGTTGATGCCGAGATGATAATAACGAGACTGGTAACCACCATCGATGCTGACTTCGAACAGCGCCGGAGGTGGGTCGGCAACCAGATCAGTGACCATGATGTCCTTGCCACTGTCGGTGACAATGCCTTTGCCGCTGGAACTGTAGGTCGAACGGGTCGGGCGAGGTGTCGAAGCCGACTTAGGCTTGCTACTGCTTGCCGACGAACCTGATGATTTTTTCGGCGCGCGGGAAGCCGCCGCGGCGGGCACAGGCGCTGCCGCCATTTCCGGCTCTACGGCTGGCGGTTCGGGCGCGGGTGCGGGCGCCGGTGCCGGCGAAGCCGCAAACAAACCGGTCGTCGCCGGCTTATTGATATCGTTGTGCAGGAAGTCGGAACTGGCGATGCCAGTCGCGGCGACACCGGTTTCCGCCCAGGTCGTGTTGAGCCGAAGCGGACCGAAAAAGGTCGTCTTCTTCTGGAAAGTCCGGGACTCGCCCGCTTGCGAGGAGGTCGGTTGATCAGGTTCCCCTGCGAGTGCGATTCCACCGAGCCCCAAAAAGAGTCCGGCGACGAGTATTTTTTTCATGTCGTTGCGCTGAGTTGAGCGTTGCTTTGCGTTGCGAACGAGGTTTCACAAGTCCAACGACTTGCCGGTTCCCCCATTGTTTTTTCGATCGTCACAAGTGAACTGGACAAAAGTCGCTCACTTATGGGTTGCTTGGTTTTATTCCGTTGCTGTGAAGCAGTGGAATTGCCATCACTCAATGAAATTTGGAGATTTTGTCAAGCGGCATTAACCAATTTCTCTAAATTTTCATAATGACCAAAGTTTTGCGGCGATCAGTTCCTGGCCAGTGGCGTGATCACCAGGGTGCGCGTTTCGCCGTCGCGCAGGACCTGGATCTCGGTGGCAATGCCGGCCCCGAGGGAGAATCGGATGCGATAATAGTCTTCGATATCCGCCACCGGCACGCCGCCCAGCGAGGTCAGCAGGTCGCCCGCTTTCAGCCCGGATTCGTCGCCCGGCCCGCCGCTGACGACTGTCTTGATCCTGACATTGCCACTACCGGCGAAGTCCAGGTCCGGCTCGATGCCGAGCGTCACTGGAACCGGTGTCTTAATCGATGTCGCCGTGGTGGCACTGCGCCGGTACGCGTCAGCATTCATTTTGTTCAACGGTTCCAGGTGAGCGTAAACCTTGTTAAGATCGAGCACGCCGAATCCGGGATAGGGGGCCGCCAGCGTGGTAATCGCTTCGGCAAAATCCGGATAAGCATTCTGCAGAGTGAACTTGCGGGTACTGCCTTCGGTGGCATTGAGCGGTTGATCGACGGTTTCGGCATCAAACAGGATGCCGCGCTTGTCGCTGTGATAGCTGAGATAGAACTCGAGCTTCTCAAAGTAACGATCGGTCAGGTCGTCATCGTCAAGGTCATTGACCACGCTCGCCGGATCGACGAGCAGACGCCAGCGCCGCTGATCCAGTTCGAAGCCGACGGCGGTGATGGCCGCCGGCAGATAATACTTTTTCAGCAACTGCCCCTCGCTGACAATGTCGGTATAGGACTGCACCAGGCGCGGACCGTTGCCGGAGAAATCCGACGAGACCGGCAGATTGTAAAGCGTCCAGGCAACCGTGCCGTCCTCATCGCGCCCGGCCTCGGTCGTAGTCGATGTCCACGCCGTTTCGCCGCCGAACACGCCGAGCGGAAAAATCGGAACACTGACCAGCGGCGGCGCGTCAGCGGTCGCGGAAATATCGACATCCGCCAGATTGACCTTGTCGAACGGTGCCCGGCAGTCAGTTTCCAGAACCACCCGGTAACGGCCGGCCGGCAGTGTTACCGAAACATCCTGAGCCGCCACCGGCGAACCTTGCCAGCCCTCCGGTCGCGACGCGTTCAGCAGTTCATTCACCCATTCGACAGCAGCGGCATTTTCGGCCAGGTCGCTGCCGGGATCGATGACACTTTCCCGCCAGACCAGGCGAAGCGCTGTCAAAAAGGGTTGATGCGCTTCGCCGGCTCTGGGCTGATCCGCATAATCACTGCGCACGCTAAGCTCTCCGCTAAGCCGGGTGAGCGCACCGAAATCGATTTCGGTCTCACCTTCGGAAATCGATGCCGACTTCTGCAGCGGTGCAAAACCGGGGATGGCGAGCGTGAAATCGACAACGAGCGTTTCCACCGAATCGGGCAGCCCCATTTCCAGCAGCTCAGCGTTGCTCTTTAACTTGCCGGTCAGGGTCGCGTCCGCAGACGACAGTAGCAACACTTCCGGATGCATGACCGCGTGTCGCTCGCCGGCCCACTCAAAGGAGGCGCGCAGCCGGGCAATTGCCGCCGAAGCTGCCACCGGCTGCGGTCGCTGCGGCGTTGCCCCGGCCACGTCACGACCGGCCTTTTGAAAATGTCCCTTCGCCCAGATGCTGACGCCGACCAGTAAGACGAGCAGGACCAGTGCCAGGGACAGCCGTTGCCGGGTCGAAGCGGCAGCCGGGACCCTTGCTTTGCCGACCGTCGAAGGTGCTGCAGCAGCGGCACTGAGTTTCGCCTGCTCAGCGGCAATGGCTTTGCTTTGAGCCTCCGCTTTCGATTTTTCCCGGGCCTCACGACGCTCCCGCCCGGCTCGTTCCGCCTCGCGATGCCGACGTTCTTTCTCGCGCTGCTTTTCCCCGGCTTTGCGCTGCTTCTCCGCCTCGAGCTGCTCCTGCTTGCGCTGCCGCTCCAGCGCTTCGTCGCGCAGGCGTTGCTGTTCCGCTTCGGCCCGACGGCGTTCCGCTTCAGCCTCCGCTTCGATTTTTGCACGGGCCTCCGCTTCCGCCTTGAGCCGCGCTTCCAGTTCCGCCGCGGCCCGCTGCTGTTCAGCTTCCTCCCGCTTGCGACAGATTTCGGCAATCGCGGCACGCACCTCTTTATCGCGCCCTAGCAAAGCACCTGCCGCGCGGGCGGCATCCTCGCGACCGATTTCAGCGTGAGCCTCACTGTCTTCACCGTCGGGTGCAAACGCATCGACCCAGTGCAGTGTCGCCAGATAGTAATCCATCGCCCCCGACGGCAGCACATCTTTGATCCGCACCGGCACAATCGGCCGCGACAGGTGCAGGGCACGTTCCACTTCGCGCTGCACGTGCTCCGAGGCGTTGGAACTCTCCGAGAAAATCAGCAGGAATATCTTCGACTCGACCAGGGCATTGAGGATCGCTTCGGCGTAATTGCTGCCGCCGGGTACATCGCGCGGCGCAACCCAGCAGCGTACGCCACACGATTCAAGGTAGGCGACCATCTTGTAGGCCACCACCCGGTCGCTGCTCGCGTAACTGACGAAAGCGTCGTGCTTCATGACGTCGCCAGGAATACCTGTGGTTCAGATCCGGCAGTCAACCGCCCTGCTCTCATATACCTGCCCGAATACGGGCGCTTGGTCATTGATTGATTCACTGCTACAGGCATCTCCACTCAGCCGGTTAGTCGATATTTTAGAGGCATTAGCCAGCCTGTCGAACCCTCAGTTGCTGAGTCACGCCCGTTCGGCGATGATTTATCGAGCGACAAGCACTTGTCAAAGAGGTGATAAAAGCGTCTCGTAGACAGCGTTTGTTTCCCTGTTTGCCCATCGATCATCGCCACTATGCGAAGCCACCACCTGCTCAGTCTCATTGTCTCCGGCGGCACCACTGTGGCGTTGGGGATCTGGGTCCTGCGTCAGTCACCGGGTGCCGTCGGGCTGATGTCGTTCGCCGGCGCCGGGCTGTGGTTTGCCCTGTGTCTGATTCGTTTTCTCGGCCAGAATCTGGGACGGCCTGCGCCGGATTTCACTCAGGGCCGCGGATTCGGTAGAATACCTCCCGGCAGGGGCGGCTCGTCGGAGCAAAGAGCGGCCGCTGCAGGACGATCATCGATCTCCGAAGACGCAGACGATGACGACGACAAAGATAAACTGGTCTCGCTGGTGCTACTCCTCTCCGAAGCGCGCCAACCTACCGTCGAGTCGATCAGCCGCTGCGTGTCGACCGCCCTCAATATCGAACTCGATCCGGATGACCAGCACGCGACCCAGTTTGTCATCCGCATGCCGGCACCGGGTGAAAAATCCCACGCAAAGGGCGCGATCGAACGCTTCATGATCAAAGTCGACGTCGGCGTGTTTGCCGTACTGAGTTCGTCACAGCCGTATATGACCAATCGGCACGCGGCAGCCCGTCGCGACATCCGCGACAAGCGACTGCGCACCGCCATCGAAGAACACACCGCCTGGATCTCGGTCGACCTGATGGGTGAACCCGGTTCCGCTGAAGAAAAGCAGGACGCCTATCGTTCGATTGCCCTGATGCTTGCCGCGATGTCCGGCCCCGATTGCGTCGCGATCTGTTGCCCCGAACGGCAGTTGTGCAACGAGTTCGATCCCGGGTTGATCGAACTGCTGCGCAGCGACGATCCTCTCAACCTGTTCGATGATCCCACCTTTGCCCCGGTGATCGAGGTCGCCAACGACGATCCCAAACTCAAGGCGGCCGTCGAAGAAGCGCAGCGGCGTTGGTCGGAATTTGTCCGGGCCAGGCGTTCGGCCGACGACGACGACACGCGCTATCTCGCCAAAGCCGAGTTCAGCAACGGCGAAAATTCCGAGTTCATGTGGGTCCAGGTGACCTTTGCCGACGAACACAAGATCGAAGGGCTTCTGGTCAACGAGCCGCACGAGCTCGATCACGTTCACTGCGGTCAGGCCGTGACGGTCGACATTGCCGACTTGAACGATTGGATCTTTCCCGGCGACGACGGCAACATGGTAGGCGGCTTTACGCTCGACATCACTGCCGGTGGCGAGAACGATGACGACTGATTATCGGGCGCGGCAACAATGTCCGATTTTTCCTAAAATCCGGCCACTTAGCGCAAGACATCGACACGACCGGTCGGCTACCGTTGCCGGACTAAGTTTCCTTTTCATCATTCATGAGTGACTCCTCAAAATCCATCAATATCGCCATCGTCGGCCTCGGCTTCGGCGCCGAATTCATCCCGATCTACCAGAAGCATCCGCAGGCCAATATGGCTGCCATCTGCCGACGCAACGTCGACGAACTGAACAAGTGCGGTGACGAGTTCGGTGTCGAAAAGCGCTACTCCGATTTCGACCAACTGCTCGCCGATCCCGACATCGACGCGGTGCATATCAACTCGCCGATTCCCGATCATGCCGCGCAGAGCATCAAAGCGCTGAAAGCCGGCAAACACGTCGCCTGCACCGTGCCGATGGCCACCAGTGTCGACGACTGCCTGGAAATCATCCGCCTCTGCGATGAGACCGGGCTGAAATACATGATGATGGAAACCGTCGTTTACAGTCGTGAATTTCTGTTCATGAAGGACCTCGCCGACAAGGGCGAACTCGGCAAATTGCAGTTCCTCCAGGCCAGTCACCAGCAGGACATGGACGGCTGGCCCGGCTACTGGCCCGGCCTGCCACCGATGCATTACGCCACGCACTGCGTCGGTCCCGTGCTCGGTCTGCCGCGCAAGGATGCCGAGTATGTATCGTGTTTTCCGTCCGGCACCATCCGCGAAGAAATGCACGACTGCTACAACTCCCCGTTCGCGATCGAGACCACCCACATCAAGATGGCCGACTCGGATCTGTCGGCACGCATCGTCCGTTCACTGTTTGACGTCGCCCGTCAGTATCGCGAAAGCATCGATGTCTACGGCGATAAGAAATCGGTCGAGTGGCCATTGATCGAGCACGAACCGTTGATCGTTCACACCGCCAAAAAGCCCGAAGCGGAGATTCCGGAAAAAGTCGAATGCCCCGACTTCGGACATTTGTTACCTGAGGAAATCGCGCCCTTCACCGGTGGCGGCGTCTATGGTGGCGACGACGGCGAAGAGCACCTGAGCTTTACCCAGGGCGCCGGCCACGGCGGTTCGCATCCGCACCTTGCGCACGAATTTGTCAGCGCACTGCTCGAAGATCGCGATCCGTGGCCGAACGCCAAACAGTCAGCCAACTGGACCTGCACCGGCATTCTCGCCCACGAATCCGCCCTCGAAGGCGGGGTCATCAAGCATCTGCCGAAACAGACGATCTCGAGCTGAGCGGTTAGCGGCTAGCGGTTGCAGGGAGCCGGGCGTTACCCGCAAGTTGATCGATCTGGCGTGCATCCCCGGCAGCAAACCGATAGCGGTGCGGATAGGGACCAAGGAAGAACCACACTCCTGTGGTTCCATGCCGACTGGATCGGTGGAATGCACAACAGGCGATGACGGCGAACGAGCCGATACAGTTCGTTACCG
>CBDULB010000205.1:0-7492 GCA_965367965.1 uncultured bacterium | reverse complement strand
CCGTGTCCGTGACCGCCGCCGTGTCCATGACCACCACCGTGTCCATGACCACCACCGTGTCCATGACCACCACCGTGTCCATGACCGCCACCGTGTCCATGACCGCCACCGTGTCCATGACCACCACCGTGTCCATGACCGCCGCCGTGTCCGCCGCCGTGTCCGTGTCCGCCGCCTGCGTTGGCGCTGGGTGCTGCGAAAGTAAAGGCACCCAGCGTCAATGCGATACTGGCGATCACTGTGGCTACGGTGCGGGATGTTTTGAATTTAGTTTTCATTGGGATTTAAGTAATAGATTTCTTGTTTTGGATTATTGTTTCCGTAGAGGCAGACAGGTGGAATTTGCCCGTTTGCGAAAAAAGGTGAGATTTTTTTTGTTATCGAATCCGCTGAGGTAATCAAGTGGCTCAGCAAGCTCCCTAAGCTGAGTCGATTTCCAAACAAATCGTAAACGATCGCAGTCCGCCATGATCGACTACTTGTGCGAAACTACGCTCGACGTGTTAACCACGTATGTGCAGCAATGCACTGCCGCTCATACTTCCGCACCGCACCGCGAGCTTTGCGCAACACTTGCTTGGGGTTAGCTTACACCGGTTTGCCGAACTTCGTCGGGCCGCTGGTGGACCACGCATCCCTGTGCAAATTCCTTCCCCCTATGAACAGGAGACCTCAACGATCTTTAGGCAGCCCCATCTGCGGCAATAGGCAAAGGAGTAGCCGGAGGTTGGTTATAGAAAAATTGGCTCCCCCCCTATGACTGCGGCGAGATGAGCACCGCCATCTACTTCCGTCGCGGGCGCTGCAGCGCCAAGACGTCACCTTCGAGAGCGCGCATCTCTTTTGCCAAATCAAGAAAGATTGGGCTATCCTCGCCAGCTGCATCGGCCATGGATCGGATGTTGTCACGAATGCTCGAGAGTCGGTTTTGCACCTGACTGAACGAGCCGTCTCCTGAAGGAGACTGAAGACGGCGAACCAGGAGATTAACTCCATCTACCATCGTTTGAATTTCCTCGATGCGACTATCGATATCGAGGTGATCGAGGCGCCCCGATCCCACTCGGTAGAGGTGGGCGAACAGCTGCTTGAGCGGCTCGATCACCGTTCGGTGCAGCAACACTGTCAAGGTGATCCAAACGAAAAGGCCTATAACCACGGCCGGAATCAAATGATGACCGACAAAGTCAGCAGTCGATGGCGCCTTGCCGGTGAAGATTTCAATGGCAGTCCAGGAGCCTGTGCCTACCACTACAGAAATGAGACTCGTTGCCACAACCGCCAGATTGAGGGAGTAGCGCGGTTTCGAGGAGAACGTGACGGTTTGTTCGGAAGTCATGGGGCATTGATGTTTGGGCGTCTGCCCATGTGCAATGCCGTCCCTCTCGAATCCCCCCTAAACAATTATCTGATTCGCACGCCACCTCGGCCAGATCGGTTCGGTCAAGCTTCAGAGGTTTTGCCGGATTCATTCCGATAGGCCAGTAGTCGAAGCGCATTGCCAACGACAAGTAGTGTCGATCCTTCGTGAAAGATTACCGCAATCCCCATCTTCAAGCCGAACACCGTGGCGGGTATGAGAAGTGCGACCATGCCGAGACTGAACCACAGGTTTTGTTTGATGATCGCACTGGTCTTACGGCTCAGGCCGACAACAAACGGCAGGTGATCGAGATTATCGGCCATCAATGCGACATCGGCAGTCTCCAGGGCGACATCCGACCCCGCCGCTCCCATCGCAACACCGACGGTAGCGTTCGCCATCGCCGGCGCGTCATTGACGCCATCACCGATCATTGCCACCTCCTGCTCGGCACGGAGCTTTTTGATGGCATCGACTTTTTCGTCCGGCATGAGATCTCCCCAGGCTGCGTCGATACCGACTTCGCGGGCAACGGCATCGGCCACCTTCTGGTTGTCGCCGGATATCATGATCATGCGCTCGATGCCGAGTTGACGCAGCTGTTCAACCATGCCTTTGGCAGCGGCGCGTGGGGTGTCCATCAGACCGATGACGCCGAGATAGCGATCCCCTCGACGAACGATCATCGTGGTCCGGCCCCTGGCCTCCAGGGCTTCGACCTTTTCGCGCAGTGAATCGGGAAGCGATGGACCATCAACTTCATTAAACAGATCGTCTTTGCCAATGTGGACCATGTCGTCACCGATCCTGGCCTGGACGCCACGCCCGGTGATGCTCTGAATGTCGTCCGCCTCGATTTCCAATTTCCCTCCAAGTCTTTCGAGCCCATCGCGCACGACAGCTGCTGCGAGCGGGTGGTCGCTCAACTTCTCAACCGCTATCGCAGTTTCGATCAGCTCCGATTCCGAGATCTCCGGACTGGCCGTCTCGACATCGGTCAGCCGGGGCTTGCCCTCGGTAAGTGTGCCGGTTTTATCGAAAGCGATCGCTCCGAGACGCCCCAGATTTTCGAGTGGTCCCCCACCCTTGATTAACACACCACCCCGGGCAGCTCGCGCCACCCCACTGAGAACTGCGCTGGGGGTAGCGATAGCTAGGGCACAGGGGCTGGCCGCGACCAGGACTGCCATCGCACGATAGAAAGATTGCGCAAAGGTTTCATCAACCACAACCCAGGCAAACAATAGCAGGATGACGAACGCCAGAATGGTGGGCACAAAAATCCGCTCAACCTTGTCGGTGAACTGCTGGGTCGGCGACTGCTGAGTTTCCGCTTCACTGACCATCTGCACGACGCGGGCGAGAGTCGACTCTGCGGAGATCTTGGTAACCTGCATTTCGAGGGCTCCGCTCTGATTGATGGAGCCGGCGAACAGCTGGTGCTCTCTGGGAATGGCTTGGGACGAATCCGCGTAGGCGGCAGGATCCGCCACCGGTCGCTTGTCTACCGGAACACTCTCTCCAGTGATCGGTGCCTGGTTGACGCTACTCTGCCCCTTGACCACGAAGCCGTCAGCTGGAATGCGCTCGTCGGGCTTGATAATGGCGATGTCACCGGGCTGCAGGTCTTCCACCGGCAATTCGACGGTATCGCCGTCGCGTCGAACCAAAGCGAAGTCAGGTGAAAGTTCTGATAGCGCTTCGATCGCGCGACGAGCGCGGCCCATCGCATAGTGCTCAAGCGAGTGACCCAAGCTGAAAAGGAAAAGCAGGAGCGCACCTTCCGCCCATTCTCCAAGTACGGCGGCACCGATTGCTGCTACCAACATCAGCAGATCGATTTGAAATTTCCGGGATTTCAGGCTTTCGAACGCTTCCTTGAGAGCAAACCAACCGCCAAAAATATACGCGAGGGAATAGCAGACCAGCGGGATTGCCGAAGCTACGTCGGCAAATTTTCCCAGCAGATATCCAATGATCAGGAAGACTCCGCAGATGAGTGAAAAGATCAGCTCGGTCTTTTCACCAAAGATGGCTTTTCCGTGGTCATGCCCGGATTTATGATCGTGTTCCTGGTCGTCTTTCATAAGCTTAGGGGTTCGGAAAATATCTCAGGATCTACTCCATTTCACTTGCAACACAGAACGCAGTTTCTCTTTCGCTCTCGCCAGCCGACGTTCGATTGCCTTTGCGGTCGTGTCTTGAATCAACGCAATTTCGCTTTGTGACTTTCCATGCAACTGAGAAAGGATGAAGGCGCTGCGCAAGTCGTGCGGCAACTGTTGAATCGCGTGGTCAAGTTCTCTGGCGAGAGCTCTGCGATCCGCTTCCACAGCAGGGTCTGCTTTGCTCGCGGCAGGTTCGCAACGGTCACGAGGGTCTCGATCCGCATCCAGAATTTCAGGGTGGCGCTTTTTCCAGCGATGGCGCATTCGACACAGATTGTTGGAGATGCTGAACAACCAGGTGGAAAATGCCGCATCGGTCGCACGATAGCGATTTCGCGCTTTGAACACTTTGACGAAAGTCTCCTGCGCGATTTCCTGGGCGTCGGTCAGGTTTCCCGTATAGCGCAGACAGAAACTGACGATAGGCTCTTTCCATCGGCGCATCAGATCGTTCAGCGCGAGGTCATCTCCTTCGCGCAAACGGGCCATGCAGCGCTTGTCAGCTTCGTCATCCATTATCGAGGAAGGCATGAAAGCAATCTTTGCTCTTCCCCGGTCACTTGACTGCGATTTCGCCGCTCTTCTCGAGCCAGCCTTTCATCCTGCGAAGGTATTCCTGCGACGCACCTGGATCCATCTCCGCCGCTACCCCATAAACGAAGTCGATAAATTTCTTGTCAGCATCTTTTTCCAATTCAGCGAGTTTCCGGGCGGCTTCGACATGATCTGCATGGCCATCCAAATTTGGATCGTCGGTGATCTGCGCCAAGGTGCGTTTGGTGTCCGCATAGTGCACGCAGTGGTCTTCGCATTCCGGAAAATACGCCAAATGAAGCTCCTCGATTTTTCCGCGCTGCGTATCAGAAACGCCAAATTCCTCGCAAAACCAATCGAATGCGGACAGATGGGCATGGTGTTCATCAATCTTATGTTTATTCCATAGATACACCGAACCGAAGGCGACCACTCCAAGTGCGACGGAAAAAATCAGGGTGGTGGCAAAAGAGCGCATGATGATCAGAGTTCAGGGTTCTCGCGGTTGTGCTCAGCACTGCGGAGAACCGGGTGAATGGTGGCGACATAGCGTTGCTCCATCGATTCGGTTAGCGTATCTCCGTAAGCCCTTGCCTGAAACATGGCCGAAGTCACTCCGATGGCGATGGCTACAACGGCGCAGCTGAAAGTAGCGATCCGGGGAACCGGAACAATCCCTCCGCGAAGCCATTGCACAAACTTTGCCCAGCGGGTCTCGTCGTGCAAAGCGACCTCCGCCCACACACCGCGCTCGAAATCACGAAGCTCATGGCCGATATCGCCTTTACGCAACTCACTAAGAGCGCTGTCGAGTTGGTCATCAAATGGGTCTTTGTCCATGGCAAATGAATGGTGTTCGGAGTGGGGCACGAGGCGGGCTATCAGGTGGAATGCCGCAGCATAAACTTTCCCCCTAATAAAAAGGACGGAAATAAAAAGTGAAATTCTTTTGGGGGGACCTGGAGCTACCGGCATTGCACCTGCCGGACATCCAGTTTCCTCACCAACATGCCCGTCTCAAGAACCACTTATAAATCCTGTTCACTGGTCGTCGGCTTGTTGCTGCTCATCGCTCTGCCTTGTCTCAAAGCGAGCGAGGTGATCAGTATATCTCGAGCCAGCGCTGTTGAGTTGGCGTATCAAAACAATCGGGAATTGGCCGTCGCGGAGCTCGCTGTGGCTCGTGCAAAATCGCAGCTACGGTGGTCGGGGCGACTTGCGAATCCGGAGCTGGAGCTTGATCTGAGCGATGACGGTATCGGCCTCAACGACAACGAAGGCGTCTTCTCGGCGGCACTGTCACAGCGATTCCCACTGACTTCGAGGCTGAAAGACGAGAAGCACCTCCGTGCCCAACAAGTGGTGCTTGCCGAAGCCGAAATCGCAGAGCGCCGCCGCGAACTGGCAGGCGAAGTCGACCTCGCTTTAGTCGAACTCATGGCGACCCGCGCCGTGATCGCCCGACAGAAAAAACTGAGTGATTTAAACGCGACGATCGTGTCGTTTCTCGACGGGCAAGTAACCCAGGGGCAGGTCTCAAAGTTGGACCTGGCACAGGCGCAACTCACAGGAAGGTCGATCGAGCAGACAACCCAAGGCCTCGTCGCCGAGGAAAAGACTCGTCAGCTGAACTTAAAGCAAGTGATCGGAATCGCTCCGGACCAGCAGGTTCAAGTGACAAGCGGACTCGAACTTCCCGTCGCCATCGGCAAAAGCCGTCTCGACGCCAATACGATCTACAGCCGGCGGCCCGACTTCATTCTCGCCCTCTCCAAAATCTCCGAAGCCGACGCAGTGCTCGCGCTTGCACAAGCCAATCGTTGGGAAGATATCGCGGTCAAAGTATTCGGCGAAAGCGAACGGGCCGTGGACGAGCCCACTGGTCTGGAACGCAATACATTTCTCGGGATCGGCATCTCCATCCCGCTGCCTTTGCGTCAGCGCAATCAAGCGGGAATCGAGACCTCAAAGATCAATCAGGACGCCGCGCATAAATCGTTGGCGGCGATTCAATTCCACATCCGCAGTGAATACGAAGAGGCATTTCTAAAGCGGCTCGCGACCTGGAAACTCGCCAGCGAAGCGTCTGGTGAAATCCTCGATCTCGCCGAGGGAAACTTCACGGAATTCCAGAAAGCCTACCAGCAAGGCCAAGCCAGCCTCCTTCAAGTGCAGCGGGCACAGGAGCAGCAGCTCGAGCTTGAAACCGCCGCCGTTCGTGCGGTTGCCGACTACTACCGCGCCGATGCGCAGCTTCGTTTTGTGACCGGCGACTACCCCGGACTGCGCGACTCCAATCGCTCCAAGTAGATACTCCTACCCTCCTCCATTCTATGAAACATCTCATACCATTGCTCCTCCTCGTTTTCGCGACCTCCGGCATTTCTCAGGAGGCGGCGGTCAGTTCTGACCGTGCCGCGAATACGATCATCCTCGACGCGGCTGCGGTAAAGAACCTTAACATCTCAACTGAGACCGTCGAAGAACGTGACTTTGAGACAACCGTTTTCGCAGTCGGTCGGCTTGAGGAATTGCCGGAGAATCGCGCCGTACTTTCATCCCGAATCGCAGGCCGGATCGTCGAGCTGAAAGCTTACCTCGGGGACTCGGTGAAACAGGGCGAGATCCTTGCGAAGGTGGAAAGTCGGCAACCCGGCAATCCACCGCCAGTGATTGATTTGCTCGCACCAAAAAACGGCCAGGTCGTCAATTCACACGCACGACTGGGACAGCCTGTGGAGCCGAATCAGGAAATACTCGACATCTCGGACAGGACCCGGATGTGGGCCGTTGCCAAGATCCCCGAAAACGAGGCAGACCTGATCAAGCCCGGTACAAAAGCGCGGATCCACATTCCCTCACTCGGCGATGATCTGATTCAAGCCGAGCTTGTGAAATACGGAGTCGAAGCCGACCGCGAAGCAGGGACGGTCGACGGTATTTTCATCCTCGAAAACAACGATGGCCGAATGCAGCCCGGGATGCGCGCTGAGTTCTCGATCGTGACGCGGAAGCGCGACTTCGTTATGGCTGTGCCGCGGGAGGCCGTCCAGGGCGATCCGACCAAACGTGTTGTCTTCGTTGAGGACTTCGATTTACCGAATGCTTATGTAAAAGTCTCAATCGTTCTGGGAGAGAAGAACGATCGTTATTACGAAGTTCTAGAAGGGCTGTTTCCAGGCGACGAGGTCGTAACCAAGGGTTCCTACTCGCTTAGCTTTGCAAGTGGAGGCGGCGGACCATCACTCAAGGAAGCCCTCGATGCTGCCCATGGACATGAGCACGCCGAAGACGGCTCGGAGTTGACCGAAGCCGATAAAAAGGGAGCAGGCACTGAAGCGGGCCACGAAGGTCATGACCACGCGTCCAGCGGCCCGGCAGCCACGGGGACATTGGACATCGTGATTCGAGTCTGGGCAGGCATCGC
>CBDULB010000204.1:0-7514 GCA_965367965.1 uncultured bacterium | reverse complement strand
ATGGCACGCTGATCGCGCATCTGACCGATCCGGCGATCGTCAATGTGCTGCCGGACGGGATGCTCGATTTTGTCATCGTCACACCTGAACACACGGCCTACGACATCGGCGACTTTTTGCCGCTGCGTCACGCTCTGGCCGCGAAAGGCATTGCCTGCCTGGCACGAACGCACGGTCGTGATGAGGCCGACGTTGCGAAAGTGTGCGACAGCTACGACGGCGTCGTGGTGCCCTATGTCGAGGATTTTGAAGAAACCAAACGCCTTGCCGCTGCAGCCATCTATCGTCCTTTGAAAGGCAAACGCCTCGACCGCGTGCTCGCCACCGGTGAGTGGCCGAGTCAGAAAACGCAGGATTACGTCGCCGCGAAGAATGCCGACACGCTGTTCGTGCCGATGATTGAATCCATTCCCGCCGTGGAGAACCTCGATGGCATCTGTTCGATCCCCGGCGTCGATGCGTTGTTTGTCGGCCCCGGTGACATGACGGCTAACATGGGTATTCCGAAAGAATACGATCATCCCGATCTGATCGCGACCATTCAAAAAGTCATCGATGTCGGCAACAAGCACAACATCGCTGCCGGAAGCTGGTTCGGCACTCCCGAGCAGGCCCTGCGAACGGTGAAGCAGGGGGCCCGTTTTGTCGTCTACGGCAACGATGGCCTGTTGCTCAAGCAGGCCATGGAAGGAGTGTTTCCGAAGTTGCAGGCGGGATGAACAGGCGAGTCACGTAGCTGCGAGCGTCAGCGAGTGGTGGGGTTATTGCGCCGCCAGTCTCTCCCGCACCTGCTCCAGTTTCTGCCGCGACGCATTCAGCCCCTCATAGCCGCCGTGCTCGATGCCGCAGTAGCCGTGGAAACCGGCGGCGAGGACGATCTTGAGCATGCGCTCGTAGTCGAGGGCGGACTGTTTGCTGTGGTCGTCCCAGACGAGATCTTTGACGGACACGCCTTTCGCCCAGGGCATGAGCTTTTCGATGCCGCGGTAGGAGTCGTAGCTCTCGTCGTCGCTGACTTTAAAATTGCCGAAGTCGGGCAGCGTGCCACAGCGTTCGTGATCGACGGCGGTGATGACTTCGGCGAGCCAGTCGGCGTTGCTGGACAGGCCGCCGTGGTTTTCGACGATGACATTGATGTCCTGTTCGGCACCGATGGCGGTCAGGCGGGCGAGTCCGTCGGTGGCGAGTTTGACCTGATCTTCATAGCTGCCCGAGCTACCGGCATTGACGCGAATTGAGTGACAGCCAAGGAACTTGGCGGCATCGATCCACTTACGATGGTTGTCGATTGTCTGGCTGCGTTTGGCATCGTCGGGATCGCCGATGTTGCCTTCGCGGTCGCACATGATGATCAGGCTGGTGACGCCGTGATCGGCGGCGCGCTGCTTCATTTCGGCGAGATATTTTTCATCGGAGGCTTTGTCCATGAAGAACTGGTTCACGTATTCGATACCGAAAATGCCGTGGTCGTGCGCGACTTTGGCAAAGTCGAGATTGTCGATCTTACCCGACTTGAGCTCGGGATTGATCGTCCACTGCGCCAGCGAGATCTTAAACAGCGGCGCTTCTTTTGCACGGGCGTTGGAGAGCAGAGGATCGGACATGGCGATAGCTCCGAGAGCAAGGCTGGATCGGGTGAGAAAGCGGCGGCGACTGGTGGCAGGTGATGGGTTCATAGCAGAAAGATCAAGATGGCAAAACGTGACATGGCGTTGGCCCTGTGAAAAGGAATTCCTATCGCCTGCTTGCGTCGAGCGCTTGCCGATTTTACCTGTGGCGCATGAGTGATTTACCAGAAGGTGCCTTTGTCCCGGCGGAAGGAAAGTTGGGCCAGTTGATTTTCGAGGATCCCGGTGCCGGTATCGCCCCGCGGCTTGAGTTCTTCATCGAAATCGCGTTCCAGGCGTTTGACATCGATGACGAGGAAGTGAAGCCGTTGTTTCGCGGCAATAACATCATCATTGCCGGCGCGCGCAGTTGGCAGGCACTTGAGCGGAGCCAGCACGAATTCCCGTGGGCACCGAAACCCGGGTCGGTGGACGCTGCGGTGCTGCTGTTCGGAGTTCACAATCCGGCGGACGTGACCCTGCTGGAGTTCGGCGACGTTGCGGACGGCAAAATCGAGGTCAGCTTTTCGACCGGGGTTGACTTCGAGGTCGAGGCGGACCGCGATGATCTCGAGCAGGTCGAGCTGAGTTTTGAAATGGCGTTGACCCTCGAACCGTTGCGCGTCGCGACCAGCATCGAAAAGCGCTGCCGGGGCGATGAATCTGCGATCACCGCAGCGATCGCTGAGTTCGTCGATCTGGATCAATACGGCCCGATCGAAAAAGTGCCGGGAGGTTTTGCGTTCAGTCCGCTTTGATCGCACCGGGGGCGTGGAGTAGCGGGCGGTACCTGGGGTGATTTCTGCTGAGCGTGGCGGCGTGCAGTTGCTCGCAGGCGGTCCACGGAGTCGCAGCAGAAGAGCGCCGTCGCGACAGTGAACCGAAGTCCCGGCACGGCGATGATGAAGCTGAGGGTCATCACTCACTCACATGCATGCATACTCACTCGTTGAGTTCGAGAATGCTGTCGATGGTGCTTTCACTTTCTTCGATGAACTCGATGACCTTATCGGATTCACGGACGCTGAAGGGCAGTTGGCGGACTTCGGCGATCGATCGTTCGAGACTGGTCAGTGCCAGATCTCGTGTCCGTGGCTCGGCCAGGTTGAAGCAGGCTGCGACATTTGAATAGGCGCGCGCCAGGGCCAGGCGGGTGTCGGCTTCGAGGGGGTAACGATCGACCTCCCGACGCCGGATTTTCAGTTCTTCGTTAAAGATGTTCAGTGCGCTTTCGGAAAGGTCGAGTTCGAGTCGCACCCGGCCGAGGCCGCTCAATGTGTCGGCGGTCAATTGAGGGTCGGTGACAACGATGCGTAAATCGGGTTCCTCGGTGACGGGGAGGAGTTCTTTTCCAGGTTCGGATATCTGCAGGTAGCATTTGAAGAAAACCGCTTCGGCCGCTTCGAATTCTTCGGCAGCAAGGTGCAGATTTCCGAGGTTGATTTGCAGTTCGGCGAGCCGGTCGGCGAGGGGTGATCCCTTGGCGAGCGAACTGCTCGCCGGGTTGCGCAATACGGCAATGTGCAGGTCGATGGCGCGCTGCAACGCTGACACGGCACGCTGAGGTTGCTCGGCAACGAGGGCGGTGTCGGCGATCGATTCCAGCGAAAGGGTCAGCAGGTTGAGTTGATCGGGTTCGGGGATGGCGCGGGCGCCGAGGCTGGCTTCATGAATGCCGAGCGCTGATTCGAAGCTCTCCAGCGCGGTGTTGAAATCTGCCAGGTGCAGAGCAATTCGCCCGACCTGCATGAGATCCGAGGCGGCCTCGCGGCGCATGCGGTCGTCCTCGGGGCGGCTGGCAGCGAGCTGGGAATGAATTTCGTAAGCACTCCGGTAACTGGCCAGAGCGAGTTTATAGTCGCCTTGATCTTCGGCGTGATCACCTTTGATCGTTGCCGAACGGGCGCTGAACTGGAGCAGAGTGCGTGAGGCGCGTTTGTCGTCTTCGAGATTTTCGAGAAACGGTTCAGTGTTTTCGCTGACGTAGGAGATCAGTTCTTCCTGCCCGCTTTGACTGAGTTCGCGACTGAGTTTGTCAGCGACCAACAGCACCAGATCGCGTGCCTGATCCCGGGAGGTCATGGCTGCTTCGGTGGCGGCTTTTGCCCTGCGGGCCTGAACGAATGCGAATCCGGATGCCCAGATGGCGACCACTAAAAGTACGGCGAACACGGCATTGAGCCGCGTCGAGCGGCTCACGCGGGCCTGCTGATCGATGTGGTTCATCGCGGCGTGAACTTCGCGCATGTCCGCGTAGCGCTCGTTAGGGTCGAGGCTGAGGCAGCGTTCGATCAATTCGCGCCGCTCGGGTGGCATGCGTAACCACGGTGGCCAGTGGATATTCGGCTCGGATTCAATCAGATCGGCCAGTTGCCGGTTATCGATGTTGTCTGAATCGGCGATGGTCGCTTCGAGCGAATTGTCGGCCTGAGTCGCGTCGAAATCGCTCGATGGGTTTTCCGCATCGGCGAGGCCCTGCAGCCGGGGCAGTTGTCCGGTAACCAGCTTGAATGCGACCACTCCGAAGCTGTAGACGTCCCAGCGAAAACCTCTGCCGTCAGCAGAATCGCTGGGGTTGCGCAGTTGATCAGGACCGGCGTAGAGGGGGGTGCCGGCGGTGTCATCGACGTCGAAGCGGTCACCGCGGCTTTGACCGAAGTCACAAATTTTGACACGCTGCGGATTTTCGTCGGTGAGCAGGATGTTACTCGGCTTGAGATCGCAATGGATGATGTGATGGCGGTGCAGATAAGCGACCGCTTCGGAGATCTCGCGCATCATGCGCCAGCCTTCACGGGCATCAATGCGGCCGCAGAGTTGTTCCAAAGTTCGAGTCTGCCACTGATCGTCGTCGCCTTTGTCGGCGTGCAGACCCATTGCATAGTGCGGGGTCTGGCCGAGTAAATCGAAGTCGTGGAGTGTGACGATGCCGTGGTGTTCGGCGACGCTGGAAAGCTTTTCCAACTCCCGTGCCATCGCGGTCAGGTCGACCTTATCCGGTTTAAAAAGCTTCAAGGCACGTTCGCTGATGCCGCGATAGGTGGCCCGGTACACCGTCCCGAACGCCCCCTCACCAAGCGGCGGGAGATGGATCTGGTAGTCGGGAATACTGGGCTGATCACTCATCTGGGGAGCGGAGCGGGGACGAGCTATGCCCGGGGGGCAAAGCAGAGCTCTCGGGGGTGGGGGCTGGTTATTTTAACAGACTTTCGATCTCGCCCCGCCAGTCGCTGTCGAGTGACTTTTTGCGAAACTTCTTCACTTTTGTCGTCAGCCACCTGGTCGGGCGGTCGTCGGTCGGCAGTTCAGCGAGCAGGTTTTCGGCATCGTTCCATCGCCTTTCGACAAACGCATCGAGCGCGCGTTCATATTTTTTCGTGTCCGCAGCACTGACACCGCTGCCGCCAAGTGAACGCGGCAGGATTAATTCGAAAATGGGATACGACTCGGCGAAACCGGCGGGCTTGATGTAACACAGTCGTCTGACTGGCGGGTCAGGTTTGCCATCGCTGCGCAGGCGGTCGACGGTTTCGCCGGAGACCAGGACCGGCACTTGAAAATCTTTAGCAATTTTCTCCAGGCGGGCACCGAGATTGACGACACTGCCGAATACGGAGATGTGCATCTGCTGAGCGGGACCGGTTTTTCCGACGGCGAGCCTGCCGGTACTGATACCTACTCTGATCGGGGAAAAATCCCGATGCCAGCGCTCGTCGTGTTCGACCCGCGACTCCAGCCTGGCGGCAATGGCAGCGGCGGCCTCGACGGCGAGCCGGGCATGGTCATCGCTGGAGTCGGCATCCGGTGGCCAGCCCCAGAGGGCCAGCACCCCGTCGCCGGAAAAGTCGGTGATCACTCCGTCGTGGTCGAAAATCGTTTGCGTGATTTCGCCGACGATGTCCTGATTGTCGCGCAGCTGGTGGAGAATCTCCTCGTCGGATTTTGCCGTCTCCATGATCCGCGACGAACCGCGGCGGTCGACGAAAATGACGGTGCAGTCGGTCATCGCCGGCTCAAGCGCCTGCTGATCGCCACCGCGCATTTTTTCACGCAGACCCGGCGAGAAGAATGCCGACATCTGATCCTGAATGCGTTGCTTTTCCCGTGCTGACAGCAAACTGGCGACCAGGGACGCGACCAGGCGCATGAAGGGCAGGTACGGGCGGCCGTCTTTACCGTCGGCGGTGGTCGCCTGGGCGGCTTCGACATAGAGGTAGACCGGACAATGATCGGCGGTGTGATAGATCGTCGCATTTTCATCGAGCGAGCAGACCGGCACGGCGGCAATCCATTCGATCGGGCGCTGCAGGCTTTCCGCTTCAGCGAATATGTCGGGATGGGACTGCGGAGTCCAAATCTGCGGCTCACCGCCGTTGCGGGAACGCGACTCGAGTTGGACGAGCAGCCGCCGACTCGGCTGGAAATCAGCGCGAGTATTGGGATCCGGGCTGAGCAGTTCGAATTCGCCACCGCCGCGTTCGAGATCGACGGCGACAAACGCAGCGGCAACGCCTTTTTGATTCGGCAGAGCACCGTGCATGAAGGCCGCCGCGCGGATAAACAGGTCGCGTTCATCGGTCCAGCCACTGAGCACCTGCTCGGGCAGTTCGCGCTGCAGCAGGCGCAGTTGCAGGCGCAGCGTGTATTCGTCGAGAGGAACGAAATCGTCGTTGCCGTTGACTGCCAGAAAGGCGGCTTCATCTCCGGCGTCGTCGACCGACGCCTGGCCGGGATAGGCAGAATCAGCCTCGAGCTCTTCGAGCGAATACATCCATTGAAAAACAGTCCGCCCCAGCCGGCCGATAACAAAAGCTTCACCGGGTTTAACCCGCAGTGGATCCTCGAGAACCTCGCGACGGGCGATCGGAGCGTGGCTGTAGATCCGGTTCGGCGGGTGACGACCTTCTTTGGCAGGCAGGCGTTCGACGATCAAATCGTCGCCGTCGCGCCGGGCGACGCTGTGGCTGCGATTGATCAAGCGGTCGTTCCAGGGGATTTCAAGAGTCTCAATCACCCGGGTCTCGCTGGCGTGGCTCCGGGTAGTCGGGCTACGACCGATTCGTACCGGTCGGTCACCAATTTCGGCGACCACGCGACGTTGGCGATCATCTAGGTATTCGGCGACCAGAATCATGTGCAGCAGGAGAGAAGCGTCGCACTGTAGCCGCACGCCAGACGCCGCTCAAGCGGATGCGCCGTGAGTTGTGTCGCGAAGTTTCCGTAAGGCATCGACCAGATAGGGCTGCAGGCCTTGTGCTGCCTCGGCTACGCCGATTTCGTTAGCAATTGGGGCGTGATCGCGGTTGTCATCGCCGATCGACGGTAATTCGCAACTGAGAGACGACATTTCGACGTCGGTGATGCCGCAGGGAATGATCGATCCAAAGCCGCTCAGGTCGAGGCCGACGTTGAGTGCGAAACCGTGCATGCTGATCCAGTGGCGGACGCCGACCCCGATCGAGGCCAACTTGCGTGGCCCCACCCAGACGCCGGTCAGTCCGTCGCGGCGGCCGGCGGAAATGTCGAAGCTGGTGGCGAAATCGATGAGTGCCTGTTCGAGCGCGCGCAGATAGGCATGCAGATCCTGGCCGTGCCGGCGCAGGTCGAGAATCGGGTAGCCGACCAGTTGACCGGGGCCGTGGTAGGTTGCCTGACCGCCGCGATTGGTCTCGACCACCGGGTGGGGGAGTTGCTCGTTTTTTGCCAGGCTGGAGCGGTCACGGGTGCGGCCGATGGTGTACACCGGCTCGTGTTCGAGCAGCAGTATGGTATCGCCGATGTCACCGTCGCGACGCTGCTGAACGAGCTGTTCCTGCAGATCGAGAGCGTCGCAGTAAGTGATCCGCCCGAGCCAGCGGAAGTCGTATTCGCCGTTAGTTTTCACGAGCTTAAATCGAGCTTAAATCG
>CBDULB010000203.1:0-7693 GCA_965367965.1 uncultured bacterium | reverse complement strand
CGGCCTTTTCGAGGTGCTCGAAAATCTCGGCGGTCGAGTAGCAGCGTCCCTGCGTCGAGTGCATCAGGATGCACGAGTATTCGGCGACCGGCAGCGGCCCTGATTTATCGGCATTGAGGAAGGTCTCGTGAACGACCACCAGGCCGCCGTCGGGTAAGGCTTCGAAGGATCTGGCGAGCAGCTGATCTATTTCCGGAAAGTCCCAGTCGTGGAGGACATTTGAAAACAGGTGAACGTCGCAGTCGGTCGGGTAG
Source organism: uncultured bacterium (assembly GCA_965367965.1). Lineage (GTDB taxonomy): Bacteria > Verrucomicrobiota > Verrucomicrobiia > Verrucomicrobiales > DEV007 > JBBKXR01. Next base: position 7,439 of record CBDULB010000203.1, on the reverse strand, counting down.
CATTCGCTGTGAAACATGTTGCCGGTGTGAATGCCGATGCGTTCGCTGAGTTCGTAGTCGTCGACCGTTTTCCGCGCGATGCCATCGACCGGTGCCTGTTCGAGCACGGTGGCCAGCAGGTGAGGATGATTCGCCGTAAGGGCACAGGCATAAATGCCGGAGCCGCCACCGATGTCGAGCACCCGTGAGCGGTTCTGGAGATCGCCGGCGAGCACGTCGGCGAGGACTTTTCCGAGGTAGATGCCGCGGCAGTTCATCGCGGCGGTGAACGATTCAGCGAACTCGTCATTGTTCATGGCCTCGTGCCAGTCGGCACCTTTGTCCTCGTCGCCCGACCAGTGAGCAGGTTTACCGCTGCGCAGCACGCGCGCGAAATCCAGGGCGATCGGTCGATCTTTGAGAGACGCAAAATAGGGCGACAGATTCCATGCCGAGCGTTGATCGAGATGCTCCTGGCCGAGACGGCTCAAGCGGTATTCGCCGACGTCGTTGCAGCGCACAAACTGATTGCATTGCAGCAGGGTCAGCAGCACGTCGGCGGGACGGCGCGCGAAATCGAAGTGTTTACAGATCTCGTCCAGGTCCGAAGGGTGATCGGCGAGCCAGGTGAAGAAATCGAATTCGGTGATCGCGCATGACAGCAGATCGACCGCATAAAGTCCGTCGCGGTAGCGCAATACGGAGGTCGGATCGGTGAGCGGCCGGTCAGTGAGCGAGCTTGGGCATGGCATGCGGGGAATGTGAAGCGAGCGGGCGGGCGATGCCAGTAACTTTTTATGATGCTCTAAGCTTGTCCACTTGCAGGCGATCTGTTGGTATCCCCGACGACTATGAAGCAGGGATCGTTGAGAATAATTTTCCGCTGGCTGGGACCGGTGCTCGGTCTTGTGCTGGGAGGTCTGGCGTGGCGTCAGGGCATGTCATCATCTGCATCCATCACCCTCGGCATCGCGGTATTGACGGCGAGCTGGTGGATGACCGAAGCGGTGCCGATTGCCGTGGCTTCACTGGTGCCGATAGCACTGTTGCCGCTGCTCGGCGTGCTGGAGGCGGATCAGGTGGCAGAGAAATACGGTAACAAGCTTATTCTTTTGTTGTTGGGCGGATTTTTACTTTCCAAGGCAATGGAGCAGAGCGGAGCACACCGGCGGCTGGCGCTGTATATGGTGCGGATTTGTGGAGGTGGTGGAGGGCGCGGACTGATCCTCGGATTTATGCTCGCGGCGGCGAGCCTGAGCATGTGGATATCGAACACGGCGACCACTCTGATGCTGCTGCCGATCGCGCTGGCGGTGCTCGAAGGGGTGCGTCAGGAGCGGGTCAAAATACCGCTTCTGCTGGGCATCGCTTACGCTGCGAGTATCGGTGGATTGGGCACACCGATCGGAACACCGCCGAATTTGATTTTTATGGATCAATACAAGGTGACGACCGGCATCGAGGTAAGCTTTTTGCAATGGATGAAATACGGCGTGCCGGTGGTGGTGGTCATGGTTCCGGTGATGTGGCTGTGGTTGTCGCGGGGCATTTCCAATGCCGGGAAAGTCGAGCTGCCGGATACCGGGAAGTGGCGTCCGGAAGAGGTTCGCACGCTTGCCGTATTTGCGGTGGTGGCTGCAGCATGGATCACGCGAGGCACAGAGACCGGAGGTGGTTGGAGCTCATGGCTCGGCCTTCCCGGAGCGAACGATGCCAGCGTGGCCTTTCTCGGCGTGATCGCGATGTTTTTAATACCGAGTGGAAAAAGCGATGGTTCGGCCCTGCTCGATTGGGAAATGGCTCGCGATATTCCCTGGGGCGTGATCCTGCTGTTCAGTGGCGGTATGGTGCTGGCGGAGGGCTTCAGATCGTCGGGATTGAGTGAAAGCCTCGCCGGCGTGTTCGGCGGCATCGGTATGTTGCCGGTTATACTGTTGATCGCTGCAGTGGCATTTTTCATGACCTTTCTGACCGAGGTAACCAGCAACACGGCCAGCACGGCCTTGATGATGCCGGTGCTGGCAGCCGCTGCAGTGGCCACCGACGTCGAGCCGGCACTACTGATGCTGCCGGCGGCCTTAAGTGCCAGCTGTGCCTTCATGCTGCCGGTCGCGACCGGTCCCAATGCAGTCATTTTCGGCAGCGGAAAATTCACCGTCGCGCGCATGGCGCGCGAGGGACTGGCGCTGAACCTGATCGGAGTGGTTGTGGTGACGATCTGCTGCCGACTGCTGTTGAAGGGCTAGCCGGAAATAAAGCGGCGGCAATCGATAGAGGATAGAGGGGGCAGTTCAAGACATCAGTAACACTGCAGTGTCTGGACATGGGTAACCCATTGGGTTTATGGGTTACAGGTTGGCACAGTCTGGTTCGGCGCGGGTTTTCGTTCAATGGTGGACTGCCTTCTCCACGATTATAATAAAATGCAGTGCATTTTATTGTTGACGATGCTAGGTGAGGGGGTATGAGTAGCGATGGCTTTTCGGCGATTGTTGCTTTCTGACGGTGGTTGTTATCATGTGTTCTCGCGGGTGGTTGACCGGCGGCGGTGTCTGGGGGAGGTGGAGAGGGAGTTTTTTGTGGCGACGATGAGGCGGCTGGAGGCTTTTCTGGATGTGCGGGTGCTTACTTACTGTGTGATGTCGAACCATTTTCACATTCTGGTGGAGGTGCCGTGTGGGGATGAAGTGGAGTGTCTGACGGCGGAATCGTTGAGGCAACGACTGCCGTTGCTCTATCAGGGAAAGGCGTTGGTGGAGGCGCGCGATGAGATCGATCGTGCGCTCGAGCATTCGCAAACTGCGTCGGGCGGTCGTGAATGGATCGATGGCATTGTGGCTCGTTATCAAAGGCGCATGGGTGACCTTTCGGTGTTTTTGAAAGAGTTGAAGTGGCGCTTCACCGTTTGGTTTAATGATCGAAGTGACCGGGTGGGCACTTTGTGGGAAGATCGCTTTCATTCCGTCCTGGTTGAGGGGGATGAACTGGCGCTGATGACGATGGCTGCCTATATTGAGCTGAATCCGATTCGTGCCGGAATCGTTGGTGATCCCAAGGACTATCGGTGGTGTGGTTATGCGGAGGCGGTGGCGGGGAAAAAGCTGGCGAGAAGGCGCCTGGCGAGGCTGCATGGGCGGGTTCGCTCGTGGCAGGGCGATGGCCGGATGCCACTGACCTGGCGGGAGGTGGCGGCGGCCTACCGCATGCACTTGTTTGGTCAGGGCGAGCGTCGGCTCGGTGACGGTCGCTCGGGGCGTGGTGCGAAGGCGGGGATGGATCCGCAGCAGGTGGCGAGCGAGGTCGAAGACCGCGGTGGCGAGTTGCCTGTGTCGGAACGGATCCGTTCCCGGATTCGTTATTTTACTGAGGGTGGTGCCATCGGCAGTCGGCAATTTGTCGACGGCGTGTTTGCAGCGTGCCGGGATCAATTCGGGAGTCGACGGCAAACCGGTGCACGGCGCATGCGCGGACAATGTTGGAAAGGTCTGATGTCACTGCGCGACCTGCGCGGCGAGGTGTTCGGTGAGTCGGGAGAAGGCACCGGCACCGGTTCGGAGTGAGCACGGTTACGGCTTAGTCCAGCCGCCACCGAGGGCCTGCACGAGTGTTACGGCGGCGAGCTGACGGGAGGTGCGGCTGCGGGTGAGTTCGCGGCGCTCGTCGAGGGCGGTGCGTTCGGCATCGATGACCTCCAGGTAACTGGACAGGCCTCCGGTGTATCGTTCACGGGCAAGCGAGGCGGCTTTCTCGGCGGCGCTTGCGGCGCGTTGATGAGCGCCGATTTCACCCTCGAGGTAGGACGCGTCACTGAGGGCGGTCTCGACTTCGCGGAAGGCATCGAGGACGACTTCGCGATAGTTGGCGAGGGCTTCGCGGGCCCCGGCTTCGATGCGCAGGCGGTCGGACTTTGAGCGTCCGCCCTGGAAGATCGGGATCTGGACGCTGGGCCCGATTTCGCCGAACAGGCTTTTGGCGTCGAACAGCTTGGCCAGGTCGAGGCTGGACAGGCCGCCGCTTCCGCCGAGGGTGATGCGCGGCAGGTACGAGGCTTTGACGACGCCGAGGCGTTCGGCGGCCGCGTGCACTCGGGCTTCGGCGGCGGCGATATCGGGACGGCGGGCGAGCAGTTCGGAGGGGACCCCGCTGGGGATTGAGGCCTTGCGGAGCGGACCGCCGACGTCGGGAGTTGTGAAATGGGACGGACTGCTGCCGACTAGAAATGCGAGCGCGTGTTCGGTGGCCCGGGATTCGCGCTGCAGTTGTAAAAGCAGGGCCCGGGTCGATTCGAGTTCGGTTTGAGCCCGGGCCAGGTCGAGTTGGTTGGCTTCGCCGCCATCGACGCGGGCGCTGACCAGGCTGAGGTTTTTTTCGCGCAGTTGCAGGGTTTCTTTGACCAGTGCGATCTCCTCGCTCGAGGCGCGAAACTGAAACCAGGTGCGGGCAAGTTCGGCTTTAAGCGACAGCGTTGCTCCGGCGAGATCGGCGGCCGATGCCGCAAAGTCGGCTTCGGCGGCGGCGACGCTGTGGCGGACCCGGCCCCACAGGTCGATTTCGTAGTCGAGATTCAGCGCGGCGCGGTACTGACTGTAGGTGAGGGTTTCGGGAACAAAAACCCCGCTGGCGGTGTCGCGTTTGCGCTGCCACAAGGCATCACCGGTGATCGAGGGAAAGCGGTCGGCTTGTGCCAGACCGAGGGCGGCGCGCGCCTTGTCGTAGCGGGCGAGTGCCGCCTGCAGACCGGGGTTGGCGGCTTCGCTGCGGCTTATCAGTTCGTTCAGTCCGGCATCGTTGAATCGTTTCCACCAGTCGCCGGCGGCGGGAATGGATGAACCGGGTGATCCGTGTTGATAGCTTTCGCCGCCATCGACCTGTGGGAGGGTGGCGCTGTTCGGGCCGGTCGTCAGGCAGGCACTCAGGCTGAGTGCGAGCACAGCTGTCGCCGGGATTAAAAAGCTTTTGATCGCAGTTGTGAGGAGCGCGTGATCCACGAATCGAAGGAAAAATGTTAGGCGCTGGTCACTTCGGGATCGCCGTTGGCATCGCCGAGTGGAGTGGCAAGGGTGCCCTTGACGCGGTCGTCGCCGCGCAGCGCAAACATAACGCTGAGCACGGTGGGAACCAGAAACAGGGTGAACAAAGTTGACACCAGCAGTCCGCCGACGACGACGGCACCCAGACCGCGATAGAGTTCGGAACCCGCCCCCGGAACGACGACGAGGGGGAGCATGCCACCGACGCTGGTCAGGGTGCTCATCAAAATGGGGCGGACGCGACTGTTGACGGACATGGTGATCGCCTGCTGCGGGTCGAGATCGGGCTGATCGCGTAAAAAATTCAGCGTCTGGTGAACGATGAGGATGGCGTTGTTAACGACTACGCCGGCGAGAATGACGAAGCCGAGGATGGTGAGCATGTCGAGATTTTGCACCGGGGCGTAGCGATCTTTTTCGCTCCACCAATGGACCAGGGCGAGGCCGAGAAAGCCGCCGAAGGTGGCCAGTGGCACGCTCAGCATGATCACCCAGGGATAGCTCCAGCTCTGGAACAGAATGACGAGCAGTAAATAGATGACGATGAAGGCCAGACACAGGGAACTGGATATCGTGCCGACGATCGATCCGTCACCAAGCAGGGCGCGGGTGATCTCAGCCAGTTTGCTGGCGGATCCGGACAGTTCGGCACTGACGCTGTTGGGGATCGCACCCGAGTCACGCAGACCGCCGATTATGGTTTCGATCTGATCGATTGCCGATTCGAGCGGCATGCCTTTCGGCGGGGTGAATTCGATGGTGACGGCGCGCAGGCGGTCAACATGGCGGATGGCATCGGGGCCGCGCACGCGTTCGATGTCGGCGACGCTGTCAAAGTCGACCACTGCTCCCGTCGGGGTCGCGAGCGGAGCTTTCATCAGTGACTCGAGGGCTTCGTCGCCGCGCGCGTGGCGACTGATGATTTTCATGTCCTTGAGTTCGCCGTTTTCTTCGAACTGGCGGAACAGCAGAATGCCGTCGCCGTTGGCCTGAACGGCAAAGCCCAGATCGGCGCGCGTCATCTGCAACTCGCGCAGGCGCTCGTCGTCGGGCACGATGCGCAGCTCGGTCAGTGGCAGGGAGAAGGTAGGTGGTTCGGGACGGGCGCTGCCGGGGCCGAAATTTTGCATCAGTCCACCGAAGATCGCTCCGGCGGCGGCGCTGACCTGGTCGAGGTCACTGCCGGTAAGATCGATCTTCACCGCCGAGCCGGTGGTGCCGGCGACCCGGAACAGTGGCGCTTGAAAGGCGAAGGCAATGGTATCGGGCGCGGCGGTGCCGGAGGTGGCGGCGTTGAGCAGCGGAATGGCGTCGACGACCTTTTTCTTGTCGTCGGAAATGGCGCCGTGAAACATGCGGCCTTCGAAGCTGACCAGGAAATAGTGGCGCAGGGGCGGTGGCAGCACAGTTTCGTCGGAGCCGGGGGCGAGCGGTACCGGTTGGCGCTTGTCGTAAGGTTCGGTCGGCAGCCCGTTGCGCTTTTCGAGAACTGCTTCGACACCGAATTTGTTTTCGGTGACTTCCCAGGAGGCGCGCACGTTGTCCTCGATGCGCGAGCCCATTTCGGAGAGCTGCTCGAGATTGTAGCCGGGCGGGGGAAACAGCAGACCGAAGATGACGTCGCGGTTGCCGTTCGGCAGGTAGTCGCGGTCGGGGCGAAGAATCGGAATGCCGACCACGGTGACGACGCTGAAGGTCAGCATCAACGCGATTCGCGCGGGCCAGTTTGAGGTGAACTGCGCGACTGCGCGGCTGACGTAGTTGGGAAGGTTGTCGACCAGGCGGGTCAGCGGGCTGACCAGAGCCTGCAGTCGTGCCGCGAAGGGCGAGACTTTTTTGTTCTCGTCGACATCGCTGCGGTGCAGGTAGCGGGCGGCGGCCGAGGGAATGACGGTGATCGAAACGACCATGCTCAGGCCGACTGCGGCCATGATTGCCAGAGCGATGTCGCGGAACAGCTGGCCGGCAGTCTCCTCGATCAGCAGGATGGGGAAAAACACCGCCAGCGTCGTCAGGGTTGAGGCCACCACCGCGCCGGCGACTTCCTGAGTGCCCTCAAGAGCGGCCTGCGGCGCGCGTTTGCCCATCTCCAGATGGCGATAAATATTCTCGATGACGACGATGGCATTGTCGACGACCATGCCGACGGCGAAGGCGAGTCCGGCCAGCGAGATGATGTTGATGGTCCTGCCGAGCGCGACCAGCACCACGAAAGAGGCGATTACCGACACCGGAATGGCGATGGCGACGATGCCGACGCTGCGCAGCGAGCGCAGGAAAAACAGCAGGGTGATGGTGGCGAGAATACCGCCGATGAGAATGTTTGACTGTACCAGATCGATGGCGTCGCGCACGTAGGTGGTCGAGTCGTAGGTATTGACCAGTTCGAGTTTGCCGTTGATGCCGAGCTCTTTGGCTTTTTGATCGAGC
>CBDULB010000202.1:0-7942 GCA_965367965.1 uncultured bacterium | reverse complement strand
CGTCTGTTCGGTCCAGGTGATGGTATTGCCCAGATCGAAATAAGAACGCATCACCGGCGATTGGAACGAGTCGAGAAATTCGGCCATCGATTCCGCCGTTTTCAAAAAAGTCGCCCTGACGTTCTCAACACACAGCTTGACCCCCGCCTTCTCAGCGACCGGAATGGCCGGACGGATCAGCTTTTGCCAATGCGCCACGTTGTCCTCGAAGGACAGGCCTTTCTGCTCCGCCGCGAGCACCAGCACCGAGTCGCTGCGGCAGCGCGCCGCCAGCTCAACCGCCGAAATGATATCGGGGTCCGAACTGTTGATGATGCCATGCACCGGCAGCCCGGTGGCATCGATCGCTGCGAGAATTTCGTCGCTGGCGACCTTGTCATCCACCTTCAACTCCGTGCCATCGAAGCCGATCTCCTTGAGCATCTCAAATTTCTCCAGCACCGTCAGCTTCGGCTCGCTGATCATCTGATACTTAACTGCGATTTTTACGCGTCCCGCAAGCGGCCCTGCCGCCGATTTTCCGACCGCATCCCATCCGCGATACGCCGTCCCCGCAGCGAGCGCCGCTACCGATTTCCCCAAAAATTGCCGCCGATTGTGCATGCCCAAACCTAGCCCGCGCCCGAGCCGCGAAAAGCTAAAAACCCAGCGCATTCAAGCCGCCTGACCGGCGGTGATTAGTGGTTAGCGGTTACGGAACTCGGAATCCTGCCCAGGGAAGAACCACACTCCTGTGGTTCCCTGCCACCAAAAAGCACCGCACGCAGCTACCGCGTTCCGGCAATTAGGGATTAGCGCTTACGGAACTCGGAATCCTGCCCAAGGAAGAACCACACTCCTGTGGTTCCCTGCCACCAAAAAGCACCGCACGCAGCTACCGCGTTCCGGCGATTAGCGATTAGCGATTAGCGATTATTCGATATTAGTCAGCGAACTCCTATCTCCTATCTCCTATCTCCTATCTCCTACCCCCTAAACCTCCACCGGCACCACTTGCGCCAGGCGCAGCAGATGGCGCAGACGCTCGGGATCGGTCGCCGAGGTCTTGGCGACGAAGCCGCGCGCGTGGGCAAAATGAACATCCTCACAATCCGTCAGCTGCGCGCAATCCAGCGTCGGCTTATCGTGAAAGCGCGCCAGCGCATAGCCTTCGCCGCGACGATCGGGATAGACCATGGCGACCACGGAATCGACCCGGCCCTCCTGCTCAATGTAGCGCGGCAATCCCGCCGACGGTTCATTCGGCATCGGCTCGGTGCGCGGCATGAACAGCACTTCAAAACTGCCGTGCTCGCCATCGACGGTCCACCACTCGACATGCTCACCGACAAAAGCCAGACGGCGACTCAAGCCCTCGATGTAACACACCAGGTCCTCACCGATCATGCGCATGATCTGCCACAGCGCATCGTCGGCGCCAAGGTCACTCGACAGGGCGAAGCGACGCAGCAAACTCAGATCGATCGGCGAAACCATTTTGCCGATGATGTCCGGTTCGACCCCCAGAAACCCGGCCGTGTCGCGCGGGCCGCGACAGTCGAACCACTCCGCCGGCTCCAGCCAGTCGCAGAAACGGCGGGCGTCGTTATAAATTCCCATGTCGGCCAGCACCAGACTCAGGGCACACAACGGGTCGTGATCGCGGGGAAACTGGTGATGGTCAAAATTTCCGCGCTCCGGGACATGCTCGCCGCCGACATCGACGACCACGGTCGCCGGGTCATCGAGGTCCGCAGGCCGCGGCTCGCGTCGACTGATCGGCGCCTGATGACGATAGACCAGCACACAGCAGGCCAGGAATTCGTCTTTGTGAGCGCCACCCGGATGCGTGAGAATTAGATGAACGTTAGGCTTGGAATTCGTCGAAAAGGACACACTCAATACCTGCCACAACTTTACCGTGACGACACCCCTTTTCCGAATTTCTTGCAATCAAATCGCCCGCCGTTGGCGCAATCCGTTTTCCCTACTAGGTTCCAGCTCGTTCCCCCGCCTCCGCTCATGTCATCGATCACCTCCGACGCACCGCTGGAACTGCTGTTCCGCGATGAATGGTTCGTCGCCGTCGACAAACCGGCCGGTCAACTGGTGCATGCCACGGCAAAAGCTTCGGCCGATGACGTGGTCACGATGAAAGTGCTGCGCGATCAGATCGGCCGCAAGGTCTACGCCATTCACCGCCTCGATCGACCGACCTCGGGCGTGCTGCTGTTTGCCACCGATCCGGATGCCGCACAACACGCCCACCGCCTGTTCGAAAATAGCGCGGTCGAAAAAATCTACCTGGCCATCGTCCACGGTCACCCGCCGGCGGATACCTGGACCTGCCGGCAGGCGCTGCGCAAATCCCCTGAATCCCGCGCGCAGCCCGCCGAGACCGGCTTTCGCGTCGCCGCCCGGTTTGACCGCCCCTGTCTGGCGCTGATCGAAGCCCGGCCACGCACCGGCCGCTTTCACCAGATCCGCCGCCATTTGCTCGACGCCGGCCATCCCATCGTCGGCGACTACCGCTACGCAGGCATCGAGCGCAGCGACGCGATCGGTGCAAAGCTGGGCACCGGCACGCGCATGTTGCTGCAGGCAAAACGGCTCAGTTTTCAGCATCCGCTGACCGGTGACGATCTGGTCATCGAAGCGCCGACCGATCCGCTGATCCAGCAAGTCTGCCAGCGCTCGCCAAGCTGAACCGGGCAGCGAAAATTGTAAAAAGTTCGCCAAGATCCTGAGCACAAGACGCTCGACGAAATCCTGACGAATTCCGCTACCGGATCGTCGCCGCTACACGTCCAGATCGTTGTCGCGCAGCTCAGCCAGCTTAGCGTCCATCATTTTGCGAAAATCGGCGACCCTGTCAGCGTGCTCCGGCTGCGACGCCAGGTTGGTGTACTGCTTCGGGTCGTTCTCCATGTCGTAGAGTTCGATGCCCGCTTTGGCGTCCTCGCCGTATTGAATGAACGACCAGCGATCGGTGCGCAGCAGAAAACCTTTGCGCATCGGTGCGACGCTGAACGCCGCTTCGCGAACCTCCGCCTTCGGGTCATCGAGCGTCGCCGAAATGTCGAGGCCCTGCAGACGTTCGGGAACTTCCAGCCCGCACAAACCCGCCACCGTCGGATACAGATCGATCAACTCGACCAGCGATTCACACACCGCCGGCTGCTTGCCCGGCACACTGATGATCAGCGGCACCTGTGAAGATTCGTCGAGCAGGCTGACCTTGGCCCAGAAGTCGTGCTCGCCGAGATGATAACCGTGATCGCTGGTGAAAATGACGATGGTCTTGTCGGCGATGCCGGCATCGTCCAGCGCATCCATGACCACCCCGACTTGAGCGTCCATGTACGCCACCGAAGCATAATACCCGCCGACCGCCTTTTTCTGACGACGCACATCCATCTTCATGTTGACGCTGGTTTTGTAATTGATGCCCGGCTTGGGAATGTCGTCCCAGTCGCCCTCAACCTTTTCCGGCAACACCATCGTGTCGTAAGGTTTAAAGGGTTCGTAGTACTTGCGCGGTGACACGAACGGCACGTGCGGCCGCACAAAACCCACGCCCAGCCAGAACGGCTCATCCTTGTGCCGGGCGATCAACTCCGCCGCCTTCGCCGCCGTCTTGCCGTCGGAGTGAGTCAGATCATCACCGTCTGCTTCAACGACCACAAAGGTGTTGCCGCCGACCACCGGCTTCTTACCGTCCGGATTGCCCTCGAGCGTTTCACCATCGCCGGCCGCCTTCCACTCCGGGCCGGGACTGTTAAAACGTTCGGTCCACGAATGCACATCGTCGGCGCCGTTGTAACCATCGTGATCGCGACCGTCGCCGCCGTATTCGACACCGCCGGGAATGCCCATGTGATAGATCTTGCTGATCCGCGCCGCGTAGTAGCCGTTGTTTTTAAAATGCTGTGACCAGGTGGCGCGGTCGCCGATCTGCGGCCGCGGATTCTTGTAGCCCAACACCCCGGTGGCATGCGGATAGTAGCCCGACATGAACGAAGCCCGTGACGGACCGCAGTAAGTGCCCTGACAGTAGGCGCGGGTGAAACGCGTGCCCCTGGCCGCAATCGCATCGATGTTCGGCGTCGCACAGACTTCGTTGCCGTAACACGACAGCGCCGTCGAGGTCAGGTCATCGGAAATGATGAACAGCACGTTCATCTTGTCGTTGCCGTCCGCCGCCCGCGCCCCGGCAGCGAATGGGCAGACCACGATCATGCAGAGCAGAAAATAGCGAAAAATCATCGCCCCCCCTTTGCCCCGTGGCCGCGCCTGACACCAGCCCCAACGCGCTGGCGTCATCACGTCGACCGCAGGTCCACCTGCCGGTAAGCTCCCTCCCGGATCCCGAGTCCTCCGGTTACCCCCTGGACGATCACGTGAGATCGTCCGTCCCGGCGGTCCCTTCTGGACGATCACTAAAAACCATCAGCGAATATCAGCGCCCATCAGCGGTTCCAGGTTGGCCGCAAATTTGATCGCTAGAGCCGTTGGCGAATGGCCTTTGACCGCTCGCCAACGCAACAGGGACGGATCTGGAGATCCATCCTACGGTGGGTGCTCCACTCCTCTCACCTGAACACCTCTTCCAGCCCGGCACGCATCACCGCCGGATCGGGGCTTTGGCCGGTCCAGAACTCAATGCCGATGACGCCCTGGGCGACCAGCATGCCGAGACCATCGATGACCTGACAGCCACGCGCGCGCGCGTCGCGGACCAGATTCGTTTCCGGGGGATTGGGAATGACGTCGGCGACGACCATGTGCTCCTTGAGCGAATCGATGGCCACCGGCACGCGCGCGTCGACATCGGGGAACAGTCCAATCGAGGTGGCGTTGACGACGATGTCCGTGTCGTCGGCAACCGCGAACTCTCCATCCCAGTCGCAGTAAGTGACCTCGAGCGCGCCGCCGACCGCGAACGACAATTCATCGCCCTTGAGCAGCGCTTCCAGCTCGCGGCCGCGATCGGCACCGCGATTGACGACAGTGATTTTTTTGACTCCGGCCAGCGCCATTTCGACACCGATCGCCCGTGCGGCCCCGCCGGCGCCGAACAACACCATCGACTTGCCGGCGGGATCGCCGAGCTGGCGGAACGAACTGACGAAGCCCTTGCCGTCGGTATTTTCGCCGATCAGTCGACCGTCGTTCTGACGGACCACGCAGTTGACGGCACCCATCAGGCTCGCCGATTCACCGAGGCCGTCGAGATGTTCGATCACCGCCACCTTGTGCGGGATGGTGCAGTTAAATCCCTGAAAACCGAACGCCCGCGCCGCGGCCACGGCGGCCGGCAGATCGTCGGGTTTGACCTCGAGCGTCAGGTAACGCCAATCGAGGCCCATCGCCCGGAACGCGGGTTCGATCATTGCCTGAGTCGGATTTTCTGCGACCGGAAAGCCGTAACAGCCGACCAGCTCCTGTTTGAAATTCAATTCTTTCGCCATGGTATCGGTGCGCAGACTAGACGGGTCTGCGTGTCATGCCAAGATTGACTTCACCGATATTGAATTCCAGACTGCCGGCTTTCGTGAACGACTTTGATCTCCAGGTAAACGGCTACCACGGTGCCGACTTCTGCTCCACCGATCTGACGCTTGAACAGTGCCGGCAGGCCTGCCTGTCGCTGGCTGGCGACGGCGTCACCGGCATACTCGCCACGGTCATCACCGACCACGTCGATGCGCTGTGCGCGAAGCTGGCAAAAATCGTCGAATTCCGGCACAGCGATCCTGACATTGCGGCCATGATTCAGGGATTTCACATCGAGGGCCCGTTTCTCAATTCGGCCCCCGGCTACATCGGTGCGCATCCGCCGGAGTGCGTGGTGCCGGCCAACGTCGATGACATGCAGCGCCTGCTCGACGCCACCGCCGGCCTGACCCGCATCGTCACCCTGGCTCCGGAAAACGATCCCGGCTTTGCCACCACCCGCTTTCTCGCCGATCAGGGCATCACCGTGTCGGCCGGCCACTGCGACACGCCGCTCGACACCCTGCGCGGCGCCGTCGACGCCGGCCTGTCGATGGTCACCCATCTCGGCAACGGCTGCCCGGTCAATCTGCCGCGCCACGACAACATGATCCAGCGCGCCTTGAGCCTCAGCGACCGCCTCTGGGTCTGCTACATTCCCGATGGCGCGCACGTCGATTTTTTTGCGCTGAAAAACTATCTCGCGATCTCCGGTATCGAGCGCAGCGTCATGGTCACCGACGCCATCAGCGCCGCCAAGCTCGGCCCGGGCACCTACCAACTCTCCGGCGCCCCGGTCGAGATCGATGAATCCGGCGTCGCGCGTCGTCCCGGTTCAGCCAACCTCGCCGGTTCGACAGTGACCATGCCGCAGATCCGCAGGAATCTGGCCACTCACCTTGACTTGTCGGACCGTGACATCGAGCAACTGATCAGCGTCAATCCGCGCCGGGCCATCGGCATTTCCTGAAGTTTCCGAGTCGTTCCCTTCCCTTTGCTTTGCTTTCCTTTCCCCGTCCCAGTCCTCTTTCTCTTCCGTCCTTTCCCCTCATGAATAAAGTCACTCAACTTTTCCGTTCGATCGGTCCCGCCATCATCGTTGCCGCCGTGGTACTCGGCCCGGGCAGTATCACCACCAGCACCAAGGTCGGTGCCGCATTCGGTTATGAAATGCTGTGGGTGTTGATCGCGCTGCTGATCCTCATCATCGGCGTCGCCTCGCTGGCCGCGTGGCTGGGCTCGACCCTCGAGCGCTCGCTGTGCGGCGAACTCAATCACCGTTTGGGAAAATGGGCCGGTGGCGTTATCGGCGTCGCCTTTTTCCTGATCGTCGCCGGCTTTCAATCGAGCAACAACATGGCCGTGGTCGCCGGTATCGAGCCGTTGCTCGGCGAGGGGGTGCAGTTCCCGAAATGGGCAATCATCCTGTCGCTGCTGGTCGTCAACGGCATCATCATCGGCATCCTCTACGGATCGCGCGATCTCTACAAACAGGTCGAACGCATCATGAAGATTTTTGTGCTGCTGATGGTGGCCGCCTTCCTGGTCAACTTCTTCTGGTCCGGCCCGTCGATCGGCGCTGCGGCCCGCGGCGTGATCCCCGATTTCGCCCCCTTCGGTGACTCCAACAACCTGCTCATCGTCATGGGCCTGATCGGCACCACCTTCTCGGTCGCCGGCGCCTTTTACCAGGGCTACCTGGTGCGCGAGCGCGGCTGGGGCCCGGCCGATGTAAAGAGCGGCTTTAAAGATTCAGTGTTCGGCATGTGCGTTCTGGTCGGCGTCACCTCGGTGATCATGATGACGGCCGCGGCCTCGTTTCACGGCAAGGTCAGTCCCGACGAACTCAGCGACGCCGGCAAAATGTCGGCGCAGTTGAAGAGCGCCTTCGGTCCCTTCGCCAGCTACATTTTCTGCTTCGGCTTCCTCGCCGGTGCGTTCAGTTCGTTTCTGGTCAATGCCATGATCGGCGGCCACGTGTTTGCCGATGGCCTCGGCCTGAGCTCGAGTCTGAAATCGAAAAAAACCCTGCACGCCACCAGTGCCGCCCTGCTGATCGGTATGGTGGTCGGCATGCTCGCCCTGACCACCGACTTCGACCGCACCACCACCATCGTCATCGCCCAGGCCTCGACCGTGATCGGCGGTCCCGCCGTGGTCGCCGGCCTGCTGTTCCTCGGCGTTCGCCAACGCCGCGTCGGCGAGCACAAACCACCGATGTGGATGCTGATTCTGGTCTCGATCAGTCTGGTCGTTTCGCTCTATGTCGCCAAAACCACGCTCGGCAAGATCCTGCCGAAAAAGGAAGCCAGCGCAGCGCTGATCGTTCCCGCAAAGTTCGGCTGAAGAAACCAAGGAAGAACCACACTCCTGTGGTTCCCTGCCACCTGAACACCCCGCACGCAGCTACCGCGTTCCGGCGTTGGCCACTCCCCCGTCGCCAGCCGCTCGCCGCTGCAGCACGACA
>CBDULB010000201.1:0-8228 GCA_965367965.1 uncultured bacterium | reverse complement strand
GAAACGGGCCGCTGCTGTTGAGCGAGGCATTGAGCAGCGTGGGGTTTTCGGCCAGTTCATCGAGCCAATGACTGATTCGATGGTCGGCGCTGCGCGGGTCAGCCAGCAAGCGGTCGATCAGGCGGTCGCGTTTGTCAGCGCGGTTATCGGCGAGAAAGGCGCTGGCGGCGTCGAAATCCGGAGGCACACCGACGGTGTCGAGATACACCCGGCGCAGGAAGGTTTGGTCATCAATCAGCGGCGCGTTGGCGACCTGACCTGGATCGATGGGTGGAGCCGGCCACGCGGCTCCTTCGCGGATCCAGTTTTCCAGCGCTGTGATTTGTTTGGCATCGAGCGGATCGCCGGTCGGCGGCATGCGCAGATCTTCGTCATCGCTCTCGATGCGGGCGATCAATTCACTCGCCTCCACTTTTCCGGGGACCACCGCCGGCAGTTCAGAATCTCCTTCGAGAAGCGCGGCTTCGCGAGAGTTGAGCTTGAGGCCACCCTTGCTTTTTTCGCCATGGCAGCGAAAGCAATTTTCGCTGAGTACGGGCAGGACATCGTGGTGGAATTTCTGTGCCTGTTTCGGGTCGGATCCGGCAGCGGCTTCGAGCGCACCTTCGATTCTCGCGGCGATGAAGGCATCCACCGGATGTTTAACGGCAGGGTCTTTAACCTTCGGGACGGCGGGTGCGGGATGAGCTTTTGTCCAGGCGGCTGCGGCGGCGTGACGCCTCGCCCAGAATTCGTCCTGAGTGGCGCTGGCGGCGTGGCGGAGCTGATCGTCGAGACCGGCAAGCGAGGCTTCGATGCGCCTCAGTTCGGGTTCGATGGCGGCGTCGGTGAGCGGCAGTTCGGCGAGCCCGGCGGGGCGCAAGGTGAGGTAGGACTTTCCGTCGTCACCTAACACTGCGACACAGATTTCACCGGTTTCGGCACGCAGATTTTTTCCGCCAACCACCATTTCCAGGACTACCCGGCAGGTGCGCGAAGCTTGACCGTCGCCGGCAGGGATGGTGGCTTCGCCGGTGACTTCCTGTTGATGGTAGCCGGCGATGCGCAAGCCGGGGAAGGGGGCTTTTGCCACCGGCGTTACCGGCTCCTCGCCATTCGGCGGTTGCTTGGTGATGGCTTCAGTGCGAGCCACTACCTCGCCGTCGACCCAGAGCCGGCTGAGGCCCCGGGCGCGAAGTAGCAGGCGCTGTTTTCCGGGAGTGAACTCGACGTCGGCGGCCATGCGCACCATCAGTGGTGCTTTCCAGTCGGCGCGAATTCCCCACGCGTCGTAGCGCAGCGGAATGCGCGGTAACAGGAACGAGTCGCCCTGCCAGCGTGTCGTTTCCGCAGTGAAGTTTTCGCCCTCCTTCAGCCAGCGCTCATGGCTGGGGAATGCTTCGCCAATGGTCACCAGTACCCGCCCTTTCGGCAGGTCATCGATCACCGGCATGACTTCTTTGACTGGTTCGACGACGCGCGCACCTCCGACGCGGCGAAACTTTGCGGTCATGATCTGATCGTCGGCAATCGAACGATGAATGGCGACCGAGTCGAGCCAGCCGATAAAGCTGTTTCCGGCACTGCCGGCCAGCGAAGATCCGATCCACACCGCGTCGTCATCGACCACCGGCGGTGCTTTGGTTTTGCCACCCAGCCCCCAGGTTCCATCGGTCGGCTTGCCGTCGATCCAGCCCCTGATTGAGTCGGGTTCGCCGAATCGATAACTGATAGCGATGTGATGCCATCCGTTGAGCGCTTCGAATCCCGCGTCGGAAGTCCAGCGATGCCAATGCGCGATGCCCGGGCCCGGCTTGGTGGCAAACAGGAAGCTCAGTTGCGTGACCTCGTCAGTGGTGACCACTCGCAGCGACCAGTTTTGATTGTCTCTGGAAAACTTCGGAGATCCGGTGCGCCCCTTGCCGACGATGTACATCGGAGAGCCGGCCCGTGCCGTATCGAGTTTAATCCAGGCCTCGAGAGTGATCGCGTCGCCGTTGCTGAAATCGAATGAGCTGTCGCTACCCGTGTCGGCGATGGCGAGATACGAGCCCTTTCCATTGAGCCGGATCGCCGTGTTGTCGGCGGGGAAGTCGGGGAACTCGGGCGGACGCGGACCGGTTTGATCGCGTTGCACAGCGCCGTGTGACTTGAACAGAGTCTCTTCCTCGGTGCCGAATTCCCATCGCTCAATCCGGTTCGCATCGGTATCTGCGGCGAAGCTGAGGTCGAGCTCCAGCGAGTAAGCCGCCATCGCTGCCAGAAGGCCACCGATAAGCCGGGCTCGATGAAAAATCAGGGAGAAAGGTTTCGGGTTCATGGTTCGGACCGTTAGCCGGCAGAAACGGGATGGCCCCGCTTCTGGTGGCCGCCCGAATGGCGCTCGTGTGGCGAGCCCACCGGAGTATGCCAAAACAAAACACGGTCGGAAGTCGATTCCAGCGCGCACTTGCGGTGGAATCGATGCTTTTGCGATCAGCGGGTATTCGCCCGGCGCCAAGCGGGTGGGTGGAAAATCACTGTCCGCCTGCTCCGACCCGCGTCGCCGGAGCGCCGCTTTCCGACTATGAATGGTTGTCGACCGTCGGCGGAACGACATTTCCCGACGCCTGCATTGTCAGTGCTTCGGGATTTCGCCGATAGTGTTCGCGCACGGCACTGGCCAGCTTTTGTTTCACGGTGTCGTCAACGCAGACGATTCGACCGGCGGGCATGGCAGCGAGCAATGCATTTACCAGCGCGTTCTGTGGTGCTCCGACTTTTTCCTGCCAGGTTGCGAGCAGGTCCCGGTCAATGCGGGACGGCAGTGAGCCCATGATGCCGACGTCGTTCTGATCGTGCACCAGTAGACCGGAGGTGGTGCCACGATCGAGCGTTAACACCTGAAACAGATAGAGTGTGTGATAGGCGAGCTGCTCAGCCGCTGCCGCGTCATCAAATTCGGGGTAAGCCTGCGAGGCCTTGGCGAGGATGTTGAGATAACTGTCGATGACGGCTTTGCCGAACCTTTCCGCCAGCGCACGATCAGCTTCGGCGTCGTCGCTGCGGTAGCTTTCCAGATAAAAATGCGTGGCACCGCGGTGGCGGTTCAGTGCCGGGATGAAGAAATAGCGATCTCCTTGAGCCGCAGCTTCCCGGTACTGCTGTGGGCCCGCAGCGCGCATGGCTTCGGCAAACTCATCGGGATATTCCGGGTGAACGACTGAGGGATTGAGGTCACCCATGATGCGCCAATAACCGGCGCCGTCTTTCATCTCTGTCCAGCTGATGTGAATGTGAACGGACGGCGCGTGCGGGTTGCGCGGATGAATAATCGTCGAAATGGCGGTTGCGGAGCCGAGCTTCTTTTCGGGCAGGTCCTCGTAGTGGATCTGTGACACGTTTACCGAGGCCCGATTAAAAAACTCACAACTGTCCGGCGCGCCGTAGCGGTTACCGCCACCATGTGTGCCGGCATCGCGCAGCCACTCGACTTTTTCAAAGCTGACGGGATGGCCGTTCGCGGTGGCGACGGTTTCTAGACCCTGGACGAAGCGTGACTGCAACTCAGAGACCAGACTCAGGGCATCGATGGCATGAGGCGAAGTGGACATGGCGGAAAATCAGGGACGGCGTCCGGCTGCGCAAGCGGGATTCTCGATCAAGGGGGAGTAACGGACTACGCAAGCGCGTCACTGATTCGACGGTATCCGTTCCGCGCGTTGTGTCGTAGGCTGGCATCCCATCATGAAGCGACTTATTTTTCTCCTGACCCTGTGTTGCCTGTTTCCGGGGAGCAAGCTATCCGCTGCGGAGGCTTCGCAGCGGTACGACTCCGGCAAGCAGGCGATTCGAAACGAGATTCAGGCGGTCATCGACGAAGGTTACTATCCCGGTATTTCAATTCTGCTGATCCACCATGGCGAAGTGGTGATGCGCGAAGCTCACGGCGTGGTCGATTTGGAAACGAAGGCGCCTTTCAGCGTCGATCAACTGTGCTGGCTGGCATCGACCGGCAAGATGTTCACCGCCACCCTAATGGCGAGACTGGTCGACGAGAAGGTGTTGAGCTTCGATGATCCGATTGCGAAGACTTATCCCGGGTTCGCCAAAATGGGGATGCGCGAGGGCGGCGGCGAGGTCGGGCAGCCGATTCGGTTGCGCCATGCAATGAGTCACACCTCGGGGCTGCCGGGCAATCAGTGGATGCGCGCCAACGGTCTGGACGAAGGCGATCCCGGGCTGGCCAGCTATGTCGCGCCGGTGAGCGCGCAGGATTTCATCGATGGTTGTCTCAAGGTCGGACTGGTCGCCGAACCGGGAAAACGGATGCTTTACGGTCGTCCGATCGATCTGTGCGCCTGCGTTTCCGAAAAGCTGACCGGCAAGCCGTTTACGCAATTGATGGAGGAGAAAGTCTTCGCAGCGCTCGGTTTAAAAAATACCACGATCCGTCCGACCGCCGCTGAGCTCGAAAAGCTCGCGCCGCTGTATCAATCCGAAAAAGCCGGCGTGTTCGAGCCGGACCGTTTCGGGCTGGAAGTCGCCGAGCGCCAGAACCTGCGACTGTCCACGGCAGGGGGTGGCGTCTACTCGACGCTCGACGATCTCGGCGTGCTCATGCAACTGCACCTCAACCGCGGCCGACACGACGGTGCCCAGCTGGTCGATGCGGATACGCTCGCGCAACTTTACCAGCCGCAACCCGGCACCAACGGTCGCTACGGTCTCGCCTTTCAGATCATGAAAAGCACGGTCAACGGCGAGTCGACGCTCTACAATCATCCCGGGTATTCCGGCCCGGTGGCATGGTTCGATTTTGAACGGCAACTGGTCGGCGTGCTGTTGATGCAGAGCAACACGACGGATCGCGGCAAGCATCATCAGCGGATCATTGATCGGATCCACGAGATGATCCCGGCGGAGAAGTGAAGCGCTGACGGTTTCGGAATGTCCACACGACGAGTTCCAATTGCAAACCGTGGACCGGGGCGTCGGCCTGTGCTTGAGTTGTCTCACATGAGCCGCAAGAAACAACGCAAGCCGACCGATGGCGGGGACAGCAGTCTGACGCAGAACCCCTTCGGGGCGCTGTCGGAACAACTGGGCGACCTTCCCGCGGGAAACGTGGTGCCACCGACTTCGCGGCGCGACCGGAAAAACACCAGGCGCGGGCGTGTCGACATCACCCGCGAAACCGCTCATCGCGGCGGCAAGGTGGTCACGGTGGTGAGCAACTTTCAGGGCATTGGCCTGCCCGAGAAACAGGAACTCGCCAAACAGATTCAGAAGACCTGTGCCGTCGGTGGAACGGTGAAGGAGGGGCGCATCGAGATACGCGGTGACGTTCGCGATGCGGTGAAAAAGATTCTCGAAGAAGCCGGCTTTCAGCCGGTTTTCGCGGGCGGGTGAAGGGGCATTCTCCTTGTGGGCGATGGCTCGCAACAAGTGTCACTCCAGCGGAACCAGGCGAACTGAGCGAACGTCGGCGAGTTCCTCCTTGAGGGGGCCTTGCGGACGGAGGATCAGCCGGTTGATGCCGGCCTTGAGCTGAATTCTGCCGGCAGGTACTTCGCGAAAGGTGTTGTAGTCACCGGTGTCGATGACCGTGCCCTGCGCGGAACTGCCATCGGTCTCAAGCACGAAGTGATCGCCGGCGGAAGCGTCGTCTGCAGCGAGCACAACGTGCGCGTTGTAGTGCGCGGCGGCGTCCAGTTTTACGACCCATTCGACCACGTCATCAGCGCGCCGCCAGGGGGCGAGCACGTCCAGCGTTGTGCGATACTGCAGTAACTGGCCGTAAATGGTCGCGGCGCTGGCCGGAAGCACGATGTCGCCGTTTTTGCCCGGCTGGATGGCATCCGCAATGGCGAGTTGCTGATCCACTTCGTCCAATTCGTCGGCGCGCCATGGCAAAGTGCGACCTTCGGTCTTCGCGCGAATCCCGGCGATGAACGCTGTTTCGACCGGCGGCGAAATATTTCCCCAGGAACGGCGCACGTAACTCAGCAGGCCCGCCAGCTTGCGATCATCGAAAGCGGCACCGAGGCCGGGCATGTGCAGATTCCACGACTCGTCGTTGACTTTGATCGGTCCATACAAACCGTGCAGGACCACCCGCGCCAGGCGGTCAGGTGAGCCGGCGACCCAGTCGCTACCGGCCAGCGGCGGCGCGAGACCGGCAGCGCCGCGGCCGTGCGCCTGATGGCAGGCGGCGCAGACCATGGCGTAGAGTTTTTCGCCTTCGTCGACCAGCTTCTGCTGTTCGGCGTTCAGCGGCGGCGCGTCGATGCTGGTCATGGTTCGTTCGGGAGCGTTCGGCCAGGTGATTTTATCAAGGACGGCATCGACCTTGCGCAAGAGATCCGCATCGCCGGATTTTTGCAGCGCGACCAGCCCGGCAGGTTCCCCGGCCAGCATCATCGGCTTTTGATAGGTCGATTTCGCGATGGTGGTCAGCAGGATGTCGCGAATCTTGTCATCGCGGGTCAGCAACGGCATCAGCTGAGCCACCCGCGCCGGCTTGGCTTCGGTCATAACACACGCGGCCAGCCATTCGATCAGCTTCGGGTCGTCGCCTTGATAGCTTTGCAAAAACTCCAGCTCGCGAAAGCCGAGTCCGGTCAAAGCGGCCGCGCGAAACAACGGGTGTTGCTCGCGGCTGAGAATTTTTGCTAACAAATCGAACGACTTCGGGTCGAAGAAAGAGCCGAGTGAAAGCGTCACCTGCAAACGAACTGCCTCACTGGGATCGTCGATCAGTTTGGCCATCGCATCGAATGCGGGCGGATCTTTTTCGCTGAGACGCACCGCTGCGGCGCGAACTTTTGCATCGCTCGATTGCATGGCTTGCAGTCGGGTTTCGAGATCGAGCGAGTCCAGCCCGTCCAGTGTCCACAGGGCATGCAGCTGGCCTGACGGCGGCGCAGTGCGCACCGCCTTACGCAGTTGGTCGACGCCTTCGCCGCGCTCGATGAGCAGTCGCTGCGCGGTCAGCCGATGCCAGCCGTTGGCGTGTGACAAGGTGTCTACCAGCGTCGTGGCATCCGCCCCGGACAGCTTCGGCGATTCGCGATCGATCGGCCGGTCATCGGCGACGATGCGCCAGATGCGGCCGAGGTCGTTGCCCTGATCGAGTTTGCGATCACGAATCTGGTCGGTGAGCCAGGGCACGATGAAAATGCGGTGCTCGATGATGCCGTGATACATGTCGGCGATGTAGAGTGCACCATCGGGGCCGACGCGGCTGTTGACCGGCCGATAGCGTTCGTCGGTGGAGGCGATCAGCTCCTGTTCAGCGGGATAAAAACGTTCCGCCATTGGCGCAATGTTATCGCTGATTTTCAGACGCCCGACCAGATGTCCCCCGGACTCCGGCACGAAGAGGTTGCCGTGCGCGGCGTCGGGAAACTGGTGGCCATCGTAGTAACACAGGCCACTCGAAATGGTGTAGGTGCGCAGCCGGCCGTCTTCGCGCAGTTCCATCGCTCCCAGGGTCACTGCCGGCGTCACCCGGATCGGATACACTTCAGTCGCTGAACTGCCCTTAGGAGCGAGACTGACATTGACGCCAAACTGACTGCGATCATTGCCGCTGCGTTGGTAGACTTTCAGCAAGTGGGGATTGCGCAGCAGGTAGTCAGCCGGAATATAATCGCCGTGCAGTGGACGGTTCTCGTAACAGGTGAAAAAGCGTCCCGCCTCGTCAAAGGTCAGTCCGAACTGGCCGCGCTTGATGGTGTATTCCTCCTCCAGCCCTTCGTCGGTCCAGCGGTAGCGCATCGGCGAGTCGGAACAGTGCAGCCAGTTGTCGATGCCGTAGCGCAGCCCGTTGGCGGTGTGCTGCGGATTGCCGACGATGCCCATGGCGCCGACCTTGGTCTTCGAGTCGGCTTTCAAATCGCCGTCACTGTCCTGACAGAACCATAAATTCGGTGGCTCCTGCAACAGGATGCCGCCTTTGACGAAGGCGAACGAACGCGGCATGACCAGGCCGTCGAGAAATACCGTGCTCGTGTCGGCGCGACCGTCGGCATCGGTGTCTTCGAGGACCACCACGCGACAGATCGGATCGTTTTCGCCACTGCCCTGCACATCGCGCATGTAGCCCTGATACTCGACTACCCAACAGCGACCGTCGGCATCGAATTCAAAAAAGATCGGCTTTTGCACCATCGGTTCGGCGGCGAACAACTCGGCGCGATAGCCGGGGGCGAGACGGAACGATTCGAGTTCCTGTTCGGGAGTTAACACCGGCGCCGGTGGCACAT
>CBDULB010000200.1:0-8297 GCA_965367965.1 uncultured bacterium | reverse complement strand
CCAAACTCTTCGGCCAGAAAATCCGCCCACTGACGCTGAACATCGTCGGCCAGGGTTGGCGCGACCACAGCCTCCTGCGCGATCAGCCAACGCCAGCGCTCGCCGTCACTGGTCGCCGTCTGCCAGCTTTCCGGCATATGGTAAAACACCGGCTCGCCATCGTCGCCGACCGGCGCCCCCCGATTCGATCCTCCGTAGCCCCAGCCTCGCCCGCGAAAACCACCGTATTGATTGACCTCCTCATACGGCGGTAATTCCGACAAATCCGTCAGCGACTGCAGGCGCCAACTCTCACCGTTACTTTTCAACTGCGCGGCGAATTGACGAAAAAAATCGACCTGCGCATTGCGCGCCTGTTGATCATCACCAGCGTCCGCCTGCACCAGTGGCAGAGCCCTCACAAACAATTGCAAAGCCCGCACCCGGTCACGACCGGCCACCGACACATAGCGTCCCGACTGATCGCGCTGATCGCGCGAAAAAGTATCCTCGCCGGATACCCAGCCCTGATGCGGAACGTTTTGATAAACCTGCGCCGCCGTTTTTAACAAATGCCAGTTTCCCCCATCATTCGCTACCGCCGCCTCGATCAACTCGTCGAACTCACCCCACAGGCCGAGCTGCTGAACGCACTGAAAGGCGTAGCTGACATCACCGGCCCTCTCCTGCTCCGCACCCATGCGTTGCTCGCCGGTCAGCAGGTCGCGATAAATCTCCAGCGCATCCGCCCAATTGGCATCCTCGCGCAGCTTGTTTGCCTCAGCGCGCGACGACTCGTCCGCCGCCTGCGTCGACAGCACCATTGAGAAAAAAGGCAGCGCAATGCCCGCCGCCACTGCGATCACCAACCAGGTCGTCTTTTTCATCATTTTCACCGAACAGTTCTCTCCCTAATACGCACCGCGGCTCGAAACCTTAGAAAAATCTCAGTCTTCATCACCACCTTTGATCCAATGTTCACGCTTAGCCCGTGGCTTCTGACGCAGCGAATGCCTACCGCCCGCCGCTTTGCGGAGCGGCGCAAAGATCGCCTCTGACCCGTCTGCCTTGGTGTGATAGACAAACTCCATCAACTCTCCCAGTCGACCCTTTGGAAAACCGCCGCCGCGCTCCTGAAACCAGTGCAGATACTCGTATGGCAAATCGTAGACAGGCGCACCTTCATAGCGACCGAACGGCATGCGATAACGCGCCAGGTCGTCAAACCGGCCCTGCAATTCCGCCATCCACTCGTCACCAAAATCTGCACTCATCATTTATCCACGGGCTCAAAACTCAAACATCGCCGCTTCCGCCACTTTACCATCGTCACCAAAGATCACCCCCTCCGCTTCAAGTAAATCCTGCTTGCGCTCAACTTCCGCACCCGCCTCCTGCCCTGCGAAACCACCGATACTGCGGTCCGATCGAACCACGCGATGACACGGCACCTGCGGCGCATAAGGATTTCGGCGCAGCGCCTGCCCCACCGCGCGACTCGAGCCACACCCGATCGCCAGACCAAGCGCCCGATAAGTCGCCACCCGACCGCAAGGGATCATGCGCACCGCGTCGTAGACCTTTTCCTCAAAAGCCGTCGGCGTACGCTGCATGTCATTCATCCCCCCATGGTGCCCCAAGCCGACACGCTTGCAAAGCGACGATTGATGCCGTCAGGCCAACAATTCCGAATACCTCGACAGTTTGCAAAATGCATCACCGCAAAGCACAGCAAACGCTGGCAATCTGCCGACAAATGTGTGAAAGTTCGCGGCAATGCACCGTCTACCACTTATCTGCCTTACCTGCATTCTGACCTTCGCCCACGGAACGCTCAAAGCTCAGGAGAGTAATGACGGTCACGACAGCAGTTCAGATCATGCAATTGTCGGCCCGCCGATCCTCTACAGTGGCTAC
Organism: uncultured bacterium; assembly: GCA_965367965.1. GTDB lineage: Bacteria > Verrucomicrobiota > Verrucomicrobiia > Verrucomicrobiales > DEV007 > JBBKXR01. Next base: position 6,401 of record CBDULB010000200.1, on the reverse strand, counting down.
TTCTGGAACTCCGAGACTGACATCGACAGCGGCGGCAGCTTCAGCGCCGAATCACTGCTGGTCAGAATTCCACTCTTCATTCTCGGCAAGGACAAGGACTTCTTCGTCACCGGCAGCGTCAAATATGAATTCACCCAGTTCGAATTCAACGATGTCGATCTGCTCCCGAACGACGTCAACGTCCACGCCATTCGCGCCCGACTGACCGGTTATTGGGAACCCGATAACAGCAAATGGTTTGCTCAAATCCGACTCGAACCCGGGCTCTACACTGATGGCGGTGACATTGACGGCGACGACTATCAATCGCGAGGGCTCGCCGCAGTCGGCTATAACTGGTCTCCCAGCCTGCGTTTTATTGTCGGCGGTTACTACACGGAAACCTACGGCGACGCCAGTATCTACCCTGCGCTCGGCTTTATCTGGGAACCCAACGATCACTGGTGCTTTCACCTCGCGCCTCCCGAACCGCGCATCACCTTCTATCCCACCAAGGACTGGACCATTCACCTCAAAGGTACTGCCGGCGGCGGCAGTTGGAATCTCGACCCCGACACATCACGGGAGGTCGACCAGCTGATCCATCAACAATTCCGTGTCGGCATCGGCATCGAACGGCGCATTTACAAAAATCTGTGGGCCTCACTGTGGGGAGGTGCCAACGTCCTCCAAAACCTTGAAATGCAGGACTCAAATGAGCGTGTCCTGTTCGACGAAGACGTCGATACCGGCTACTACATTTACGCCGGCCTGCACATCGCCGCGTGGTAGCCACGCTTCCGTTGCGTCACGACTACCACGACGATCGCCGACGCGATCGTTCGCAATCTGTTGCCACCGGTCCGCGGTAGAGCAACTGAACAACTGCATTCGCAGGTCAACCGGCATGCAATCCCCGGAGCGTGAGGGAATAAAACGTAAATTTGGCTCGATTTATTTGCCCGCATTTACATTGTAATACATTCCCTAATTTTCCCGAAAGCTATTCGCCTGCAAGACGTCCGATCGCTGAGCCTCACCGTAAGCATCCAATCGAATATTCCAATGGTCACCGTAGCATCCCGAAATGATTTTGATCTCGCTCTTGAATCCAGCGCAACACCGCTGGCACGGGCGAAAGCCGAAATCCTGCAACTCAATATCGGCAAGCTCTGCAATCTGACGTGCACGCATTGTCACGTCAACGCTGGTCCAGCACGCAAGGAAATCATCAGCGGAGATACGGTCGACAGGATTCTCGAATGGTTCGAGCAAACCGATATCCCGACTCTCGATTTGACCGGGGGCACCCCCGAAATGGTTCCGGACTTTCGCCGACTGGTCACGACCGTGCGCAGTTTCGACCAGCCACGCCGTGTCATGGATCGGCTCAATGCCACCATCATCAACGAACCCGGCTACGAATGGGTCGCTGAATTTCTCGCTGAAAATGAGGTCGAGATCATCGCCTCGATGCCGTGCTATTCGCCTGACAACGTCAACGAACAACGCGGCGACGGCGTGTTCGACTCAAGCATCGCCGCCTTTCAGAAGCTCAACGAACTGGGTTACGGCCGCGATCCCAAGCTGACGATGAACTTTGTGTATAACCCCAACGGAGCTTTTCTGCCCCCCGAGCAGACCGGGTTGGAGGCAGACTACAAACGCGAAATGAAAGAGCATTTCGGCATCGATTTCGATTCGCTGTTCTGCATCGCCAATATGCCCATCGCCCGCTTCGCCAGCTACCTGAAGCGCAATAACCAGTTGCAGGATTACATGCAGACACTGCGCGAAGCCTACAATCCAGCGACTGTTGAAGGCCTGATGTGCCGCAATACGATCAATGTCTCATGGCTCGGTGAAGTCTACGATTGCGACTTTAACCAAATGATGAAACTGCCGACGTTGATCAACGAAGGCAGCGAAGACTTTGACAAAAATGAGCCGCTCTACCTCTGGGATGTCGATCCTGAAACCTTTGCTGAAGTGCCGATCCGCACCGGCAACCACTGTTTCGGCTGCACTGCCGGCAGTGGCAGTTCCTGTGGTGGCTCGCTAACCTGAGTCTGTTACAAATAATATTTCATTTCCCGGGGAATAAATTGCCACCCTCTGTGCTCCTACCCACAAGATCGAATTTATGAAGACCGAATCCGTAGTCAAAGACCGATACGCCGAAGGTGCTAAAACCCAAGTCGCCGAACTCTGCTGTCCGGTTGACTACGACCCGCAGTATTTGAAAGTCATTCCCCAGGAAGTCATCGACCGTGACTACGGTTGCGGCGACCCGAGCAAACACGTTCTGCCCGGCGAAACGGTTCTCGATCTCGGCAGCGGCACCGGCAAGATTTGCTTCATCGCTTCACAGGTAGTTGGCGCCGAAGGCAAAGTGATCGGCGTCGACATGACTGACGACATGCTGCAGATCGCCAACGAAAACGCGCCGATTGTCGCTGAGCGCATCGGGTATGCGAATGTCGAATTTCGCAAAGGCATGATCCAGGATCTCGCCCTCGACCTGAACGCACTGGACGAAGAGCTGAAGGCCCGGCCGATTGACAGCGCCAATCATTTTATTGAAGCCGCAGAAATGGCTGCCGAACTGCGCGTCAAAAAACCGCTGATCGAAAGCGATTCGATCGACGTCGTCGTTTCCAACTGTGTTCTTAATCTGGTCAGCAACCGCGACCGCAAGCAGCTGTTCGAAGAAATTTTCCGCGTGCTCAAGCTCGGTGGACGAGCCGTGATTTCCGACATCGTCTCTGACGAAGCTGTCCCCGAAGACTTGCAGAACGATCCCGAACTGTGGAGCGGCTGCATCTCCGGCGCCTTCAAGGAAGACGAATTTCTGCAAGCCTTCGAAGATGCCGGATTCTACGGAGTCAACATCATCAAACTCGACGAAACGCCCTGGCAGACGGTCAAAGGCATCGAGTTCCGCTCAATGACGGTCGAAGCCTACAAAGGCAAGCAAGGTGAGTGCTGGGAACGCAATCAAGCGGTCATCTACAAAGGCCCGTTCAAAAAGATCCTCGACGACGACGGCCACGCCATGGAACGCGGCAAACGCTACGCGGTTTGCGACAAGACTTTCAATCTCTACAAGAAATCGCCCTACGCCGCCAACTTCGAGTTCATCGAACCCTTGGAAATCGTTCCGATGGATGACGCAAAGCCCTTCGACTGTTCCGGCATGCGCGAACGCCACGCCCGTGAGACCAAGGGCCAGGATTACGACGCAACTACCGTAGCCTCCGAGTGTTGCGGCACAGACTGTTGTTAGTTCCGCACAACTGAATCGTCTAACCAGACAATCAACCACTCAACGATATTACTCATTTTTCCTAACCTAAATAAATAAGCCAATGAAAGCCCTGACCTCACTCGCCTGTGCACTTCTGATCGCCTGTTCAGAAGCCGTCATCCCAAGCTCCGCTTCAGCCTTCGACCAAAGCCACGCCGAGCTCGACGCGGTGATGAAACGATACGTCGTCAAAGGCATGGTCGACTACACCGGCCTGAAAGCGAATCGCGCCGGACTCGATTCCTACATCACAAAAACCAGCGCCGTCAGCGGGTCTGAATTCAAAAGCTGGTCCGAAGCTCAACAGCTGGCGTTTTTGATCAACGTCTACAACGCCGAAACGGTGCAGCTGATCATCGACAACTATCCCGTGAAAAGCATCAAGGAGATCGGCAATTTCATCAGCACGGCGCAGGACAAGAAGGTCGTTACGCTGTTCGGCAAAACCACCACGCTGAATTACATCGAGCACGACTTGCTGCGGGCGAACTATTCCGAGCCTCGCATTCACTTCGCGATTGTCTGTGCCGCGATCTCCTGTCCCGCGCTTCGTTCCGAGGCATTCGTCGCCGATAAGCTCGATGCGCAACTGTCTGACCAGGCCGTGAATTTCCTCACTGACAAATCGAAGAACGAATACAAAGGCGGCGAACTGCATCTGTCAAAAATCTTCGACTGGTTCAAAGGAGATTTCACCAAAGGCGGCAAATCGATTGCCGAATTCGTGAACCCCTGGTTCTCTGAGGATGTCAGTAAGGCCGACGTCGAATTCAAAGATTACAATTGGGACCTGAACAAGCAGTAAGCCCTCTCTACTGCTGCAGTCGCGGTCGCAAGACCGTGGACCGCCGGTCAATCCGAGTTATTTAGAAGCCACACCGTCCACCTTCCTGCGAAGGCGGCTACCCTACCCAGCAAGTCATGCCTGTATCCGATAACGAAGCCGCAAGCTCCCCCGGGGAAGAAAAATCTTCGAAATGGAAAGCTATCGCCATCCTCGGCGCCGTTATCGGAATTTTTGCCGCTTTCAAATTTTTGATCCCGAAGGAATTTTGGGACGGTCTCCGTGATTGGATCGATAGCCTCGGCCACTGGGCCCCGATCGCTTTCATCCTCATCTATATCATCGCAAGCGTGATTCTGGCTCCTTGCTCCTTACTTACCATTGCCTCCGGTTTTATCTTTGGTGTCGTCTGGGGCACGGTCTGGGTCTCGGCCGGCTCCGTCCTTGGCGCGTCCGCCGCATTCCTCGTCGGACGTTATTTTGCCCGCGACTGGGTCGAAAGGAAAACCGCCAACAACAAGAACTTTAAGGCCGTCGACAAAGCTATCGAAAGCGGTGGACTCAAGATCGTCACCCTGATCCGTCTATCCCCTCTGTTTCCCTACAACCTGCTCAACTACTTCTTCGGAGTCACCAAGGTGCCGTTTCGAACGTTTGCTCTTGGCTCCTGGATCGGCATGCTTCCGGGAACCATCATGTATGTCTATATCGGCTATCTCGGCCGGGTAGCCGCAGACTCAGTTAGCGAAAAAACCGATCTCGCCACCAAATCACTGACGGTAGTCGGCTTCATTCTGACCGTAGTCGTCACCATCATGGTCACCAAGGCAGCCAAGAAGGCTCTTGCCGAACAGACCGAAGTTGATGCCTGAGTAACAGCAACTCCCTCTTTTCAGAATTTCCAAATTCCTTCATCTCCCCAAAAATGAGCAGCGTAGAAATCCACCCCAGAGACGAGCACAACACCAGGCTGGTCGATAACGTTCACCCCGCCGACTGGGCCAATCCAAAGCCTGCTGAGCGCTACAACCTCGTCGTCATCGGCGCCGGCACCGCCGGCCTGGTTACCGCAGCTGGAGCCGCCGGGCTCGGCGCGAAAGTCGCGCTGATCGAACGGCACCTGATGGGTGGTGATTGCCTCAACGTCGGTTGCGTTCCCTCGAAGTGCCTGATTTCAGCCGCCAAGGCGGCGCACATGGCACGTGGCGGAGCTGACAAGTACGGCGTGCGCATCCCCGAGGGCAGCGCCGAAGTCGATTTCGGGGCAATCATGGAACGCATGCGCAGTTTGCGCGCAGGCATCAGTCGTCACGATTCGGTAAAACGATTTGCCGACATGGGCATCGATGTATTTTTGGGCCAGGCCGAGTTTACTGACAGCAATACCATCACGGTGCACAGCGACAATGGCGACATCGCAGTGCCTTTTAAGAAAGCCGTCATCGCCACCGGTGCCCGCGCCGCAGCGCCGCCGATCCCGGGACTCGACGAAGTTGATTACCTGACCAACGAAAACCTTTTCAACCTGACCGAACTTCCAAAACGCCTCGGTGTGGTCGGTGCCGGACCGATTGGTGTCGAAATGGCACAATCTTTTGCCCGCTTTGGCAGCGAAGTCTACCAGGTCGAAGCCGAGCACGGCGTCTTGCCACGCGAAGATCCGGACGCTGCCAAGATCATTTACGACGCGATCAAAGCCGATGGCGTAAACCTCCTGTGCTGCGGCAAAGAGCTCAACTTTTCCAAAGCGGAAGGCGGCGGCATTCGCATGAAAGTCGACTCCCACGACCGCAGTTACGATCAAGTCGTCGATCAGCTTCTCATATCCGTCGGTCGCGCACCGAATGTCGATGGTCTCGGTCTGGAAAAGGTCGGCGTCGATTACCACAAAAAAGGCGTCACCGTCGATGACAACCTGCGTACCACCAATCCTAACATTTTCGCTGCCGGTGACGTCGCGATGAAGTATCAGTTCACCCACGCCGCCGATTTCGCGGCGCGTATCGTCATTCAAAACAGTTTATTCTTCGGGCGCAAAAAACTCAGCGCCCTGACCATGCCGTGGTGCACCTACACCGAGCCTGAGATCGCTCACGTCGGGCTGTATCCGAATGAGGCCAAAGACCAGGGCATCGAGATCGACACCTACCGCGTCGACATGAGCGACGTTGATCGCGCTGTCACCGATGGCGAAACCGACGGCTTCGTCAAAGTGCATACTCTCAAAGGCAAAGGCAAGATCGTCGGTGCCACCATCGTCGCATCACACGCCGGCGATCTGATCAGCGAGATCAGCACCGCCATGGCCGGGGGTATCGGACTGGGCGGTCT
>CBDULB010000199.1:0-8305 GCA_965367965.1 uncultured bacterium | reverse complement strand
CCCCGAAGCTCTGTTCCACATGAACACCGGCAGCCGGCTCGGCAGCGATCCGGCGATCGGCTCGTGGGCCACGTATGGTCTCGGCTCGGTCAATCAGAACCTGCCGGGCTACGTTGTCATGACCGAGCTCGCGCAACCCCAGGGCGGCGCGCGCAACTGGAGCAATGGCTTCCTGCCGGCTCACTACCAGGGCACCGCCCTGCGCCCGCAGGGTTCCCCGATCCTCGATCTGGATTCGCCGTCGTATAAAACCCGTGAGCATCAGCGCCGGGCGCTCGACGAGCTCGGTTTTCTGAATCAAAAACACGCCATGGCCAACCCGCAGCACGAAGACCTTGCGGCGCGCATGGAGAACTACGAGCTCGCCTTCCGCATGCAGACCGAAGTGCCCGGCGTGGTCGACATCGACGGCGAGCCGGAGCACATCAAGGAGATGTACGGGCTCAATGACACCGAGGCCGCAGGCTTCGGGCGCCAGTGCCTGATGGCGCGCCGTCTGGTCGAAAAGGGCGTGCGCTTTGTGCAGATTTTCTCGGGCGGCTGGGACAGCCACGACTACCTCGAGCGCGGCCACTCAAAGCGCATCCGCAGCGTCGATCAGGGCATGGCCGCACTGATCAAAGATCTGAAACGTCGCGGCATGCTCGACGAAACCCTGGTCATCTGGACCGGCGAATTCGGACGCACTCCCGACAACAACAAGCGCGGTGGCGTCTACTCGATCGGCCGCGGCCACAACGCCGACGCCATGACTATGCTGATGGCCGGTGGCGGCATCAAACCCGGCATCGTCGGCGCCACCGATGAAGTCGGCGGCAAAGCCGTCGACGTCGTTCACCCCATCCGCGACCTGCACGTCACCCTGCTCCATCAACTGGGTCTCGACGACAACAAGCTGACCTACTTTCACGCCGGACGTTACAAGCAACTGTCCCAGTTCGGCGGTCAACTGATCCCCGAGCTGATCGCATAACGCCGCCGCCTTAGGACGAGAGTGTGATACCGGCGTCCCGCCGGTCCGGGCCGGACGATCATCTGCCGCCGAATGGTGAGTGACTGAGTATTGCCGCATGCAGTTCGTCGCGAATGCGTTTGCAGTTGCAGGCCGGACACTCCGCCTGACGCATCAAGCTCGACCTGTGCACTGGCAGCGATAAAAAATCGCCGCGTCCTGTGATCAACGCATCGATGCAAGCATTCGCAGCACCGCCAGGCGCAGCTCGACACTCGACGCATACAGCACCCCGCGCTCATTCATGAAGGTGCTTGCCTCCGGATTCAGATCGAGTGCTTCGCCAAAAATATCAGTCGCAGCAATCCCGAGTTCCTGCAGGACACAGGCAGACGCCGCGAAGTCCCACAGCGATCCACCACCGCGCTCGGGCTTGGGCAATTTGAAATACACGGCCGGCGCGTGCTGCGTTACCCAACAGCCATTCAGCGCAGCGCCGGCGTGATCGATCAGGCTCAGCCCGTCGCCACAGCCAAATTCAACAGCGAGCTCGTTCATGGCCCGGGTGATCTCCGGATAATTGTTGAGCCCCTTCATGCTGCGATCCATGATCCAGGTCAGTTTCCCCTCGTTCGGGGATGCCCGATCGACCGCCAGCGGCTCACCATTCAGAAACGCGCCCCGCCCCTTGAGCGCGTGAAAGGTCTGATCCTTCGACGGATCGCGAACCACGCCGATCAGCGGCTGTCCCTGTCGCGACACCAGGGCAATCGACACCGAGTAGCCCGGCGTGCCCTCGACGAACGGCAACGTGCCGTCGAGCGGGTCGACACACCAAAACGCCTCCGCCCGGTGGCGACTGGCGTCGTCTTCGCTCTCTTCCGTGAGCACGCCCAGGCCATAGTCGGCGACAGAAGTGGCGAGGCTTTCCATGATCAAACGCTGGCTTTCCAAATCGACCTCAGTAACCACCTGCGATGCCAGGGTGTTACCACCGCCCTGCTTGCTCTGAACTTCGCGATACTCACCCACTTCGCTTTCGATGTACGCACCGGCCCGCGCCGCCGCGGTCATCGCTGTGACGAACAGCTTTTTGAGATCGCTGTCGGAAAAACTCATGAGTCGTTGTGCAAATCAGCCACCACTTGCCGCGCCATGCGCTCACTGTAAGAATTGATCTTCCAGTGCCCGGGACACCAACCTTTTAAAAAGCGGTGAAAATCCGTCCACGCCAGCGGAAACAACTCACGCCACTCGGCGATCACCGCAGCTGCATCCAACCCGGGTTGCCGCCGCGTCAGAGCGCTGTCCAGACTGCCGAAGTAGCTGTCGAGCAAGGCCGCCTCCCGGTCCTCGCAGGACCGCTCATCGAGACAACTGCCGATGAAATAGGCGACATCCTTCATCCCGCAACCGCCGCCGACGTATTGAAAATCGAGCACTGCAACCTGCTCGCCATGTTCCGAAAAACAAAAATTCGCCAGCTTGGCATCGCCGTGCACCAGTGTCTGATACTTTGCCCCGCTGAGTTTGGCATCAAGCGCCTGCGCCGCGGATTTGAGCAGCGCATCGTCCAAAGCTTCGAGTTCCTCCGGTCGCGTTTCCAGATGCCAGTACGTGCCGACCTCCCATAAGCCCTGCGGCGTTTCGCCCATGAACGTGGCGTGAAATTCGGCAAGCCATTGCAGACAGCTTTCGATCTGCGACTCGCGCAGACTGGTCAGCCGCAGCGGAAAACCAGCGGCATCCAGATCCTCCAGAACTAAGAGAACATTTTCCCCGTCGCGGGCAAACGAGAGAAATTCAGGAATCCGGCAGCGCGAATCACAGCGCGAACTCCACGACCGATACCATTCCGTCTCCACCCGATAAGAAAAGACTTTGCGCTCGTGAGACAGGTTCGAATTCCATCCACGGGGATGACTCTGCTGCAACGGCACGCAGACATGCTTAACCACCACCGTCGGCGACTCAGCGCCCGAAAGCGCCACCCTCAAAATCTGCCCGTAGCCACTCCACAATTCCTGAATCACCGCCTCAACCCGCATCGATTCCGCCCCGGTCACCTCGAGGATGGCGGCTTCGAAGGGCGCTGTCAGGTCACGGTTCATTTAAAAAGTAGCTGGCGTGATCATAGCGTGCAGGCTTGAAAGCAGACAGCCGCGCCGGTGCTGCCAACTGCAGCCTCCGGCATTGATCAGCACCTGACCTCTTACTTGCTTTTTGCAGGCCCCAGCAGGTCGAGCTGATGGATCGACCAGAAAAGCCGGTGTTTTCCCGTCTGCGTGATCCGCACAAAGCGCGCCGATTGCGGCGCGAAATCTAATGCCAATCGCGCTTCCGAGGCCTTTCCTTCCGCCACCGGTTCTGCCCAGGTTTTGCCATCATCCGAAAACTGAATTTTGTAGCCACGCGGGTAATCATTTTTCGAAGATCCCGCATCGACAATCAATCCGGCCAACTCTGTCGTCTCAGGAAGCTCGACCTGATACCACATGCCCGGCGCCATGCTCTTGCCGGTGGTAAAACGTGAAGCCGCACTGCCATCGATGGCTTTTCCCGCATCCTGTCCGCCGTCACTGGCGCTGACTTTCCACGCCTCCATATTGCCGATCGATTGCGGCACGCTGGCGAGCAGTTCCTGCATGGTCCACGGCGTCGTCCGATCGGCCGTCTGTTGATGAATCCGGGCGACGTCCGCCTCGCTGACAAATCCAAGCGTGTTGCCGAAACTGTTGCGCACATAGGACAGCACATTTGCAATCCAGGCATCGCCATTGGTCGCCATGGAAATCATCTCCCCCGGATAGGTCTTGCCATTGACCGGTCCGGTCAATCCGTGCAACACCACTTTCACCGCCAGATCAGGATGACCGCCCAGAACCGGTGATCCTTCGAAGGGCGGCGCCAGCGTCATGCCGTCGGTACCGGGTAAAGGCGTTCCCTTACCGTCGGGACCGTGACACGCAAAGCACAGCGAATCGTAGATGAGCTTGCCCTCGCGATACTGCGCCAATTCAGCCGGCTTCAGTTTCGGCGGAACGCCCTGACCTCCGGAAATCAACTGCTCGCCAATCGCCTTCACCCCGGCACTGGAGTGGCTGGCACTGGTCGCTGTGATGAGTTCATTAACCTCAGGAAACTTCAATAACTTTGCCGTCATCAAGGCCTGCGTGGTCACCGTCGGATCCTCGTCCGCGACCATTGCCACCACGTCGTTGCGCAACGACTCATCGCCGGCTTTGATCAGCGTTTCACTGGCACGAATCGCCGCCTGGCGGACCGATGCAGCCTCATCGGTCATCCGCTCGCGGACCACTTCCGCGTTCAGAGCGCCCAGTCCCTCCAGCGACCAGAGCGCATGCATCCGGGCCAAATCACTGGCGCTTTCACGAGCCATCTTTTTAAGCGCCGGCGCTACTGACTGATCACCGCTCAGCACCAGCAGCTTCTGCGCGGTATCGCGCCACCAGCCATTCGGGTGTTCAAGGTGGGCGACCAGTTGCGCCGGCGATTCATCGAGCATGGTCGGCTGCGGCCCCGGTTCGAAATCCTCGTGCACCAGGCGGTAAATGCGCCCCCGTCCAACATTTTTGGCGAAGCCGTATTCATCGATCACACCGCGCAGATACGAATCCGGCTTGGTCCAGTTGCCCTGCTGAATAATGCCGCGATACATATCGACGATATACAGACAGCCGTCCGGTCCATTGGTCATATTAACCGCGCGGAAATTAGGATCGGTGGAGCGAATGAACTCACTCTTCGGGTGAGCATTCTTTAAATAGGTAATGCCGTCGCGCACCTCAACTTTACTGCGTCGAATCAGTCGACCGACCGGCTCGGAAAACAGCAGATCGCCGCGCAAATCTGCCGGCAGGCGGTCGCCGCGGAAAATCTCCTCGCCGCAGGTCGCAGTGAAATGGTTGAGCGTCTGATTGTCAGGGCGCGAACGCAGGTCGGCGCCGCCCTGGACATCCGCAATCCCCACCAGTGGAAACACCTCGCGATAGCCGATGTCGAACTGATTGGCGACGTTGAATTTCCCGTAAACGATCGGCTGCTGAAAGTTCAGCGGCCCGATTTCGCCACCGGCGTTGACAAACCAGGGCTTGCCGTGATCATCCTGACAAAGCCCCCACTGCCCCCCGTTGGCCGCCGTCGGCTCTTTGAGCGTCGGACCATCAGGATTGTAGCGCAGGCGAAACGCGTTGTAGGTCGTGTAGAGCCAGTTATCCATCGACCAGATCAGCCCGCTCGGTTGATGCTCCATGTTGCCGCCGCGCTCTCCGCCCTGATAAAACAGCGTTTTTTCATCGGACACGCCGTCACCATCCGTGTCGCGGTACGCGTAAATGTCGAGCGTGTTGGTTTCCTGAATCAAGACCCGGTCGTCGAGCGGCAGAATCATTCGCGGCAGCAGCAACTTATCGGCAAATACCGAGTGCTTGTCCATCCTGCCGTCACCGTTGGTATCCTCGTGCAACGACACGCGACTGATGGGTTCGCTTTCACCGGTGGCGTCGGCGTCCTGCATGTAGGTGCGCATTTCGGCGACATACATGCGGCCATTACCATCGAATACACACACTACCGGCTCCGCGATGTCGGGATCGGTGACTACGGGTTCGAGACGGTAACCGTCCGGCAACTCAAAAGTCTTGAGACTATCCTCAACCGACAGATAGGGCAGATTCGCATCCGCCGTCGGCGGAATGACCACCGGCTCGGCGGCTTGAGTGAGCGCAGCGGCTCCTAAAAGCGGCACAAGGATCGAACAGGACAGAAGATTCTTCATAAGCAGGTTGGGCAAAGTTTGCCGAAAACGGAGCCCGGAAGCTCGCGCATGGGAGGTCTCTTGCCAACAGGGAAAACCCGGCGCCGATTCGCAGCCTGCCGTTGGCCTGCAGCCGGAGAAGACCATTTCACGGAAAAGCGGTTGTCGAATTTCATAGCCCATGCAATGCCAAGCCTTCACCCTGCCCTTCCCGTACCGGAAAATGCCTTTGAATTTGTCTGCCCCGTTATGATCCTGCAATTTGGAACCGGAAATTTTCTACGCGCCTTCGTGGACCTGTTCGTCGATGAACTCGATCAGAAATCTGACCCGGCACTGGGACCGGTCGTTGCCGTACAGTCGACCGGCCATGAGCGCGCCGATGCCATCAATCGTGTCAACGGGCACTACCATGTCGCCATTCAAGGCTATCGCGACGGCGAGGTGGTCGACGAAATCTGCGCGGTAAATTCGCTCGACCAGGCCCTGCACGCCGGCACACAGTGGCAACAGATCCTGCAAACCGCCCGCGCCGAAGCTCTGGTCGCCATCGTCTCCAACACCACCGAGGCCGGTCTCGCCCTCGATGATCGCGACCGCGATCGTGCGCACCCCGGCAGCTGCCCGCACTCGTTTCCGGCGAAACTGCTGGCCTGCCTGATCAGCCGCTTTGAGGTCGGCGGAACCGTCCCATGGATCGTCCCCTGCGAACTGGTCGACGCCAACGGCGATCGATTGCGGTCACTGGTCATTGAGCAGGCGCGCCTCTGGCAGGTCAGTGACGACGCTGTCGCCTGGATAGAAAACGACTGCCTCTGGGTGAACAGTCTGGTTGATCGCATCGTACCCGGCACGCCGAAGTCTCATCCCCTGCTCGACCGCGATCCGCTGCTGATCAGTTGTGAACCGTTCGCCTTCTGGGCGGTCGAAACCGGGCGTGCCGACTTCCCTTTTGCCGGCCATCCGGCGGTCGTCACCGCTGCCGACATTTCCGCCTACACCCTGCGCAAAGTTCGCATTCTCAACGGCGCTCACTCCGCGCTGGTCTGCCGCGCACAGGGCACCGAAGTGTCCACCGTTCGCGATTGCCTCGAACATCCCGAAATCGGCCCGTGGCTGGAGCGGTTACTGTTTGAAGAGATCGTGCCGGTTCTCGAAGGGCGTTGCGATAATCCCGAAGGATTCGCCAGGGCGACCCTCGACCGTTTTAGAAATCCTTTTCTCGATCACCAGTTGTCAGCCATCGCTCTCAACCACGACAGCAAGGTCGCCGTTCGACTGGCGCCCACATTGGAAGAATACTGTCTGCGCTTTGGCAAACGGCCTGCCCTGCTCGATTCGATCCTGTCTGAGCCCGATCCATCCTGACGCCTCGCCGCACTGGCAACAATGCGATTTTGGTATCGTCGTCAGGATGTGGCAAACTTCGGCTGATGATTTCTGAACAAGAGTCCACCCATTCTGACGACCATCGCGAGCAAGCGAAAGTTCCCATGTTTACCGCACTGCGCAGGCTGCAGAATCCCCGTAACTGGTCGCTGAGTGTGCTCACCGTCATCGCACTCTGCGCGGCCGGCTTCTGGGGCTTTCTCGAACTCACGGATGAGGTCCTCGACGGCGAAACCCAATCATTCGACGAACGCATTCTCATGAGCATGCGCGCCGCCAACGATCCGACGGATCCCATCGGCGATCGATGGCTCGAAGAAATGGGCCGCGACCTCACTGCACTCGGCGGCATGACCGTGTTGAGCTTGATTACCTTGTCGGCGATCACCTACCTGTTGCTCACTCAACGCAGTCATACCGCGCTATTGGTCGCGGTCGCCGTCGGCAGTGGCATGCTCGCCAGCGTGCTCCTCAAACAGGGCTTCGATCGTTCCCGTCCCGATCTGGTGACACACTATTCTCACGTCTATACCTCCAGCTTTCCCAGCGGCCACTCGATGATGGCCGCGCTCTGTTATCTCACCCTCGCCAGCCTGCTGGCTTCCGTTGAAAAAGCGTGGCGGGTGAAAATTTTTCTTCTGTCGACAGCGGTATTCTTGACGGTCGCAGTTGGTATCAGCCGCGTTTACATGGGAGTCCACTGGCCGACCGATGTCGTCGCCGGCTGGCTGGCGGGAGCCGTCTGGGCGATCGCCTGTTCTCTGATCGCGCGCTACCTGCAAATGCGTGGCCGCATCGAACCGGAATCGGAATGACTCTGCATCGCCCGGCGGATCAGTCGCATGCAAACGGTCGATAAAGATGTCGCTGCCGGGCGGATTTGATGGCTATCGTAAATCTATGATTCAAACAGCCCCGGTCATCGCGCGGATTCACCGCGTTCTCGCCCTGTCCATGACGATGTTTGGCTTTGTGATCGCTTCACCGGCGAGCGCACAACCACCGAACATCATCGTGATTTACACGGACGATCAGGGATTCGGCGATGCCGGTTGTCTGAACCCGGGGGCGAAGTTTTCCACACCCCATCTGGACCGACTCGCCGCGGAAGGCATGTCTTTCACCAATGCACATTCTTCCGACAGCGTCTGCACCCCCTCGCGTTACGGCTTACTGACCGGGCGCTA
>CBDULB010000198.1:0-8628 GCA_965367965.1 uncultured bacterium | reverse complement strand
GCTTGTCCTCAGAAGCATCAGCTCCGGCTTTATCCGGCGCACCGTCCGCTCCCGGTTTGGCGACGGATGTCGCCTCAAAAAACGGGCCCTTGCCGTCCGCCAGAAACACCGTCAGCCGCGAGCCGTCGCGGGTGCGCAGGCGATAACGCGGTGCATTGAAATTGGCATAGCGCAGCGATTCGATCTCGCCGAAAGACGCACGATCCGTGCCCCACGGCGAGAGCAGCTCGATCCGATTCTCTTCGTCGGCAGCTACCGCCATGACATCCCCTGATCGCAGCGCGACAAAGACCGGTGCAGCGTCGCCGCCGCCCGGGATTTCCGGCGGCAGACCGTCGTCTCCGCCGAGATGCAACAGCAGCAACTCAAACTCGGCGACGTTCAAATTGTTCATCGCCACGCCATCGGGACTCTTCAGCCCAAGACCGTCCGCCTTGACCGCACCCGCCCAGACCCGGCCGTCGCGCAGGAACACCCGCGGCGTGCGTCCGAAACCTCCCCCGCCCTGAATCGCCGCGACCCCGGCCAGCGTCGTCTGCCGCTCACCATAGCGAGTCGCCACCACCAGCTTCACCGCATCACTGACCTCGCCGGCGAGTTGATTGCTGGCACTGATCCACAGCACGTCGTCCGTGGTCCGCTGAATTTCAAAAGCGTTGAGCAATCGGTTGAGCGTCACCAGCGCCGCGAGATTCTCCGCATCGGGTGCGGCGTCGGCAGCGCGAATCGAAAAATTCTCGACCCGCTGCGCCAGGTCCTTCGGCACCGCCGGATCGATCAAGCGCCGGCGCAGGTAAAATGGACGCAACAACTGGTCAGCCTCGCGCGCCGAGGTCATGCCGCGCTGCAGAATCCAGTGCACCAGCGCAACCTGGCCACCGGCAGGAATTTCCAACTGATAACTCAAAGTCAGTTCGCGGTGGTTGTCCGAAAAGCTGATCTCGGGCTTCTGCTCACGATCCTCGTCGGTGACCAGCAACAGCGTGTCATGTCGCCCCTCCGCCTGGCTGAACTTCACCGCCACTCCGTAGTCCCTGCGGTCAAGCCCGTGCTCCTTGCCCGCCCCCAGCACGCGACCGTCCCCGGCGTGCAGATCCTGCCACGGATTCTGATACGAGGTTGTGTAACTGACTTCGATCTGAAACGGCTGCTCATCCGGATTTTCGAACACATCCAGGTAGCGCACGCCACTGCGACCGGAATCGAGCCACACGTCGCGGGTCACCGATACCTGACCGACCGAGCCGCGCAATTCGATGCGCGCCCCTTCGGCATCGGCCTCACCGCCATCGAGGCGAAACGCGCGCTGCGCCTCGAATTTATTCGACCCGAGTTTCAGCTGCATCGCCGCTTGAAAATACGGCACGCCACCCGAGAGCAGAAACCCCTGCCGGGTCAGTTGCCACGAGTAACCCTTGCTGTCCTGCCAGCGCTCGAAATTTTGTGGAAGGTCGGTGACTTCGGTGCGCCGCGCATCTTGCGGCACCGGAGCCTCAGCGGGCGCAGGCCCGGCCGCCTCGTTCGGGTCGACAACGGCCGGCTTTTGCGCCGATGCACCCGTGGGCGCGGCCACCCAAAACAGGCTCCCTGCCGCCAGTGTCAGTAAGACTCCGGGACGGCAGGCAGAACGTAGAGAGAGATTCTGAGCGAGCCGATCCATTCTTGCCATTGTACTTCCGCTCGATACTACGCTCAGAATCGCCCGAAACCCAATCCCAAAACTTAACGCGCCTGCCGCAAATACGCTAAGTCAAACCCTCGACGCCCCGATGCGCACCTCAATAGCGTGAGGCGAAAGCATCGATCGTCTCCCGCTGCAGTTCGATCAGCCGCTCGTGCAACTGCGAACGCTCGCGCTCGGAGAGGAATCCATCGCGCTTGTAGTAGCCTTCGAAACGCTCCAGACGCTGTGCCAATAAGGCAATCCGCCTGAGTTCTCCGCGATTAACGTAGTGGCACTGGCCGCCCCATATCAACAACTCTACGATCCATACGCGATGGCCGTTGAGAATCGGCGTGCGCGCGGCGATCGGAATCTCCAACAGTGGAATCGAGCGCTGCTCAAGAAGCGCCCGCTGCTCAAGCAAACTTTCCACCAGGTTTTCGCCGTAGACCGGATCAGCATTGACCAGCGTCGCCCATCGCGATGCATCGACGAGCAACTCGCGGTGCGTGTCCAGCAAGCCGCGACCAAACGACCGACTGATTCGTTCATCGACCAGCGCCGACAGGATCGCCGCATAGTTTCCGGAAAAGGTTACCGCCAGTGCCGTCGGCAACCCCTCGCCGGACATCTGCCGTTCGTGCAGCACCGCCAGTTCCTGCGCCGCGCCCAGTCCGGCAAGCTCACGATCGCGAAGATGCGACTGCAGCGGCAGGCGGCGAATCAGATCGTTAAGCGTGCCGTGATGCGTAGTACTCAAGCTCAGCAGATTATAATCCGCGTGCGCCACTTGCGGCATCGATGCCGACGAAAGCGCGATCAGCATGGCGATCGCGGCCGCTGAAGTGACAGGCTTGGCGTACCGCCGGGAGAGGAAGGACAGGATTTTCATAGTATTAACAGCGATTGGTTCAAATCACATCAATCCTGAGACACAATTCTAATAATTGCAATAGCAATAGTCCTTCTGGTTAGTTAGTATTTTCCAAATCCAAACGAAGCGCCTTTCTCGACCGGTTTTTGCGTGTAAACTTCAGTTCGCCGGTCCTCTACCCGCCAGTCAATGCGCTCCCTCCCTCACGCTTTTCCCGCCAACCGGCCCATCGCACTACTACTCGCCATCGCGCTGGCGACACCGATCGGCAGCCGCCGGATTTCGGCACAGGACGCGCCTGCGATTCCCAAAACTGCCATCGCCCGGCCGACCACCGCCGATGCCCCCGCCAGCGCCCGGCCCGGTACTCCCGCTGCGCAGGCCGCTGTCGCCGCAGCGCTGCGCAAGGCCCTTGGCGACAGGGCTGACCGCATCAGCACGTGGTACGCAGCACGTCAGCACGTGCCGGCCTGGCAGCCATCAATGGCTCGCGCAGTGATGACTTACACCCGCCAACTTCCGCGTCACGGCCTCGATGCCTTTCTGTTCGATCTAGCATCGGTCGAAGCCGCATGGACCCGCTCGCCGGGTAGTGATACCGAAGTCGCTGAACGCGATTTGCTCACCACTGAACTCGCCTATCGCGTCATCGATACCCTGGCTCGCGGCTACGTCGATCCATCGAAACTTCACCCGAAGTGGAAAAACCTTCCGCCGCGCGTCGCCGACCCTTTCGAACTGATCGACCGGGCTCTGGTGCTCACTCCCGAAGAACTGGCCGACATGTTCAATCGCGCCACCCCGCGTGATCCCCGCTACGACAAACTCATCGCCACCCTCTCCCGCTACCGCGAAATCTCCGATCTCGGTGGATGGCGCGACCTGCCCGATCCGGGCCGGGTTCTTAAAAAAGGTGATCAGTACGCCGGCATCGGTCTGCTGCGCGCCCGCCTGCGCGCCGAAGGTGATCTCCCCGACACTGCCACCCGCACGGTTCCCGCATCGATCGATGACGAAACCGACCGGGCGGTGAAGGCCTTTCAATTCCGTCACGGCATCGAACCCGACGGCGTCATCGGACCGATGACCCTGAGCGAACTGAACAGCCCCGTCACCCACCGCATCAACGCTCTGATCGTCAATCTTGAGCGACTGCGCTGGATGCCGGTCGGTGCCGAAACCCGCGAGCGCGTCGAAGTCAACATCGCCGAAAGCGTGCTGCGCATGTACCGCGGGCCGACCCGCGTCGGCACCATGAAAGTCATCGTCGGCAAAAAAGGCGAAACCCAGACGCCGCTGTTTCACGGCAATATCCAGTACCTGATTTTCCGCCCCTACTGGAACATCCCGATCAGCATCGCCCGCGACGAGATCGGACCGGTCGCCGAGAAAGATCCCGATTATCTGGTGCGCAACAATTATGAGATCGTGCCCCGCTTCGGGGTCTCTGCCTCGGAATCGCTGCCGGTCAACTCAGGCACTATCGCCGCGATGCGTGCCGGCAAGCTCAGCCTGCGCCAGGGCACCGGCCCGAAGAACGCGCTTGGACTGGTAAAATTTATCTTTCCCAACGACTCCGCCGTCTACCTGCACGATACCCCCAACCACAGCCTGTTCGAGCGCACCGATCGCGACTTCAGCCACGGCTGTGTGCGCGTCTCCGATCCGCCGCGCCTCGCCGAGTTCGCCCTCGCCGCCAACGGTGACTGGGATCCGGCCAGCATCGACAGCGCCCTCAACGACAGCTCCCGTCCCAATCGTCAGGTCAATCTGGAACGCTCCATCCCCGTTTACCTTACTTACTGGACTGCCACCATTCTCGACGATGGCCGGGTGCGTTTCGATCAGGATATCTACGAACACGATCGCGCGCTGCGCGCCGAGCTCGGTCTGGGTGCCAAATCCCGTCCCGTCGCCGAACCGGTCGCTATCCCTGCCGAGCCGGTGGCGCAATGAGTCGACGAGTTTGCCGGGAAATCCTCAGCGCGCTTCGGTGTGGCACTTGATGTGATTAAGAACGCGAAGATGGATTCGATGAATAATTTCATCGGAAACCACGCCCCAGTAGAACTGCGGAGAAATGCTGTGGCGGTACCAGGTTGTGCCCTCCAGCAGCACCTGGTGGTCGCGCCGTTCAAGGCGGAACTGGCCCCGCTTTGAAACCATGTGACTGTGCAGATGCGGAGCGTGCACGTCCCCGTAAATCGACAGCTCCTTCATCGGTGGCGGGTTCTCACTCACATCAAAACAAAGTCGATGCGGCGCCTCCCAGCGCGTTATCGGCTCGACAAAATTGCCGGTCGAAAACGTACAGTAGCGGACCGCGCCTACCCCATGCCCCTCGATGCGCGCTTCCAGCGGATAGGCTATGCCGAATCGAAAAATTCCCTGCGGTGATTCCGTGATCGCCGGAAAGGCAATCACCGTGTCCCAGACGTCTTCGATCGATGCATCGATCAGCACGGAAGTGGTAACTTTACGAATCACCGGCTCCGGCGCCGCCGCGTTTTCAAACCCGACCAGTAACGGAAATGTCAGGCACAGCAGGCAGGCAAGGCTGGATCCGCCGGCCGCACCAATCGATGCGCCCAGGTATCGCCCGAACACGGCACCCACCAAAGCCAGAACCAAGGCCAGAGGCAGTGCCATCAACAGACAGATCAGGCCGTCCAGCGCGAATATCAGGATCAACCCTCCCAGGGTCAGAACGCTCGAACAGGCAATTCCATAGGCACTGGCGAATGATTTCTGCCGCTTGAAACACCATGCGAAAGCCGCGAGAAAACTGACCAAAACCGGCAGACCGAGGAACAGACTCCATCCATACTGCTCGAAGCCACTAACCGAAAGCAAGCAGCCCGCCAGACCGATGATCGCAGGAAGCAGCGTGGCGCTCGCTCGATGGTTCAGGAAACGCTGCATCTGTAGCTATGGCTTAAGCTGACGCCCGGCACGACGCACCACCGACCGGCAACACGGCGGCGATGCCGGGCAGATGTTGGGACATGGATAAAACATATGCATTCCGCCGGGACAGCCTCCGCTACTCAGTCGCTTGATTGCTACCTCAGTACGCGCCCTGAGAATAGGTCATTTCGTAGCTGTGCGTATAGATTTCAAACACCAGTCCAAACGGATCCTCCACGTAAACCATCTTGTAGGGCTTCTCGCCCGGGTAATATTCCCTGATCGGCATCCGTTGTTTGCCTCCATGGGCAACGATCTTTTCGACCAGCGCTTCGATATTCGGATCCTGCACGCAAAAGTGGAAAGTTCCGGTTTTCCAATACTCGAACTGCTCCGGCTTTTCGTTATTTTGAAATTCAAACATTTCAATGCCGATTTTGTCGCCGGTCGAGACGTGGGCAATCTTAAAGGAGCCCCAGCCCTCTCCGAACACATCGATACACATCTTGCCAATGGCCGATTCCGATTCCTCTTTTACCACGGTCGGCTTCATGATCGTATACCAGCCCATGACCTCCTCATAAAACGCGACCGCCTTTTCAAGGTCGGGAACGGATAAGCCGATATGGGAGAAGGTTTTCGGGTAGTCAGACATGGTAATTTTTCGGCTGAAGATTATTTGAGCGCATCGACTCGATGCCGCTGCGCGTCAGAGGGAGGACAAGTTACGAAAAGATCGCGCCCCCTGAAAGACCTTTCGCGTCGGGACGGTTCCGAGTGGCAATGCCTCAGTGCCCCGAAGGCTGAATCAGAATTCGAATCCGGCGATGCAGATCCTCGCTTCGTGGCGAAGGGCGCTGCCGATCAGCAGCCTGGGAATCCGGTCTTCGGGTTCGATCAAAACCTGGTCATCGTGCCGCCACGGCCCACGCTTCATGGCACTCGCTTCTTCAACCAGTGCCTGCCAGTCGAGGTCACTGTTCTGCTTCTCGAAAGCTCGAATACTCTGATCCAGCCGGATGATCGGGGCAATCATTTCAGTCGCGCCAATTTCACGCAACGCCGCCACCAATACCTCGCAGCCCGCGCCGCTTAAAGCCTGGCTGGTGCCTCCCCCGTTTGCCATTTTCCACGCTGAACAGACTTCGAAATAGACTTGCTCTTCATGGCTCAGTGGCACCGGCCTATCGCCTTCAGGAAAAACGAATCGTGCTGCTTCGAGGCAACGCACTGCGAATAATCATTCAGCGCATCGAGCACCGCCCCGGTGACGGTCCCGGATTTCCGGCAACACTTGCTTAGCTTCTTGAGCAATGAACGCATGAATCATGGCTCCAGCGGGTGCAGGGTGTTGCACCGGCAATGCTCAGGAGTTCAGCAAGTGAGCCCCCGGCACCCCCTCGTTTCGGTCCCCGCACTTACAAATTTCCGCGAAACGGCGCAAAATCCCCGCCGCCTCCTGCGTGGCCCTGACCGTTCGCAGAATTTCGTCTGGATTCATTCCGGCAGCTTCAAGCTCTTCGGATTGCTCTCCGACATACGATTCCATGATGCCGGTGTTGTACTCCGGATGGAACTGCACCCCCCATGCACAATCTCCCACCCGCATTGCATGGCACTTTTCAAAGCCGTTAGCGGCCAGACGGACCGCACGGTCCGGCAGAGAAAGCACCGTTTGAGCATGCGTCACGTGAGCGGAAAATCGTTCGGGAAGAATTTGCAACAGTCGATCCGTTGAGCTCTCCGCGAGCAAATCAACATCAACCGTCCCGATCTCCTTACCCAACGGGTGATAGCCGACGACTCCTCCCGCTGCCCTGGCCAGTAATTGATGGCCGTAACAGATTCCGAGAAACGGAACCCGTCGATCCACCAGATCAGCGATCCACTCGACGAGACACTCGCTCCAATCTTCCGCATCGCTAACCATGGAGTGCGACCCCGTCACGACGACTCCGTCGCACGCCTCTGCCGGCGGCAGGCCATCACCACGAATCGCATCAATCACACAGATCTGGTCCGGAGCCAAACCCAGGCCTTGACGGGTCCAATCTTCAAAATCGCCATACTTCCGGGCGGTGTTGGGAAAGGTTGTTCCCGCTTTGATGACAATAAAACGGCTCATACGGTTTCGCTGGCGCAAGGTCCGACGTGAATTGGTTGCCGCATCCAAGCCGACAACCTATCGGTGGCCGCAGTGAAGCGGAATCGATGCCAAAACGCAAGAAATCACCCCACCGGAAGGCAATCGCCCCACCCACAGCATGGTCGGTGGCCGGACTTGGATTCTTTTCAGAAAAGTCCCGTAAACCTACTCAGCCCCCTCCGCAATGCCAGCGCCGTGGTAAGCACGAACGGGGCAAAGCTGCCCCGCGAGTATGGCCGCCTTGTCCGGCCCGGGTTCGTTTTGGTGCTGATTGTCATTCGGCAGGTGTGAAGAATACCTTCGTTCTGTCGTGTGCATTGAACTCTGCAATTAACTCCGCCATCCAGTCCCTGTTGTCGTCGGCAACCTTCAGCGTGAGTGCCGTCCGGCGAAGCTTCTCGGGAAGGCAGCGCCTGAGGCACTCCAGTGAAGCGCGAAGAATGTGCTCCCGCGAGTGTCCGAAACGCTGCGACACAGAAAAGGCCGTGGCGTCGAGAGTCAGTTCCAAAGTGGTATCGATGTCTCCACAGCTGAATCGTAATCCACAAACCGAGGCCAGGTTCAGATCCTCTTTCGCTTGTTCGGGGTTGTTTGTCGGAGGGACGTTCGGTGACGAAATTAGTCCGATCGATGTAGGCTGTCCGCTCATGCCATACCAATCGTGACAATTCACCTCGACGATCTTGATGGTACCTGAGCCAAGTCCATCAAGCGGCTGAAACGTGGCTGTCAGCATAGACTCGCCTGCCTGAGCTGCATAGCTGACGAACAAACTTGCGACGGTTGAAAGAAAGATGCGCATTTTGATCAGGCGAACGCCAAAGAGATGCGGTCCACCGGTCTGCTACCGGGAGTTCGCAGTCGCCGCGAGGTTTATGGTTAAAAATGTAATGTCATTGAGCTTTCGAACTGACGCGGGTAGCGGATTGGCCATCCGCGCCTTCTTCGCTGCCTTGGATTCATAAAGTAAGCGCACCACCCCAGGTCTACAATCCGGGAAGTTCGACACCGCTTATTATATGAAATCATACACTCAAC
>CBDULB010000197.1:0-8902 GCA_965367965.1 uncultured bacterium | reverse complement strand
CTGGTGAAGGTCGGCGAAGAATAGCCGCCCGGTGAGTTAAAGTGTGATACTGGCGTCCCGCCAGTTGCAGATGGACGGTCAGCCGGTGCGTTGGAGCGTGATACTGGCGTCCCGCCAGTTGCAGCTGGACGGTCAGCCGGTGCGTTGGAGCGTGATACTGGCGTCCTGCCAGTTGCAGCTGGACGGTCAGCCAGTGCCTTGGAGCGTGATACTGCGTCCCGCCAGTTGCAGCTGGACGGCCGGACTCGTCCACTGAGGGCTGCAGGCGGACAGTTTGTCGTCAAAACAGACTTTCGAAGGCGGACGATAAAAATGAATCGATGCTGCCCGAGAAACCCGCATCCAGCCCGTTCAGGATGCCTTCACTGATGTCTTTGCCAAGATTCCGATTTCGCTTCGTTTTCTTATTCCTGCCCTGTCCAGCTTCGGACTTCTCCACGATCTTCTCCAATTCACCGGCATCCAGCCACACCGAATTGGATGCACTGCAGTAGTCTATTTCAACGCCACGGTAGTTGAACACGAACATCGGCTGCCCCGAGGCCGGGGAACGCGGCAGATCGCCTTGTGCTTTCGGGATACGGCTTCGCTGTCCGGGCTTCAGTTGCGAAAGAGCGAACGCAGGGGGACTGGCCTCGTTGATTTTCAGAAAAACTCCGCTGCAGCTCGGGCACACCTGCGCATCAAAACTCTCACTTTCGACGGCGTAGAGTTCCGTCTGGTCATGCGGACATTTCATCGGGTGGTCGCCGCGTTATACGTTGACCGCAGCGGCCAGTCCGGCACGCATGGCTTCGATATCGGCGCTGCGGTTAAACCAGAACTCGAACGCGAGAGCACCCTGCCAAAGCAACATCGACAGGCCGTTGGCGGTGCGTGCACCGGCATCTTCGGCGTCGGCGATCAGGCGCGTGCGCGGCGGGCTGTAGACCATGTCGTAGACCATCTGATGCGGCTGAATGAGCCGACGTGGTATCAGCTCGGCATCGGTGCGTTTCATGCCCAGCGAGGTGGCATTGACGATCAGGTCGATGTGATCCATCTGCCGCGCGAGGGCATCCTCGTCCCAGGCAACCGCTTCGAGCCGGTCGACCGGACCGGAGACGCGGGCGTCGTGGAAAAATTCGTCGAGCTCGGCGGCCAGTGACTGGGCCTTTTCGGCGGTGCGGTTGACCAGCACCAGGCGTTCGCAGCGTTCCATGGCGCACTGCACAGCGACGGCGCGCCCGGCACCACCGCCCGCTCCCAGGATAAGGATGCGCAGGTCGCTGAGGTCGGCGGAAAAACATTCACGCACGGCGCGCTCGAAACCGGGGCCGTCGGTGCTGTGGCCGATGAGCTGTGCATTGTCCTGATCAACCAGCACCGTGTTGACCGCGCCGGTGCGGCGCGCGACGTCGGTGAGATCGTGCATGTGCGCGGCGATCTCTGCCTTGTGCGGGATGGTGACGTTGGTGCCGACAAAATGTTGCTTCGGCAATTCGAGCAGAGCGTCCTTCAGCTCGTCCGGACGAATGTGCAGGCGCACGTAACTGGCATCGATACCCGCCGCGTCGAGCGCGGGCTGATGCATCTGTGGTGACAACGAGTGCGCGACCGGATCGCCGAACACGGACAGGCGTGCCGGTTTGTCGAGGCCGGCGGTGGCGCTCGACCAGTTTTTAAGATCGCTGAAGGTGTAGACTTCGGGTTCGGCCATGATCAAAGACTCTGCCGGAATGCATCGATCCGCGCCACCACCTTTTCGCGGCCGATCAGACGCAACATCGGGATCAAGTCGGCGCCACTGGCGCTACCCGTAGCGGCGACGCGGCAGGGCAGCATGAGCGCACCCATTTTCACGCCCAGCCCCCCGGCGGCTTCGACAATGGCGGCTTTGATGTTTTCATCGCTCCATTCGTCCACCACGGCAAGGCTTGCTGAGAGGCTCCCGAGAACGCTGTCGGCATCGTCGCGCGAGCTGACTTTTCCGCCGGCGTCCGCTTCGACTTCGATTTCGTCGGCAAACACCACGTTGATCCACTTGGGGGCGTCGCTGAGCACCTGAATGCGCGGTTGCACCAGTTCCAGCGCCGCAGCGAGGCGATCGTCATCGATCGGCAGTCCGGCTTTCTCGACGAACGGCATGGCGGCTTCGACAAACGCGCTCGCGGGCAGGGCCTTGAGGTGCTCGGCATTCATCCACAGACATTTGTCGTAGTCGAAGCGGGAGTTGGATTGATTGACGTTGTTCAGGTCGAAGGCCTCGATCAACTCGTCCATGCTGAACACTTCACGATCGTCCTTCGGCGACCAGCCGAGCAGGGCGAGGTAATTGTTTACCGCCGCCGGCAGAAAGCCTTTGTCACGGTAGTCGCCGACCGCTGCGCCCTGGTCGCGCTTGCTCATCTTCGAGCCATCGGCGTTAAGATTGAGCGGAATGTGTGCGAACACAGGCGGCGTCGCGCCGAACGCCTCGAACAGCGCGATGTGCTTGATGGTGTTGGTCAGGTGATCTTCGCCCCGAATGACATGGCTGATCTGCATTTCGATGTCGTCGACGACATTGACGAAGTGGAAAATGAACGAACCGTCCGGCCGGCGGATAACCAAATCCGGATTGGCCTCGACGTTCTCGCGCTTTTCTTCATCCCAGCGCGTCAGGCCCTGCTGGTGCAGGTTGACGGTTTGCGAGCCACAGACGGTATCGTTAACCGTGATGTCACGATCCGGCACCCGGAAGCGGATGGCGCCGTCATCTTCGTAAGCTTGACCGGTGTCGGTGAGCTTACTCAGGTAGCGCTCGTAGATTTCGCTGCGCTGACTTTGAAAATAGGGGCCGTAGTCTCCGCCGGCGTCGGGGCCTTCGTCCCAGGTCAGCCCGAGCCAGTTCATACCGTCAAAGATCGCCTGACAGGCTTCTGCGGTGTTGCGCGCTGCGTCAGTGTCCTCAACCCGCAAAACGAAGGTGCCGCCCTTGGCGCGGGCATAGAGAAAGTTGTAGAGCGCCGTGCGGGCTCCGCCGACATGAAGGTAGCCGGTGGGCGAAGGGGCAAAGCGGGTGCGGACGGGAGAGACTTCGGACATGATCGTATTAGCGAGCGACAGAGATGCGCCATGGCGATGCGCGGGTCAACCGACTTTCGTGAGTTGAGACGTTGACCGGACGCTCGATCGGCGTCTAGGCTGCCGGCCATGAAAATCGCACCCTGGCTTCAAATCCTGATCGGTCTGGCATTGGCGATCGTTGTCGGAGCGATCATCAACGTCACTTGTGCTGAGCCAGTCGGGGCCACGGTACTGCTTAACGAAACCGGGCAGAAGTTCGCCGATCTGTTCGGCTACGTCGGTTCGCTGTTCATTCAGGCGCTGAAAATGATCATTGTGCCGCTGATTTTCACCTCGGTGGTAGTCGGAATTGCGCGACTGGGAAAGGCAGACGGCTTTGCCAGGCTTGGACTGAAAACGCTCGGCTACTATGTTACGACCAGCTTTTTCGCGATCATGATAGGCTTGAGCTTGGTCAACATTTTTACACCGGGGCTGAAGGATGGCCAACCGAACGCGGCGATCAAGGCGGTGATCGAAGCCAATACAGCAGATTTTGAGTCGACGGTGAGCAACAAGGTCGGCGATCAAGACACCCGCTCGTTAAATTCGGTGTCGCAAATTTTTAAACGGATGGTCCCGGAAAATATTTTTGCGGCATTCTCCGACAACAACCGGATGCTGGCTCTGATCACGGTGAGCCTGCTCACCGGCTTCGGCTTGATTTTTGTCGGTGATACGGCGCGCAAAGCGGTGTTACCGTTTATTGAAGGGGTCAATGAGTTAACCCTGTTGATCACCAACTGGGTGATGGTGCTCGCGCCAATAGGGGTGTTCGGCCTGGTCGCACAAACAGTGGCACAGACTGGATTCGGGATGTTCGCACTGCTGGCCAAATATTTCTGTGTAGTAATGTTAGCCCTGCTCCTGCACCTGCTGGTGGTCCTGCCCGTGATCCTCGCCATCCTGGGCAGGGTTAACCCGTGGAAACATTTCTATGCGATGCGCAATGCCATGCTGACGGCATTTTCAACCTCGTCATCATCGGCAACTCTGCCGGTCACCATGCGTGGCGTGCGGCAAAACGCCGGCGTTTCAGAGCGTGTGACCAGCTTTACCCTGCCTCTCGGAGCGACCGTGAACATGGACGGCACCGCGCTCTACGAGTGCGTGGCAGTCATGTTTGTCGCTCAGGTGCTTGGCTACGACATGACTTTTGCCGCGCAGTTTCAAGTCGTCACTCTTGCACTGTTGACCAGTATCGGCGTTGCCGGCGTGCCGTCAGCCAGCCTGGTGGCGATCATTATCATCGTCAACGCGGTCGGACTGGAAAACTCTGCGGCAGTGATAGGACTACTGCTCGCCGTTGACCGCCTTCTCGACATGTCGAGAACTGTGGTAAACATCTTCAGCGACTCCTGCGCTGCAGTCGTGATCGCAAGATCTGAGGGCGAAGAAACCAATCTGGTTTCGACCCCGTAATAGATCAGGACGCGCGCCGATGCTTTTTGTTGCGTCCGTGCCAGGAGGCTTCGGTCTGGCGAAGCAATCCTGCAAGGAACAGCGTTCCATCGTCAGTGACTGTGTCACCCCGAATACCTGAGCGAACGTCGGGCACATAGGCCGGCGGCGTCAGTCGTTTTTCACGGACTTTTTGTGCGCGGCAAGAATACATGGCTAAGCTTGGGTTAAACGTTAGGCGAATCAGAATCATAACCAAATCGGTTACGACTTCGCCAATATTCAGTCAATTTCTAAAAACCGCAATGCAAATTTGCGGCGCGGATCAGTATTTATAAAAACTCCGCGCACATTCGGTCGTTTGAGAGGCCAAATTTTTAATAGAAATACCTCTCAATTCTGCGATAAAATCGGCGCTATGCCTTGTATAAGCTGGTTCACAGCGTTTTCCACGCATCGGAACGGGAGCCAGATAAGGCGCATCTGTTTCGACCATAAATTTTCCATCAGGCACGGCGATAGCACTGTCCTGAACCTGTTTCGCATTTTTGAAAGTAACCACTCCGGTGAAGGACACCAGAAATCCTAAGCTTATCAGCTCTTCTGTTTGCTGAGGGGTTCCAGTCCAGCAGTGAAACACGGCGCGGACTTTTCCCGCATAGCTGCGCATCACAGCTAACAGATCGTCATAAGATTCACGTTGATGAATCACCACCGGCATATCGGTGCGTTGAGCCAGATCAAGTTGCCTTCGAAAAATATTGTCCTGCAATTTTTTCCACTGATCTTCACTGCTGCCGTCCTGCGGCGGATGATAGTAATCGAGTCCGATTTCTCCGAGCGCGACCACTTTGGGATGCTTCATCCAAGCTTCGAGTTGCTCCAGCCACTCGTCGTTGGATGCATCGACCTCATGAGCCGAGGTTGGATGGATACCGACCGTGGCAAAAACGGAATCGTAGGTCTCGGCGAGTTCGATATTTTTGGCACTGTCGACGAGATCGGTGCCGATGGTGATCATCTCAGTCACGCCGGCTTGGTGAGCGCGGGCTACCAGATCGGCGGTCGAGGTATCATCGAAGCCGTGCGAGGCAAGATGGCAATGGGTGTCGATGAGCATGTCGGGGCGCCTCCGGAAACCGGGCGGTGGAAGGGTGGGGTTATTTATTTTTTCGGCAAGGTACCGGGACGAAATGCAGCGCTGGCGTCGCACTTACAAGTAACATGGCCGGATGATGACCGGCCTCAGCCCGCAGCGTCAGTTTATTCCGGTGCTGGCCAAACTGCTTTGCTGTAACTGTATTCCCTGCTGACCATCGGTCGCAAGGCTACCACTCAATCACCGCGCTCGCCCACGTCAACCCGGCGCCAAAGGCAACCATCAGAATAACGTCACCGCGTTGGATTTTGCCTTCGCGATGGGCTTCGTCGAGGGCGATGGCGACCGCCGCGGCGGAGGTGTTGCCGTATTTGTCGAGATTGACGAACACCTGCTCACGTCCGATATCGAGGCGTTCGGCGATGGCATCGATGATGCGCAAATTGGCTTGATGCGGAATGACCAGCTTGATATCGCTGAGTTTCAGCCCGGCTTTTTCGACGGAACGCTCGGCAGCACGACGCATGGCGTTGACGGCGTGTTTAAAGACTTCACGGCCCTGCATCTGCAGTGCCGCAAGGCCATCTCCGACGTTGTCGAGCGTGATCGGGCAGGCCGCGCCGCCACCGGGGATGTTGAGCAGTTCAGTTTGGTTGCCGTCAGTGCCGAGATGGGTGGCCAGCACGCGGCCGCCGTCAGTTTCATGAGAAGGCATGAGTACCGCCGCGCCGGCGCCGTCGCCGAACAATACGCAGGTGTTGCGATCGTTCCAATTCACGAAGGCGCTGAGTTTTTCAGCACCGATGATCAGTGCATTCTGGATGGCGCCGCAGGCGATGCCGTGACTGGCGACCTCAAGAGCGTAGAGAAAGCCTGAACAGGCGGCTGATACGTCGAATGCAACGGCGCGATTGGCTCCCAGTTGGCGCTGCACATAACAGGCCGTCGCCGGCGTGAGCGTGTCCGGCGTAATCGTGGCGACGATGATCAGATTGATATTTTCCGGTTCGAGACCGGCCTGTTCGAGCGCCTGCCGGGCAGCGTTCGTCGCCAGGTGACTGGTGAATTGCCCTTCAGCAGCGATGCGCCGGGCGCGGATGCCGGTGCGTGACACGATCCACTCGTCGTTGGTATCAACCAGTTCCTCGAGGTCCTTGTTGGTGACGATTTTCTCCGGCACGTAGCTGCCGGTTCCGGCGATGCGGACGGGGCGGGCCTTGACCGGTGCGGCGTCGGCTTCAGTAGTGGATTGTTGACTTTGACTCATCGTATTCAGTCCGTTGCCTGATGCTTGGCGATTTCTTCTTCGATGTGGGGATTTACCTCCTGGCGAACGGCATCAGCCGCAACGCGAATAGCATTTTTCACCGCGCGCTCGGAGCTCGATCCGTGGGCGATGATGACGGTGCCGTTGACGCCCAGCAAAGGGCTGCCGCCGTAGGTCTCATAACTGCCGCGGGCCATGGTCGCTTTAAAAGCTCCCTTGGAGAGCATCGCGCCGAGCTGGCGGATGGCGGAGTTCATGATTTCATTTTTCAACCATTTGAACATGATCTTGGCGGTGGCTTCACAGGTCTTCAACATGACGTTGCCGGTAAAACCGTCGCAGACGACGACATCGAGTTCAGTTTCGAAAAGGTCGTGACCTTCGACATTGCCACAAAAGTTCAGCGAGCTTGCCTTGAGGCGCTCGAACACTTCTTTGGTCAATTCGCTGCCTTTTTCGTCTTCGACACCAACCGACATCAGTCCGACGACCGGTTTGTCTTTTCCTTGCATGTGGCGTGCATAAGTACTGCCCATGATGGCGTACTGAACGAGATGACTGGCTTTGGCATCGACGTTGGCCCCGGCATCGAGAATGTAGCAGGGCCCGTGTTCGTTGGGGATAGGGGAGGCAATCCCTGAGCGCTCAACTCCCTTGAGATTGCGCAGCTTGATCGCCGATGCCGCCACCACCGCGCCGGTGTTACCGGCGCTGACCAGCGCGTTGCATTCGCCGGACTTGACCAGATCGCAACCGATGCTGATCGAGGACTTCTTCTTGGTGCGGATCGCCTTCACTGCGGACTCGCCCATGCCCACCACTTCGTCGGCATGGCAGATGCTCATTCGCCGATCGTGAAAGCCGAGCTTGTCGACTTCCGCTTTGACCAGCGCTTCGTCGCCGACCAGAACCAGCTTCTCGATGAAATCGAATTCCGCGAGGGCGTCGCGTGCTCCGAGGACCACACACTCGGGGGCGTGGTCACCACCCATGGCATCTACCGCTATTCTCACGTCTAAAAAGGTATTTAAGATCCGTTATGGATCGAGCCTCTTTTTCGGCCAGTCACTGACTTACTGCAAGAACGAAAAGTGCGAAACAAAAAAGCCACCCGCGAAGGGTGGCTTTAAAATGTGTTAACAGGTCAATCGATCGACCTAGAATTCGTCGACACTGAGCACCTGACGGTCTTTGTAGTGACCGCAGGACGGGCAGGCAATGTGAGACGGAACGGAGCTGCCGCATTCGGGGCACGGGCGGAATTTCGCTGCTCTAAAGCGTCCGGTGGCGCGACGAAGGCGCTTCTTCATTTTGGAGGTTCTGCGTTTGGGAACGGCCATGACTTGAAATTGGTAGGGTGTGGGGTGCGCTCTGCGCGATTAGAAAGATGGATTAACGACGCTTTCCGGGATTTGTCAATGGTCCGAATCACTGAGTTTGTCAAGTGCGCTCCATTGCGACGGTGGCTCGATTTTTTTCCCGTCATCCCCGTCGTTACTGGCGGCTGGCGTTTCAAATTGCTGCGAACCGGCTCTCGGACAAACGCGATCCGGGTCATCACCTTCGTCACAGTGAGGATAATTTGGCAATGCGAGAAGTAAATCTTCACGAAGTAACTGGTCGATTTCGATCACCGCAGCGTTGTCGAGATCTTCTTCCAAATCGAAATCGGAGAAATAATCGTCCAACTTGAGGGTGTAGGGAAAGTCCTCAAGGCAGCGCACACAACGCAATTTCATCGGCGCTTCCAGTACCCCTGACAGGATCACACCGTCCTTGTCCGCTTCGACAAGAATATCGTAGCTGACCTGACCCGCGGGTTGCACGCTGTCCTTTGCATCGAGCTCGAAAATGTCGCGCTCAAATTTGCCGGTGAGCGAGAGACCTTCGGCGGGGAGTTCACTGAGACGGATTTTCATTGGAAAAAAGTAGAAGGAGGGAACCGGACGGGGAATCAAAGGCGTTTCAATAACGCTTTGGCGGTCGCTTCGGGGACCAGAGGGGCCACATCACCTTTGTGTTTGGCAATTTCTTTGATGATTCGGGAG
>CBDULB010000196.1:0-8934 GCA_965367965.1 uncultured bacterium | reverse complement strand
GTTTTTTTGAAGCGGTAATTCGTTAGTTGCCCGGAGGCATTCTCCTCTTTCCCACCCCGATGGCTCGAAAAGCAGGAACCCGCAAGTCGCACAAATCAGCGACCGCTTCCAGGCCCGCCAAAGCCTCGCCAGCCAAAGGTCGGCGCACGGCCAAAAAGGCAGCCGCGACTAAGCCAAAAGCGAAAGTTAAGGCGGCGTCTAAATCGGCCAGGCCAGCCAAATCAAAGGCCGCGCGCGCCGCGGGATCTGCGCCCGCAAAGAAAGCCAAGACCAAAGCGACCGGAAAAAAGGCCGCCGCCGGCAAGAAGACCGCTTCCGCGAAGCGCGCCACTCGAAAAGTTTCCGCAAAGAAAGCCAAGAAAGCCGTACGGAAGTCCCGCCCGGCTGCGAAAAAGTCCCCGCTCAAAAAAGCCACGAAGGCTACCAAAAAAACTGCCGCCTCGCCCGCCAGATCAACCCGTTCTAAATCTACTACCAAGGTGCCAACCCCTTCTTCCGATCCATCGTCCGATTCCAATGCCGCCAACAAAAAGCGCACTGGAAAAAAATCCAAAACGCCATCAGCCTCTGACATCACCCCGATCAGTGGTGATAAGAAACTGCTGACGATCAATACTCCTGAGATCAAACAGAAGATCCGCGAGCTGATCAAACTGGCCAAAGAGCAGGAGTATCTCACCTACGACGACATCAATGAGGTGTTGCCCCCCGGTGCGGTCGACGCCGAGACGCTCGACGAGATCCTCAGTCAGCTGAGTGGCATGGAATTCGACGTCATCGACGCCTCCGAAGTTGATCGCTACAAGGAAGCCAGCCAGGAAAAAGAGGTTACTACCGGACCGACCAAATCCGACGCCCGGCTCGACATTCTCGACGATCCGGTACGCATGTATCTCAAGCAAATGGGCCAGGTGCCCCTGCTGACTCGCGAGCAGGAAGTCGAAATTTCCAAACGCATCGAGAAAGCCGAAGTTCAGGTTCAGCGCCAGATGGGTCAATTCGGTTTTACCGCGGACGCCTTTCTGGCGCTCGCCGAGCGCCTCATCGAAGGTCAGGAACGCTTCGATCGCATCATTCTCGACAAGAAGATCGAGAGTCGCGAACGCTACATGCGGGCCCTGCCCAAGCTGTGCACCCAACTCACCAAAGCACGCGACGATCTTGCCGCGCTCTACGCCCAGATCCGCAAAAAAAATACCCCCGCCCTCGCCAAGAAGTGGGACAAAGGCATTAACGCCATTATCAAGCTTTACGGTCGCTTCTATTTTAAACAGAAAGTGACCGAGGACATCGTTGAGATCGTCGAACAGCACGACGCCGATAACCGCAAGATGCAGCGCGCCGCAAAACGCGCGTCGACGCCCAAGGCCAAGGCCGACAACACCCGCAAAGCCACCGCCTTTGAGCTCAGTGTATGGATGTCGCAGGAGGAATTCGTCGGCAACAACGAGCACCTCAAACTCTGGCTCGACGCCGCCCGCAAGGCCAAGGACGAAATGGTCGAAGCCAATCTGCGACTGGTCATCTCGATCGCCAAGAAATACACCAACCGCGGCCTGTCTTTCCTCGATTTGATTCAGGAAGGCAACATGGGCCTGATGAAAGCGGTTGAGAAATTCGAGTACCGTCGCGGTTACAAATTCTCGACCTACGCCACCTGGTGGATTCGTCAGGCGATCACCCGCTCGATCGCCGATCAGGCACGCACCATCCGCATACCGGTGCACATGATCGAAACCATCAACAAGCTGATGCGCGTGCAGAAACAGCTGGTTCAGGAATACGGGCGCGAGCCCAGTCCCGACGAAATCGCCGACGAGATTCACTTGCCCGTCGAGCGCGTGCGCGCCGTTCTGAAGATGGCCCAGCAACCGATTTCGCTGCAGGCACCGGTGGGTGACAGCGACGACACCAGCTTCGGTGATTTCATCGAAGACAAGTCCGCCGACAATCCCATGGAGATGACCGGCATGGCCATGCTCAAGGACAAGATCAAGGACGTGCTCGAATCGCTCACCGAACGCGAACGCGCCGTTCTCGAACAGCGCTTCGGCCTGGTTGACGGCTACAGCCGCACCCTCGAAGAGGTCGGCAAGCAATTCGAAGTCACCCGCGAACGCATCCGCCAGATCGAAGCCAAGGCACTGCGCAAAATGCGCCACCCGACCCGTATCCGCCAGCTCGAGGGCTTCCTCGAAATGTCGCAGATGTAGGTGAAAACAAGTGCGCAACTTCCCTGCGCTGCCGGGGTTTCAACCCTGTCATGAAACCGTCCGACAACCACGACGAACGCAACGATCCGGTCTGGGAGCTGCTCAACAGCGCCTCCAGCACCGACGCCAGCCCTGTATTCGTTCAGAACACCGTGCGTCAGGCACGCCAACTCGCCGCAGAGGGAGATTCCTCCCGGTCGGCGTGGTCCAGCTTTTTAAATCTGCTGCGCCGTCCCGCGTTTGCCCTGCCTCTGGCAGCCGCCGCCGTAGTGGCAATCGCCGTGATCGTCAATACCTCGGCACCGCAAGGCAGCGTCGACAGCGGCGTCGCGGTGAATGACCCGGTTGCGGACCACGATACCACCCCGGGCGCGGTCGAGGCCCCACTGGTGGCCTCCGCGACTGAAACCATCGCCGAGTTCTCTTTTACCGATCAGGTCGAAGAAATCGACACCCTCGGCGACCTGGTGGTGGTCACCGACCCGGGCTCGCTGAATGAGCAAATGCTCGCCGACTTGTTCTACTGACAGCTGGAGCCTTCGGTTAACGATTAGCGGCTAGCGGCTGAAAATTGCAGGGCAAGCGCTCGGCTTGCCGCCCGAAGCCGGCAAATTTTGCGATCCACGCGGCGCTCTCCCGAAGCCCTCCCTTACCCCGCCGCCGCGCCGATCCCCCCCTTGCCGCGCTTCGCCCGCCAGCAGGTGGTTTGACCACTTGCCGCCACGCAGTCCGTGCCAAAATCCCGCCGTCGACGAGACGAACCCGGCAACACACAGACCCGGCGCTCCGTCCGATACCTCCCCGACCAGATAACCTTACCTGCCCCGCTCCTGATCTCCACCGAAGCGGAACGAGATCTCGGCGCAGGCGCCTCCCGACGAGGCACCGCCCAGCCGCACCGGCAATTCCCGATCCGGGAAAAACACCGGCCCACCGCGCAGCGAATTTCGCCGGGCCAGACACCACACCATAATCCCCAACCCGAAGCTTAACAAGATGGCCAGCACCACCCACGACCACCGCATCGCCAGCTTGGCGGCCGCCTCGCCGTGGCCGGAAAGTGCCGATTTTTGATGTTCATCGGCAGCGAGTTCCGCCTCGGCTTCGGTCATATCCTGCGGCCGGTCGAGGATTCTCGCCAACCAGTAGAGGCGAATCGAGAGCTCAATCGACAGACGCTCAACCTGATCGGAAGGATCGACCCCCACCATCGCTTCTGCGAGCACACTCTGCTCGATACGACTGATCACCGAGCGCGACACGACTTTCGAAATCGCCGGACCAAATTCAAACTTCATGTCGCGGGGATGACCGAAGGGATAAACCGCCAGGGCAACCCGCTCGTCCCCGAACCATTGCTGGTGAAGCTTTGCCAGCGATAAATCATCCGGCACCCGCTCATTTTCCCGCAACACGATCAGACAGATATCGTACGGAGCGCCTTCGGAGTGATACTCCAGGAAACGGCTGATATCGTGGGATTTCTGTTCAGTCAGCAGGGCCAACGGATCGACCAGAAAATCCAGAGGACGCTGACTGAAATACATGCGCCTGGTTTCCTGTGGAGCGATCTGCGAACTGTTCGGCCCGGTGCTGATCACTACCGGAGAATTGACCAGACGCATCGGCGTAAACTCAATCACGCCGACCGGCCCCTTCGGCAGCGGCTTGGACGCAGCGTCAGCAGCCTCGTCGTCGACGCGGTAGACCATGGCGGCCGCCTTGTTCTGGTCACCTGAGCCGGCATCGCCAGCCGGATTCGATGGCTTCTCGTCCAGGTCCTGCGGACTGCCGGCAGCGTCGCGTGAAACCACCGGATCACCGGCCGGCCACAAGCCCACCCCGAGTGGAGCCGTCCCCGGCTCATCGTATTTTTTGGCATCACCGCTGCTCCACTCCGGCAAAGGCAGCCGCCCCAGACAGATCGATGGCGACAGCAGCACCACCAGTAGCATCGAAGCCACAGATTGCTGCATTTTCGGTCTACCCATCATCAACGACATCACTTGGTCACTTCGCAGAAAAACGTTCGCTTAAACGGCTACCTTTGACGCCTTATCCGACGCCTGAGATTTCACCGCCCGCAGGGCAGGCAATTGAGGCTGGCCAAATGGATTGAGCAAAGATTCCTTCGCTTCCGGTGGCCGACTGCGCAGGCTTCGCGAGTTTTTGCTGAGCTGCTTACCGACATGCTTCAGCACGGCATTGATTCCCGTACCGAATTCGGCGTTCATAAACCACGGCCGTGCGACGTTCAGCGCCCGCTCAACCGCCGCCTCGTCCAACAGCAGTTCCGCATAGTAACCGAGTGAAATACCAACGCGTTTGGCGTGCAGGTCGACGACCAGCATCAGCGCGTTTTCATTGGGTCGATCGATGTCGACCGAGCGCACCGCCGCGTAGTTGAGTAACCAGAAGCCCAACTCGGACAGCTTGGTGCCCTCCGGCAGAGCGCTCAGATAGGCGCAGAAGAACAGCTGCGGAAAACGCGCCTCGAACAAATCCATGGTCGCCAGGACCTTGTCGCGATCCGCCTTCAGCAAGCAGTGCGCATCGTCGTGCAGACGATCCATCTGCACACAGCGATTGCCGAATACCGGCGTCAGTTCCGTGAGCGAAAACCCACAGCCATGACAAGTCGGCGATCGTTGACCGACAATGACCGAACAACGCGGACACTTCATCGATTTAAACCCATCCTTTCATTCATTTGAAAACCGCAATATATCACGATTTCCATAATATTAACAATACTTAAAAGAGTCAACTGATACGGTGCCGATCAGGCGAAATTTCGGTGTTTTTCGGCAATTACCTTACCACGACCGGTTCGCTCGCTCCACCCCGGCGGCGTGCTGCGAGGCTGAGGTCAGCGGCACAATGGCTGCCATAGCGGCCTGCTCATGCGAAATCATCGGGGACCTGACAATGACAACGAAGAACGAACCATACCGAAAGGCAACCGCCGCCACCAACTCCGATTTTCATGATCCTTTCCTGGCCGGGCAAACCGTGAACGGAGCAGCTATTCGAAGAACGCTTCGCGGCTGGGTCGCAGATCGAGTTCAAAAGTCCAGCTCGAGCGATCCTGAGTCACGAGATGCCAGTAGGATTCGGCCATGGCATCGGGATTGAGCATCGGCTCGTCCCCGGCAGGTTGATATTCGCTGCGCACGCCCGGCGTGTCGATCAGGCCGTCGACCACAATGTGCGCCACGTGAATACCCTGCGGCCACAATTCCCGGGCCATTGAATCGGCCAGACCACGCAAGCCGAACTTCGCGCTGCTGAATCCAACAGATCCCCTGCGTCCGCGAATGGATGACGTGGCGCCGGTGAACAGGATGCTGCCGGAGCCGGCGGCGAGCATGCCGGGAATCACCGCGCGCGAGCAGTGGAATGCCCCCATCA
This sequence comes from uncultured bacterium, assembly GCA_965367965.1. Classification (GTDB taxonomy): domain Bacteria; phylum Verrucomicrobiota; class Verrucomicrobiia; order Verrucomicrobiales; family DEV007; genus JBBKXR01. Next base: position 3,310 of record CBDULB010000196.1, on the reverse strand, counting down.
CCGCCACTCGCCACTCATTTTCAAACTCTTCGGCAGTGGAGTCCATGATACTTTTCCAACTCGCTGCACTGGCATGGTTAACGAGGATGTGCGCAGCGCCGAGCTCCGAATTGATCGTTTCGAAGGCTGAAGCCACCGTCTCCGGCCTCGAAAGATCGGTGACAACGGGCAGGATCGGCCCCTTTCCGGGCATGCTCTGTGAGATTGCGGCGAGAGACTCTTCGGATCGCGCCAACATTCCGACGGCATACCCTTGGGAAGAAAATTTTCGAACCAGCGCCGCGCCCAATCCGGGCCCTACCCCGGCAACCACGGCAACTTTACGACTCCCGGAATTCATTTTACTCATGGCTGGTAGACAGTGTCGTAATTCATCAACCCTTCACCATGACCGGGTGTCGCTCCTTTCACAACTTGCAAACCGTTGCTAGCGAGAGCGCCGACCATTCGCAAGGGGCGCAGGACGCTGCAAACTGCGAATGACAGGATCAACAGAAAACAGAAGGATACCAGCGCCGCTGATGAGCATTCGCAGCATGCGGCAGTCTTCTTACTTTCTTACTGCCGAACGTTGCAGGCCACCCGATTCTAACCGGCGGACGAGCGTTGACTCCACCAGTGGTGAAGCTCCTCCTTCAAGGCTTCCACATCATGTGCGGAGTTCAGGCTGCCGCCTCGATACTCTTGCAGAGAATCGTCCGCAATGACCTCCAGGGTCTGGAACAAATACTCGATGGAATAGTGAGTCATGTTGGGGCGAAACGCTTCAATGACGTACGGAATAGCCGGCTTATAGGGAAGCTCGCGGAAAGCGTTGATGTAAACATACGGATATCCAGGACGCTTCTTCCACGATTCCAGGAGTGCAGGGCAAGCACGAGAGTCTCCAAGTTCAGTAATCCAATCGACCGTTCGGGAAACAAAATACGGGTCATCCAGCATGCGAACGAATAGACCCCGTGCTCTGGGGTCGTTAATCCCGATGAGCAGATTTGCGGCAAGTATCAATTCATACTCACTGCGATTGAGCCGATGGTTTCTCCAAACTTCCGGGCCGGGGGGAACGTTTGCGATCCGTTGATTGAATCGATCAATCAGATCAGCCGCAGTCACCTCACGCCCGATAAGGCGCAAAGTATCAAGTCCTGCTGGAACATCCATCTCAGCCCCGTCCGACACGACTGTGATCGTCGCAATTCCGCACCCCCGAGCTCCTGAAGCCGTCAAATGGAAAGCGAGCTCCCGCCATAAGTGGCGGACGCCAACACTTCCGGCCGAAAGTAGAGCGATCAATGCCGCGACTTTCAAAAACCGGTTCAGATTCATGGTTATGGTTCAGCTGCCTTTTTAACGAACGTCCGGGGCCGGCCGCGTCTCAACGCGGCAGCGCCACTCGTATAGAGCTTTAGACTATTTACCAAAAATCTTTACGCCTACCGATGACATTTTTACAGAAAGCCAGATTCGCTGCGCTCGCTTGTGTTTTCGTGACCGGCCCGGAATTCCGCCGGGCCGCGTTGTTCGGCACTCGCGGAGCTCGCCCCCTTCGTTCCTCACGCCTCGCTATCCGAAATTTCCGGCCCGGTCGATACCGGCACATACTTTTGGCAAACAGTCTGACTTTAACACCGCCCTTTCACCGCAAAATCAAAACGGCGGTGAGAGGTCGAACCGGCCCCCTTTGGTGGGCTGTGCAGCTTTCAACCATTTCGTCGGTGAATCCCGATGCTATTTCCGTCGGGATCAAGCACTACGGCCGCCCTGCAATTGGGCAGATCGAACGGTTCGACCGTGAACCTTATATTGTGTTTTCTCAGATGCTCAATTGCCTCGTCAAAATCCTCGACCTCGAAAACGAGTTGCGGCCCCTCTGGAGAGGCCTTCAAAAACGGTTCGTTTCCGATCCCCAAAGTGTGAGGACCGACTTCGTATTCGATCCAGAACTGTTCGTTCTCTTCGATACACATTCCGGCAGTCAAACCGAGGACTTCCTCGTAGAATGCACGACTCCTTTTCCGATTCGTTGCCGGATAGGCGATAAACGCAAATTCAACTATCTTCATCTTCGTGATTCATTCCCGGCCTGACGTTTGAGTGCTGGCAAGCTCACGGGCGGAAGCCGGCATTGATCGCAGGGTTAAGGTGGAAGTTACGTGAGTTCATCGATAACAAGAGGTCCCTTAGCCGTTGTCTCCCGTGGCTTATCCGGCTTGTGGGTAAGTTCCCACTCCCACACCAAGCCATCCTGTGGGTGCTGGACCTCGGCGATCCGCGTGAAACCAAGCTTCTCCAGAATACGAGTTGATCCATTGGACTCCGGCATGGTCTGAGCGAAGAGGATAGGTGGGGTAGATGCCTGTCGGGCAATTTCAATGAGCTGTTCCGCCATGCTTGTTCCTATTCCCTGCCCCTGAAATTGCGGGAGCGTAAAATAGGCAATCTCCACTCGATTCGCTTGCGGCGGGCACTTGAAAGCGCAGGTCCCGACCCAAACACCCTCTTGAGCAGCAAGGTATCCGGACCACGGAGCTGCATATCCGGTGACAGAATACATCCGTCTTGTTCCCTCCACGATTTCTTCAATGAAAGGATCACTGGATTGCAATTCATCTAATCCGGGAAATTCCGGGGTAATGGCGACGAGTTTCATTTATTTCTCAAAACGTCAGAGGCCTGCCGCCCGCTGCTGGCAACGAACTTCCGACTTCGGGTTTAATGGTTCAAATTGTTCTCAAGCTTTCGACGCAGAACGGCAGCGGATAGGACAGCGACGACTTGTTCGGCTCCTTGATTCTTCAGTCGACCATCAATCCTGGAGTCATTTCCTGAACGCAGTGCCAATCAATGCCATACTTCCAATAGAGGATTCGGCGCTTCGTCTCCCAGAACGTATGCACGAATCCAAACTCGCCTTTTCGGGGGTGATTCTTGACTGCATCCTCCACCTCTTCGTCAATCAATTCAAAGGCCTCTTTATTTTTGGAATCGATTTCAACAGCGTCATACCGCATCTCTCCTCCTTTGGAATACCACTTCTTATCCGAGGCTGGAACTTTGTTCGGGACAGGCGGGTATGGATACTCCCAGCTTGTCGAGACGCATCCCGTCAAGCAAAGTAGCGCAATTAAGCCGAGGCACTTTGCCGTCTTGTTCATTTTTTAAGCCTTACGTCAAAGCGATGCCGTCCGCTACCGGAGTAGCGCAATCGCTGCGAGCCTTAAGGTTAAAACTGTCATTCGGACTTCGACTTCACGGCGGTAGCGGATCGGTCATCCGCGCCCTGTTCTGCTCTTTCAGTCTTCGGCGCTCG
>CBDULB010000195.1:0-8951 GCA_965367965.1 uncultured bacterium | reverse complement strand
GGACGCTGCTACTCGACCGCGGAGATTTTCGAGCACCTCGAAAAGGCCGGCTTCGTTTCCCCAAGTCACCGCGACAGCGCCGGCGATCGCGGTGTCATCACCGCCCACAAACGCCTATCCGATAGCTCCGCTTAAAAAAGCCTTTTTGAGGATGAGCTTTTTGCGGTCACATTGCGGCATGCGACACTCATTAGGTCGACCACTGCTCGGACTGCTGCTCTTGATGACAACCGCCAAAGCCCACAACGCTTCTGCCGAAATCGACGACGCACCTGCAGCCACCGTCAGCGAGCACGTGATTCTACTGCATGGGCTGGCGCGCTCTCCGAGGTGCATGAAGCGGTTGGAAAAATCTCTCGGCACGCAAGGCTACATCGTTCACAACATCGCTTACCCGTCGAGACAGTTCGCTGCCGAAGTACTGGTCGAAAAACACATCGCACCGGCCATCGAATCCTGCCGGGCGCAGGGCGCCGAAAAAATTCACGTGGTCGCGCATTCACTGGGCGGAATCCTGTTGCGCCTCTACGCCCGCGATTACCCTGCGCCCGACCTCGGTCGCGTGGTCATGCTCGGTCCACCGAACCAGGGCAGCGAGATCGTCGACAAACTCGGCCACTTATCCCTCTATCGATGGATTAACGGCCCGGTTGGCAGCCAACTTGGCACCAGCGGAGAATCCGCCCTGGCGAACGAGCTCGGACCGGTCGACTTCGAGCTTGGCATCATCGCCGGCAGTCGGTCGATCAACGTCATCCTGTCGCGTTTTAGTGTCGGACGCGACGACGGCAAGGTATCGGTGGAGAACACCCGCGTCGCAGGCGCGCAGGATCACACGGTGATTCGCTGCTCCCACCCTTACCTGATGAGCAGTCGTCAATCGATCGAGCTGGTTCGCCGCTTTCTGGCGACCGGCAGTTTTGCCAGCAGCGCTGACTAGACCATCGACCCGTCCCGACTGGACGGGACCGGACGCTCCACCTCGATCGCCGCAGCAGAGCAGCGAATTATCGCCACGTACCTTAGCAAAACAATAACATTTATAAAACTTGATAATTAATAGAATTTATACAATTGTGAGGCGAACCCAATTGCCTCCATGCGTTCCACCACCCGACTTCTGTCGTTATCGCGGCGCCTAGCGTCAGCGAATACCTGCCGCCAGCAGCTGTTCCATGCGGCACCCCGGGAACTGGCCCTCGCCACCATCTGCATCATCACCGGGTGCGCCTGCCTGACCTCGAGCTTCGCGCAGTCGCCTAATCCTCTGGCCGCGACCGTCGACCGAAAAGCGGCGAGCGCGCGCACCGGCCCGGCCGAAACCTCCCCGGGACAGTCATCCGCTTCGAATTCAACCGCTCCGCAAAAACCCGCCGCCCCGCAAGTCCCACCGACCGCCGCGGCTGCCGACCCCGATTCCGATGAGGCGGTCCTCGATCGACTGCCGACCCTGTCGACCGATCACCTGAGTGGTTTGACCGGACTTTATCAGCGTCTCGGAAACGAAAAAATGGCGGCGGCTGTCAGCGCAGAATTAAATCGTCGGGGGGCCTCCGCCGCGACGCCCAACGCTCCGTCCAATCGCGCCGAACAAGACTGGAGCCCATCCTCATCCGACGGCAGTGACAACCAGCCCGACAGTCCCTTCGATGCAACCGAAGATCAGGCCGACCGGTTGCTGAAGCTCGGCCGTGCCAGTGATGCGGTAACGCTGCTCGAAAATTCGAAGGCCCGCCTGTCAAAAGGACGTGCCTTCCCTCTCGAAGCCCAACTGGCATCCGCCTATCTGGCCAGCGGACGTAAAGCCGAAGCGGTCACGTCTTTTCAAAGCGTCGCTGCGAGTAGCGCCTATCCCGCCGTGACCCGGTCCGAGGCCGGCAACGAACTCGCCAGGATTCAACTCAGCGACGAGATCGCCGCCACCTACGCCGCGTTGCAGACCAACGACCGCAAAGCCGCGCTGCAACGCGCCCGCAGTTTGTCAGCCGCCCACCCCGGTGATCGCGATGTCGATTTGCTGCTCGCCCAGGCGCTGACCGCTAATGGAATGCACCGCGAAGCGCTGCCGTTGATGGAGTCGCTGAAAACCACGACGCCGCCCGGACAGGCATTCGAAGCCCAGGCAGACTACGCCGACGCGCTTTACAACAGCGGGCAACTTGAGCGCGCCCGAGCTGAGTATGATCAGATCAGCCACAGCCGGACCGAGACTGCAGCCGTCCGCGCCGAAGCAGTGGCGACATCGAAAGAAATCTTTAAAAAGACGGCCGACACCCTGTCAGTCGATGGTGAATACCTCAACGAAGCGGAAGGTGATCGCTTCTACACCAGAGTCGACGCCTCGGCCGAAGTCCGTAAGAATGTCCGCGTCGGCGCCAGCGGCTGGCACGACCGCGTCGAGCTCAGCGACGAACGCAGTGTGCGCACAGACTCGGGATCAAACACCGGTGCCTACGCCTTTGTCAGGCCGAAAATCGGCAATCACCATTTCATGGACGTTCGCGTTGGCGGCGCCGATCACGGTGAATTGCTCTACGCACTGGCCGCCGGTCGCGAACCCGCCAACGATCTCTTCTGGGGTGGACAGGTCGGCTATTACGGCAATCACTCCGCCGTTAATTCACTGCAATTGATCGCCCTCGACGGACGCGAGGACCGCCTCGCTGCGTCGATCTCCGGTCCCCTGCCATTCGGCCTGAAACTCAGCGCCCGCACTGGCGGTCGACGCATCTATGCCAAAGACGCTGAACTTGGAGATGGCTGGTTCGCCGATATCGAAATCGGTCGCACCCTCTGGCACGACAAAGCCAATCGCCGGTCCCTCCAGCTCGCCTACCAGGCCAACTACGAAAGCTTTGATGCACGCAGATTGAGTGCCGGTGAAGTGCGCTCCCTTGGACTCATCGATGCCACCGGCGGTGAATTGATCGGCAACGAACTGATCGAACCCCGCTACCATCCGCACGGCATCAATGTCAGCTTCAATCATCGCATCAATGATCGTCTCGACAGCTACCTTGGCGCAGGCGTGAACTACGATTTTGCTGACGACGAGATCGATTGGTCAATCACCGGTGGTGCCAGCTACAGCCTTGCCGCCCACCTCGACCTGCTCTTCGAGCTGGGCTACTACTCCGATGGAACTGCGGCCGCCAATGACTCATCGGAAGTCATCGTCGCCAATGTCGGCCTGCGATACTTTTACTGAGAGCTCGCGGCCTCCCCGCAACTTCTGCTTCCGCCGCCGTCCCAACCATGCGCCTCCTCCGTGCCTGAGCCCGAGTCCAAAGCCATCGAACCGCCTGCGCCGGACCGTAGCGGCAATCGTTATGGAAGTGTCGCCGACGGCTTGATTCTGCTGCTGCTGCTTTGTTTGGCGAACACTTCGATAGCACGCGACGACCCCGGCTTTTTAGCTCTCAATCCAACTCCGTGGATCATTGTTCCGTTTGTGCTGGGTGCCCGCCACGGACTGCTCGCTGGACTCGCCGGTTCACTGGTGACGACGCTGGTGGTTTTTATCGGCTTCAAATACTTCAAGGGCGCAAGCGACTTCGCGGCCATGATCACCGGCAACGCTTACTATTTCGTTTCGCTACTGGCAGCGGCAGCGATCGGCGGTCTGGTGCATCGCCTTTTGGCCGGCCCTGCCGAGAGTGCGCAGGATTCGGTGCAACTGATCGCAGACTCTCACCAACGCCTCCTGCACGAGCTCTCGCTTGCGCAGATTTCGACCCGGGATCTCGGCCAACGCCTGCTGCTCCACGACGCCGACATCATCACGCTTCAGGATCGTGTTCAGCAACTGTTCGCCCTCGGTTCGGACGATTCAGAAAAGACCATCGAGCGTCGACTGCTGGAACTTTTTCGCGACCTGTTCGCCGTTAATGCCGCCGCCATCTATCAACGTGCCCCGAATGCTTCGGCCACAGGCGGCTGGCAATGCCTGGCCAGTATCGGTGCTGTCAGCGGCGGCGGGACATCGACCTCGTTTGACGCCTCCGAACATCCAGTCGTCGCCGCGGCCATCGAAAACCGCGACATCAGCACCTGCGCCAGCCTTTGGAAGGATGTCTCGCCGCAGGCCCCCGCTTCGCCCCCTTCGGCGACCCTGGCTGCGATTCCGTGGAGCCGCGCCGCCTCGAAAGAAGCAAGCCGTGTGCTGGTCATCGACCGCATGCCTTTCGCGCAGGCGAACTGGGAAAATCTGGCTCGCATTCAAGCGCTGTTCGACTGGGTGACGACCGTCTCGACGACCGATGCCGATCCGACCCTTTCGATGGCGGCGGCTACGGGGCAGAGTATCATTGCGCCTGAAGCATTCAGCCAACAAATCGATCTGGCACTCGATTTTGCGGCGCGACTGCACCTCTCATTCCGACTGGTTCTCTTCGAACCGACGCCAGACGCCGACCTGGCCAGGCAGCAGGCATTCGTACAGAGCGTCCAGATTCATCGTCGTCCCGGCGACACCATCGGCGGCGTCGTGCTGATCAGTGACAGCGCTGAAGCTTTTGCCATCGGACTACTCATCCCGGTATCAACGGATTCAGCGGCGGAGCTTCGAGTGAAAGAAATGCTTAAGCACGTTCCCGGAGGAAGCAGCACCGTGCACCACCACATCCTCACCATCGACAGCGACACGGATCGTTTCAACCATCAGTGGAATGCGCTCATCCAACCGGCTGTGGTCGCCAAATGAAACGACTGACCACCATGATGAGTTGTCTGCTCGCCGTGACGATCGATGCGTCTGCGGCACTCATCGCCAGCGGTGTCCGGCCGGTCGGTTCACTTTCCAATTGGCAGTTGGCGACGGTCCTGCACCTCGTTTCGGTCACCATCGTTGGCATTGCCGTGGCACGCTATCGACATCGCGACAACGCCAACGCCGCCAATGCAGGAACGCGCACCCTGGCGCTCCTGGCCATCACACTGACCCTGTGTGCCCCGGTTGCCGGCGCTCTGGTCGTCACCTGCCTGCTCGCGGGATTCGCCGGAACTGCGCAACCTGACAAAACCACCACCAACGTCGTGATCGGCAACCCTCTGCGCTGTTCGCCGACCGATCCCTCGACGGCTCCTATCGTAAGCAGCATGAACCGCAACGGCCTCGACGAACTTCGTCAGGCCGGCCCGCTGTTACACCGCAATCGAAGTCGGCACAGCATCACCGTCCTGCGCCAACTGCAACGTCATCAGGACGCGCGCACCCAGCTTCACGCACAGGGCGCGATAGCCACGCTCAGCGAAAGCTCCGAGAAGCAGCTGACTCAACTTCGCCGAGCCGAACCGGGTGCCGAGAATTCCCGTCGACTGGCCTCGCTGCTCTACCAGGTCGGCGTCTCCGGAATGCGCGACGAAGTCACTTCGAAAGCGCTGATCGGGGAAGCGATTCAACATCTCGAACAATCGCTCGTCGCCAGCCAGCTCGATGCGGAAAACACGACCGCGCTGCAACTTCTCGCCGAGTGTCACCTCGCCAACAACAACACTTCACCACTGCCCGAACTGATCGCTCAACTGCGCAGGCAGACCGAAGCCGCGCTGTTTGCGGATCAAATCGAACGCCGCTACCACGCCGCCCTCGGCCATTGGCATGAACTCGCCACGAGCGTGCAGGGCACCAGTCTGAACACGACCGTCGCCGCACGCAGCTTCTGGGCCGGCAGCCCACCGGTGTCATGAATTCCGTTTCTGCCAACCACAACGAACGGGCCGATGTCTGCCTGCTTCTCGAAGGCACCTACCCATACGTGCGCGGCGGAGTTTCGACCTGGGTTCACCAAATCATCACCGCTCTTCCCGACCTGAAGTTTGCCATCGCCTACATTGGTGCAGAGAAAAACTCCACCACTGAGCCGCGTTACCAACTGCCTGCCAATATCGTCGCCCTGACCCACACCTACCTCTTCGACGATTCAGAGTCCATCGCCCCCGCCAGCAACGCGTCATCCAGGGCCAGGCAGCAAACCGGACAGCGCCTGCGCGAGGCCAGCGCCAATTTCATTCTGAACGCCAACTCAGAACCATCCAGATCTCAGCTCCTCCAGGCACTCAGCGACGCCGCTCAACAATCACCGGACGGATTCGATGCTTTCTGGGAACATGCCGACACCTGGGACATCATTCGCAACTGCTACCTCCGGCATTTCAGCAGCGAATCATTTATCGAAGTTTACTGGAGCTTGCGCTTCATGATTCGCCCGCTGTGGCGAATCGCCGCAGCCCTGACCCGCCTGCCTCCGGCCGCGGTTTACCACAGCGTCTGCACCGGATACGCCGGACTGCTCGGTGCCCTGGCGGCGCGGCAGAACAACGCATCATTTCTACTCAGTGAACACGGCATCTACGTGCGTGAACGCATCAGTGAACTGCTGCGCAGCGACTGGTCGGCAACCACACCCCGGCCGAATTCGAGCGGTGCTTTCAGCCTGCCGCCTCTGGTCGGCAATTCGGTAACTCCCTTGCGTCAGCTGTGGATCGATCAGTTTATCGAACTCGGTCGAATCAGCTACGACAGCGCCGATCACATCGTCTCGTTGTTTCAAAAAAATGCCGACCATCAGGTCGAATTCGGAGCCGACGCCGAACGCATTTCGATCATCCCCAACGGCGTGGCGATCGATCGATTTAACCCGCTTCGCGATCAGCGTCAGGCCGCGCGCAGAATGCAACCCGGACGCATGAACGTCGGATTTCTGGGACGCATCGTCGAAATCAAGGACGTTAAAACCCTGCTGCGCGCCGCCGCCATTGTAGTCGGAAAGCTGCCTCAGGCACGATTCCTGATCATGGGCCCGTTCGATGAAAACCTCGAATACGCCGACGAATGCCGGCAGTTGACGCTCCAGTTAGGCATCGAAGGCTGCGTGGAGTTCACCGGCGCCAAGACCCTCGAACAGGCACTGCCGCCCACCGATCTGATGGTGCTCTCCAGTGTCAGCGAAGGGCTGCCATTTGTCGCCCTCGAAGCTTTCGCCACCGGCATTCCCCTGGTCGCTACCGATGTCGGCTCGTGCCGCGAACTGGTCGAAGGCCGGGGCGACGAGACTCCCGTGCTCGGCCCGGCTGGCAGCATTGTGCCGGTCGGCGAACCCGACGCGCTCGCCGAAGCGATCGTCAGAATTCTCGGCGACCGGGCTTTGCAGGATCAGCTCGGCACCGCCGGACGTCGCCGCGTCGAACTGACCTACGCCGAGCCGGAAGTGATCGCCGCCTATCGCCAAATCTACACCTCGCTGCCTCAGGAAAGCCGCCACCGGACCGACCTGAAAAACGCCGAACATTGAACCATGGCCGGAATCGGATTTGAGCTACGCAAACTTCTCGCCAGCCGGTCACTCGGTGGTGCGCTGCGCGCCTACGCCTACGCCGGCGTCATCAGCAGCGGTCCGTGGATCATCTCGATTCTGTCGATCATCGTGCTGCACACGCTGCTGCGGCCGATCCTGACCGAGCACGACCTGACGCTGTTTTCGACCACGATCACCCATGCCTACGCCCTGGCCCTGATCCTCACCGGTGGTCTGCAATTTGTGCTGACCCGTTACGCCGCCGATCAATTTTCCGCAAACCGGCCGGAAAATGTCCTGCCCTCCTGCTTTGCCGCCCTGACCCTGACCGCAATCATCGCCGCCATTGCCGGCAGCTGCCTGTTCGGCCTGCTGACACCCGAATCCCCGGTCTATAAAATCGCCGCCACCGCCTTGCTGGTCGCGGTGTCATGCATCTTTGTGGTCGCCAACTACCTGAGTGTCCTGCATCGCTACAAGCGCATCGTCGCCGGATTCGCCATCGGCTACGTTGTCGCCTGCACCGCTGCCTGGTTCGCCGCCCGTGCCGGAGGTGCCGGACTCGCGGTCAGTGGGTTCGCCGCCGGCCACCTGCTGCTTCTGGTGTGTCTGTTAGTGCCCCTGCAACGCGAGATCGGCAGCCCGATTCTGGCCTCGTGGAATTTCATGCGTCACTTCCGCATCGTTCCCGAACTCGCCTTCTGCGGTTTGTTTTACAACATCGGCATCTGGATCGATAAGATCCTGTTCTGGTGGTTTTCGGAACAGAACGTGCAGGTGTCCGGCGTGCTGCACGCCTCGCTGGCCTACGACATTTCCATCTATCTCAGCCTGCTGTCGATCGTGCCCGGCCTTACCCTGTTCTTTCTAAAACTCGAAACCGCTGTCGCCGACGGATGCAGCCAGTTTTTCGATCGCATCAATCACGGCGGCACGCTGGCGCAGATCGAAGCCGCGCGCGATGACTTGATCGGCAGTCTGCGCGCGGGTTTCGTTAATCTGATGCTGGTGCAGGGAATCGTCACCATCGCCCTGCTGATCTGTGCCGAAAGCCTCGGCCAATGGCTCGGACTCGGCGCCATTCAGATCGGCATTTTCCGCATCACCCTGGTCGGCGCCTTTCTGCTGGTGGTGTTCCTTTCGCTGCTGACCGTGCTGTTCTATTTCGACGACCGCAAAGGCGCACTCTGGGCCTGTGCCGTGTTCGCCTTCGGCAACGCCGGCCTGAGCTTCGCTACCCTGTTGGCGAACGAAGCCTGGTACGGCTTCGGTTTCGTCGTCGCCGCCGGCGCCGCGATGACCATCGCCGCGATCCGCGCCAACCAACGCGCCGCAGTGCTCGAGTATCACGTGTTCACTCCGAAACACGCCAAGCTGTGAGCCATGGCTGGGCATGAACGCGGCAGGCACGAGCGTCAGCGATTAGCGATCAGCGCTGATACCGGTAGGGACAAGCTGCCTCGCTTGTCCGCGCGCGTCGGGCGGTTACCGCCTGCGATTACAAACCTGAGCGTGGCGGTAGCCGTGAGGTCATCGGACGGACGACCGGGCCGGATCGTCCCTACCGGAAGGGCAGGCACGAGCGTCAGCGATTAGCGATTAGCGATTAGCGATTAGCGATTAGCGGTGATACCGGTAGGGACAAGCGGCCTCGCT
>CBDULB010000194.1:0-9006 GCA_965367965.1 uncultured bacterium | reverse complement strand
CTGGTGCGATTGGGAAAAGACGTCGTCGCCAGAGTCGCCGGCATCGCCAGAATCCCGCCGCGGTTGGCATCCGTCAGCTGCACCTTGCGCATCTCCGCGCCGGTAACGGTTTTCTCCATTCCGTACAGGGCCGCCAGCGTGCCGTTGAGAAAGGTGTAGTCGCTGTCCACGAAGCTGACCTCGCTCCTGTTTTCGCGCATGATGCTTTCAAAAAACAGCCGCGCCTCGTCGTACATGGCGGAGCGCATTTCGCCGGTCATCTGCGGAAATTTATCGGGGTCGAAAGTTTTCGTTTTCAGATCATTCAATCCCAGCCACTGCGCTCCGAATCCATCGAACAGCGCCCGTGAGCGGGGATCTGCGATCATGCGTTTCACCTGCGCTTTCAGCACCGCCGGTTCGTGGAGCTTGCCGCTGTCGGCCAGACGAGTCAGCTCGGCATCCGGTATCGTTGACCACAAGAGATAGGACAAGCGGGACGCCAATTGATAGTCATCCAGAGGCACAATCTTTTTGTCCGACTCGACCTGCTTCGCCGGGGTGATGAACAGGAACTGGGGCGAAACCAGGACGGCCTTGGTCATCAGGCCCAGGGCCCCGGGGTAGTCGAGCTGGTTCGCTCTGCCCAGATCAAAGACCTTCAGTAACACCTCGATTTCAGCATCCGATGGCGGCCGGCGATAACTTTTCCGCGCCAGGGAACGGGCGAATTTTTCCGCCTCCGCACGGAGATCGGCGCCTTTCGCAGGCTTTTCGCGATTGAGTAGTTTCTGCACTTCCTGCTGATCCACTACGTCATTGGCAATGCCGAGAAACTGCTCCGATTGAAGCGACGACAGGTTGTTCAGATAGCCTTCACCGAACACTTCATCCGGCAGATCGCGGGTTACATTCGGGTCCACTCCGAACAGATCGTGCAGCGTGTTGCCATACTCCACTTTGGTCAGCCGGCGGATCACAAACGGACCGGGGTCCTTCGGGCTGAGAAACTTGATCTTGTCGATCCATTCGAGAAACTGCTCGCGCTCCGCATCGGTCGGGATCCGGTCCTCGTCATCCGGCGGCATGTCGAAGGTCTTAACGTTGGCGACCGCCTGCTTCCAGTGCTTGCGGTAGGTGGGGTTGCCCGGGTTTTTGAGGGCGGCTTCGAAATTGAGTCCTGACTTCTTCTTTTTATTGCCGTGGCACTGGACGCAATAATTCTTCACGAAGGGACCGACGCCTTCCGCAAAAGATTTCTTCGCATCCGCCTGCAACGCCGCGAATCCCGCGTCGTCATCGTCGTTCGCCACCAACGATGGCACCATGCCGAAAGCAGCCATCGCCGCCAACAGGCCGACTCCAAATATTCTAAAGCTTTTCATATGATTGTGAGAGCGAACCCAAAAGGGAGGTTCGGTGAAGCCTCCCCGGTACGGACCGCACTCTCCAATGTCGTCAAGGCTCGGGCAAGTGGCATACCTCCGGCGAAAATTGGTTCCGCATCTGGCGAGCCGGACACCATCTCTGGCTCAACCTGACGAGTCGCCCCCCCCCCCTGCGTTCTCCCCATTTTAATCTGGCATCAAAAAGCGTCCCGCAAAGACCAGACCGGCCTGGCGTTCACTTGATACCGTTCAGATAAATCTCCAGCATCGTGTATCCGTCGGCAGCGACCTTGTTCCCATCGGCAGGATTCCCGGGGTCAAGGCCATTGCCCGTTTCCCATTCATCGGGCATACCGTCGTGGTCGGTGTCTGTGGGCGCCGGTGAGCTTTTCAGTTCGGGCCAGCCACCAACGTCTTTCTGCGAGTCGATGATCCCGGTGATTTGCGATTGGTCGGTAACTTCCTGTTTGGTTTTGTATATCCCTTCATAAGTTGCGGTTCCGTTTCGAACTTCTTCGATGACACGGGAGTCGACCGCGTCGCGTTTAGGCAGGATCGCTCCAACGTTTTCCAGAACCAACGGGTAGGCTTCCTCCGCCGCCTGTTGGTCGATGGCCATGGCTTCCCACGGTTGATCCCTTTTGATAAAATCACTGCCACTCACGCCACTCCAGTTGTCGGCCGTGACCGCAGGGTTACCGTCCATGACGTTGCCGCCAAAATACCACTGCCCCCTGTCGTCGTCGCCGCGGGCTGAAGGCTCGGCGAATTCTGCAAGTCTACGCGGATCCGTCGCCGGTCCCGGCTTGTAATAATTGCCCACAAAATTAATGGCAGTGAAATTAAATTTCTCGTTTCCCACCTGTTGGCTTTCGCCCCCATAACAGGACCGATACCCCCAGTTGTAGACCACGTTGTTCCGAAAATCGGTGTTTCCGCATCCTGAGGCGAAACGGGGATTGCGGCTGGAGTGATGGGCCAGCAGGTTGTGGTGGTAGGAACTATGGTTTGATCCCCAGATGCCGCCAAAGCCATGGTCGCCCTTGGTGTCGTGCCTGGAATCAAACATACTCTCCGCAATCAGGCACCACTGCACCGTGACGTTTTCGCAATGGTAGATGGACATGACCTCGTCAACGCTCCAACTGGCTGAGACATGGTCGAGAATGAGGTTTTTCACATATCGGCCGGAGAGGGCATCGGAATCCTGACCGGACTCATCCCCAAACCTGACCCTGATGTAGCGGATGATCACTTCGTCGGCGTCGATCATGAGCGGGTGCGCCTTAATGCAAATCCCATCTCCGGGGGCGGTTTGACCGGCAATGGTGATATTGGGATTCTTTATCCTCAGGTCATCCTTCAAGTCGATGGTGCCCGAGACTTTGAATACCACGGTTCTCGGCCCCGACGCCTCAATTGCGGCTCGAAGACTGCCTTCGCCGTCGTCGTTGAGATGGGTAACTTCAATCACGGCACCGCCTCGACCACCAACCGTATATTTTCCGTATCCTTCGGCGGTGGGAAATGCCAGCTGTTCCCCAGCGAAGCCGCAGGCGGGAAAGCTGAAGAGAATCGCCAGAGTTGCTATTTCACGAAGGAGTTTTTTCATATCGCGCTCTATCAATTCAGTTTAACTCCCTGAATTGATACCCGTTGCACATTTTTCTCCCTCAGGTCCTGCCGCGTGACCAAAAGCGAAAAACGCAATGCCGCCGCGCTATCGTAGCCACCACTGGAAATCCCCCGCCGCCTGTGCGAACCATCCCCTCTTGAAGATTACCTTTCCAGAAGCACTGCCGGTTTCGCGCAAACGCGCGCAGATCCGTGCCGCGATGGAACGCCATCAGGTGGTCATCGTTTGTGGTGATACCGGCTCGGGAAAAACCACGCAGCTGCCGAAGATCGCGCTCGAGATGGGGCGCGGCCAGAACGGCTCACGCATCGGCTGCACCCAGCCGCGACGTATCGCCGCGACCTCGGTGGCGAAGCGGGTCGCGGAGGAACTGCAGGTCGAGCTCGGCAACGAGGTCGGTTACCAGATCCGCTTCGAGGACCGCACCACGCGCGACCTGACCTCGGTCAAGTTCATGACCGATGGCATCCTGCTCGCCGAGACGCGCGGCGATTCCTCGCTCAAGCAATACGACACGCTGATCATCGATGAGGCGCACGAGCGATCGCTGAACATCGATTTCATTCTCGGCTACCTGCATCGCCTGCTGCCGAAGCGGCCCGATCTGAAAGTCGTGATCTCATCGGCGACGCTCGACGCCGAAACCTTCGCGGATTTTTTCACCGACACCGAAGTCGTCGAAGTCGAGGGCCGCGCCTATCCGGTCGAGGACGTCTACCTGCCGCCACTGCACGACAGCGAGCGCCTCGCCGATCACGTCGCCCGCGCCGCCGAAGATCTGGGCGAATTCGATCCGCTCGGCGACACGCTGGTATTTCTGCCCGGCGAACGCGAGATCCGCGACGTCGCCGAATTGCTCGATGGTCGCCGCTATCCGTACACCACCATTCTACCGCTGTTCGCCCGTCAGGCCGGCAACGAACAGCAGGCGGTGTTCCGGCCGTCGCCGCACCAGCGACGCATCATTCTGGCCACCAATGTCGCCGAGACTTCACTGACCATTCCCGACATCCGCTCGGTGATCGATTCCGGTATCGCCCGGGTCAATCGCTACGATCCGCGCTCGGGCATTCAACGACTGCAGATCGAAGCCGTTTCCAAAGCCAGCGCCCGGCAACGACGCGGCCGATGCGGTCGCGTCGCCGAAGGCATCTGCGTGCGCCTTTACGACGAAGAGGATTTTGAGGAGCGCTCCGACTTTACCGATCCGGAAATCCTGCGCTCGAACCTGGCCGGCGTGGTCCTGCAAATGGAACACCTCGGTCTCGGCGACCCGATGCAGTTTCCCTTCGTCGACAAGCCGCAACCGAAACGTATCACTCAGGCCTACGACACGCTGCAGGAGATCGGCGCGGTGTGGAAGAAGGGCAGACAATCCGGGCTCACCGACATCGGTCGCACCCTCGCCCGCCTGCCGCTCGATCCGCGTGTCGGCCGCCTGCTGGTCGCCGCCGCTGACGAAGGCTGTCTGCGCGAAGGCCTGATCGTCGCCAGTGCCCTGACCGTGCAGGATCCGCGCGAACGTCCCCAGGACAAACAACAGCAGGCCGATCAGGCACACGCCAGGTTCCGCGACAAAAGCTCCGACTTCACCGGCTGGCTGCGCTGGTGGCACGCCATCGAACAGAACCGCAAGTCGAACAACTCGCTGCGCAAATTCTGCAAAACCAATTTCGTCAACTACCGGCGCCTGCAGGAATGGCTCAACCTGCACCGGGAACTGCGATCGTCGCTGCGCTCGCTGAAGTGGCAACTGCCCGATCCAAAAAAGCCGCTGACCGATCCCGAGGGCAGTTATCACGAGGCGCTGCACCGCGCGATCCTGACGGCGATTCCGTCGCACATCGGCTATCACGAGGAAAAGCAGAAGGGCTACAAGGGGCCGGGCAACAAGCAGTTTTTCCTGTTCCCCGGCTCGGGAGTTTTTAAGTCGTCGCCAAAATGGGTGATGGCGTTCGAGATGGTCGAGACCGCCCGCCTTTACGCCCGCAACGTGGCGCTTTTTGATCCCTCGTGGATGGAAAAAGTCGCGCCGCACCTGTGTCGCTACCGCTATACGAATCCGCACTGGGTTGCCGAACAAGGGGCCGTTTACGGCGAGGAAAGCGTGCTCGCCTTCGGCCTGCCGATGATCGATAAGCGACGCATTCACTACGGTCGCGTCGACGCCGCGGTGGCGCGCAGGATTTTCATTCTGGAAGCGCTGGTCAACGGCGAAACCCGCTCGCCGCTGCCGGCGCTGGCGCGAAATATCGAAACCCTGAAGGCGGCGGAGCGACTCGAACACAAACTGCGCCGCGGCGGTGGCCTGGTGCACACGCCCAACGTCATTGCCTTTTACGAAGAGCGCGTGCCGGCCGATGTCTGCACCCAGAAGGCCTTCGAAAAATGGGCGTCGCAACTGCCCGACGGTGCCATCGATCTGCAACTCGAGGACTGCATCATTCCGCTGAGCGAACCGCTGACGCCTGAGGACTATCCGGATTCGCTGCCGAGCACCGATGAGCAAAGTCAGTTCGAACTGGTGTTTCTGCATCACCCGACCGATCCGGCGGACGGCATCACCGTGCGCATACCACTCGGCGACCTGCCGCACCTGCCGGCGTGGTTCGGTGACTGGCTGGTGCCCGGTTGGCTGGCGGAAAAAGTCAGCGCCCTGTTGCGTTCGCTCGGCAAATACGTCCGCCAGCGCCTGCCGTCGAATCGCGAGGTGGTCGACCACTTCATCGACATCTGGGACGGCTACGTGCCGCGCTGTTCGCTGACCGATGCCATCATCGATTTTCTCGACACCGAGTATGGCGTCGAGATCACCGAATCCTCCTTCGATCTGGCGCGGGTTCCGGAGCATCTGATGATGCATTACCAAATCCTCGGCAACCAAGCCAAGTTGCTCGCCACCGGCAAAGATCTCGGCGCGCTGCAGGAAAAACTCGCCGTCGAAGTGCAGGCGCGCTTCTCCGAAATCAAACGCGAGGTGCGCTTTGAAAAAGCCAACCTGCAGCGTTGGTGCATCGGTGACCTGCCCGACGAGGTCGAACTCGACCGCCACACCGTGGGCCACCCGGGCCTTCACGATCGCGGCGACGCGGTCGACTTGCGCCTTTGGCCCTGCCCCGAATGTGCCGCGATCCAGCATCGCCACGGCGTCGCGGCACTGTTCTGGATCGCCGAAGCCAATGTCGTCGCCGATCTTTCCAAGCGCCTGTTCGCGGGTGGTTCCCACGCCGCCCCTGCACAGAAGCCCAAGCCGAAGAAGCAGGCGCCCGCAACCAGGGACGATTTCGGATCGCTCGCCGCCGCGTTCGGCGGACTTGGCGAAGCTCGGCAGACGACGCCGCACGTTTCAGAGCCGGCGGTGCCGATTCGCAAAGCAGACCCCTTGCAAATGCTCAACAAATCCGAGCTGCTCCTGCTCGGACAACTGGGCCGCGAGCCGCGACGCAATCGCAACGATCTGGTCACTCGCGTGCTCATGGACCAGCTCGGCGAGCCGCGCACCCGCGAGGATTGGGAGTCGGCCAGCGCCTGTTCGCTCGCCAACCTGATCGAAACCGCCGGTCGACTTTGCGGCCCACTGGGACGGATTCTGGTGACAGCGGAATCGATCCATCGACTCCTTGCCGACAACGCATCCACAGCCGGTTACGAAACGTCGCTCAGCGATGCGCGCGAACATTTCGACCAACTGCTGCGCCCCGGCTGGCTGCTCGACGGCGACTTTGCGCGCCAGCTGATTTACTTTCGCGGTTTGGAACTTCGACTGACCCGAATGCTTGGCTCACCACCCGCCAAAGACCTCGCCAAACTGGAGCGCTATCACGACGCCAGCCTCGAACTTTGGGAAACTGACACCACTTGCGAATGCGGCGAGTGCCCGACCACCACCAGCGCACTTCAGCAGTTCGACAGCGACAACGACTTGCGGCTGATCCATTTTGCTCAAGAGCTGAGACGCTGAGCGGGATTTGGCGGCTAGATATTGCGATAT
Organism: uncultured bacterium; assembly: GCA_965367965.1. Lineage (GTDB taxonomy): Bacteria > Verrucomicrobiota > Verrucomicrobiia > Verrucomicrobiales > DEV007 > JBBKXR01. Next base: position 2,012 of record CBDULB010000194.1, on the reverse strand, counting down.
TTCCCCTCGCTATTCCCAAAAAAGAGCGGAATCTCCCACCCCTATCATGGCCGTTTCTGTAAAATCTGAAAACATCCGCAATATCGCGATCATCGCCCACGTTGATCACGGTAAGACCACGCTCGTCGACGAGTTGCTCAAACAGGGCGGTGCCTTTCGCGCCAACCAGGTGGTCGCCGAGCGCGCCATGGACTCGATGGACCAGGAACGCGAACGCGGTATCACCATCAAGGCGAAGAACACGGCGATCCGCTGGAAGGACAATGTCATCAACATCGTCGACACTCCCGGTCACGCCGATTTCGGTGGCGAAGTCGAACGCGTCATGAAGATGGTCGACGGCGTCATGCTGGTCGTCGATGCCTACGAAGGCCCGCAGGCTCAGACTCGCTTCGTGCTGAAAAAGGCGCTCGCTCAGGGCCTGACCCCGATCGTTTTTGTCAACAAGGTCGACCGCCCGCACGCCGATCCGCTGGCCGTGCACGACAAGGTGCTGGAACTTTTCCTCGACCTGGAGGCTTCTGAAGAACAGTTCGAAGCGCCTTTCCTCTACGGCAGTGCCAAGAATGGCTTTGCGGTCACCGATCCTTCGGAAACCAGCGAAGACATGGTCGTCCTGCTCGACACCATCATGGAAAAAATCGCCCCGCCGCAAGTTGACCCGGATGGCGAGTTCAAGATGCTGGTGTCGAACATCGACTGGAGTGATTACGTCGGCCGCATCGCGATCGGTAAGATCCAGAGCGGCACCGCCTCGAACGGCAAGAACGCCTTCCTGCTGCGCAAAGACGGCACCAAGGTGCGTTCGAAAATTTCCAAAGTGTTCGAATACAGTGCCCTCGGCACCATCGACACCGAGCTCGGTATCGCCGGCAACATTGTCGGTATCGCCGGCTTCGAGGACGTCGACATCGGCGAAACCCTGGCCGCTTCCGAGGACGCCGAAGCACTGCCCTTCGTCGACATCGATCCGCCGACCGTGGCCATGTCGTTCTCCATCAACGATGGACCGTTCGCCGGTCTGGAAGGCAGCAAGGTCACTTCACGTGAAATCGGCGACCGCCTGCAGCGCGAAGCGCGCACCAACATTTCCATTCAGATCGAAGACACCGACGTCGCCACCACCTTTCGCGTCAACGCGCGTGGTGCCATGCAGGTCGCCGTGGTGGTCGAAGAGATGCGCCGCGAAGGCTTCGAGCTGCTGGTTTCCCGCCCGACGGTGATCAAAAAGGAAATCAACGGCGTTAAGTGCGAACCGTTTGAAACCGCCTACATCGAAGTTCCTGACGAAGCGGTCGGCGGCCTGATGAAAACGCTCGCCAACCGCAAGGGCGTGACCGATTCGATGAACGCCTCGAACGGCCGCACCACGGTCGAAGTCACCATCCCGACGCGCGGTTTGATCGGTCTCGAGTTCGAGCTGCTCAACCTGACCAGCGGCGAAGGCATCATGTCGCATCTGTTTAAAGAATACCGCCCCGACTCCGGCGATATCCGCACGCGCCACACCGGCACGCTGATTTCCATGGAAAAAGGCGAAGCGATGACTTACTCGCTCGACACCATCGCCACCCGCGGCAAGCTGTTCATCGGCCCGACCGAGAAAGTCTACGAAGGCATGCTGATCGGCGAAAATCCCCGCGCCGACGATCTGCCGGTGAATCCCTGCAAAGCCAAGCAGCTGACCAACCACCGCGCCAGCGGCACCGACAAAAGCGCTCAGCTGGCCCCGCCGGTGCGCTTTTCGCTGGAGCGTGCCATCGAATACATTGCCCCCGACGAACTGGTCGAGGTCACGCCGCACAACATCCGCCTGCGCAAACGCATCCTCGACAGCAACGAGCGCAAGCGCGCCAAGAAGCGCGGCGTCGATGACGAGTGAGATTTCACTGTCACCAGCACTCGTGTTCGTGTTCGACCGGGCCGGAGCTGTCGCGTAGCGACCAGTCTGCTTAGACGTGGATTTTAACCCGCGTTGCCATCAGGCACGAATGAGTGGGCGTCACGTAGTG
>CBDULB010000193.1:0-9023 GCA_965367965.1 uncultured bacterium | reverse complement strand
TGCGGTAGCGACCTTCGGCGGTGCTGTAGGTGACACCGACGGACATCATCATTTTATCCTTGTGCCCCCAACCGCCGACGTCGTTGGCGAGGTTTTGGGTTTCGAGATCGAAGTAGACGTAGTCTTGAGCCATGCGGCAGTGTTAAGTTTTAAGTCGTTGAAGGTTGCAGTGCGAAGGTGTCCCAGGGGAGATTGGGAAAGATCGGATTGAGATTTTCCAATTCACGCAGGGCGGTCTGGCTTTCTTCGCTGGTCGGGTTGGCGTAGGCAGTCCAGAGTTCGTCGAAGTGGTCGAGATGATCTTCGGTGCGCTTACGGGCGTAAGGGGTGGCATCGCCGTTGCGCATCAGGAAGGCCCAGTCGCTGGACTGGGCGAGCAGGAGTTCGCGGGCCATCTGGCTGAGGCAGCGTTTGCGGTGCGCGACGATCTCGTCGGCGATGCTGTCGAGGCTCTGCTGGAGGCTGTTGGTGGCGAGGATCAGTTGATCGGCCCGACGGTGCAGGTGGGGATAGATCCAGGCGTTTTCTTCGCTCAGCCAGGTTTCGAAATAGCCGCCCTCGCCCCATGAAGAGGAGACCGGATCGCTGTTCTCGACGGGCTTGCCTTCGAACAGGTAGTCACCGGGGGAGACCAGTCGGAAGTCGTCGCGGGCGGCGGTGTTGCGAATGACTTTTTCGAGAAATTCGACGCCTTCGAACCACCAGTGGCCGAACAGTTCGGCATCGAAGGCGCTGATTACGATCGGATCGGTGGTGCCGTCGTATTCGATCGCGGACAACTGAGCGGCGCGGCTCTCGACGAACTGCAGCGCGTGGTCGGTGGCGGCGCGACTGGCCTGCTCGGGGGTGTAGATCTGCTTGGGACCATCGCCGCCGGTGACGCGGTGAAATTTCAAACCGGTGAAGCGGCGCAGGTCGCTGCCGCCCAGGTAATCGCGCAGGTTTTCGATCGGTGCCTCAAGGCCGAGGTCGTGATAAAACTCGCGGTAGCGGAAGTCGCCGGGGTAGCCGGATTCGGAGCTCCAGATCTGGCGACTGGAGTCGCTGTCGCGGCCGAAGAAGATGTTGCCGCGGCGGGATCGCACCGGGTGATGCACCCCGCTGGCCGGCGGTTCTTTGGCGTAGAGGATGCCGTGTTCTTCGACCACGGTCCATTCGATACCGGCGGCGCGCAGGTGTGGTTCGAGGGCGCTGTTGTAGGCGCATTCGGGCAGCCAGAATCCGCGCGGGCGTTCGCCGAAACACTCTTCGTGATACTGGCAGGCGACTTCGAGCTGGGCGTGCACGGCCTCGGGAACTTTGAGCAGCAGCGGCAGCAGCCCGTGGGTGGCACCGCAGCCGAGAATATCGAGGTGGCCGGAATTCTTCAGGTCGGCGAAGGCGGCGATCAAATTGCTCTGCCAGCGTTCGTTGTAGAGCGATTCGAGTTTTTCAAAGCGACGCAGGTACCAGTTGGCGAGTTTGCGGCGGTCGGCATCGGTGCCGCGCTCGAGTTCGGCGGCGGCGAGATTTTTGCCGCGTTCCAGATAGCTGCGCATGCGCTTTTGCATGAGCGGGTCGCGCAACATCGCGCACAGCGGCGGCGACAGGGTCATGGTGAGGCGAAACGGAACGCCCTCGTCGCGCACCCGGTGGAGCATTTCCAGAAGTGGCAGGTAGCTCTCGGCGACGGCTTCGAAGAACCAGTCTTCTTCGAGACAGCGGGGCGTGTCGGGATGACGAACCCAGGGAACGTGAGCGTGAAGGATGAGGGCGCTGAAGCGATTCATCGGAGGGCGATGGCCTGTTGGGCGAGCAATATGGCGAAGAATGCGGCGATGGCCAGCAGGATGCGCGGCACGGTCATGCGACCTTGCTCGACGCGGGTGCCGAGATTGCGATCCCAGAGGGTGGCGCCGCGGGAGATGAGTGAGTAGAGGCCGAACAGCATGGTGCCGAGGCTCAGCATCGGGATCCACATGCCGACGCCGAGAAACCAGACGTAAAGCGAGCGCAGCAATGACTTCTGGGTGGACGGGCGGGTGCCGTCATTGTTGGTAACGCGCAAGTTGAGCAGCCACTTGCCGGGCGTGGTGCCGAACTGGGCGATGAGCAGTCCTTCGAGAATCGTCCACAGCACGAGTGCCACCACATGGGCATTGCTGACGCGGCGGAATTCCGGCTGTTCGGAGGCGGTGCGGACTTTTTCCCAGTATTCGCCACTGATCATCTGGGCGATGGTGACGTCGCCGTCCATGCCCGGAAGTTGCGGGGCGCCGACCACGGCGTAGACCACCAGAACGACCAGCAGGTAATCAAAAATGCGCGCCCAGAAACGCGCGAAAGGACGCGGCCTGCTTTTGATTCCGGTGGCCGCTGCTGCTGCGTCGCGCAATTCGTCGGCGGAGCGCATCCGGCTGGGTACCGGCTCGATCTGCACGGGCTGGTCGCCGCCCTCGCCGGAGGAATCGTCGCTGGCGATCCAGGCTTCTTTGTTTTTCGAAGCCGAGCCGGTGCGGGCGCGAGTGTCGAGTGGCTTGCTCGATTCGCGCAGGAAGTCACGCTCGCGTTTGGCTTCGATAGCGGCCATCAGCGAAGGTATCTCGCGCAGCGGTGTCCAGCCTTTCAAGTCGGCGTGCCAGCCGAGATCGTCGGGCGACAATTCACCCTCATCGAGGAGCTCGGTGACTCGAAAGAGGCTGAAAGGTCCGAGGCGTTGGCCTTTGCTGGCGACGAAAATTTGCATGAAATAAAAGTGCGGTGGGCGATCTGCAGTGCCTGCTGGCGCGTTTCAGGCAGCAGGCCCCTCGCGATGGCGGAGCGTGCCGCCTTTTTACTCGCTGCGCAAGGCCTCGGCGGGTTGCATCCGCGCTGCCATCCACGCCGGCACCAGTGAAGCGATGGCGCAGGCGGCGAAAGCCCCGGCGGAAATGGCCAGCGAGTCGCTCATGGTCGGTGTCGCCGGCAGGCCGCTCTCGAGTCCGTAAACGGCCGGATCGAAAACGGCGACGCCGAAGCGGTCGCTGATGAAGGCGATGATTTCGTTGCGTCGCCAGATGAGTAAATGAGCCAGCCCCTGACCAACCGCGACACCGAGAATGCCGACGATAACGCCCTGCAGCAGAAACAGTCGCACGATGTGGCCTTCACCCGCGCCGAGCGCTTTGACCAGGCCGATCTCGGCGCGCTTCTGGTAGACTACGGTGATCATCGTGTTCATGATGCAGAACCCGGCGACGACCATGATGATGAACAGCAGAAAAAACATCATGTTGCGCTCGGTGGCGACGGCGTCGAGCAGCGGTCGGTTGGTATCCATCCAGCTGTAGGCGTGAAAAAAACCTTCGAGCCGGCCATCGATCGCCGCTTTATATTGCATCACCTCGTAGGGCTTTTCGGTATCGATGGCGAGTGCGTGTGCCTCGGGGCCGAGGTCAAAAAGCTCCTGACCGATCTCCAGAGGCACGAACAGGGTATTGATGTCGAACTGCTGGTTACCGGAATCGAACAGGCCGACCACATCCAGTTCGACCGGCAGGGTGAGCTGGGAAATTTCTTCGACGATTGCCGATTTCTCCGCGTCGGTTTCGGCTTTGTTCATCCGTTCGACGGCCTCGCTGACGGCTTCGAGATTGGGTGAGGTCAGGGTGATCCGGTCGCCGACCTGAATATTAAAAAGACGGGCCAGGTCGTCGCCGAGGACGGTGTTCTCACCGGAAAGGTCAAATCTGTCGGGCTGTCCCGGCTTTTCGGTCATTTGCCGGTAGCGATCCAGCGCCGGACCTTCAGCGGGCTCGATCGCCTGAATCATCGGCGCTTTCTGGTAGCCGTTGTGGCGCAGCAGCACCGGGCCGGTAATCAACGGAGTTACCGATAAAATGCCATCAATCTTGCTGACCTCTTCGGCGGCGTTCGGCCACTCGTCGAACGGCGACTCGACAAAATTTCCCTCGGCATCGATCGGTCGGTTGCGGTCCTGCAGGTCGATCACGATGTGCGGCTGCGATGACAGGATCGATTCCTTGATGCGAATGCCGAAGCCGGTGAATACCGCGATGACTACTACCAGCACGGTCACGCCGAGGGCCACGCCGAGCACTGAGATCAAGGTGATGATCGACACAAAGCTGCGCTTCGGCTTGAGATAGCGCAGGGCGAGGAAAGGGCTGAAATATTTGTTCACGCGGGAAAAAACGGGCAGTTGCGGAGAGCAGGCGGAATGACAGGGCGAATTAACGCAATTTCGGCACAAAATAAGCGTGATTCATGATTGTGACAGTGCAAACTCCCCCGACGACAAGCCCGAGGCGGCTAAATTTTCGTCACGTATTTTCTTTCCCGATCGATTCGATGAGCAAACAACCACACGAACGCTACAAGGCCTTCATTATTGTCGGTGCCCCGGGCGCAGGCAAAGGCACCCAGGGCCAAATTATCGGTGAGATTCCGCGCTTCCATCATTTTTCCACCGGCGATGCTTTCCGCGCGCTCGATACCCGCAGCGAGATCGGACAGGAGTTTGTGAAATACTCCGCCGCCGGCGAGTTGGTTCCCGACGAGTTGACCGTGCGCTTTTGCATGAACCGACTGCAGACGCGGATCGAATCCGGCGCTTACAAACCCGACATCGACATGCTGTTGCTCGACGGCGTGCCGCGCAATCGCGAGCAGGCCGAATTGCTCGATGAGCATATCGAGATGATCGCCTTGATTCATCTTTCGTGTCCCGACCGGGAAGAACTGGTGCGGCGCATTCGCAAGCGTGCGATCAAACAGAGCCGCATGGATGACGCCAACGAAGAAGTGATTCGGGCGCGGATTCAAACTTACGAAGAGGAGACCAAGCAGCTTCTGGATCACTACCCGGCGGGATCGGTGCGCATCGTCAATGCCATGCAACCACCGATCAAGGTGCTGTGGGATGTGTTGGCTGCGGTGATGACCCTGCCCGAGTGGCAGCAGATGTCGCATGAAGTGGTTTAGTTTTTAGTGTTCAGTTTTAAGCGGGAAGCCCCGGGAATGCCTATCACTTGGACATTTCCCCAGCTGTTCTTGATCCTTGGGCTTGGTTTTGCCGTGCTATCGCTGGGTTTTTCGAGAACTCATCCGCTAGTGCCTGAGTCTTTCGCCGCGATTTTCGGGGGCATTTATTTGGTCGCCAACACTGCATGCTGGAACTACTTCATGACCACTGCGGTTCTGGAGGGAGGAGAAGAAATATTTCGATTCGGAGTGAGACCTGTTCTGCCTTCGGCTTCATTCTATTTTGGCATCGTCGCGGCTTTGGCTGTCTTTGGTGCGAGTCTGTCGGTGTTACGAAAAGCAAACGAATACTCATGCCGCCAAAAGTGGGCATTCTGCAGTTCGTCGATTGTTTTTCTGGTCGGAATCGTCGTAACACTGCAGACACCGATCGCGGTGCAAAGATGGCTCGACGCAATCTGAGCGTTACCTTCCCCGGAATGGAGCCTCAGGCGGATCCCGTTTAAAAATTTAACCACTTAAAACCTAACACTAAAATGCGAAGCATTTTCATGGGCACCGGCGAGATCGGTTTGCCGACACTGCGCTGGCTGCTCGACGAATCGGGGCACGAAATCGTCGGCGTGTTTACACAGCCGGACCGGGCGGTCGGGCGCAGCGGCAAATTGCAGGCACCGGAGGTCAAGCTGCTCGCCGAAGCGAAGGGCGTGCCGGTTTTTCAGCCCGAGAAACTGCGCGGCGATGAACAGGCGCTCGATGCCCTGAGTGCGCTCGAACCGGAGTTGATCATCGTTGTCGCCTATGGGCAAATTTTGCCGAAGGCGGTGCTTGATGCTCCGTCGATCGCCTGCATCAATCTGCACGCGTCGTTGCTGCCGCGGCATCGCGGTGCATCACCAATTCAGGCAGCGATTCGCGACGGCGACCCCGAGAGCGGCATGACGGTGATGCATGTGAAGGCCAAGCTCGATGCCGGCGATGTGATTCTCGCCGAGACGACACCGATCCGCGCCGACGATACCGGTTCCAGTTTGCACGATCGTCTGGCCGAACTGGGTGTGCCGGCGCTGGCGAAAGCTCTGCCGCTTCTGGAGAGTGGCGAGGCGCCGCGCACGGTGCAGGACGAGGCGCTGGTCACGCATTGTGGAAAACTGAGCCGCGAGGACGGTCGCATCGACTGGACGCTGAGTGCGGTCGAAATCGAGCGCACCATCCGCGCTTATCATCCCTGGCCGGGAACGCACACTCATCTGCCCGACGGAAAAATGCTCAAGCTGTTTCCGCAGGCCGAAGTGCTTGCGGCGATCGATGGCGCCAGTCCCGGCGAGGTGCGGCTCGATGCCGAGGCGGGTGGATTTGTCGTCGCCACCGGCGATGGCGCGTTGCGATTTGCCGAAGGCGCGGGCGTTCAACTCGAAGGACGCAGGCGGGTTTCAGTCGCCGAATTCCTTGCCGGGCGCGGGCTGGGAGATGGCGTGCACCTGAGGTGAAGCGGCGCGGCAGTCACTCTGCGAAGGTTTCACAGCCGGACCTGCGTCCATTCGCTGGGTAAATACATGCAGCTTATCTATACTTGCTTTTCACCAGGCGAGCGTTGTGCCGGCGGGGATATTTGGCGCGCCATCGGCAACATTAATCGTTGCAAGCCGGCGCGGTTGTTGTTTCCTTGGCAAACCCAAGGGAAAGCATGCGAAGAGACTTCAAGCGAGTAGTACTGAAACTGAGCGGCGAAGCCCTTCGCGAGAACGGCAGCGAGGACAATATTTCTCCCGAGATCGTCGAGGCGATGGCGGAGCAGATCAAGGCCGCGCAACAGACCGGTCTCGAAATTGCGCTGGTCGTCGGCGGCGGGAATTTCTGGCGCGGCATCAGTGCCAGCAACCGCGGCATGGAGCGCGCCACCGCTGATTACATGGGCATGCTCGCCACGGTGATGAATGCGCTCGCGCTGCAGAGCATGCTTGAGGCGCTCGAAGTGCCGACCCGTGTGCAGTCGGCGATCGAGATGAAGAACGTCGCTGAGCCTTTTATCCGACGCGTCGCCATTCGCCACCTTGAGCTCGGGCGCGTGGTGATTTTTGCCGCAGGCACCGGCAACCCGTTCTTTTCCACTGACACCACTGCCGCCCTGCGCGCCAGTGAGATCGCCGCTGACGTGGTCATGAAGGCGACCAAAGTCGACGGCGTCTACGACAAGGACCCTTTCAAAAACGATGACGCGGTGCGTTTTGAGCATCTGTCGTTCACCGAGGCGATCGAACGCCGTCTCAACGTCATGGATACGACCGCATTTTCGCTGTGTCGCGACAACGACAAGCCGATTGTGGTGTTCGACATGATGGAGCCGGACAACATCCGCCGGGCGCTGGTCGGCGAACCGATCGGCACGCTGGTGTCCGGTCGCGAATCGACCGAAGTCGCGGCGAGTTAGTCTCGGGCACCGGTTCAGTCAGTCACACTTTTTCATACCTACCCAACGCCCACTCCTTCACCTGCCATGAGCCCCGACGAAATCATTCTCGAAACTGAAGACGCGATGCAGAAAGGCGTCGATTACGTGCTGCACGAAATGTCTTCGGTGCGCACCGGCAAGGCCAGCCCGAGTCTGGTGGAAAACATGGACGTTACGGTGTCCAGCTACGGTTCGAGCATGCAACTCAAGCAACTGGCGATGATTTCGACGCCTGAGCCGCGCATGATCACTATCACGCCGTTCGATCCGTCGACCACGCAGGATATCGAACGTGCGTTGCGCGAGTCGAAGCTCGGCATCAATCCTGCCGTCGACGGCAAAATGATCCGCCTGCCGATTCCCGAACTTTCCGAAGAACGCCGCCGCGATCTGGTCAAAGTTATCAAAGACATGGCCGAGACCGGACGCGTCCGGGTGCGTGGAGCGCGTCGTGACGGTATCGACAAGGTCAAGGCTGCCGAAAAGGCCAGTGATATCACCGAGGACGACATGCATCGTCTTGAGAAAGAGATTCAGACGCTGACCGACAAGTACGTGAAGTCGATTGATGAGCACCTTGAGCACAAGGATAAAGAGATCATGACGGTGTAGCGGCGGCCTTGTCGCGTTCTTGGCTATCCAGTCATCAGAAATTAAGGCCTGTCGCGATGTGTGCAGGTGACCCCGGAAGTTGGTGATGTTTGCGGCTGAAGAATTTCTCGACCTGAGTCACAGCGAACACACCGAGTTGTTCGTTGCCGGTGAGCCGGTGTGGACGGCTATCTCGCGGATTGCCGGTTACCTGGACGCGAAGCAGAGTTTTTCCCACCTCGGCGACATCGCAGCAGGGGCGCACATTGGCGAGCGGGTGCATATCGGTGAGGGCACGGTCGTTGAGCACGGTGCCTACATCGAAGGGCCGACCTGGATTGGCGAAAACTGTGTGGTGCGCAGTGGTGCTTATGTGCGTGGTAATGTCATCGCCGGCGACGGCTGCACGCTGGGTAACTCCAGCGAGTTCAAAAACTGCCTGCTGTTTGATGAGGTCGAGACGCCGCATTACAACTATGTCGGCGATTCCATCCTCGGCTACAAAGCTCACCTCGGTGCCGGCACCATCCTTTCCAACGTCCGTCTCGACCGCAGCGAAGTCATCGTTCGCGACGCCAGTGGTGAAAAACACCCCACCGGTCTGCGCAAGTTTGGCGCGATCGTTGGCGACCGCACTGAGATTGGCTGCAACAGCGTGATCAGTCCCGGCAGCCTGCTCGGTCGCGAATGTGTCATCCACCCCTGCACCCACTGGAACGGCCTGCTCGGCGACCGCCAGTTAGTGAAGAACCGCCAGACGCTCGACGTGGTGGCGCGGACCGATTAAGTTTGAGGGCTATGAAGGCCCCGAAATCGCTCGTCCTTTGCTTGGTCGCGTTGCTGGCGTGGGCAGATGCGGGCGAAGCTCAGGAGGTGACGCCGAAGATCGCTGCGCCTCCGGGTGATGATCTGGCTTTGGTGAAAAGGATTCGCGAGCGGATTATCGAAAAGCGCAAAGTCACAGAAGTTGCCGATATGGTGGACTATCAAGGCACGATTCCGCGCGCCAAAGACGAGC
>CBDULB010000192.1:0-9241 GCA_965367965.1 uncultured bacterium | reverse complement strand
ACCTCCAAACATTGCCCTGAGCCCTGCCCTTCTCCCGCCGACTGCCCCACAGGCAATGCACCGCCGGACGGATCCTCCGGCAGGGCCTTTTTTTCATCCAGAACCCAACCCTCAGCGTAACACCTATTATGAACACTGAAGCCCAGAATGAAACGACCGCCGCGCTCAGCAAACTGCTTGCCACCAGTTACACCCTGTATCTCAAAACTCACAACTACCATTGGAATGTGACCGGACCGATGTTTTCCAGTCTGCATACCATGTTCGAAGTGCAGTACACCGAACTGGCGCTCGCCGTTGACGAGATCGCGGAGCGGATTCGTGCCCTCGGCGCGTATGCGCCCGGCAGCTACTCCGCGTTTAACGAACTGAGCACGGTAAAAGAGGAAACCGGACACCCCGCGGCAATGGACATGGTGCAAAACCTCGCCGCCGATCAACTGGCGGTGGCGGACGCCGCTCGCGCCGTGATCGCTGCCGGGGAAAAAGAAAACGATCAAGCCAGCGTCGATCTCGGAGTGCGTCGCATCGACGTGCACGAAAAAAGTGCCTGGATGCTGCGCAGCCATCTCGAGTAGCCGGGCAAGTCACGGCGACTACCGATCGCTCCCGGATCGTCGTCGGGCAGCTGATTTAAACGCTCCGGCTGAACGCTGCGTGGCAGTGAAAATCAGACAGGTTTGCGGATCACCAGCAGTTGCAGCATGCCGCCGTAGAACAGTTGGGAACTGCTCACGGTAAGGCCGGCATTCTCAATTTTCCGGTTCAGCTCGACCCGATCAGGAAAACGCGAAAGGCTTCCGGCGATGTAGCCATAGACGTCAGGATTGCGGTGCAGCACCAGTCCCCAGAAACCACCCCAAAACTTCAGCAGGCCGTGAGTGACGGCAGCGATCAATCCGTTGGGCGATTTAGAAAAATCCAAAAACGTCGCCTGGCCACCGGGTTTGAGCATGCGCTCGATTTCTTTCAGAGCGACGTCGAGTTGTGGTGCGTTACGCAGCGCGTAGCCGCCGGTGATGATATCAACTGAGGTATCTTCAATGGATGTAGCTCCCATGTCTTCGCAGCGCCAGTCACCGGACGGCGTGTTTTGACGGGCGATGGCCAGCATTTCCTCGCTGAGGTCGATACCTGTGATCCCGGCTTCAGGGAAACGCGTCGCGAGACTGCGGCAGATATCTCCGGTGCCGCAGGCGAGATCGACACAGCGCGGCGCTTCCGGAACAGCCGGGCAGGACGCGATCAGTTTGCGCTTCCATGCCTGATCCCGGCCGAAAGAAAGCGCGCGGGTGACGAAGTTGTATTTCGGAGCGACCTCGGCAAACAAACGCCGATTAAAGAGGCGCTTTTTTTCAGGATCATCGAGGTAATCGCGACTGTGGATATCTAACATGGCACTATGGATGGGATGGGTAGAGTGGTGTGGAATCCGTAGATGATCGGGAGACAACGATTTTATTCCTACCGAGTTCTGAGGTCATGGCGAAATGATGAGCGGTGCGCCGGCTCAGTGCCCGCGAGGCGAGCAAATACTTCAACCCCCGGGAGCGAACCGCAGAGATGAACCCGCCGGTGCGTGATCCCATCCACATGCCCAGTGCGGCGCGGCGGGAAGCCCGGACGAATGCCTTGCGGCGCTTGCGATCGTAATCACGCAGCAAGCCAAGCTCATCCGCTGCGTTGTGACCACTGAGGAGGCGTTGCAGACACTGATGCGCGGCGATGGCGTCGCCAATACCTACGTTCATTCCGTGGCCACCGATGGGACTCATGACATGTGCCGCGTCCCCGCAGAGTATGGTTCGCCCGTGAAAGAAGCGATCGCAGAGCAGCCGTCGCGGCACAAAGGGACTCCACGAAGTCTCCCGGTCGGCACGCTGCAGCGCGCAGCTTGTGCGGTGTTCGATCGCATTCAGCAGGACAGCGTCGTCGAGCGAACGCTGATCCGGGTCCGTCAACTGAACCACCCAGCGACGATTACCTCCGGGAAGCGGAAACGTTTCCACAGATCCTTCGGCAGTAAAAAACAAACGAACCTCATCGCCAAAACCGGAGCGGTCGACAAAGTCAGCCATCGCAAATGCGCAGCCATAGCGTTTGCGCCGTGCCGGCATGCGCAACTGATCGCGGAGCGGGCTGTTGGCACCGTCACAGGCGACCAGCCAACGGGCTGAACAGACTTGAGTGTCGACATTAACTCCTGTTCCTCTGATTTCGATTTCAACACTCCCCTTTCCGCGCTCATTCCGCTGCGAGCTGATCTCCTGACCGGTCCGGTAAGTTACGCCGGGACAGTTCTGCATCGCCTTCTCCAGCAAAGCTTCAAGACTGCGCTGCGGCAGCGAGACAACCGGCGGCGGCGAGCCTTCATCAACATCAAACGAAAGGCCTCCCAAGCATCGACCTCCATCCGCGTAGACCTTTGCATCACCGATAGGAACCGATGCCTGCAGACAGGATTCGAGAATTCCGATGCGCTGCAGAATCTGCAGTGTCGGCGCGGTGACGCCGATAGCCCGTGAACGCTTTGACCTCTGCGTGAGCGGCTCAATGACCAGCACCCGGCAACCGTCCCGGCCAAGCAGGTTGGCGAGAATCATACCCACCGGACCGGCACCCGCGATGACCACATCGAAATCCGTCGCCGACGCTTCAGCTCGCGCGGCGCCCTGCCTCCGGCCCATATTTGATACAAAGGCCAGCCAGTACGGCACCGAGGCCGAAAAATTGCGGTAACCGTCGCCGTAAAATTTGAGGAAGCGACGCTCCTTGAAAATCGGCCCGACCAGACAGTAGCCGGTCCACAGCAGAGCGATCAGTAAATGATCCAGGGTCCAGATTGGTGCCGTCCAAAGGATGAGGGTGAAAGCGACATAAATCGGCTGCCGCGAAAAACGATACAGCCCGCGCATCGCGTAACCGGGAAATTCCGGACGACGATTCTGCCACACCGCCAGCCAACCCAGGGCCCCGGTCTGCAGACCGAGGCCACTGTCGGCCATCGATTTGAGCAGCAGGATCCAGGTGGAGGCATAGACCAGACTCCAGCCGAACAGAACCCAACCGTCCGGCGCAAACCATAGCGCGCCGCCCGGCGACCAGAGCACAAATACCGCGAGAATTTGCAGCGATGAAAACAGGGCAAAGGTGGTCGTCGACAATTCCTTTGCGATGCCCGCCAGCGGCAGGCGGGTCATCCATCGGCGGCCATTTGCGGACAAAAGTATCGAATGCAACACCGCGAATTGCAGCATCAATCCCAAATTGGCCGCTGCGGCAGCGCCCCCTTCGAGCGTGCCCCGACCCAAACGCATGCCCGTGAACAGCCCTGTCGCCATCGCGCTGATTGCGATCAGGAAGGTCGCGTGACAGACAGCGCCCCAGACAACCGCAAGCGCCCGTTGCGCGTGCGTGTAGGGTCTCGCCGAAGCCGTCGTGGCATCGACGCCGGTAGCTGAAACGGGCTGACTCATCTCCGGGGAACTCGCACTGTTACCTATGCGGAAATCGCCGGGTGAACCTGACAATCCTGCGCGCGCCGGTCACCGGATGGCTGAACCGGTTCGATCCGCTGCATCACCGAAGTTTCGACGGTCAATCCGGGCCCAAAGGCAATCGCCAGAGTTTTGCCATTGCCATTCGGCTTGCTATCGAGCAACGCCTTAAGCACGAACAGGATCGTTGCGCTGCTCATGTTGCCATACTGGCGGAGCACTTCTCTGGACGCCGTGGTCGCACTGTCAGGGAGATCCAGCGAACCGGCCACCTTGTCGATGATCGCGCGACCACCGGGATGCAGCGCCCATTCACTGACATCGGAAATTTGGCAGTCGCAGTTGGCGAGAGCGCGCTCCATGAGTCCGACGACATTGCCGGCGATAACATCAGGCACGTAACTCGACAGAACGATGTTAAACCCGTGATCGCCAATATCCCAGGCCATGTCCGCTTCTCCGGACGGGATCAGAGCCGATGAAAAATCGTCGAGACGGTAAACCGGGCCGTCTTTGGCAAGCTGGTCGTCGGGTACCAATCCATCCGCGGTGACCAGTGCTGCCGCAGCTCCATCGGCGAACAGCGAGTTGGCCAGCAGCGAGTCGACGCGCTCGTCGATCTGCATATGCAGGCTGCACAACTCCAGGCAGATGACCATGACCACTGCCTGCGGGTCAGCTTCGCAAAACTGCTTGGCCATGCGCAGCGCAGGAAACGCCGCGTAACATCCCATGAAGCCAAGCGTGTAGCGCTCGACTGACTCTGGCAGACCGAGCTCGCGAATCACGTGCAGGTCTGGCCCGGGGTTGCAGAAGCCGGTGCACGAAGCAAACACTATGTGAGTGATGTCTTCAGCGCGGTAACCGGGGCTTTCGTCGAGCAATTTTCGGGCAACGTCCACCGCCAGAGTTTTAGCACTGTCAGCGTAGACATCGTTGCGCTGCTGAGTGCCTGGCGAAACCATGCCCCCCTGATCATCCAGGTTGAACAGCGTCGCGTCCGCCCCTTCCTGAAAATCTCCAGTTACCGAATGTCGGGTGTCGATTCCGGAGCGATTGTAGATCGCTCGAACCAGCCGTTTGGCTTTGGGGTCGGCGACCCATTCCTTCATCCGGTCGCGGGCGAAGTCTTGTGTGTAGCAGAACCTGGGAACTGCGGTTGCGATATGCTTAATGATGGCACTCATGATAAAGATAAGGGGTGGAATTGGAGGGTCGGTCTCAATCGATGCGACGACAACGCGTGCTGATGCGACTTAATGGGAAGTGAAGGTTTTACCAGCTGCCACGGCTTCGGGTGACAGCAGCACGAGGTCGGCTTCGACTTTTACTTCATCACCGACCCGAATCACTCCGATCACTGCCGGCACCTCAATACCACTCGCCTTGAGCGACACGGAGAAGCTCACTTTGAAAGTCGCGACGCCGGCGACGAGTTTCCAATTGGAGACGGTTCCGATCATTTGTTGATCCTTACCGAGCAGCGTCAATGTGAACGGAACTTGAGTAGGTCGTAGCGTTTCGCCCCCGGCAAGCGGCTTGGTGAGTGACACGTTCATGCCCTCAGGCAGAGTCACGGTGATGTCGGCGTAATCAGTGACCTTCATACTGGCGTGCATCTTTTTGTCGCGCTTAGGTTTAGCGGTATCCATCCTGGCTGCCTTCACTTTGATCACCCCGGCGAGCCCGGCCGTGGCAGGATCTTCGATTCCCGTAACGAGCAATGTGAACGGTTCTGAGGATACGCTGCCGGCGAAATCGTGCAGCGTCGATGTCCCGGCGAACTTGATTTCGCAACTGCCTTTCCACGGACTTTGAGCGTAGAGGTCAGGACTAGCCAGGAGGCCGATCACCATCAGGCCGAAGACTGTCAGGCGTTTAGTCAATTTCAGTAATTTCATGTTCGGTGATGATTCTATATTTGGTTTTGCTAATTGGTCCGGTGCGAAAAAATCAGGCACCACTTTCGCTGAAGCGAGCTTCGACAGCTCGATACATCGCAGGCAACAACAACAGGGTGAGCAGGGTCGATGAAATGGTCCCGCCGACCACCACCACAGCGAGTGGCTTTTGAATCTCCGATCCCGGACCGGTGGCAAGGAGAAGTGGTATGAGTCCGAGGATGGTCAGGATCGCCGTCAGCATCACGGGTCGCAGGCGACGTTGTGCGCCTTCGACGACGGATTCCTCGATGTGCTTTCCTTCTTCGCGCAACTGGTTAAAAAACATCACCATGACCACACCATTCATGATGGCCAGCCCGAGCAGAGCGATGAATCCGACCGACGCCGGCACGCTGAGGTAGTAGCCGGAAAAATACAGGGCGAAGATTCCTCCGATCAACGCAAACGGAATGTTGGCGAGAATCAGCAGAGCCTGACGAGCGGTGCCCAGGGTGGTAAGCAGAATCATGAAAATAGCCAGCAGCGCGAACGGAACGACGAAAGCTAGTCGCTTGCTGGCGCGGGCCTGATTCTCAAATTGTCCGGCCAGATCGAGAAAATAGCCCGGCGGAAGATCGAGCTGATCATTCAGAGCCTGCTCGATTTCGGCGACAAAGCCGACCACGTCCCGGCCTTCGACATTTGATTCCAGAATCACCAGGCGCTTGCCGTCCTCACGATCAATCGAGGTCGGCCCGTCAACTTCCTTCAAATCGGCGATGTCGGACAAAAAGATGCGCTGCCCGGAGGCAGTCGTGACCTGCAGATTGCGCAGCGCTTCGACGGAATTGCGCAAATTCTCCGGATAGCGAACCACCACCGGAACGCGACGATTGCCCTCGATCACTTCGGTCACGGTCTCGCCGGCTACGGCTTGCGAGATCAACGAATTGACTTGCTCCACGCTCAGCCCGAGCCGGCCCATCTCGCGGTGTTTGAGGACGATGTTCAGATAGAGCTGTCCGCCGAGTGGCGTGCGCTGGACATCGACCGCACCGTCAATATGCGAAACGATTTTTTCAATCTCACGGGCTTTGGCATCGAGCACATCGAAGTCGTCGCCGGAAAGTTTGATCGCTACCGCCGAACTGACTCCCGAGATCATCTCCGAAACGCGCATGTCGATCGGCTGCGTAAACCCGTAGGCAACCCCGGGGAATTGATCGAGGATTTTCCGGAGTTTGGCGTGCAGGGCTTCCATCGATGGCTCGGGCCATTCCGAACGTGGCCGGGTGACAAAGAACACATCACTTTCATTCAAACTCATCGGATCGAGACGGAGTTCGTCGGAACCGACACGCGAGACCACGGCTTCGATCTCCGGCAATTTGAGAAGTTCAGCCTCGATACGGGAATCGATCTCCAGAGATTTCTCGAGGCCGATCGTCGGTAGTTTTTCAAACTGTACCACCAGCGTTCCCTCATCGAGAAACGGCAGGAATTCTTTGCCCACCCGAAGTGCCAGGATACCGCTGACGATCAGCAGACCGATCGCCACGAGCGTTGCCAGGCCGAAGTGGCGCAACACGAAAGACAGTGATGGCGCATAGATCTTTTTGACGCCGCGGATCACCAGATTATCGCGCCCGGACCCCGCCTTCATCGCCAGACTACTGATCACTGGAATGACCGTCAGCGACAGCACCAGACTGACCAGCATCGATATGGCGATGCTCTGTGCGAGCGGCCGAAACAATTTACCCTCGATTCCCGTCAGGCTGAGGATTGGAGCCAACGAGACGACAATGATCACAACTCCGGAAAGAATTGGCACCGCGACCTCCTTTGCCGCCGCCACCAGAGCGTGGCCGCGATGCCCGGCGTCAGATTTCTGCAGATGCGATTGAATATTTTCCACCATGACCACTGCGGAATCGACGAGAATACCGACTGCGATGGCGATACCTCCAAGCGACATCAGATTGGCACTCAGACCAACCTTCTCCATGACCACGAACGCCCCCAGAACAGTCAGCGGCAGCACGGTTCCAACCGTGATGGCACTGCGGATGTTTCCGAGGAACAGCAACAACACCACCAGCACTAGGATCACCGCGAGAATTAATGAACTGCGCACCGTTGCCACCGCCGTGTTGATCAGTTCCGAGCGGTCGTAAAAGGGAACGATCTCAACGCCATCCGGCAAGGCCGGTTTCACCGCTTCGAGAGCAGCCTTCACAGCATCGACGGTTTTGCGACCGTTCGCTCCCCGCCGGTTGAGCACCAGGCCTTCGACGACTTCGCCCTTTCCGTTGGCAGTAACGCCACCATAGCGGGTCAACGCCCCGAGCTCGACCTTTGCAATGTCGCCAACCGTAACCGCCTGCTCGCCACGGGTGGCGACCGGGACCGACTCGATGTCCTCCATGGTCTTCAGCTGCCCGACCGTACCGATCAGCAGCACCTCATCATTGCGCACGAAACGATCGCCGCCGGCGTTGCGATTGTTGACTTGAAGAGCTTCGCCGAGATCGCTGATCGAAAGGTCGTAGGCACGCAATTTTTCAGGATCTGGAATGACGTGAAAGCTGCGCACTTCACCACCGAGCGCATTGACATCCGCGACTCCGTCGACGGAAAGCAAGCGCGGTCGAATGATCCAGTCGAGCACGCCGCGCAGCTCCATATTGGAGTAACCTTCGCCCTCGACGAGGAACATATAGACATCGGAGAGCGGAACCGTGATCGGTGCCAGCCCCCCTTCCGTGCCTTCCGGCAGATCGGCCAGGACCTGCGAAATGCGTTCCGTCACCTGCTGCCGGGCCCAGTACATATCGGTGTCATCGGTGAAATCGATGGTGATCACGCACAGCGCATACTTGGTAATCGAGCGCAGAATCGTCTGCCCGGATATGCCGCGCACTTCGGTCTCAAGCGGATAAGTGACCCGCTGTTCGACCTCTTCAGGAGTCATGCCGGGCGCCGTGACAATGACCTGCACCTGGGTATTGGAAATGTCCGGAAATGCATCGATGGGCAGTTCCCGAAACGCCTTCACGCCGGCGCCTACCAGCACCAGGGTGAGAATAATGAATAGAAAGCGCTGCCTGAGCGCAAATTGAATGAGTCGATGAAGCATGACAAAAAGGGAGTTGGAACCATCGGCGACTGTTTATTCGGCAGCGGTCATCTCAAGGTGGCCCTTGAGTTGAGGTGCATTGGCACTGACAACGCTCTGCCCCTCTTGCAGACCGCCGAGCACTTCGATGAACTTTCCGTCGCTAATGCCAGTCTCAATCGGGCTGAGCGAAAACGATCCGTCATCGCCGTGTACGAAAACCGCCCTGCCTCCGTCAAAATCGACGACGGCGGCTGCCGGAACCGTCAGCGAGGCCGTCGAAACCGCAGCGCCACCACCTGCGGTACGAACCGCCACGGGAGTGCCCGGGCGCCACTCGTGATCGTCGTTTTTCAACAGCGCACGCACCAGCACGGTTCGACTTTGCTCGTCGGCAAGCGGCGAAACATACAGCACTTTGGCGACGCGATGCCGCTCGGAAATCGTCGATTCAACGTCTACGTCAGTGCCGACACTGAGCGATTCAGCATCGCGGAGAGCGACCTGAAAATCGACCCACAGGTCGGAGAGATCGGCGATAACAAAAAGTGAATGATCCGCTTCGATCGCCGCTCCCCGGCGCAGATCTTTTTCGATAATCTCGCCTTCTTCAGGCGCCTTAATTTCGATCCTCGTGTAGTCGGCGCTCTCCGGCCTGCCGAGAAACTGATGAATGTTAGCTTCATTAAAATCGAGCAACTTCAACGGTTGCAGAGCGCGGTGATGAGCGGCGATGGCCTGGG
>CBDULB010000191.1:0-9275 GCA_965367965.1 uncultured bacterium | reverse complement strand
CTGCTTTTATTTGCGTTCGCAAATACTTTTTAACAGATCGTTGCACCACCACGATCATCAACCGCCGGGCAGCTTTAGCCGAAGGTCGTAGTGGCTTTTTCACCTGCGACTGCCATATTGGCGGGCTGTATGTCCGACAAAATTTCCAGTCAGCAGCACGTTGCATGGCGGCTCTTCCTGATGAGTCATTCGATTCTGACGAAGAAGGTTACGGCAGCTCTGGAAGCCGCCGGATGTATTTCCTTCGACACCTATGACGTGCTGGTGACGCTTTCCGAAGCACCCGGGTTCTCGATGAAAATGGGAGATCTCGCCAACGCCACTTTCTTCAGCAACAGCGGCATTTCCCGTCGCGTCGCTCGATTGGAACAGGAGGGGCTGATTCTCCGGGTTCGCTGCGAGGACGACGGCCGGGTTTTTTACGCCACACTCACCAAGGCCGGTCAAAAAGCGCTTCGCAAAGCGTGGCCGGTCTACCGGGAAGTGATCGACGAAGTGTTCGTGCGCACGCTTACCGCGAAAGACGCGCAGTCAATGACCGCAACATTTCGCGCTGTACTGCGAACGGTGGATACCGGACTGCTCGAACGCTGGATCGAAGAAGATCGAACCGACGCACCGATGTGCTGATCAATCAGCTCCGACAGACTGATCAGAACAGCCGGGCGTATTGATCGACTTCCCACTGCGAGACCGTCTGATGGTACTGGCGCCACTCCTCTGACTTATAAGTGATGAATTCGTCCCGCAACTCCTGACCGAGGACCCTGGTGACAAATGGGTCGGCGGCAAAGACTTCGACGGCTTGTTCGAGTGTTTGGGGTAACTCTTGAATTCCGGCTGCCTCAAGCTGTGCCGGGGAGTATTCATAGAGATTCTCCTCCTGGGCGGCGCCTGGATCAATTTTCTCGCGGATGCCTTCGAGTCCGGCGGCAACCATGAGAGTTGCAGCAAGGTAGGGATTGCACGCCGCATCGGCATTGCGGGCCTCGACGCGCCCCCCTCCCATCGGAACCCGCAGCGCATTGGTGCGGTTGTTTTTACCGTAACTGTTAAACACCGGCGCCCAACTGTAGTAAGCCATCAATCCTTTTCGAACCAGCCGCTTGTAGCTGTTGACTGTCGGCGCAAAAGCGGCGCACAAAGCCGGACCGTGCTTGAGCACGCCGCCGATGAAATGATATCCGAGTTCGGTGAGCCCCAGTCCACGGGGATCCTCAGATGGATCACACTTGAAAAGATTCTCTCCCGTCCCGGGATCGAACAGCGACAGATTGAAGTGCGCGCCGGATCCCGTTTTGTCGGCAAAAGGCTTAGGCATGAAAGTAGCGATCAAGCCCTCTTCGGAAGCATACTGCTTAGCCATCATGCGGAAGAAGATGAAGCGGTCGCACATCGTCAACGCATCGGAATATTGAAAGTCGAACTCGAACTGGGAATTGGCATCTTCGTGATCAAGCGAGTACAGATCCCATCCGAGATCATTGATCGTTCCGGCCACCTTGTCGATCCACTGATAGCGATCCATGAACCGCTTCACGTCATAACAGGCTTTGGTCAGATCATCGTCCGGGTTGGGAATTTCCAGCAGACCTTCGTCGGTCAGCTTCAACACATAAACTTCACACTCAATGCCGAGGTTGACCCCGAATCCCATCCCGGCAGCTTCGGCGAGAACATTCTTCAAAGCGACCCGCGTGTTCACCGGATAGGGATCACCTTTGAAGGTATTATCCGCCGGATAGAAGGCGACATCCTTGTTCCACGGCAGGATGCAGCCCCGGTCGAGGTCCGGGACGGAGGCAATTTCATCGTCGTTAGGACGCTGACCGAGACCATCGAGAGCATAGCCGGTGTAGAGCTCCGAACCTTCCGCAAAGTGCACAAAATGATCGATGGGAACGAATTTCCCCTTCGGCACGCCGTGGATGTCAACATAGGCACCGACGCAATACTTCACGCCTTTGGATTTTAGTTCTTCGCGAATTTGAATGAGTTCTTCCTCAGTTTTCATAGATCAAAATTAGTAACTTGTTAGTGCGCTTGAACCGTCCAGACCAGTTGCCGGCCTGGAGGTCGGATTCGAGCCGTGTATGGACGTAGGTGAATCAGAAATACCGAAGTTATAAATCTGGTGACTTCGTTTTCTCCGCGAACGCCTGCCAATGAACAGGATCGAGGGGTGGCTGTTCGATAGCAGCGCTTTCGATCAACGCAGCGAGGGCATCACCCATCTCTTCGAACAACTGTTTTCCCTTTGCCGCGCTGCCGAGCGAGGGCGAACCGGTCACGCCGTTCAAACTGGTTTGAGCCACCGGATAACTGAAGACGGTTCCCCGGGTTCGGTCCGGATCGTCTTCGACGGCATCCATGCGAACCGTCTCCGGCGCGAGATGCAGCAGCAGATCCGTTTCCGCCTTGTTCGCATGCAGATCTTCCGCATCGGAAATGAAGTAGTTCCAGATCGAGTCGCTCAGCTGAAAGGTGTGCTTCAGCCCAATCTGGAGAGAGCCAAGCCACTCAAGGCGGATCTTTTCCACGGCGACACGCAGCGATGCGTCGTTTCCAAAGTGGCTGTTAACGAGCAGCAGCTTGCTCCATCCGGTTTGCGCCGCCCAGGCGGCAATGCTGCCGACCGTTTCGATGAACGCTTCGTGAGTCAGTGAAAAGGTTCCCGGCCACTTTGGCGTGTGCCCTGAGGAAACCGTGTAGGCCAGGCAAGGCAGGAGCGCTGTGGCGGTTTCCGCAGAAGCATATTCACAGACTCGCGTTGCGATCAAAGTGTCGGTGTTGATCGGAAGGTGCGGACCATGCTGCTCGGTCGCGCCGATGGGAAGAATCAACACGCCATTACCAGCGTCACGAACTTCAGCCACTTCCGGCCAGGGCAGGAGTTCGATTGATATCGGAGTTTTGTTCATGACTGAGAAATCACTCGACGTCGTCTCCCACCACCGTCATGCGGGCGAAGGGAAGAACGTCTTCTTTGCCACTGCTATCCGGATGGATCAGTTGATTGATACGATGCTTGGTGGCGATAAATTCCGCAGTGATCGACTGCTCGAGGCGGCGCGGCCGGGGCACCGGAACTTCGATGATCTCGTCGACTTCACCGGGGTTTGCCTTGAGCACAAGAATCCGGTCAGCCAGGAAAACGGCTTCATCGAGATCGTGAGTAATAAAGAGAATCGTGATGTCGAGATTCCGCCAGATCTGCAGGAGATAGCTTTGCATCTGCGCGCGGGTCTGGGCATCCAGTGCGCCAAACGGTTCGTCCATCAGCAGGATGCGAGGCTTGTTCGCCAACGCTCTGGCGATAGCGACCCGCTGCTTCATTCCACCGGACAGCTGGTGAGGGTAACTGTTTTCGAACTGAGAAAGACCCACCATGTCGATCCATTGGCGCGCCTCCCCCTCGACGCTCGATCCGGATTTGCCCTCCATTTTCGGGCCGAACATGACGTTCTGTTTCACCGTCAACCAGGGGAAAAGCGTATAAGATTGAAAGACCATCCCGCGATCGGGTCCCGGCCCTGCCACCGGATTTCCATCGAGTAGAACCTGGCCACTCGATTCCGTTTCGAGGCCGGCCAAAATTCGGATCAGCGTCGACTTTCCGCACCCTGAAGGCCCGATCACACACATGAACTCGCGACGGAACACATCGAAATCGACACCCTTCAGCGCGGTAACTTCCCCGCCAGGAGTCGGAAAAGTTTTGCCGAGCTTATCCACGGTAAGCACTACCGGGCGCTCTTTTAAACGAGCGAAGCGTTGTCTGACTTCGGGTGACTGATCGCGGTAGTCGACCGTATCAATTAGGGGAGGAGTCATGCCTTGGTTGGATTACTGGATTTGGAGGGGAGGTCATAAGGAAGTCGCGCATCGATCGCGTCCTTGAACCAGCGGGGAATAAAGAGCAGCGCTTTGATGAACGGGTTCGCTGAGGCGGCGGCAGCCTCGGCGGTGTAGGGAAAAATCACCCCTCTGAGCAGGGCGAGAATCTGGTCCGTGAAAAATCCGATCAAGCCAATCAGAATGATAACCGGGTAGACCATGTCGAAGTTTCGGAAGCGCCCCTGGGTTTCAATAAACTCAGTCAGACCGCTCTTAACGCCGATCAGTTCGGCGATGACCAACCAGGTCCATGCCCAACCAAGAAGGATGCGAAGGTCGTTATAGAGATTGGGAAGAATGCCCGGCAGCACCACTCGCGTGACCAACTGCCATTGATTGGCCCCCAGCGTTTGAGCCGCTTCGAGCAGCGGCAGCTCAAGTCGCCGGGTGGTGTTGGAGACGACGAGTACCAGTTGGAAGAATGTGCCGACGAAAACCAGCGCAATCTTGGGAGCGTCGTTGGCCAGAAAGATAGCGACCAGCAAGGTGCTGAAGGTCGGTGCCGGCATGTAGCGGAAGAAGTCGGTAAAGGGCTCTACCAGTTTCGAAAAAACGGAATAGGTGCCGCAAAGAACACCGATCGGAATGCCAAACGCGGCGGCGAGCAAAAAGCCTCCGAACACGATCCGCATCGAATGGCCGACGCGCTGAACCATCGAGGGCCGGTCGCCTTCCGCAGGCATTGTGAAAATCTTGACCCCCGCAGCACCGACCTGATCAGGCGAAGGCAGGTAGTCCGGGTTGGCCGATTTCCCCTGGGGAATCAGACTGAGCAGAGGCAGCGAGATGAAATTGTCGGAATCATAGGTTTTCGACACGGCGCTCATGGCCGTCCAGTTGCGCTGCACAATGGCAAGGTTCTCTGCAGTTAACGCCGGTGAGTCGGGCCGCCATTGTCCCTCCGCGATTTCTCTCCAGGTGCGATAAATGATTTCATCCTCCTTGCTTTGGCTCTCATCAATGAGGCCGTTGGCGACCATCACCGGAGCGAGATGGCGCAGGATTTTTTTGTTGCTTCGTTGAACTGCGCTTTCGGTGGCACCGGCCCGGGGATCTTTCGATTTCTGTTGCGCTTCGATCGAGGCATTCTGCTCTCGAACGGCATTGGTGAATGTGGGAAAGAAGCCTTTGCTGACCCTATCATTGGCGATGTAAACCGTGGCGACGTCCTCGCGGTCGGCGGAAAGTTCGAGTCGAATGTCCGGGTGCCAGAGAAAAGGCAGGTAACTGACTCCCGCCCAGATTGCGAGAGGCAGCGCAAACGAAATGAGGCTCAGAACAGAGGCCCGCTTCGCGGAAAGATCGCGACGAACGGCAAACCAGGGCTCGTGGTTAGCGCTTGTTTTGCGACGGAGAAAGCTCATGCTGGGGGGACGCGGAATGAGCGGCCTCCGGAGTCATCAAGACCCCGGAGACCAGAGAAGAAAAGTGCCGGACCAGTTACCTGGCCATTTCAGTAAGCACCTCCAGAGTCAGGCTCGGATCGAGGTACTTGCCGGTCTCGAGAGATTTTTCGTAGACCTCGTACTTCACATTGAACTCGTCAGAGATCACCGAAGAACCGTAGATCGACCCAAGGCCATCGGTGTTTTCCCAAATCGGCTTTACTTCCTCCGCGTTGAGAATGTGGGTGCCGGCAAGGAAAGGCTCGTACTCCGCCGGACTGATGGAGACGCGTGATGCGAGGATCTGAAGCGCCTCATCAAGATTTTCCTCGTCCTCAAGGAAAGCGACAATCTTATACCAGACTTTGACCACTTTCTTCCACTCTTCACGATTCGCTTCCAGAGACTCAGGATCGACGTAAAGTGCGTCGTAAATAAGACCTGGAGCATCGGCTGAGGTGAAAATAGGCTTCGATCCGGAGACGAGCTTGAGCGCTTCCCCGGAGTTTGGCTGCCAGGCAGCAATGGCATCAACAGCTCCTGAAGCCAGCACCTGTGGCGTTTCATTGGTGGGCGTGTTGACAATGGTAATGGATTCTCCATCGACATTATTCATCTCGAGCCCCTTGAGGAAAAGCAGATGAGTCACAAAACCCTCTTCCAGGCCGATCTTCTTACCCGCCAAATCTTTCAGCGATTCGATCCCCGGCTTTCCGACAACCATGTCGTTGCCGTTGGAATAATCATTGATAAGAATACCGACGGAGGGCTTCCCCGTCGCACCCGTGACAAGCGCATCGCCATTGGTCATGCTGACGGCATCAATCTGGCCTGCCGCGTAGGCGTCCATGGATGCTACGTAGTCGTACCAGGCGAATTCGACTTCAACACCCTCCTCTTTGAACCAGCCTTTTTTGATTCCGATTTCCCAGGCAACCCATCCGGGCCAGTCGGAATAACCGATCGTCAACGGCTTCGCATCAGCACCCGGCGTTGCCGCAGCACTTGCGCCTGCAGAGTCATCTGCGGACGATTCCACCGGGTCAGACGCAGCATTGTCGCCTCCCCCGCAGCTGCTCAGTAAACTAGTCAATGTCACTGCGAATGCAGTGAGCACACCTTTTTTGGTAATAAATCGCGGGATCTTCATCGTTCAGTTTTTGTTTGTGGTTTGCTTCTCAGTTTTAACTGTCGGGTATTACGCTCGGTAACATTTGTAATATCCAATAGAGCATTAGCCGTGCCATTCCATTCAAGGCCGACTGACAAACTTTGCTACCCGCGCAAGCCGTCAACACAGGTACGTACTATATACAGGTGCGAGTTCGGAAAGCCTGTGTCAGCAAGCAGCTAAATAACTAACTACCACAGCCATCCATAAACACCCGCCACACCGATGCATCACTATCCAAACCAATCAGGTAAGCGTAGACCACAGTTCATTGCGTTATTCGAAAACAACTGAATTTTGGCACGCGTCATGCTTTGACCTGAGTTCAAATCGCCTTCTGAAAACCAATCCAGGGCGACTTCACAACAACCAATACTCAGCTACAAATGAAAAAATCTATTCTCACTCTTCTTCCTGCCCTCGTTGGCGCTTCCCTCGCTACGGCGGGCGAATACGCTGACCCGAAAGCTCCCATGGTGGAAGTCCCTCCGGTTGCCGATGCCAAAGCGGTTTCAGGAACACTCTCATTCGACGCCTACTCACACTTTATCTCCTACGGTGGAGATGTCTGGGGTGACGGTTCAAATGCCGGCGACTTCGCTTTCAATCCACTGATCGAATTTTCGTTCCCGATCACCGACAGTCTGTCGGCATCAGTGGGAACATGGTGGGACGTCAACGATAAGGGCATCAGCCCGATCGGTGGACAGATCCAGGAAATCGACGTCTGGGGTGGACTCGCCTACGACGCCGGCTTCGTCGAAGTCTCCGCGACTTACCAGCAGTGGTACTACGCCAGCGACACCGAGGAAATTCTCGACATCGGCTTTGGCTTTGACTTGCCGCTCAGCCCGAGCATCACCGTCCATCAGCGCCTCGACGAAGGTGCCTCAGGCGGCGACACCGGCACCGTCGTGCTGGTCGGAGTCGAACAGGGATTCGACGTCGGCCCCGTTTCTCTGGCCATTCCGGTTGGCGTCGCTTTCTTCGCTACTGACGACTTTCACGGTCCCGGTGCAGACACCGGCTTCGGCTTCGCAACCGGCGGACTCACCGCGAGCCTTCCCCTGCCATTCATGGACTCCGTCCTCGGTGGTGAATGGGCTTTTAATGCCGGCGTAACCTACTACCACACCGAAAACTCAGTGACGGTCAACAATCCGGAATCTGATTTCATCGTCACCAATTTCGGTCTCGGCATGTCGTTCTAATCCCGACCCCGCCGCAGCGCGACCTTCCAACCACACAAATTATGATAAAATCATCAACACTAGCTGAGGGAATTAGAGCTTCCGCAGCTCACATTCCCTCTGCCAGAAACGTGTTCGCAGCGCTACTTGTAGCACTGACAGTTTCACTGAGCAGTTGTGGCGGGGAGGCCGACGTCGCTCCTGAACCGCCGGAGGAAACAGTCTCGGAAGCCCCGGCTCCAGCCGCTGAACCGGCACCGGCACCGGCACCGGCACCCGAGCCTGAACCGGCACCCGAACCGGTCGTTGCAGCAGCACCCAAACCGGCACCGGCACCAAAGCCGGCGCCCAAACCTGCGCCTGCTGCTCCAGCTACCGGCGAAACGGTAAAGGTCGGCGTTCTTCACTCCCTGAGTGGAACGATGGCCATCTCCGAAACGTCACTGCGTGACATCCTCCTGTTCACCTTCGACGAAATCAACGCCGCCGGCGGTGTCATGGGCAAGAAGATCGAACCCGTAGTGGTCGACGGTGCCTCCGACTGGCCGCTGTTCGCGGAAAAAGCCGAGCAGTTGCTGGTGCAGGACAAAGTCGCTGCAACCTTCGGCTGCTGGACTTCCGTGTCGCGCAAGTCGGTGCTTCCAGTGTATGAGAAATACAAGGGCCTGCTTTTCTACCCCGTCCAGTACGAGGGTGAAGAAATGTCCCCGAACATTTTCTACACTGCCGAAGCAGTCAACCAGCAGGCGATCCCTGCGGTCGATTACCTGCTTGAAGAAGGTTTCAAAAAGTTCTACCTGATCGGCACCGACTACGTTTATCCGCAAACCACCAACCTGGTGCTTTTCGAATACCTGAAGTCGAAAGGCATTCCGGTGGAAAACATCGGCGGTGGTCTTCGAAAGGATGACTCCGGTGCTGTCATTTCGGCCGGTAACTACACGCCGTTTGGTCACAGCGATTTCCAGCAAATCGTTGCCGACATCAAAACCTTCGCCGCTTCGGGTGACGCCTGTGTCATCAACACCATCAACGGCGATGCCAACGTACCGTTCTTCAAAGAGTTCGCCGCTTCCGGCATGACTTCCGAAGATTGCCCGGTGGTGTCGTTCTCGATCTCCGAAGATGAGTTCCGCTCGCTTCCCGCCGAAGACCTGATCGGTCATCTGGGTTGCTGGACTTACTTCATGTCGATTGATACCCCGGCCAACAAAAAGTTCATCGCAGACTTTCAGGCCTGGCTTGCCAAGACTGACGTCACTGGAGTCGTCAAAGAAGATCGCGTCACCTGTTCGCCGATGGTACTGTCTTACGACGGTGTCTATCTGTGGAAAGCCGCCGTCGAAAAAGCCGGAACCTTCGAGCCCGAAGCTGTCATGGCCGCGCTCAAAGCAGGTGTCAGCTTCGACGGACCGGGTGGCACTGTCACCAGCCAGGAGAATCATCACCTGACCAAAAACGTTTACATCGGTGAAACGCTGGAAACCGGTCAGTTCAGCATTATCGATTCATTCGAAAATGTCGAAGGTGAACCCTTCTTGAAGGGCACTTTCGAATAATAGAAACCAATTTGCCGAGAGACTTGGATTGTTGCCTTGGTAGCCCTCACTTGCCCTTGTGGCAGGTGGGGGT
>CBDULB010000190.1:0-9318 GCA_965367965.1 uncultured bacterium | reverse complement strand
CCAGCCCCGTCGCCGTCGGGGGCCCGCAGTGGCAGGCCGCACCGTCAATTCACCGTGTGAACCCTTCCAGATAGCGCCGATAAAACGACGCCCCCGCCTCGAGCGCGTCGACTGCCAGATACTCGTCGACGGTGTGTGCCTGGGCGATCGAGCCGGGACCGACCGCTACACCGGGGATCCCGCCGATCGCCAGACAGGCCGCGTCGCAGAACCACGGCGCGCCGACCAGTGCCGAGCCGAGCGGCACGAAGCGCTGCACGAATTCGTTTCCGGGATCGGTATCGAGCGGCTCGCTGTAGTTGAGCACGCCGATCTCGACAAAATCCGCAAAGCCTTTCTCCGCGAGGAAATGCTCCAATTCCCCCTGCACACCGCCCTCCTGCGCCGCCAGATCGGGGGTGGTGCGAAAGTCCAGCGTCGCCTCGCAGTGATCCGGCACAATGTTGCAACGCGTTCCGGCGCGGCACTGACCAATGTTAACCGTACTGTGCCCGAGCACCGGATGTTGAAAACCCTTCAGCCGCTCGCGAAATTCTCCATCGATCGCCTGCAGCACCGGCAGCATTTTCATCAAGGCATTGTCGCCGCGCTCCGGCTGCGAGCCGTGCACCGCCTTACCACGCGTTGTCAGAGTCAACCATACGCAGCCTTTGTGGGTGTGCACGACATCGAGCTCGGTCGGTTCGCCGACGATGGCAAAATCGAACTCATCACCGTGATGTTCGGCAAAATGCTTCGACCCCAACTGCGAGGTCTCCTCGCCCATCAAGCCCACGAACGCCACTTCGACATCGAGCGCGGCAATCCGGTCACGCAGCTCCCACAGTGCCCACAACATGCCCGCCATGGTTCCCTTGGTGTCGCTGGCACCGCGGCCCCAGACTTTTCCCTCCGACAGGTCGCCGCTCCAGGGATCGATGGTCATGCCACCGACCCCGACCGTATCGGTGTGCGGCGCGAACAGCAGCTTCGATTTATCCAAGCCATCGACAGCAGGTTGCGTCGGAAAACGCCCGATCACATTGGGCCGGCCGCTTTCGACGACTTCGAGCACGACATCGGCCCCGCAAGCCTTCAAAAACTCGCCCACCCATTCAGCGCAAGCGAGTTCGCCGGTAACGCCCGCCACGTCCGTGCCCGGATCACCGTCCGGATTGAGACTGGGAATTCGGATCAGCGCCTGCAGCAGCTCGACCACGTTGGCGGGCATTTTCATGACTAGCGATAAAGTCGAAATGGCACGGCTTCAACGGCGCTTTCACAGGGAAAGCACAGAATAATGCCGGAATGCGCAATCTTGCGACGCGAAGTTGTATTAAGCTATTGACAGACACGTCATTTCCAGACCTAAATAGCACTTCCGCTTTTTTAAAAAGTTTCAATTATCATGGCCGACTCAGACAGCACACCTCCGGATCCACCGAAGCCCTCGACTAAAACCTCGACGGTTCCGCTGAAGAAAGAAACCGTTCGCATCACTCTGCGGGCGCGTCCCGAAGAGACCGGCCCGGTCGCACCCAAAGGCTCGACGGCTCCCGTCGCGGCGAAAGGTGGCACCGCTCCGGCGCCGACTCCGGCTCCGCCGATGCCTACCGCCGCCGGCGCTCCGGCCCCGCCGCCAGCCCCTTCGGCTCCGCGACCGCCCGCCGCTCCGGCGACGCCGCCTCCAGGTGCACCCGCGCCTCCAGGAGCAAAAACCATTCCTCTGGCCAAAGCGCCGGCCCCTTCCGCCCCCCCCATCGCTGCCGGTGGTGCCCCGGTCGGAGCCAAAACGATTCCGCTCGCGAAAGCACCCAAGCCCGGTGCCCCGCCCGCAGGTCGCCAGACCACCCCGCTTTCCAAACCCGGTGCCGCCAAACCATTGCCTCAGGCAACGGTAAAGCTGCAGCAGACTCAACCGATGACGAAAGCGCCTGCCGCTGTCGCAGGTGGCGTCCCCGCCGCTCCCGATATCAGGTCCACGGCTGCCGACGCCGAAGAAGAGTGGGAAGAGGAATACGAAGAGTCCGGCCTCGCCGCCTTCTCGGTCGTAGTCCTGCTACTCGCGCTGGCCGTTCTCGGCATCACGCTCTACACCTGGAGCCTTACCCAATCCTGATTTTTTGATCTGATGATTTTTGCGATCTTTGTTTTCCTTCTCTCCGCAGCGGTGCTTGCCATCGAACTGTTGACCTACTTCGCCAGCAAAGGCTAGTCGAAGCACGGTGCGCTCCCGCCTATGCGGACGAGCTAAGCCCAATCCAGAATTTGTGCCCATCTGGCCCGCTCAGATGTGGCACCTGTTCCATTCTGCGAAAATTTCGCTGCAAGGTTTTTCCAAACGTGGCGTCACAATAGAACCTGTCGTCCTGCTTTCCGGCGGGTGTCCGGCAGGGTCCTGTTGACATTGACAGCTCCAGATTCACTGCTTTGGTTACGCCGCTCCCACGACAGCTGAATCCGTGTCGAAACGAAACGGCGACTCCTCCCCAACAACCATCCCCAACTTACAATTTCTCATGGCTCACGCATCCATCGTTAATCTCACCGAAGACAACTTCGCCGCTGAAGTCGAACAATCCGAAGTCCCGGTTCTCGTCGATTTCTGGGCAGAGTGGTGTGGCCCCTGCAAAATGATCGCCCCGGTGCTCGATGAAATCGCTGAAGAACTCGGCGACACCGTCAAGATCGCTAAAGTCAATGTCGACGAAGCCCAGGCACTCGCTGTTAAATACGGCGTTCGCTCGATTCCACTGCTGCTGTTCTTTAAAGGCGGTGAGAAAAAAGACGAAGTCGTCGGCGCCGGCACCCCCAAACAAGGCTTGATCGACAAGCTTCAGGCTTTGGCGTAAGTTCGAGGCCAACTGGTGATCTGGCTCCCGTCCGCTCGCCGTTAGCATTTTTCCTTTCCTTTGTCCCGTTCAGGCAGCGCACCGGCGTTGCTCTGCGCGGGTAAAAACAAGCCTGGGTGGCGGAACTGGTAGACGCGCTGGATTTAGGATCCAGTGGGCTTAGCCCGTGCAGGTTCGATTCCTGTCCCAGGTACCATTTTTCCAAACCAAACCAAGTTGTCATTTTCGGCGGGTGGATATCAGTGAACGGATAGCGTAAGCTGCCGCACTGCCAACTTTCACCCGATCTAATCGCCCGTTTTCGCTCGTAAACTTCATGGCCGTGCCGGCATCCAATCGCGCCGTTTCCCGACTGGTGCGCACTACCTACGACGAAGGTCAGGTCAGCAAGACCGTCACCGCCTGCCGCAACGAACTCGGCGACGATTCCCCGCCGACGGTCGCGTTTGTGTTCTGCACGCCCGACTGGCATCCCCACGTCGCTGCGCTCGCAGAAAGCGTACAAGTCGATGGCCGCGTGCCTCTGGTGATCGGTTGCTCCGGTGCCGGACTGGTCGGCGTCGGTGAAGAAGACGAAAATGTGTCCGGCTTTTCGCTGCTGCTGCTGTCACTTCCCAATACCGAAGTTCAAGTCGCCGACCTGTCCATCGAAGACCTTGCCCGCGCCGAGGCCGGCGAAGACTGGCGGGCCATTACCGGCATCGGCGATAACCGCAGCGGCGCAGACGGTGATCACTCCTCGCCCTTCGGTGCCTGGATCACCTTGTGCAATCCGCTGCACATGCAGTCCGAATCCTGGCTGCGTCACTGGAACACCGCCTACGACGGTGTGCCGACTTTTGGCGGCCTTGCCAGCGGTCCAGCCGAGCCCGATGGCATTTTCCTGTTCCGCGAAACCGGCATCAGCGAAGCCGCGATGACCGCCGTGCACTTTTCCGGCGGTGTGCGTATCGGCGGCGTCGTCAGTCAGGGATGCCGACCGATCGGAGAACCGTACACCGTCACCGAAGCCGATGACAACGTGCTGATCACCATCGGCTCCAAACCCGCTTTCGAAAAACTTGAGGAAGCCTTCGAGTCACTCGATAAAGACCTGCGCGACCGGGCCCAGGGAAACATTTTCGCCGGTCTCGCCATGTCCGAATACGTCGACGACTATCAGCGCGGCGATTTCCTGGTGCGCAACATTCTCGGCGGCGATCCCAACGCCGGCGTGCTCGCCCTCGGAGCCGAGCCGCGCGTCGGTCAGACCATGCAATTTCAACTCCGCGACAGCGACAGTGCCGACGAGGATCTGCGCCTGCGCTGTGCCGCTGCCCAGACCAAATACGGCGAGCCCTTCGCCGGACTGATGTTTACCTGCGCCGGTCGCGGCAGCCACCTGTTCGGCATTCCCAATCACGACGCCGGCATTGTCGAGGACGTGTTCGGTCGCGTTCCGCTCAGCGGATTTTTCTGCAATGGCGAGATCGGTCCCGTCGGCGGCCGCAACTACATCCACGGCTACACCGCCAGTGCCGCTTTTTTCTTAAATGCGTAAGGCGGGAGGGCCTGGAGAAAGGCCGGGGGATCATCCCGAAGCCTTTACCCGGTGGACGAAAACAACCAAACATCAAGCAACGTGAGCGCCAGCGAATACAAAAATCTCCTCGACCTGTCCTCCGAACTGGCGCTGCTCCACGACGCCGCCGCGACACTCAGCTGGGATCAGGAAACCATGCTGCCACCCAATGGCGTCGCCTACCGCGCCCGCCAAATGGCCTGGATGAGTGGCGAAATGCACAAGCGCTTCACGGCCGATCAAGTTGGCAAATGGATCGATGCCTGCGAGCCTAACGGGGAAGCTCAAGCGGCCAACCTGCGCGAGTGGCGGCACCAGTATCAGCGCGCCACAAAGCTCCCGCTCGAATTGGTCACCGACTTCGAGGAAACCCGTTCACTTGCCAAATCTTCCTGGGCCGAGGCTCGGGCAGAATCTGATTTTTCAGTCTTTGCACCGGTACTCGAAAAGCTCATCGACCTGTGCCAACGTCGCGCCGAGTGCTGGGGTTACGAAGATCGCCCCTACGACGCCCTGCTCGATGAATTTGAACGCGGCGCGCGCAGCGTCGAGTTGGAAAAACTCTTCGGCAGTCTAAAAGGCGATCTGGTCGAAATCGCCAACGCCGCCCTGCAACGTCCCGCCCCCACTCCGCTGCCCCCCGGGCCTTACCCGGTCGCCGCCCAACAGGCTTTCAACCACGAAGTCGCCGAGTGGATGGGCTTCGATTTTGACGCCGGACGCATCGACACCGCGGTGCACCCTTTCTGCTCCGGTATGGGCGTTGGCGACGTGCGCCTGACCACCCGCTACGACGACGAAGATTTTCTCAGTTCGCTGTTCGGTGTCATGCACGAAGCCGGCCACGGAACCTACGAACAGGGCCTCGCCGAAGACGAACACGGTCAACCGATCGGCACATCAGTTTCGCTCGGCATTCACGAATCCCAATCCCGCCTGTGGGAAAATCACGTCGGCCGCAGTCGCGAATTCTGGGAGCACTGGTTGCCACGTGCCATCGTGCATTTTCCCCAACTTGTCGGCGTCGATGTCGACACGATGTTCGCCCACGTCAACCGCGCCGAACGGTCCTTCATCCGCGTCGAGGCCGATGAAGTCACCTACGACCTGCACATCCTGTTGCGCTTCGAAATCGAGCAGGCCATTTTTTCCGGGGATCTCGCCATCGCCGATATTCCCGCCGCGTGGAACGAGGCCTTTGAAAAACTGCTCGGCCTGAAAGTCGACAAGGACGCCAACGGATGCCTTCAGGACATCCACTGGAGTCTCGGCATCTTCGGCTACTTTCCGACCTACAGTCTCGGCAACCTCAACGCCTCACATCTGTACGCGTCTGCACTGCAACAACAACCGGCAATCAAAACACAACTTGCAGCCGGTGATTGTTCGGGTTTGCTCGCCTGGATGCGGGAAAAAATCCATCGCCCCGGCAGTCGCTACCTACCCGGAGAATTGATCGAACGCGCCACCGGCTCGGCAACCGATCCATCGGCTCATCTGCAACATTTGCGAACCCGTTACCTCGGTCAGAATTCGTGATATTTCCTCAACCACAAAAGCAGGGTGGCGCGATAGCCGCCGCGATCGGAATCGGAATTCTTTGTCTCAGTGGCTTCACCGGCTGCAGCGAAAAGGAGATCGTCGAAGAGCCACTCGATACCGAAGTGGCACCGGCAACCGAACCCGACCCACTGTCAGTCGAAATCGAGGCGGCGACCGGAGCCCCGACCAAGCTGGTGTGGATGCACTACACCAAAACCACCACTTCCGACGTCTACGGAAACTTCGAGCAGTTTGAACTGTGGGGTATCGACACCGCAGACAATCGGGGCGCGCGTAAAATTCTCGACGGTAAAGGCAACTACTCGCGACCGCTGATCACACCGAACGGCAAGTCGATCGTGTTCACCGACAAGCACACCGCTCGCGACGGATCGAACAAAGTCTTTCAGCCGGAGATTTTCCGGGTCGATTGGGATGGTGAAAATCTCGAACGGCTCAGCGAAGGTTACGCCGTTGATCTCTGGCGTGACCCGGAAACTAAGATTCAGTGGGTTTACACCGCCAGTCTCGGACCGACCGACCAGTCGAATCTCTACGCAGACAAGATTGAGCGATTTCAACTCATCGATCCCATGGACCGCGAACTGGTGTTCGACGGGACCAAAAAAATCTCTCCTGACAATGTGCAACTGTCACGCGACGGCAAACGCATGAGCTGTCTGTTTCCCTGGCCAAAAGTTGGTGCCGTCGATCTCGAGACTGGCGAGCGCTGGCAGAATCAGCACGGTTGCTGGCCGTCGATGGCACCGGACAACAGTTACGCCGCGTGGGTTTTCGATGGTTCCCACAAAAGCGTTCACATTTTCGGCGACCGTGGCGTCAAGCACTCGCAAGTCATTGTCAACGACGCGCCGGGTGTCGATGGCTACGAGATGTATCATCCCCGCTGGAGCAATCATCCGCGCTATTTTGCCATCACCGGTCCGTTCAAAGGCAAGACCATCGGCGACGGCGGTCATTCAGCGGAAATCTATCTCGGCAAATTTTCCGCCGGCCTTAAGAAGGTCGAGACCTGGGTCCGCGTCACCGATGACGATCTCGGTGACTTTTTCCCCGACGTCTGGATCAAGGGCGGCGAAGACGCTTCCCTGGAAGGCTCGCTGTTTAACGATGCCAAGGCACCGCCAAGTGATCAGACGGAGAAAACCGGCTGGCCCAGCCAGCCCCGTGGCTTGCTGTTCGTCTGGGAAAACGGTGCGCCCGACGGTCAACGCATCGCCGACGCCCGCGGCGATGACCGTGGCCACGAGTGCTCGGTCACGGCGCGCAACCGCGCTCGCTTCGGGCGGCATTTTGAAATGATCGCCGGCGGTGGCCATTTCGAAATCGATGGCGAATCGATGGTCCTGCTCGACCAGCGGCTCGATGGCAGCGATGCCAAACGCGCTGGCGGTTTTTCGGTCGAAGCCTGGGTCACTCCCGATTCTACGGCCGATGGCGTCATCGTATCGCATCCCAAATTTCAACTGCGCCAGAACGAAGGCGAATTCCGCTTTGCGGCTCTCGCGCCCCGTCCGGCCACGATGTCGCTCGGCCCCATCGTGCCCGGTGAAGCCGTCCATCTGACACTCAGTCTCGACGATGAGGGCTGGTGGATTTTCCGCGATGGCAAAGGCCGCACCGACGACAAGGCAGTACTCAGCGCCGAACCGATGGCCAGTCGCCGCGGCACCACCATCGGTGGCGCCTGGAACGGCCGCATCGAAGGGCTCGCCATTTACGACCGTGCGCTGAGCGCCGAAGAAGTCGCCGCCAATCACGCCCACTTCGAAGAACTCGAACAGCAACGTGCCAAATCGGCGGCGGCAACGGTCCAGCTGAAAGGCAAATTGGTCGAGACCACCGAACTGCGCAGCGTCGAAGATCTCGAATACTCGCGGGCGCTGATCTGCAACCGATACGAGGTCGTCGAAGTCGGGTCGGGTGAGCTGGCAGCCAAAGAGATCGCCGTTTTCCACTGGGCGGTTATGGATCGCAAAGCCTTGAGCGGTTTTCCCGATGAAATTGGAAACATTTACGACCTCACGATCGAGTCCTACGCCGATCACCCCGAAATCGTCAGCGAACTTCGATGGTCGGACTTTTTTGAAGAAGGCTACGACCTGTTCTACGATGTCGGCCCGCCGGCTCCGTTCGCCGATGCCACCGAGCCTCGATGATGCCGTTGCAAGCTCGAGCCCCGCATTCCAAAATGACCCTGCCCATGAAAACGACTCACTCGAATTGCCTCCTTGCCACTGTCGTATCGCTGTCACTGATGACGATCTCGACGCTCTCCTGTCAAGCCGACTCCGATCAGAGCGAAGCGTTTGCCGCAGCTGCTGCAAACGTCGCGGAGGCGGCCGACACCTTCAGCGTGCCCGGCGACGCCAAGGGTTGGTATTTTCTCAAGAGCGAACTGCGCCAGGCCGGACTCGGTAAGTTCTGGGAGCAACCGTGGGCAGACGTGGTC
Source organism: uncultured bacterium (assembly GCA_965367965.1). Lineage (GTDB taxonomy): Bacteria > Verrucomicrobiota > Verrucomicrobiia > Verrucomicrobiales > DEV007 > JBBKXR01. The sequence goes on along the minus strand of CBDULB010000190.1, from coordinate 911 downwards.
GCCAATCCCGGGAAAGAGAGCCCGCTGCCATACATGGTCGAATTCCAGAAGGCGCTCGCCGAAAAGGGCGTCGAGCTGATGATCGTGCCGATCCCGATGAAGGCTTCGATCTATCCCGAGAAGTTCGACGAAGAGTTCGGCCCCGGCGCCCCTTACGGACTCAAGCCCCTCTACGATCAAATGCGCGAACAGGGCCTCGATGTGTTCGACGTCGAGCCAGTGTTCGCCGCCCTGCGCGCGACCGGAAAATTATATTGCGAACAGGATGCCCACTACTCCCCCGGAGCCTGCGAAATCCTCGCCGCATCGCTCGCCAAAAAGATCAAAGCCAAAGATTGGGCTGGTGAACTCAAGCCGGCAAAAATCGAACGCAGCGCGCCGACCGAAATCAAAATCACCGGCGATCTCGTCGTCGGTACTGACTACGCTTCTTCTACGCCCGCCGAGACCCTCAAGGTCGCTTTCGCCGGACAGGATGGCCAGCCCGCCGATCCCGATCCGGGAAGCCCGATCCTGCTGCTCGGCGACAGCCACACGCTGGTATTCCAGGAAGGTGCTTCAAGCGGCATGCACTGCACCCGCGCCGGTCTGCTCGACCAGATGCAGTTCGAGCTGCAGTCCCGCATCGATCTGCTCGGTCAGAAAGGATCCGGTTCCGTGCAGGCGCGCAAGGCCCTCTACGGCAAGGCCCGCTCAACCCCCGGTTTCTGGGAAAACAAAAAGCTTGTCATCTGGGTGTTCAGCAGCCGCGAGTTCACCCAGTCCTCCGACAAACTGATGACCATCCCCATCGAGCCAAAGTAGGCTAGACACCGCAGTCGGCGTCCCACCTCCCTGCCCCGACATTCGCTCCCCGCTCCCCGTCACAGCTGTCACAGACCTCACTATCGATGGCAGGCTGTGAGCAGTTG
>CBDULB010000189.1:0-9590 GCA_965367965.1 uncultured bacterium | reverse complement strand
CGATACGAACAAGACCAAGGAAGAACCACACTCCTGTGGTTCCATGCCGACTGGAGCGGTGGAATGCACAACAGGCGATGACGGCGAACGAGCCGATACAGTTCGTTACCGCTCTGGCCGCCGAGGCACGACAGGAGTGTCGTGCTGCCCTGCGCAAGCGTGAGCCGATACGAACAAGACCAAGGAAGAACCACACTCCTGTGGTTCCATGCCGACTGGATAAATGTCGGTAAAGCTCAGTGCAGGGCGGGCGCTTCGCTGGCCACTCGAAGCTCACTTCCGCGACCGCAACAAGAAGCTCTCGACGATTCCGCTTCAGACATGCACAGCCGCAATCGCGGATTGGCTTTCGTCCGCGAATGCCTAACCTTGGCGGGTGAAACTTCGCCACCTCATTCCCCTACTCGCCGCTTCGCTGCTTGCGACCTCGACCCAACCTGCCCTCGCCGACACGCCTGCCCACGAAGCCGATGTGGTCATCTATGGCGGCACCAGTGCCGGCATCATCGCCGCGATTCAGGCGGCGAAAATGGGCAAGACGGCGATCTTGATTGAGCCTACCGAATATTTGGGCGGCCTGACCACCGGTGGACTGGGCGCGACCGATTCGGGCAGCAAAGCCGCCATCGGCGGATTGAGCCGTGAGTTTTACCAACGCATTCATCACCACTACAGCCACCCCGAATCGTGGCCGCTGCAAAAGCCCGATGACCTGAAATCGAAAAGTCGCAAAAGCATGTATACACCCGAAGCCGACGCGATGTGGGTGTTCGAACCGAAAGTCGCGGCGCGTGTCTACGACGTCATGCTCAAGGAAATCGGCGCACCGGTCACGGTCGTGCTTCAGCAACGCCTCAATCGCGAAACCGGCGTCAAGAAAACCGATGCCGGCAGAATCACCGCACTGGTGATGGAGTCCGGCGAAACCTACAAAGGCCGCATTTTCATCGATGCCACCTACGAAGGTGATCTGTTCGCCGCTGCAGGAACCTCCTATCACGTCGGTCGCGAGCCGAACGACCGCTATGAGGAAGAGCTCAACGGCGTTCAGAAAGCGCAGATGAAAGGCCATCTGTTTCTGGAAAAAGTCGATCCCTACCTCGTGCCGGGCGATCCATCCTCCGGCCTGGTCGCGCGCGTTCACGGCGATTCTCCCGGCGAAGACGGCGCCGGTGACCAACGCATGCAGGCTTACAACTACCGCATGTGCATGAGCAACGACGAGCGCAACCGGGTGCCATTTCCCAAACCCGAAGGCTACGACGAAAAACAGTACGAGCTGTTGTTTCGCAACTTCGAAGCCGGCGACCTGCGCATGCCGTGGAGCGCCACGATGATGCCCAATCACAAGACCGATACCAACAACTACGGTGCCTTCTCGACCGACAACATCGGCTACAACTACGACTTCCCCGAGGCCAGCTACGCGGAACGCGAAAAGATCCTCGCCGAACACGAGCAGTATCAAAAAGGACTGATGTGGACACTGGCCAATCATCCACGCGTTCCCGAACAGATTCGCAAAGATATGCAGCCGTGGGGGCTGGCCGCCGATGAATTTACCGCCACCGGCAACTGGCCACACCAGATCTATGTGCGCGAAGGCCGTCGCCTGATCGGCGAATACGTCACCACCGAACTCGACTGCCGCCGGGTGCGCGTCGCCGAAGATTCGGTCGGACTCGGCAGTTACAATATGGATTCACACAATGTGCAGCGCTACGTCACCGAAGACGGCTACGTTCAGAATGAGGGCGACGTGCAGGTATCACCGGGCGGACCGTACGTGGTCAGCTACCGCTCCATCGTTCCGAAAAAATCCGAGTGCGACAACCTGCTGGTGCCGGTGTGCCTGTCGAGTTCGCACATCGCCTACGGCTCGATCCGTATGGAGCCGGTGTTCATGATTCTCGGCCAGTCGGCCGCCACCGCCGCCGCCATGGCCATCGATGCCGACCTCGCCGTTCAGGACGTCCCTTACAGCCACTTGCGCGAACGCCTTCTCGAAGACGGACAGGTGCTCGACCTGCCGCCGACTGCCAAACCCAAAGTCTTGATTACTTCCGAAAAACTGCCCGGCATCGTCATCGATGATCAACACGCCAAAGCCGTCGGCGCCTGGACGCTGAGCAGTTCGCATCCGGTGTTCGTCGATACCGGCTACCTGCACGACGTCAACGAAGGCAAAGGCATGAAGAGTCTGACCTTCACCGCCGACCTTCCCAGCGCCGGCACCTATGAAGTGCGCTTCGCCTTCCCCTTTAACGGCAACCGCTCCTCCACGGTTCCGGTCACCATCCGTCACGCCGGCGGTGAACAAACCGTGACCGTCAATCAGCGCCGGGACAAGGGCGACGATACCGGTTTCATTTCGCTCGGTGAATTCGAATTCAAAAAAGGCCCCGCCGTCGTCACCGTGTCTAACAAAGGCACCAAAGACGGTCACGTCGTCGCCGACGCCGTGCAGTTTTTGGCAAAATAGCATCCCCTCAGACAGCGATAGCCGAGGAGGGGCGCTTGGACGCCTCCGGTAACCTGACCTCAATCCGCCCGGCTCGTGCATGGGCAGGCAGAGCGCCTGGTCCCCCCCGGGTATTCACTTGCGCAAATACCGCTTCGGTGCGCTGCGCAAAATATCGACTTCGGCGTCATTGCTCAACGCCGGTCCCGGCGTGCTGCGACCGTTTTTGATCTGCTCTTCCAGCAAGTCCAACATCGCCGCCACGCGCGGCGGAAAATTGGCGGCGTAGTTGTTCCATTCTCCCGGATCCTTGCGCATGTGATAAAGCTGCACGAACGGCGCCTTGCGCAGATCTGCCGGGGCCGGCTTGCCGCCGAAGGTTTCGATCGCTGCGGCCCAGGCTTCGTCTTTGGTCGGACGGTTGCCGTAAGTGCCGGCGCAACCGCTGCCCGGGTCGACGATCAGTTTCCACTGACCTTTGCGAATCGCGAACGAAGAGCCCGATGTCATGATCATCGACTCGCGCACCGGACCACTTTTCGGGTTTTTCAAAAGCGGCAACCAACTGACCGAATCAACACCACGCGAATCACCGAGGTCCGAACCGGTGATCTCTGCGAGAGTCGCCATCAAATCCTGCAAGCCGATCAGCTCGTGACACTCGTCACCGGCCGCGGCAACCTTTGGCCAGCGCGCCACGAAGGGCACCCGCAAGCCCCCCTCGTAGACGGAAAATTTGTAACCGCGATAATCGAGATTGGCATCGTGGCCTTTTTCCTCAAGCGCCTCCAACTGCCCGAAGGTCGCTTTGCGAATGTTGCCCGCATACGCCGCCGGCCCGTGATCGGAAGTGGCAATAACCAGCGTATTATCCGCCAAATTGTGCCGGTCGAGCGCATCGAGCACGCGCTTCACACAGTCGTCGGTTTCCATCAGAAAATCCCCGTACAGACCGAGTTCACTTTTACCTTCGAACGCCTCGCCCGGACTGACCGGTGTGTGCGGCGAGGTCAATCCGACGTAGAGAAAAAACGGCTCCGGCTCCCCGTCCTTCGAAGCGTTCGACGCGGCAGCGATGAATTGCTCCGCTTCACGGGTGATCGTATCCAGCACTTTGGTGTCCTCAAAATCCTCCGCCGCCGGCCCCTGGCGATTGAAGGCACTCCAGCCCTTGGTCGCGGTGACATCACCGACAAACCGGTGATCCCTGACAAACACATAAGGAAACATATCCAGCGAGCCCGGCAGAATCATGCTGCGTGAAAAGCCGTAATCATTCGGGCCGATACGCAGCGGCTGCAGGTAATCGACATTGCCGATACCCTGCACCTCATCATTGGTGGTCACCATTTCCGTGCCCAGATGCCACTTGCCCGAGTAAGCGGTGCGGTAGCCACTCTGCTGCATCAGATCAGCGATGGTAAACTGTTCGACATCCATTCTCGGTCGCAGAAACGCCCACTGCCCATCCGGACGCGGCGCCTCGAAGCGCCATGGATAACGCCCGGTCATGATCGCCAGCCGCGACGGTATACACACCGACGTCACCACATGGGCATCGGTGAAGCGCACGCCTTCGGCGGCGAGCCGGTCGAAGCCCGGTGTTTCGACTGCACAGCGATCCCCGCCGTAGCATTTTACGTCACCGATGCCGAGATCGTCGGCCATGATATAAACGACGTTGGGTCGCGTCGGCTCCGCCGCGAGCATGCGGCTGGACAGGCAGACACAGACGAACAGGAGAGTGACAAATGTCTTCACAGCAAAAACTTCAGGCGCAGCTTTACCTCAATTGATCAACGAAATGTCACGTCCCTTACCGCGCTCACCCGATCGCCAGGCGTCGTCGCGCCGAAAATGAAACAGCATTTTGTGCTCCGCCGTCGCCTTGATTTGCTCGGCCAGACTGCGTGTCATCGTCGGCGTGTGCTCGGGATGATAAACCGTGAACTCGTCGACCGGCAGACGTTTCACCGCGACTTCGAAGCCGGCTTCGTAAAAGATTTTCGCCACCTGATCGATCGAGTAATCAAAGGCCGTGAAGCCCTGCCCGACGAGCCAGGCTTTGCGATGTTCCCACAGCGGATTGTCAACATGACAGCCCATGGTCGCATAACACTCACCGGGATCGCGAATCAGACTATGCAATCGAGCCGCCAATTCCGGCAGATCCTCAATCATCCAGAACACCTCCTGCACGAAGGCCTGATCGAAGCACCACTCCTCCTGACTTAGTAAATCCGGCATGCCGAATTCGATCGGCTCATCGTCGTGCAGCGACGCGCGCCCCCGCTGCAAGGCCTCGGTATCGATGTCGACACCGACCCCTTCCGCAAATGGCCGCATACGATTCAGCACCCTCAGAAACTGCCCTTGCCCGCATCCGTAGTCGAGCACCCGCTCGTTGCCGGTCGACGGACGCTGAATCTGCCGGATCATCGCCATCCACAGCGGCAGGTTCGGATGCCGCATGTTGTCATCGATCTCTACCGGGCGTCCCGCACCCGGCGCTCCCGGCTGTGATGGTGGATTTGGCTGCATGCACCAAGATTAACGCCACTTCGCCAGTGGCGGCAACGACCGAATCATTCTTCCTCCATGAACATAAAAACGCCCCCTGACCAGCGAACGGTCAGAGGGCGTTGAAATTTGATCACCCTTGAAAATCGCGGGTGTTTCGATGTCGTGGACTACTTGGCGTCAGTAACGTCAGTCTCGGTCCAGTCACCGAAATCAGCGCCTTCTTTGATCCACTGTTCGACCAGCTTCTGCTGCTCTGCGGTCCACTGATCGGCTTTCTCTTCCGGCGGCATGTGCATGTCATCGTCCAAAGGCAGTAGAGTGCTCTGCAGAAAGGCGCTCTCCTCGGGCTTGCCGGGAACGATGTTTTTCTTTCCGGTGCCATCGGCGGCATATTCGCCACCTTTCATCAGGCCTTCCTTGGTGCTCATCACCAGGTCACCCTTCGGCTTGCGCATGCGTCCGCGCTCATCTTCGTATGCCGGCTTGTGACATTTCACACAGCTGTTCTCGATGAGCGGCCAGATCTGCTTTTCAAAATTAACTTTCTCGGCATCCTGGGCACTTGATTCACCGGCGACGAGCGCCAGAGCGCCAGCGGCACCTGCGATGGAGAGTACGGAGATGGTTTTACGAATGGTCATGGATAGGTAGGTAATTTCTGAACTGAGGTGCCTGTAAAATGACACGTTACCCTCTAGGACGGCAAGTCCAATTCTGATATTCATGGCGTTTGGTGGAAAAATTACGCAATCGAGCTATCTGCGACTTGTCTGGCCTCCAACCAACCGCCCGTCACCATGATTACTATTGCACCTAAAACCACTCTCGCCGCCCTGACCGGTCTCGCCATCGTTTCACTGACGTCCCTGGCCTGCACCAGCCAGCGGACCTCACACTACCCTCAAGCCCAGACCCGACCGACTCCACCCCGGACGGCTCCTGTCCCGGCGCAAACATACCCGTCCCCTGCAGTTGCCCCGTCCCGCCCGCAGGCACATGCCCCGGCGCCCACCCAACCTCGCGGCGGCAGCGTGATCGAGTTCACCTCCGCAAACTTCGATTCCACCATCAATCGCCCCGGTGCTGTGGTTCTGATCGATTTTGCCGCCGATTGGTGCGGACCGTGTCGCCAACTCGCTCCTACCATTGATCAGGTCGCTCAGAATTTTGCCGGACAAAGCCGGATCGTCGTCGGTCGCGTCGATGTTGATCAGCAGCCCGAACTCTCGGACCGATACGGCGTCGAAATCCTGCCCACCCTGCTCTATGTGAAAAACGGCCAGGTGCAGAAAACTTCGGTCGGTCCCGCATCGGCGCAGGAAATCGCCGCCACACTGACCGCGCTGGCGCAGTAAATGGCAGCCCGGGCGCCGAAACGCGGTTGCGCGCCCCCAATCGCGCCAGCGTTGTTAAGGCCAAAGTTTCCTTTGCGTGCCATTCACCGTCGCCCTATCTTGGCTTTGTAATTAAACCTATTTTTTAGCCATGCTTGGACCTATTGGAATGCAGGAGATGATCGTCATCTTCCTTATTATTCTCCTTCTATTTGGAGCAAAGAAAATCCCCGAACTTGCACGTGGAATCGGCAAGGGCATGGGCGAATTCAAAAAAGCCAAAACGGATTTCGAAGACGAAATCAAACGCGGTGAAGTCGAAGGCGGAAAAGACTGGGAGTCCGACTCCAAAACGGACGCCAGGAAGGCCGACGAAAAAGTCGCCGACAAGGCCGAAAGCACCAGCACAGAGAGCAGCGACAAGCCGGCCTGATCGCCACGCTGTCATGCGACAGTTTCATTTTACGGAAAACCGATCGGCGTCACGTCGATCGGTTTTTTCGTTTTCAGCCCGGGCGATCGGCTCGACGATCGCAACCGTTGCAGGCACCCTTTTCCTGCTGCTCAGCCTGGCGCCAATCGCCAGCAGTCAGGATGCCGCGGAGGGAGAGATTACCTTTGTCGCCTACAATCTGTGGAATTACCTGGCCATGGATCGCCGCATCGATGGCGAGACCGTCGACGATGCGCCCAAGCCCGACGATCAGATCGCCGCGCTGATTCACGCCATCAGTCTCGCCGCGCCCGACATCCTCGGAGTTTGCGAACTGGGCGATGAAAGCTTTCTCGCCGACCTGCAGAATCGACTGAAAAAGATCGGCATCGACCTGCCGCACACAGAACTGGTCATCGCCGCCAATCAGCAGAACCGCAATCTCGCGTTGCTGTCACGCTTTCCCATTGTCGCCCGTCATTCACGTGACGATCTCAGCTACCGCATTGACCATACCGTGCTGCCCCTGCAACGCGGCATTCTCGACGTCGTCGTCGCGCCGACTCCAGGCTATCGTCTGCGCTGCGTCGGCCTGCATTTAAAATCCAAACGCGAAGTCAAAGACGGCGATCAGGCGCTGATGCGGCGCAACGAATCGCAGCTGGCCCGCGATCACATCGACGCCATTCTCAAAACTGAGCCCGGTGCCAACCTGCTCGTCTACGGCGACTTCAACGACACCCGCAACGAGCCGCCGATCCGCACCCTGCAGGGCCGCTTCGGCACTGACAGCTACCTCGAAGACCTCAAACTCGAAGACCGGTTCGGCTTCCGCTGGACCCATCACTGGGGCTGGGCCGACATCTACGCCCGCATCGATTTCGCCCTCATCGCCCGCGGACTGTCACCCGAAATCGACCGCGAGCGCAGTTTTATTCTGCACCCGCCGAACTGGGACCTCGCCTCCGATCACCGGGCTCTGGTGGTCAGATTGGTGCCCGAGGATAAGTGACCGCTGTCGCACTCAGTTGACCACCCAGCCTTTGGCGTGTTCGACCGCCCTCTGCCATTCGGCGAAATAGGCATCGGCTTTTTCCCGCTCCATGGCCGGTTCAAAGCGGGCGTCGACACTCCACTGCTCAGCGATTTCTTCACGGCTGGCCCACACTCGGGTGGCAAGGCCGGCGAGGAAGGCGGCACCGAGTGCGGTCGTCTCGGCATTTTTCGGTCGCACGACGGGGACGCCGAGCAGATCCGATTGAAATTGCATCAGCAGCGCATTCATCGATGCGCCGCCGTCGACCCGCAGTTCGGTCATATCGATACCGGAGTCGGCCTCCATGGCGCGCAGCACTTCGGCGGTCTGGTAGGCCAGTGACTCCAAAGCGGCCCGTGCAATGTGGGCTTTGTTCGATCCACGCGTCAACCCGAGCATGGTACCGCGGGCATACTGATCCCAATGCGGGGCACCCAGCCCCGAAAACGCAGGCACAAAGTAGACGCCTCCGTTATCTTCAACGCTGGCGGCCAGTTCCTCGACTTCGGCGGCGGTCTTGATGATACCGAGCTGATCGCGCAGCCACTGGATCGCGGCCCCGGCGATGAACACACTGCCTTCGAGGGCGTATTCGACTTCGTCGCCGATCTGCCACGCCAGAGTCGACAACAGGTTGTTGTTCGACAATTTACGCACGCTGCCCGTGTTGATCAGCATAAAGCAACCGGTGCCATAAGTATTTTTCGCCATACCGGCCGAGTGACAGGCCTGACCGAACAAGGCAGCATGCTGATCACCGGCGATACCGGCGATCGGGATACTCGCTCCGAAAAGCTCGCTGTCGGTCTCACCGTAAATTTCACTGCTGGCATGAGTCTCCGGCAACACGGCACGCGGCACGTCGAGCCAGTCGAGCAATTCGTCGTCCCAGGACATGGTTTCGGTGTTAAACAACATCGTCCGGCAGGCGTTGGTGACATCGGTGATGTGTAACTTTCCGCCGGTGAGATTCCACACCAGCCACGAGTCAATGGTGCCAAAGGCCAGCTCACCGGCCTCGGCCCGCGAGCGCAGGTCGCCGTCCTGTTCGAGCATCCAGCGCAGCTTTGAGCCGGAGAAATAGGCATCGACGATCAGCCCGGTCTTCTGCTGAATGACGTCGCCGTGCGCCGCCTTAAGTTTGGTGCAAAATTCCGAGGTGCGCCGATCCTGCCAGACAATGGCATTGCCGACCGGCTTACCGGTGGCACGATCCCAGAGCACCGTGGTCTCACGTTGATTGGTAATGCCAATACCGGAGATGTCGGCGGCGGCGACACCGGATTTTTCCAGTGCACCACGGGCCACTTCGAGCTGTGTCTGCCAGATTTCCTCGGCGTTGTGCTCGACCCAACCGGGCTGCGGAAAGATCTGTTCGAACTCTTTTTGGTCTAAAGCGACAATGGCGCCGGTTTCATCGACCACCATGGCCCGCGAGCTGGTGGTTCCCTGGTCGAGTGCGAGAATGTGTTTACCCATGATTGCTCTACTACATCGCAAAGTGACGCCGAGGACAATTCACAAATCACGATATTGAGCTTTGGTCGGACGGGCGGATAGCTCCGTTCCTCTGGACGGCCAGCTGTTTCAGCTGCGAGCATCAACGAGTGAGCGAAAATTCACTGAATCCATGAAAATACGTACCATCCGTGGTTCATCCGTGCCAAAAACTGCGCTCGGTATTTTTCAGCACGGATTGGTACGGATTAAACGGATGAGCACGGATTGTATCGGGCCTGAGCTCTGACCGTTGGCTTTTTCACACAGTCTCATCAGCGGGTGGCCTTGCCTTGGTGACAGCGG
>CBDULB010000188.1:0-9594 GCA_965367965.1 uncultured bacterium | reverse complement strand
ACCAGCGCCGAAACCAGCGCCGGCTCCCGAAAAGCCTGCAGCGAAACCTGCTGCACCTGCACCGACCCCACCAGCTCCCGCACCCGAAGTCGCTCCAGCCAAACCGGCGGCGAAATAGTTCTGCGGGCGAGTTTTACCTGACACGATCGATTTATTACCCATGAGCGAGGACCCAGCCAAGGCCAGTGTCGAAGACATTCGATTGCGAGCCGCGATCGACCGATCGGTTCGTTACCCGGTGTTGTTTTTCTTCACCAGTGCGGCCGCATGGTTGTTTATCGCCACGATTCTCGGCGTTTTCAGCGGCGTCAAGCTGGTCAATCCCGACCTCGGCCCTTCATGGACCTGGTTGAGTTATGGCCGCCTCTGGCCGCTGCACACCAATTCGTTGATCTACGGATGGGGCATGCAGGCCGGTTTCGGTCTGATGATCTGGCTGATGGCCCGACTGTGCCGCACCGAGTTGCGCAATTCGGTCACCTTACTGGTCGCCGGCCATGTCTGGAACTTTGCTCTGTCACTTGGTTTTCTCGGAATGTGGATGGGCAAGGGGACTTCTTTGCCGTGGCTCGAGTTTCCTACTTTCGTTTGGCCTCTACTGGCGTTGACCTACATTGTCATCAGCATCAGCCTGGTGCAGATGTTCCGTCGTCGGCGCTCCGGCAGCCTGTTCATTTCGCAAATGTATGTGATCGGTGCCGCGCTCTGGTTTCCGTGGATCTTTATCACCGCCAACCTGCTGATTCATAACGACGGTGGTTCGGCTGTGATGAAGGCCGGCGTCAACGCCTGGTTCATGAGTAACCTGGTTTACTTCTGGTTTGTGCCGATCGCCCTCGCGGCTGCTTATTATCTGGTGCCGAAAATCGCCGGTCGCCCGGTGCACAGCTATCCCCTGGCCAAGCTCGGCTTTTGGTCGCTGGCTCTGTTTGCCGGTTGGACGGGATTCAGTCGTTACAATGGTGGCCCGTTTCCGGCGTGGATGACATCGGTCAGTGGAGCGGCGACCATTTTTATCCTGCTGCCTGCTCTGGCGGTCTGGTTGAATCTTAACAAAACGCTGGCCGGTCGCCAAAAACTCGCCGAACACAGCCCGGCGCTGCGTTTCAGCAATTTCGGTATCCTGATGTTCAGCCTGTTTGCCGTGCTCTCGGCGCTGATCGGTTTCTACGAGCCGGGTCGCATGTTGCAATTCAGTCACGCCACCGTCGGTATCGATACGCTCGGCATCTACGGGATGTTCTCGATGGTCGCTTTCGGTGCCATCTATTTCATCGTGCCGCGGATTACGGCGTCCGAATGGCCGTCCGGTAAAATGATCAACTTCCACTTCTGGTTCTCTTCATACGGAATCCTCACCGTCATCGGCTTCATGCTCGCCGGCGGACTCGCGCAGGGCGGTGCCATGGACAAGTGGAACACGGACTTCATCGCCTCGGTTGAACTCGGCAATGGCTATGTCATCGGACGTTGCCTGGCGTGGTTTCTGATCTCGATCGCCAACTTGGCATTCTTTTATCAACTTGCCTTGATGTTCATCGGAAAGGGTCGAAAATCGGTCGGCCCAACCCTGATTGACGCCAAAGGTGCCAGGAGTTCCGCTGAAGCGGCCGGCATCACTGCGGACGGAGGCGCTGCTAACGCGAACGCTTAGAATGAAAAACAAAAGCGAATTTTCCCAGTTTGCCTTAGGGCTTGCGGTCGTCTTCGGACTGCCCTGGCTGCTGCTGGTGGTGGTGCCATACGTCAAGTTGAGTGCGATCGAGCCGACGCCTTACACGGAAGCTGACGCTGTCGAAGGTCTGGTTGCCTATCCAGCCAAACCGATTGGTGGCAGCGTCACCACTGGCGAGCGTCTCTACGACTCTCTTGGTTGTGCTTATTGTCACACGCAGATGGTGCGTCCTACGTATGCCGGTGCTGATATGTGGCGCGGATGGGGTGGACGCAAGGATGGTGGTTTCGCTCGCGAGACGCAGCCTGCTGATTACTGGGGTGACAGTCACGCGATGCTCGGCTACCAGCGCATCGGTCCCGATTTGTCGAATGTCGGCTGGCGTCGCACGGACCGCGCCTGGCATCTTCAGCATCTCTATTCGCCGCGCAGTTTGAATCGCGAATCGGTCATGCCCGGCTACGAAGGGCTGTTCACGGTTCGTAAATTTAACGGCCAGCAATCTGACAGCGCTCTGAAATTAGAAGGAAAATTTGCACCCGAAGCGGGCTATGAAGTCGTTCCTACCGCGGACGCTGAGGCCCTCGTTGACTACTTGCTGTCGCGCAAGAAAGACGCTCCGATCCCCGGTAGTGGCAAAGCCGCCGGCGAGCAAGCCGACGCTGCCGCCAGCGAATAGTCCCGACTCTGTTCAGCCGTTAATTACTCCATGAGCCACGATTCCGACAACGATACCAATCTCGACTACGCATCCGGCGGAGCCAGCGTTCTTGACGTGCACGATGCTGTGCGTCGTGAAGCTTCTGAGCCCCGCAGCGGTGACGAGCCGATCGCCAGTGGCGCGTTGGTATTGGCCGCAGCGGTGGTCTTGCTCGGTGCTGTCTATTTTGGCTGGCACAGTGAGAGTTTCAGCATGGACTCGATCTACAAAACGGCCAGCTACACGCCTGAGCCCGCACCGGCCGTAGAAGGCGCCGCTGCTGAAGAGGACACCGGTCCGTGGATCGATTCCTGGCTTGCCGCCGGCAAAAAGAACTATGCCAACTGTGTCGCCTGTCACCAACCGACCGGAACGGGTGCGCCCGGGCAGTTCCCACCATTGGTTGGTGCTGATTACGTCACTGGTGGCACCGAACGTCTCGCCGCTATCCTTCTGCACGGAATCAATGGGCCATTGACCGTTAACGGCGCCAGTTACAATCAGCAGATGCCTGCATGGGCAATGCTCGGTGATGAAAAAGTCGCTCAGATTCTTACTTACGTCCGCTCCGAGTTTGGCGCGCTTCCGCACGAGGAAGCGGTGGTTACCACCGCGATGATGAAAGCGGCACGCGAGAAATTCAGTGATCGAAGCGGCTTCTGGAGCGAAGCAGAGTTGAAACAACTGTCCCCCGAGGCAAACTTGCCCGGCGGAGATGTCGATTTGCAGACCGGTAAACCGCTTGGCGGAACTGATGGTGGTGATGCTGCCGCTGCTGAACAGAAGTAATGTATCAAGATATGACCCGGACTTGCGGCGATTCGCTTCGCGCCGGTCCGGATCGACGCTATCCACCCTTTGAACCCATTTCCTGAAGGCGCCCCGCAGCCGTCCACTTAACCTATTTCACCATGAGCACACCTGCTGACGCTGACCCCCACGCTGATCACGGTCACGATGATCATCACGACGATCATCATGATCCGGGCTTCTGGAGAAAATACATTTTCTCTACCGATCACAAGATGATCGGCATTCAGTACGGTCTGACCGCACTGATCTTTCTGGCGGTCGGGTTTTTCCTGATGATGGTGATGCGTTGGAGCATCGCCTACCCGGATCGTCCGGTTCCCTTGCTGAGTGGTTTTATGGCTTTCGGTCACTGGATCGAAATCCCCTGGTTCCAGGCCTGGCTTGACGATCAGGGCCGTGTCACCGGTGAGCTCTACAACATGTTCGGCGCCATGCACGGCACTATCATGGTGTTCCTCGGCATCGTGCCGCTGGCGTTCGGTGCCTTCGGTAACTACGTCACGCCACTGCAGATCGGGGCACCGGATATGGCGTTTCCCCGTCTCAACATGGCCAGTTACTGGTGTTATTTCCTCGGTGGGGTGATCATGTTGCTGAGTTTCTTTCTGCCGTCAGGCGCGGCGAAAGTGGGTTGGACCAACTACTCGCCGCTGGCGACGACCACTGACCTGACATTCTCCAATCTTTTCTTCACCGGCCAGACTCAGTGGTTGGTAGCGATGGTGTTCCTGATTTCGTCGTCACTGCTCGGTGCGGTCAACTTCATCACCACCATCATCAATCTGCGCGCCAAGGGGCTGACCTGGATGCGTCTGCCGTTCTTCGTCTGGGCGATGTTGGTCACCGGCTTTCTGCTGTTGCTGGCGTTCCCGCCGCTCGAAGTGGCCGCGATCATGCAGCTCATGGACCGCCTGGTCGGCACCTCGTTCTTTGTTCCGACCGGTCTGTTCGTCAATGGCGAGGCCTTTGCGACCGCTGGTGGCGGTAGTCCGCTGCTCTATCAACATCTATTCTGGTTCCTCGGACATCCGGAGGTTTATGTTCTGATTCTGCCCGCCGTGGCCATCGTTGGTGAAATCATTCCCAACAACACCCGCAAACCGATGTGGGGTTACAAAACCATGGTCTACGCCGTCATGGTGCTCGGCTTCCTGAGTTTCCTGGTCTGGGCTCACCACATGTACATCACCGGGATGGGCACAGCGGTCAGTACCTTTTTCCAAACCGTGACCGTCCTGATTTCAGTGCCGTCCGTGATTCTTATTACCTCGCTGCTGATCTCCATGTGGGGTGGCTCGATCCGTTTCACCGTGCCGATGCTTTTCGCGACCGCATTCATCCCGATGTTCGGGTTTGGTGGTCTCACCGGTTTGCCGCTGGCATTCACGCTGCCCGATTTGCACCTTCATGACACTTACTACGTCATCGGTCACTTCCATTATGTGGTCGCTCCGGGCACGATCTTCGCGCTGTTCGCGGGGATCTATTACTGGTTCCCTAAGCATACCGGTCGCTTCATGAGCACGCCTCTCGGTCACTTGCATTTCTGGCCGTCATTGATCTGCATGAACGGCATCTTTTTGCCGATGATGGTTCAAGGCATGGCCGGCTTCCATCGCCGTGCCTTCGATGGCGGGCTTGCCTACGAGCAGGTAGCCACCCAGGTTTTTGCTCCTGCCGATGGCTGGATAGCGAAGATCTTTGAATTCTGTCACTTCATCAAACCGGGTGCTCCGGTGGAAATGATCGATTTGAATTTCGTCATGTCGACCTCCGCCTGGATCATGGCGATTGCTCAGGTGCCGTTCATCATCAATGTCTTCTGGAGTATCAGAAACGGTCGCAAGACCAATTCAGATAACCCCTGGCAGGCGACGACGCTTGAGTGGGCATGCCCGACTCCGCCGCCACACGGTAACTTTATCGGTGAACCTGTCGCTTATCGTGGGCCCTACGAATACAGCGTACCGGGTGCCGACAGCGATTTCTCGCCACAATTTGAACCCGACCCGGACACGGCGAACGAACCGGCTGCAGAACCGGCTCCGGCTACCGCGTCTGCCGACCAGGCGAAAGGCGACAGCTAGCCCGTTGCTACGTTCCTATCGCACTCGTTTCCAATTCTAGTATCGATTCATCCATGGAAATTCCCTACGAAGTTACCGCCCGCCGCGACACCGGGCTCTGGAATGCAAAGATCGGCATCTGGTTGTTCCTTGCTTCCGAAGTCATGCTTTTCGGCGGCCTGTTCTCCGGCTACGTGTTCCTGCGCATCGGCGTTATCGACGGCATCGACAATCCCTGGCCGACTCATGTGCAGACGGTCTATATGGGCTTTATCAACACTCTGGTGCTGATCGCGTCGTCGGTGTTTGTGGTGTTTTCATGGGTCGCGCTGAAGGAGCGCAGTTGGAAACGTTTTCAAATGTGGATGACCGCTGTGGTCGCCTGTGCATTGGGCTTCCTGTGCATCAAGGCCATCGAATATCATCACAAGTTCACCCATTACGGCATCGAACTGAAAGACGGTTCGCTGATCGAAGCTGAGATCGTCAAAGGCACCGATCGACTGCGCTTTGAGGCCAGCCAGGTGACGGTCGACTTGAATTCCGGCAGCGCGGTTTTCCTCGGCATGCTCGATGAAGATCTGCCCAGGTTCAAAGTTCCTGAAGGTTATGAGCTGCCCGCAGTGATTCAGGAAAAGGCTCCCAAATGGTTCCTTGAAGGTGACAGCGAAGGTCTGGTCGATTTCAAAAAGTGGGTTGCCAAAGCAAAATCGCTGACGGCTGCCGCACAGAAAGAGCAGCGCACGCATCCGAAGGAAGTCGCTTATCGCAACTCGATCATCGAGGCGGCGATGGCCAAGGCTGAGAAAAAGGGTGAAACCTATGACGGCGATCCGATTGAGGAAGCCGATGAGGCAATCATGACGCCCGCTGTGCAGACCAAGGTGACGCTGGTTGCTGCCGAGCCATTCAAGATGCACGCGCGCACCCGCAAAGCGGTCGGGCATCACGCGAGTAAGGGCAAAATTGGTGACGCCGAAGCTGATGTCATCAATTTTGTCGATGGTTCCAGTGTTGCTGGAAAGCTCCTCGGCAGTGCGGTTGAGGTCGAACTCAGCGGAGTTCACGAAGTCGATTTGCAACGCGTGCCGCTTGCTGAGCAACGTGAAGCGAGTGTCTGGACCTTGCTCAATGATGACGCCGTCAAAGAGAAGTTCTTCGATGACCAGGCCAAAAAAATCGATGCCCTCACGGCGCACTATGACAAAGACGAGAGGGTCGTTCCTCAGAAGCAATTGACCTCTCGTGCGGTCAATGTGCATCACGTTCATCTCGGTCACGGACATGGTGGCGGCGATCATGGCGCTGCTGATGAACATCACGACGATGAAGCCAAGCCTGAAGCGGCCGCCAAGCACGCGCCGGAAACCGGTGGTGCGGAAGAAGCCGATCATGCTGCGGAGCCTGGCGATCACGCGGGCGGAGAGGAAATCATTTCGATTCCGTTCGACCAGATCGCACGCGTCTCCAATCACGGTCCACAATACGGCACCTACTACGCGATTTACTTTACCATGACCGGTCTGCACGGCCTGCACGTCATCGGTGGAGCGATTGTGCTGACTTACTTTCTGCTGTTCGGTAAAAAATTGTTCCTCAAGAATCCTGAGCACATGGCCAATCGCGTCGAAGTGGGCGGTCTGTTCTGGCACTTTGTCGACCTGGTCTGGATCTTCCTGTTCCCGATCATGTATCTGATGTGATCTCAGGCTCCGTGACGATCAATTCCTGTATACCAGCTCCTACATCATTTAGAAAAAATGGCTGAATCTCCCGAAGAAATGGCAAAACACAAACGCGCCTACTGGTTCGTTTTCTATGCCCTTTGTGCCTGCACTGTGCTCACCGTTGGCTGGGCGCATTACGTCGACCTCCATGATCCCGGTATCGACTATCAGGACATTATCGTCGGTCTTCTGATCGCGACTTTTAAATCGACGCTGGTAGCGCTGATTTTCATGCACTTGAATCACGAAAAAGGGCTCATTTACAAAGTCCTGCTGTTCACCTGCTGCTTCGCCTTCGCTATGATGGCACTGTCGCTGCTGGCCTGGTGGGATCCGATTAAACCGATTCTGTGAGCTGAAACCATCACCTTTCGCTACCATGTCACTCAAACACTTCCATGTTATCTTCATCGCCATTGCGATGTTGGCGTGTGCAGGGTTTGGCGCGTGGGCACTGGTAAAGGAAGATGTGTCTACGGCTACGCTGGTGACCGGTGTGTTCAGTCTAGTGCTGGCAGTGGTTTTGTTGATCTACGGCGTCTGGTTTTATCGTAAGTCGAAAAAAGTTATCACCTGAATGATTACCGGTGAGTGCATCGCCTCGTAATTCCCTATTGTAAGCGAATTCAAACGCGAAGCCCTCATTCAACCCCTCCAATATCATGAATCTCGATCTCGCCACTGCTGCCGATAGTCTGCTCGCTTGCGCCGTATGCATGGGTGGGGACGATGCCACTACCACTGCGGCCAACCTGGCCATCGGTTTTATGGGCCTGATCATCGTCGGTATGCTGGCGGCGATTTTGAAGTTCATGCACTACCTTGCGCGTCAGCAGAAACTGGCCGCGATCGAGCCCGATCCCGTCGCCGAGCTGAGCGCTGAAAGCGATCGCCGGGCTCGCTGATAAGCCGCGTTATTTTTTCCCCTCACCCAATTTTTCGAACTTAGTCGCCCGACACACCCCGTCATGATCATCGCAGGAATCAATCAAGCCGTTGGAATGCATGAAGTTGCCTCCCAGCACGGAGAGATGGTCAACCATATGCTCGAGATGGTGCATTGGTTCATGACCATTCTTCTCATCGGTTGGAGCATCTTTCTCGGCTACATCATCTGGCGTTTTCGCCGCAGTAAAAACCCTAACGCCAGCTACCACGGCGTTACCTCTCATTTTTCCACTCATATTGAAGTTGGCGTGGTAATCGTCGAAGCAGTGCTGCTGCTCGGCTTTGCCTACCCTTTGTGGGCTAAGCGGGTTGAAGATCAGCCGTTGGGTGCCGAAGTGGTGAAACTCCGCGCAGTTGGCCAACAATTCGGCTGGAACTTTCACTACGCTGGCGTCGACGGTCAGGTAGGCGCGACCAGCTACAAGAAAATGAATTCGGGTGACAATCCGATTGGTCTCGATGGTGCCGACGTCAACGCGCGTGACGACTTCATGGTCTACAACGAACTGGTGCTGCCGATCGATCGTCCAGTCGTCATTCAGGTTTCCTCGAAAGATGTGATTCACGGTCTTTCATTGGTGCCGCTGATGATTCAGCAGGACGCCATCCCCGGCAAAGAGATTCCGATGTGGTTTGTGCCAACCAAGGTTGGCGAGTGGGACATTATCTGTGCGCAGCTTTGCGGTGCCGGTCACGCCAAGATGGCGGCCAGGTTGCGCGTGGTGTCTCAGGAAGAGTTTGACGAGTGGTATGCAGGACAGACGCCGATGCTTGGCCCTGTCGAAAAAGCTGCCGCTACCGATGCAACGCCTGCCACTCAAGCTGCGGTCGCTTCCGTTGAGTGAACGGGGCCGTTGATTGTTTTTTCGTAAGCCCTCCTTCCGTCTGACGGAATCCTGGAGGGTGGAGGCCTGCCCTCCGCTGTCGCCCGCGGATTCGATATCCGCATGACGACGTGAGTCCGTGCGCAGGCACGGCTCAGACACGAACGCGAATCACACTCCTGATCGATGCAAAATCCGCGCCCGGCGTCTGCAGCCTTTCACCGTTTCGCCATCGCCACGGTGGTGATGACGGTGTTGCTCATCTGGATGGGCGCAGCCGTGACCACCAAGCAGGCGGGCATGGCATTTGCCGACTGGCCGCTGAGTGCGGGATCGATCAATCCCGAGGGCTGGCTGCGCATTCTGCCGTATTTCCTCGAGCACGGCCATCGCCTGATTGCCAGCACGGTCGGTTTTATGACCCTGGCTCTGTTTGCCTGGAGTTTTGTTCGCGGTCCGCGCCAAGTGGCCGAACTCATCGTCGTCGTCGTCTGGTTGGCGGTGGTCGTTTACCTGATGACGAAGGCCGGTGCCGAACGCGAAGACGCCAGCCGCAAAGCCGCCTGGTGGTGGGCCGCCGGATCGGCAGGTGCGGTGGTCATCGTCTGGCTGGTGTGGAGTTGGATGCGTCGCGCCTGGTCGTTGCGCACCCGCTTGTCGGCGCTCGCCCTGGTGGCAGTGGTTGCTCAGGCCATTCTCGGCGGTATTCGCGTCACTGAAGTTTCTGATTCTCACGCGGTCATGCACGCCTGCCTGGCGCAGGCGTTTTTCTGCCTGTTATTGCTGATTGCGATGGTCACGGCCAAACCGGGCGGCCCGGCACTGCCTGTGGTCAAAGGCA
>CBDULB010000187.1:0-9664 GCA_965367965.1 uncultured bacterium | reverse complement strand
GAGTTCGTCGATGGCGAAACCCTGCCCGATATTTTCGAGCCCTCTTACAAAGAACTCATCGAATCACGCGCCGAAGCGGTGTGTCCGAAATACAAGGAGGATCCACTGGTGATGGGCTACTACTACGGCTTCGGAGCTTTCAACAGCGCCGATCAGTGGGTGAATCATCACCTCTCCCTGCCCGCGAATGCACCGGGCCGGGTCGCAATTGTCGATGTGTTGAAAAAGCAATACGACAACGACGTTGCCGCCTTCAATGAAGTCTACGGAACCTCCCTTGCAGCGATCGATGACCTGAAGACAAGCGAGACCTTGTCCTACGAAAAACAGTATGAGCGTCGCAACTACCCCAAGGTGCGGGAATCACTCGACCCGAAAAAACTCGCCGACTTCGAAGCGATCATCCAGCACATGTGCGTCACCCTTTACCGCATCGGTCACGATGCGATCCGCAAGCACGACAGCAATCACCTCATCCTCGGTTCGTTCATCAAAGAGTGGGCGCTCGATGCTGACTCCTGGAAAGCCGCTGCGCCTTACGTCGATATGATTGCTCCCCAGCACATCAACGAATCCATCGACGTCAACGAGCTCGCTGAAGCTGCAGACCTGCCCATCGTTTACTCCGACGAATACTTCGGATTTCACTACCCGAAAGCGCTCGGCAACATGCACGCAGGAGTTAAATCCCACGACGCCCGCGGCGAGATCTATCACGCCAACCTGATGCGTCACTACAAGGATCCCAAGGTCCTCGGCGTGACCTACTGTGCCTGCATGTTCGACCAGGGCGGCAACACGCTCGCCAAAGGAAACCAGAACGGCTTCTACGATCTGCAGGGCCATCCCCGCCCCGGCTTGATCAATCAGGTGACCAGGCTCAATCACGAAGTCTACGAGCACGCCACTCGTCCGGCGACTGCGGAGAAACTGAAGGCGTTGAAAGACGCGCTTTTTTCCGCATGGGAGAAACACTCCGTCAAACCGGAACGAACACGCTGAGACCCATTCCTGTTTTCGCCGAAACTAGCCAAGTCAGGAGAAGATTGCGAATTTCAGCGCGCCATTGGATCCATTAGGGCTAAAAAGGCAGCTGAAAGATTGCCCTATAATTGCCCTAGGCCTTGAATTCACCCCAGCTGTAATTCCTGTAACTCTCTCATTTACAAGTGGGCCCGGCGAGATTCGAACTCGCGACCAAGGGATTATGAGTCCCCTGCTCTAACCGCTGAGCTACAGGCCCTTGTTGTTTTACGTCAACAGGTGGCGACGATCGGATCAGACAAACGAATCGGCAATGTAACCGATATTTGTCACCCGAAAACTGAGAACGAATATCGGGCAGTTCACCCGAAGTCGTTCATCGGCGCCACACTTTGCGCCCGATCAAGGCAAGAGCAAGCAATTCCCAAGCTGTCCATGAATGAAAAGCAGCCGCCGCGTCTGCGTCCCGCGGCGCATCGGAATACCTCTTGAACTGTGTCTTTTTTCCGTTTACGCATTTTAACCAGTAATGATGATCTGCCTTAGAACTCCAGCGACTCTCGTCACCGTTTTATGCTTTTGCCTTGCGTCGTGCTCCCCCGAGAAAGAGGCCGGAGCAGGTGCCGAAGTTCAGGCGCTGGAGGCGGAATACGAAACGCTCAGTGCCAGGCTCGAGGAACTGTCCGCGGAGAAGGATCAGCTTGAAGCCGCCATCAAGGCCGACGCAGCGCTGCTCAAATCGCTGGATCAAGACGTGGCCCGCGAAGCCGCGTTAAAGGAGGCGGTGCTGCCGGTCAGCAACTACCTGGCGTCGCTGGAAAAAGCCAGCGGCACCGTCAAAGCCGACATCGAGATCTGGCGTCAGGCAACACGCGACTCCTACGTCGGCATGCATATCCCCAAGTTGCAGACCAATTCCGGAGCCCTTCATGCCGATGTGACCATTACCGAAATCCACGACGACCGGTTTGTGGTCGAAGACAAAGATGGCAACAGGATTGAAGTGCCGTTCGACGACGTTAACGAGGCCATTCGCAAGGCACTGGTTCACGAACCGACCGTCCTTTCCAACTGATCGAATCGAGCCACCTTCGAAATTTTATTTCCGCCGCTAAGCCCCTCAAGCCCAAATCCCCTGCCATCATGATCCCCATCGGACGCTACCTGTGCTTCCTGCCCCTGTTACTGCTTGCGCTACCCAATCAAGGGATCGCACAGGAACAGGAGATCACCGTCCTGACTGCCAGAATCAAAAAGGCAAAAAACAGCCTTTCTAAAATCGAAGCAAAGATCGATGCCGTCCGCGACAAGGCGGCTGAAACCGGAGAGCAGGCGCAGGCCGCGAAGGAAGTACAAAATTCCATCAATGAGCTGTTGGCGATCAGACTTGAAGGCAAGACAAAAGCCGAGGGTCTTGAGAGCGAACTGATCCAGAACTACAAACTGCTCAAAGCCTACCAGGACAACTACCGCTACACCACTGAACTGCGCAAAGGCGATGCCCTCGGCGATCTCACGCTGAAGGACGGCAGTAAGTATTCCAGCGCGGTATTTTCCGGTGCCACCAACATGGGCATTCAAGTCACCCACTCCGGCGGTGTCGGCAATGTTCCATACGATCAGTTGCCGGCGGAGCTGGCGGCAAAATTTCAGACTCCGCCAGCCACTCAGACGAGCATCGATGTGCCCGCACTGCTGGCCAACAAGCCCTCATTCACCACCGGGCAGGACGAAGCGGGCGACAGCGCGCCGCTGGACAACAGTCCCGCTGCGAAGCGCGAGCGACGCATCGCCGAAGCAGCCGAGAAGCGCGCAGCCAAAGAGCAGCAGCAGGCGGAGATCGACGCTGAAATCGATGTGCTCGATGAGAAATTGAAAGTGGTATCAGAAACACTCAATGCACAGGAAACTGCCAAGCTTCAGATCGAACGGGAGCAACAGATCAACAAACTCAACAAGCGAACGGCTAAGTCCGATGCCGACATGGCGCGGATCATCGGTCCCTACGAGCAAAAAATTTCCGCACTGAAAATTCAGAAGGACGCTTTGTACGACGAGATCAGGGAGCTGCGCAGACAGCGACCGCGTTAATGCTCAGCTTAACGACAGACGGGCCATAACAAGCCCTTCAAAGTCGATTTGAACAAGGTAGCGGAATTTGTCAATCATTCACACCGACTGGCGCCAGTTCGACAACCTCGACCCGGCTGACATCGCCGCGCACGAAGATCGCGAACACAGAATCATCGACCCTGTCGAGACTTGGCGTCCGCGGTTTGCCGGTTCCAAGAAAGGCGTAGCGCCCGTCCTTCAGCGTTACCTGAGTAGTGATCTGCGATCGATAAAACCCCGGCATCTGCTGGCGCGAGTTGGCATCGACGTCTGCATTTGGCCAGACGCTGCGTTCGCCTTCGGCGATGAGGCTTGGCGCGAGGCTAATGTCGAGCGTGACTTCGTCTGCACCGATCACTGCGTCGACCTCGGTGGTGATGCCGACATTGCGAGGTTCGGTCGCGGCGACCACGACCGCGCCTTGCTCCGCGTTACTGCCGTCGGCAAGACTGACCGATTCCGGCAACTCAGGCGGCTCAAGTTCGCTGGTGTAAATGACGTGACTCACCGATTCGGTTTTCGCCCGCTGGCCTGATCGACAAATGATCACCGATGTCTCGACCACTCGCGCCGTGCCTTGGCGAACCAAATCCTGCAACATCGTGCGCAACGGCGTGCCGTCGCTGTCGAGGCGGTTGGCAAAGGTCCAGTCGCTGAGCGTGCCGGCGTCGACTTCGATAAATTCTACGATGACGGTGACTTGTTTCTCATGGCCCGGCTGGCAACCGGAATCGATGTACGCCTCGATCAACTCGAGCTGATCTACCGTATTACGAACAATCAAGAGCGACTCTGCGGGTTGATACACCGCACTGCTTCCCGGTCCGAACGTCACGCCGGCTCTCTCTAAAACATCCTTCGCCCCCCTCAAATTAAGTTTGCCGCCAGCTCCTTTCAAGAAGGTAGGTTGCACCCGGTAGGCATTGGTCAACAGCTCCCCTTCCGTCTCGCGCAGTTCAGCTCCCCCGGTCGATTGCCCGGCAACTTTTGCATCAACGCTCTCGTTATCGCCTTCCGGCTCACCAGTTGCCACGGCGACAACGCCGATATAAAACAACGCGCACATGACGAGGCCAAGCGCCGGCCTATTTTGGAAAAGTTTCACCTGAAAAGGATCTGCCAGCTTTCCTCACTTCAACGGAGTCACGCCGATATCAGCGCGCACAAAGCCCAGCACCAGCGGATCCTTCACGCCGCGCTGTGAACCTTCCATCGGTCGTGCTGTGCCCAGAAAGGCGTAGTGACCGTCGATCACCGTCACCTGGGTCGAAAAGCGCATCGTGTAGTAGGTCGGCATCAGGGTTTTAAACCTGGCTTCAACCTCGTCGTTGGGCCAGATGCTGTAGCCCTGATGCTCGACTTTCTCGGGCGCCAGATTGAGATCGATGGTGAGCTGGTCGCCACCGATCACCGGATCAACTTCAATCGTGGTACCGACATTGCGGGTCTCAAATGCGGACGGCATCACTGCCGTGACCGGCGCTTCAGCGCGACCACGCAATTCGACCTCGTTGGGAATTTTGGGCGCTTCATATACCGTCGGATAAATGATCTCGAGGACCGACTCCGCCTTCGCCCGCTGACCGGAGCGGGCAGTGACCATCATGCTCTCCAGGACTTTCGCATCGCCTTCCCTCACCAGTTCCTGAACCTTGCGACGCAGCGGCGTGCCATCGCTATCGAGCCGGTTTTCGAATAGCCAGTCACTGAACCAGGCGTGCTCAACTTCGATGAGCTCAACGATGATGTGCAACTGTCGTTCCCGCTGATCGTCGGACAGGCTCATATAGAGTTCGAGCATATCGAGTTGCTCGCGGGTATTGGTGACTTTAAGAGCGAAATTCTGAAGATCGTAGCTGGCCGAGGCCCCCTCGCCGAAAGTCAGGCCGATCTGTTCCAGCGTTCGTTGCGGCTTCAGTGCCGGATACGATCTCACTCCGCCCTCACCATCGGCACCGGGGGCCGCGAACGGATCGAAGATCTCACCGGCGACGCTATTGACCACCCGGGAGAAAAAATTCGGCCCGACTTCATAGACCGCCGTGTGAAGTTTTGTCGATGACGTTTTGTCGGGTCGGGAGCGGGGCGTTGCCTCCTGCTTGCCCTTGTCGGCGCTTTGAGCCGCAACTGCTCTCCTCTTCTTCGGAGCCGATTCTTCGGCTACTTCAGCGGTGGCCCCGCCCCTTTGCTTCGCGCCATCGGGAGCCGCGAACGATTCTCCTCCGGCGACGAATATAACGGTCAGTAACGCAGCAAAAAACGGGGCAGGCTTCATGATGCCGCCGAGCCTAACATTTATCAGTCAGCTAAAACAACCCATTTACTGCGTTCGTGCAGTGGCTCTTGAGATGGTCGTTGGCACATGGGGACGGAGGCACGCCTCCGCGGGGCAGAAATCAGAGTCTGCCGTCGGGCACCGGCCGGGAGCGGTTGCAAGCCACGCGCACTCCGCTCTCAAGTCAGGCCCAGTTTCACCAACTTGGGATGAATGACCGCACGGCAGTAGCCGTATTCGGTGTTGTTGCGATAGAAGTCCTGATGCTCGGGCTCGCCCGGCCAAAAAGTGGTCGCTTCGGCGATCTCGGTCACGGCCGGCTCCGGATACACTCCGGAGGCGTCGAGCGCCGCCCTGGATTTCTCCGCCGCCTGCTTCTGCTCAGGCGAATGATAAAAAATCACCGACCGATACTGCGGCCCGGCGTCGGCGCCCTGACGGTTGAGCGTGGTCGGGTCGTGAGCCTGCCAGAAGACGTCGAGGATTTCCTCAAAACTGATAACCGCAGGATCAAAGCTGATCTGAATCACTTCGGCGTGGCCGGTGGTTTTGGAACACACCTGCTGATAGGTCGGCTGTTCGACATGCCCGCCCATATAACCGGAGACGACGTCGGAGACGCCTGTGAGGCGCTCCATGACCGCCTCGGTACACCAGAAACAACCACCACCGACGGTGGCCAGTTCAGTTCGTTTGTCATCATTCATAAGCCGTTCGGGTCGCTGCGCCGATCGCCGTCGCAGTCGCCGCTTCTTTCAGAGCAGGACCATCACCCGAAACCAGCGCCGGCACAATCCGGAGCCGACTCAAAACTTGACGAAGCGCAATTGCCATCAACCTGAGCAAAACCAGCGCAATCGTAGATTCTATAAGGGATTCAGTCCATTTTAACAAAAATACTAAGCTTATCTCGCCAATAATAATGCCAAAAGAATGGGACAATTGACTGAAAAGTCTTGACCAACCCCATAATTATCCGATAAAAACCCCATACTTATCCCATTCCTGTCTTAAATGGCTCGCCCCAAAAACACTCTGGATACCGTCCAGATCACGATCTCGACTACGCCGCAGGTGAAGGCGTTCCTCGAGGAGCTGACGGCGCAGGGCATTTACGGGAAAAACAACGCCGACACCGCCCACGCACTGATCAAAGAAAAGCTGCGGGAACTGCTTGAAAAAGGCCACATCGGTAAGGCTCCGGCCACCGCTTGATTGCATCCGTTCCATTCTGACTGTCTCCCGCTCTGATTTTTCGATTTTCCCTTCCCGACCCCCGCTGCGAAACACTCGATCTGCCAACTCCCCTGCTGATCGGTGCGCTGCTGACACTTTGACCGCGATTTGATTGAACCCAACAACCACCCCACCGAACCCAGCCATGGAATACCATAACCCTGATACCGACCGAAACGAACAAAACTTGAAAGTCCTTAACGAAGCATCGGCCGCGCCCAGTCGCGCCTACGACAGCAGCCCTGCGGTCCGCGACGCCTTCGAAGCAGAACTCCGCCAGCTCGCGGAAGAGATCGTTCAAAATCATCCGAGCTTGACTCAGCTGCTGCTCAGCCTCAGCAATGACGGCAGTTGCATCGGCGTTGCCAGCACGATCCACGGCCAGAACTAATCAGGCCAGCGAACCACCGGCTTTTGGCCACGGAAAGCACCGATCATGTCGGTGCTTTTTTGTGCCGTGACGACAGCAATTCAGCTCAAGTACCTCAAAAAAACTGTGGTTGTCTATCACTGATTTTTCCCTAGTCCCCTTGTGGACAAGCGCGACTGCGCGGGTCAGATTTGCAGCGATGTCCGCGACATTTCTGAATTTGATTTCACACTCTGCTGCCCGGATCAATCGATTCAGCCGACACCTGCCGTCCGGAATGATTGCAGTGGCACTGGCGCTTCTGTCCTGTACCACTTCGCTGGCGGGAGTGGAACTGGTCATCGACGACGGCTTTCATCATTTGCGCAACGCTCAGCCGCGCGAGTGGTCACACTTCCCGGAGAAACCTCTGGGGGGTGGATTCCGCGCGGCTTTCGATGTCCCGGGCAGCCGCACCACGTTCACCGCACTGACCTTGCGACAGAGTGATGTGAAGCAGAAGTGGTCGGTCAGCCTGAATGGCACGATCATCGGCACGCTCGACCGCGATCACAATGATCTGCACAAATCGTTTCCGCTCAATGGTGCTCTGCTGAAACCGACCGGCAATCTGCTCGAGATCACCTGTGAATCGGCAACACCTGATGACATCCGCGTCGGCGAAGTCTCGCTGACCTCGGTCAGCCCCCTGACCTACGGTGCATCGGTGGTGCTCAGTTCGGTCGATAGTGAGGGGGCACCGATTCCCTGTCGGTTCACCATTGTGCATGCAAAAAGCGGCAGCCTGGCGCTGCTCAGCAATCGCTCGGACAATCAACACGCGGTGCGCAGCGGAGTGATTTACTGTCTCGACGGCAAAGTGCGCGCCGACCTCTATCCGGGAAAGTATCGCGTCTACGCCGGGCGCGGTTTTGAGTACAGCCTGGAAAGCGCTGAGCTGAGTCTGGCTCCCGGCCAGTCGAGTGTGCTACCGACATTCACCCTCGAGCATCAGGTTCCGACCGAAGGCCTGGTGTCCTGCGACCCTCATCTGCACACCCTCGAATTTGCCGGGCACGGCGACGCAACCCTGGTCGAGCGTCTGGTCAGCCTGGCGGGAGAAGGCGTCGAACTCGCGGTCTCGACGGAACACAACAAACACATCGACTACAGCAAAGAGGCGCATCGCATCGGTGCCGCGAAATGGTTTACTTCGGTGCTGGGCTGTGAGGTGACGACGTCCCAGGGGCACTTCAACAGTTTTCCGATAGTCCCGGGCTCACCGGTCGCCGAAAGCAAACTGCGTCCGTGGGAGCAGATTTTTGCCAACATTTACCAGACACCCGGCGTCAAAGTCTGCATCCTCAATCACGCGCGCGACATTCACGGCGGCTTCACTCCTCTCGGCGAAGAAGTATTTGATCCACTGACTGGAACCTTTCGCGAAGGCCGGAAGCTGGAGGCCAACGCCATGGAGTTGATCAATTCCGGCGCCCAGCAGACCGTTCCGATGCAGTTGCTCTACGACTGGTTCGCCCTGATCAACGCCGGTCACCGCCTCGCCGGGATCGGAGCCAGCGATTCGCATTCGATCAATTTCGTCATCCCCGGTCAGGCCCGCACCTACCTTCCGGTCGACGACAGTGACCTGTCAAAAATTGATATCCCGGCGGCGGTCGATGCCGTGGTCGCCGGCCAGACCGAGGTGAGCTTCGGCCTGCTCTGTCACCTGACCTTTGACGAAGCCGGGCAGACACTGAACGCCACGGTGCTCGGTCCCGACTGGAGCACGGCCAGTCATCTGCTGCTCTACGCGGACGGTATCGATGCCGGCCTGATCGACATTCCCAAAGAGGCTCAACAACTGGCTGGTAAAAAATTCGAGTACCAGTGGCAACTGGACAAAGAAGAAAATGCCGCGCTGCGTAACGCCAGGTTTGTCTGCGCTGTTGCGGTAGGCCCGGGAACGACTGAGGGCTGGTGGCCGTGCATGCCCCCCTACCAGCCGCAATCGCCCGATTTTGATCCCTACATGATGGGCATCAGCTCAATCGTGTGGCTACCGCAGAAAAATAAGCCTGATCCCGCGACAGCGACAAAACCGGAAACAGCGTCAGCCAATGATGCGCAGAGCAATCCAGGGAATAACGTTCAAGACCAGAATCAGTAATTTGAACAGACCGAGAAATGCATACATGACGAGGTCAAAGTTCTCCCTGGAGATCGACACAAACTTTTTCTGAAGCCGATACACCAGGTCCGGCGCAGCCAGAAAAAACAGCGACCAAAACAACAGCAATGCGATGTTGAGGACCGAGCACCAGCCCAGGAATGATGTTAGCGTCGCGATGTCCATAAGCTCTTCAGGTGAACACCATCAGGGTATCGGCAAACCACCCTGGCCGCAAGGACCGCCCCGCTACTCTCCCAGTCCCAGCAATGCCCGGGGCACGCCGTACTGCTCGTGCCAGATGACATAGAACACGTCACTGTGCCCGGTTTCATAGTCGACCAGACGCCACCCGTCCCGGGTTCGCAACCACAGGGCTACCGTGTCGTCATTGCCATGCGGCTTAAAGGCGATCGACCCCTTGCCTGACTTATCGAGCGTTCGGCCGACGAACAAAGCCCAATTTTTATAAGCGCTTAAACTGCCCTCGAACAGCACGCCTCCGCCGGCCCGTTTTTCGATTGCGGGTCGCAACAAA
>CBDULB010000186.1:0-10071 GCA_965367965.1 uncultured bacterium | reverse complement strand
TACCTTCCTGCCTTGCCCGTCCACGGGGAACCACAGGAGTGTGGTTCTTCCTTGGTATCAAAGCGTCGCTGCCGGATCAAGGAAGCACGACACTCCTGTCGTGCCGCAGCGCTAACCAACTCGCCGGACCATCAAGGGCAGGTGCCGGAACAGCGGGCTTGCGGTTGGATCGTTCCTTTTCTTTTCGTTCGGCAGGGAAGGTGGATACGATGCTTCGGTCAGAATTCCCGGAGTCTGTCCGCACACCCTGTGATGGCATGCACTTTTACTCGACGATCATGGTGCCCTTCATGATGATCCAGTGCCCGGGGAAGGTGCACAGGTAGGGGTAGCTGCCGGGCGTGGCGGGGGCGTTGAAGCGCAGCACTTCGCCGGTGTCGGGTTCCAGCAGTTTGGTGGCGTGCAGAATTTTGTCGGACTCGGGAATGAATCCTTTGGTCAGACCGCCGGGGTCTTTGGCCATTTCGTTGCCGGCCATGCCGACTTCTTCGAGGGCGCCGGGCTCGACGATGACCAGGTTGTGCTGGGTGGCATCCGGGTTGAGGAAGGTCAGTTTTACCGGCTGGCCGGTTTTGACGGTAAACCCGGTGTTGGTATACATCAGCCGCTCGGGCAGGCAGGAGACTTCGACTTTGACGAGATTTTTCTGACTGTCGAAGCGCGCTTCATCGGCATTCGGCGTGGTGATGCCTTCGGTGATCCTGTGGCCCTTCTGCCACGATTTTGCAAACGCATCGAGCTCTGGATGGGCAGTGAGAAGCCCGGGTTGATCCTGCCAATGCTGACTGAGCGCCTCGGAGCCGAGAGCGCATTGTGCCGCGTATTTCAGGTACTTGCCCATCGGCTTTTCGAGAACCGGAAGGACGGCTTCGAGGGCCTGCCTGCCGCCGATGTAGCTGGCGGCGTTGATCGCTTCCAGGCGGACCAGGCCGTTGTCGTCGTTCGCGCGGGCGGCTAGTTGGCTGATAGCGTTCTCGCCGCTGCGGTGACGCAGTTGTCGGGTGGCGGCGGCGCGGGCCAGGTGATTGTCGCAGGTGAGTAATTCAGCGAGCAGTTCGGGCCGGTCGGCATCGATGCTTTGAAAGGTCCACAGCGCTTCCAGCTGATGATGGCGAAAGCGCTCGTCGTTGGCGTCGAGTTTAGTCAGCCAGGTATCGAGGGCCTTCTCGACATCGGCGGCGGCGTGTTGGTCGCGCAGCTCCCGCTTGCTCCAGTAGCGGTAGCGGTATTCGCGGCGTTCGAGATTTTTCACCAACTGATCGACCGTGGCGTCGGCGATTTTTGGAGGATCCTGCAGCGTCGCGCCTTTCGGAACGATGCGCCAGATGCGGCCCGATTTGCGATCGCGACGCGGATCGCGGAGTGAGTACTGGGCGTGGCCTTTGATCGGATTGTACCAGTCGCTGATGTACATCGCGCCGCGCGGGCCGTAGCGCAGGTCGACGGGAATGAAGCTGAGGTTTTCGGAGAAAATCAGATCACTGACGTATTCTTCATCGAAGTGATCGTCGTGCTCGACCCAGTTGTGGATTTCGACGCGATTGGTGGGTTTGTAGCGGTTTTTGATGAAGCCGCCCTGAAGTTCTTCGGGCCACATCGGAAAGTCGACGAACTCGTGACCGCAGACACCGGAGTAAGCGGTCAGGCCGACCGCTTTTGGATGCTGTTCGGGGTAGGGCGGGTTGGTGGCGTGAAAGGCACTGGCGAACACCGGGTGGCTGGCGACGTGATTGCCCCAGTCATCGTAGGTGACACCCCACGGATTGGTGTTCGGGTAGGCTCCGAAGGCGGTCAGCTTCTGGTCCGACGGATGCCAGCGAAACCACGAAGAGTTTTTGGCGCGCACCGGGCCGTAGGGAGTTTCGACCTGACTGTTGTGAAAGATCGATTCGCGGAACATGATATCGCCGTCCGGCGTCCACACGAAGTCGTGCAGGGCGTGGTGCGAGTCCTCACAGCCGAATCCGGTCAGCAGGTGACGACGAAAGTCAGCTTTGCCGTCGCCATCGGTGTCACGCAGATGGGTGAAGTGTGGCTCTTCGGAAACCAGAATGCCATCGCCGTAAATTTCGAATGACAGAGGAATGTGCACGTCGTCCGCCCAGACGGTCGATTTGTCGGCTTTGCCATCCCGGTCGGTGTCTTCGAGAATGACAATCTTGTCGTTCGGCTCGGCGCCGGGATAGACGTGCGGGTAAGTGGTCGAGCAACTGACCCAGAGTCTACCGCGCGCGTCCCAGCGCATCGAGATGGGACAGGCGATGTCGGGAAAATCCTCTTCGCTGGCAAACAGGTTGACCTCGAAGCGGGGATCGACGCGGAAGGCGGCGCGCTCATCGGCGGGCGACATCCA
This sequence comes from uncultured bacterium, assembly GCA_965367965.1. Lineage (GTDB taxonomy): Bacteria > Verrucomicrobiota > Verrucomicrobiia > Verrucomicrobiales > DEV007 > JBBKXR01. The sequence goes on along the minus strand of CBDULB010000186.1, from coordinate 7,718 downwards.
TTCGTTGGCTCCCCGGGCATCGGCGACGGCCTCGAGGGGAGGCAGGTTGGAATCGTCGACAGGCGTATCGCCGAAGCGCTTGCCGCCGGCAATTTCCCAGGCCCGGGATTCGCGGTTGGCGGTCATGATTTCGAAGTTGCGCATCGCCGGCAGGAAATCGAGGTAGCCGTAATCCTTGTTGCGACCGCCGGTGTAGTAGAAAGTGTTCAGTGGGCGGTAGCGGCGGAAATACTGACGGTTCTTGTCGACCAGAACGCGGCGCAACTCTTCGTTCGGTTCGGGGGCGGATTCGCCGAAGGTTTCGTGAAACAGCTGTTCGGAAAAAATGCGATACCCCTCGTCGAGCAGGTGCGCGCCATTGAAGGTGAGGTCAATGTTGGTGTTGGCCATGGCCGCCTTGGTGACATCGAAGACGTTGGCATAACCAACCTTCTCGGTCGCGGCGACTTCGGCGATCGCTTTGGCATAGGCGGCGATGCGTTCGTTGTTGAGATCGGCGGCGGGGACACCTTCGATATTTTCGTTGGCGACAGGTGAGATCAGGACGATGCGTGGTGCGGTTTTGCCGTTGAAAGCACTGGTCTTAAGATCGATCAGCCAGGTGGTGAGGCGCGCTTTGAAGACGTCGATGGCGTCAGTGCCGGCGAACGATTCGTTGTAGCCAAAGGCGGCGAAAATGACGTCGATTTTTTCACGGGTCAGATGCTGTTTGACGGTGGCAAAATTATCGGGGCGCGGTTGCAGATCGACCTCGTCAGCGGACCAGGCGAAGTTGCGCACGACGAGATTGTGCCCGGGATGAGCGAGGTGCAGAAAAGATTCGAAGTGGGAAAACTCCTGAGCTCGGTCGAGCAGAGTGTTGCCGATGAAGGCGATACGGTCGCCTTTGGCTAATTTCAGAGGCAGCGTGGTGGCAACGGGTGCGGCTTTTTCCGGATTGGCGGCGTTCTCTGCGTAGATGCCGTACTTGGCCAGTTCGGGATCCTTCGGAGGAGCGGCTTTTTCGGCGTAGCGGTTCTTGGCGTCCTGATTGTTCTTCATGCGGTTCAGCTCTGCTCCGCTGCCTGCGCCGATATTGCCTTTGTTGCCGGTCTGCTTTTTCGATGCGCTGACTTTTTTGGATGCCTTTGCAGGGTCACCGAGTGCCCACTTCGCGGCATTCATCAGCAGGCGAATCACGGGTTTGTTTTTGAAATTATCGGGGTGACCGAGCGTGGTCATGAACACCCTGCTGCCCCACTCGTTGGTAAAGGTCCAGGCGATCGGGAAAGTCATTGTCTCGCTCAGCTCATGGGTGCCGAACTGATTCGTGACTGTGCCGACGCGTTTATTGTTGCGACCGGTGCCGTTGAGCAGGGCGGTGGCCCCTTTGGCGAGTTCGGCTTTGTAGAGGTTGCCGTTGACTTCGAAGTGGGCGGGAATTCCGCCGAGAATGGGGTGCTTTTTCTGCGCGGGAATGATGTCGACCTCCGTCCGCTCGGAAATGTGGATGAAGTACGGCGAGCCGAGCACCCGGGCGCCGAAGTCGTGATTCCATTTTGCCTGTGGATGATTTTCCGGATAGTTGAAGGCGTGATTGCTGGTGCGCAGGCCGATGATCGGCCTTCCGGAGGTGACGTAGTCGGTGATGTGCTTGAGTTGATCGTCGGGGAGCGCGAGGAAGCGCATGAAGAACAGTGCAAGATCGGCGTCGGCAAGTGCTTCGAGGCCGGGCACGTGTACGTTGTTTTTGCCCATCTCCGGATTGCCGGGCGGCACGATGACCGTGGTTCGGTAACCGGCAGCGTCGAACTCCTTCGCCAACTGCGGGATGGTTTTATCGGCGTTGTAGTGGGTCGTGCCGGCGATCAGGACAACATGCTTCTTCGGCGCGGCATCGCTGGACAGGGGCAGACCGAGAACTGCAGCAAACAGCAGCAGACTGAGGGAGAAAACAAGACGACTCATGACCTTGTTTGTCTCGTACCGGCGAGGATTCGTCAAACGCCGAGCCTTGCGGAAATACGTTGCTAACTGCTGGATAGGATGACATAGCGAAACCTTTGAACCGTGTCGTGCAATTTTGCCATTCTGTGCCCAAGATAGTCAAAGGGCGCTGCAGCGTTCAAATCGATCCCATTCATTATTCATCAAAAAAATATGAAAATCTCTCCTGGCCTGGTCGCCTTTTGTAGCGTGCTGTTTACGGCGCTTTCGATAAGTGTTTCCGCTGCTGACGGTGAGCCGGTGAACATATCCGGAGTCTACCCGCAACTGACCATGTGGAACCAGGAGGGTGAGTGCGGTACCGGCGCAGTCGTGCTTTGGCAGGGGGATCTGTGGGCAATCACTTACGCGCCGCACATGCCGAAGGGCTCATCCGATAAACTCTATCGAGTTACACCGGATTACGCGCAGCATATTTTCGACGGCAGTGTCGGTGGCACCCCGGCGAACCGGATGATTCACCGCGAGTCGCAACAATTGCTGATCGGGCCGTATGTGATCGATGCACAGAAGCAGATCCGGGTTCTCACTCCTGCGGTCATGTCGGGCCGGTTGACGGGAAATGCGCGCCATCTGAGCGATCCTGCGAACAAGGTCTATTACGCGACCATGGAGGAGGGGCTCTACGAGGTTGACGTCAATACGCTCGAGGTGAAGTGCCTGATCCGCGACGGCAATGGCGGCAGTCCGGCCGATGCCATCGACAGCGAACTGCCCGGTTATCACGGCAAAGGCCTCTACTCGGGGCAGGGCCGATTGGTGTATGCCAACAACGGTGATCGCGATCCGCGAGTAAAGATCGATCCGACGGTGACTTCGGGTGCGTTGGCGCAGTGGTTCGGTGAAGGCGACTGGCAGTTGGTGCGGCGAAATCAGTTTACCGAGGTGACTGGACCGGGGGGAATCAGTGGCAGCGGGAATCCCGGCAGCGATCCAATATGGTCAATGGGCTGGGACGCCAAGTCGGTCATTCTCGCGCTGCTCGAAGGTGGCGAGTGGCACTATTTTCGCCTGCCGAAAGGCAGTCACAGTTATGACGGGGCTCACGGTTGGAATACTGAGTGGCCGCGCATTCGGGAGATCGGCGAAGGTGAGGACTTTTTAGCGACCATGCACGGAACCTTCTGGCGGTTTCCATCCAGCTTTTCATTGGCGAACTCGGCGGGCATCGCCCCGCGATCGAATTATTTGAAAGTGATTGGTGACTTCTGTCGGTGGGGGGATCGCGTGGTGTTTGGTTGCGATGATTCGGCCAAAGCAGAGTTTCTCAACACGCGATCCTTCAAGGCGGCACACGGAGCGCCAAAGCAATCCAACTCCAATCTGTGGTTTGTTGAACCGGAAAAACTCGATCACCTCGGACCGGTGATTGGCCGCGGTTCGGTGTGGTTGCGGGACGAACTGAAAGCGGGATCGGTCAGCGATGCCTATCTGTTCTCCGGATACGACTACCGGCAACTGCACCTGTATCACGAGTCCGGGAATGCGGTCACTTTTACAGTCGAAATTGATCGAAACGGGAAAAATGAGTGGGAGAAATCGGGCAGCTTTACGATTCCTCCTCACGATTCTGTGTCACACATTTATGCCAGGGAATGGGAAGGTGTCTGGATCCGCTTGATATGTGACACCGACGCTGTCGGTGTGACGGCACATTTTCAGTATCGGAACGCCGACCTCCGTGGCGGCAATAACGCTGCCATGTTCGCCGGCGTGGCCACGCTGGACATGCCCGCGTCCACCAGCGGAGTGATGCGCAGCCTCAGTCACAACCGGCTCGGTCTGGTGGCTGGAGTCGATGACCGGATTCGTTATTATCAAATCAACGAGAAGATGGAATTCGAGGCGGTCGACGATGAAGCCGCAGCGATCGAAATGGTAAGCGCTGTTCGGCAGCCGGAAAAATCGATTTCGGTCGATGACGCATCGGTGCTGCTGATTGAGGATGGCAAACGCTATCGACTGCCGAAAAATGATGCCTACACCGTTTCGGTGGAGAGCGTGACAGCCGACGCCGAACCGGGCCGGGCGCTGGCCGATGTGCTCGGCGAGAGTCTGGCACTTGGCTCGAAGGTCAGCGTCAGTGGGACTCATCAGGATTACGCCGCGGGCAACGCGGTCGATGGCAAGCTGGATGATGAAAGCGCCCGCTGGATCGCTCCCGGGGAAACACCGGGGTGGATCGAAATCGATTTCGGCGAAGTGAAAACGTTTCGCAGTGTCTGGGTGGTGTCCGGTTGGAACCAAGATCCGCAGTTTGTGATGAGAAATTTCGATATTCAGATCAAAAACGGCGACGACTGGCAGACGCTTGCGCAAGGCGAAGTGCGTGGTAATCATGAAATCGAGTTCGAGCTTCAACTCGCCGAGCCAGTGACCGCTCAGCAGGTTCGCGTTGCGGCCGCGAATACCGGCTTCATGCGCATTTACGAAATCGCTGTGTTCGAGCAGCGACCGGATATCGCCGCGCCGACTTTTCAGGGATTCGGCCCCGCGCGAATTTGCCGCGAAGCGGCCACTGAACGCGATCTGCTGAATGTGCACGGGACCTTTTACGAACTGCCGGCGCGCAATGCCCAGGGGATGGCCAAGGTGCGTCCGATTGCCACTCACAATCTGGCGGTGCAGGATTTCTGTTCGCACAGCGGCTTGCTGTTTTTCACCGGCGTCGACAGCGACACGCAGAGCGATCACATTTTCCGAAGTGCCGATGGGGTGGCCGCGGTCTGGGCGGGGGTGATCGATGATCTTTGGCAGCTCGGCAAACCGCGCGGTGAGGGTGGTCCGTGGAAGAACCAGGCCGTGACCGCCGGAACGCCCTCGGACGCCTATCTGATGACCGGTTACGACCGCAAGTCAGTAAGCCTGAGTTCAACTGATGCCGCGACGATCTCGCTGCAGGTCGATGTCGACGGCACCGGCCTGTGGATTCCCTATCGCGACTTTAAGCTGGCGGCCGACACGCCGGTTGAGCACGAGTTTCCCGAAGGCTTCAGCGCTTACTGGATTCGGGCGAGCAGCGATGTCGCCACAACGGCAACGGTCACGTTTCGCTACGACTAAAAGCCGATTGCACAGACCAGGGGGCGGCGGCTGCGACTCGGTTCGGTCAGGCTTGAGGCCTTGTCGAGCTGATAGATTTTGCCGTTGCCGCAGAGTACCAGGATCTCGCCTTCCGGGCCGGGGCGAAGTCCGGTGATACCGTGGCGGGCAAACTCGGCACGGCTGTTGATGACGATCTCGCGCGCCGCTTCGCCGGGGCGATGCGGGTCGGCGTAGAGCAGGCGTCCGCGTTGACTGGCGAACACCAGTTTTTCGCGCAGCACAGGAAAACGGTTGCCGTGATAGACGAAGCCGCCGAGCACATGGTCATTCTCGCCTTTGGCGATTTCGGCGACAGGGCCGGTCACACCTTCACTCGGCCTGGCGCCGGGCTTGGGCGGGTAAAAATAGGAACCTTCGCACAGATCCCAGCCGAAATGTTCGCCACCGGTGGTCGACAGGTTGATTTCTTCGATCTGGTCCTGACCGACATCGCCGATGCTCAACCAGTGGCGGAAGTCGTCGTAGTTGATGCGACGTGGATCGCGCAGACCGTAGCACCAGATCTCGCCGAGCGCTTTGTCGACCTTGCGAAATGGATTGCGGCGCGGCAGGCCGTAGCGGCCGTTGGGGGCGTCGTCGCCGAGGGGGTCAATGCGCAGAATTTTCCCGTAGGGGTTGGCCAGTGACATGGCGTTGCGTGACGGGGTATTGCTTTTGGGAGCAACTGCGGCACCGTCGCCTACGGCGACAAGCAGGAATCCGGCGCGGTCAAAATCGAGGTCGGCCATATTGTGATCAGCCCCCGGTTGACTGAGCCGGAGCATGGCCCGACGCGAACCGTTGAAGACACGCGCGGACGGGTCCGCTGCAGTATATTCGTAGAGCACGTCCTGGTGATGCTCGCCGAGTTGAGTGCCAAATTCCGGGCTGTAGTCAGCGTCAGCAGTTCCGGCGATCTCGGGTTCGATGGTGTAAAATTTTCCGTAGCCCGGCGTGTCCGGAATCAGAAAGCCGGGGTGCAGGGCGAGGCTGTTGAAACGGGCACGGTCATGTTGGGCCGAGTGCTCGTTGCGCAAGACGAGAAAGGGAATCGAGTCGACCGTGCCATTTCCGGCGAGACGATAAATGGCGCCGTTGCCATCAAGCACCAGTCCCTTGCCGCCGGCGTCGAAAGTGATGTCGGCGGCGTCGCCGACGACCGCGACCGTGGTCGGCACGGCTTCGATCTCACGCTCGGCGATGATCGGAAAGGCCAGTTCGCCATCGCTGCTGGTGCGATTCCAGAAACCCAGCCCGTTGGGCGAAGTCATCGCGGTGCGCAACGTAAAAAAGAGGGCGGCTGCCGATGTCAGCAGAGCGACGAAGACGAGCAGGGAACGAGCTTTTGTAATGGATTGCGGCATAACAGAGGTCGCGCTGACCTATAATTTTCATATTTTATACACAAAATTGATAACTTTTGCAATATTGAAATGAAACTTTTTAAATCTCTGTAGGCCAGTAACGACGGCCCCCGGGCGCAAATCGGTCCGAATGGGCACAAAAAAACCGCCCGGAATTGCTTCCGGGCGGCGGTTTGCCGAATCGTCTGGATTCGGAATTGAGAAACTCTCAGATGAGTCGATCAGGACTCGATTTTCGGGCGCTTGGGTTTGCCGTCGCTGTCTCCGTCGCGCTGACCACCTTTGCCGCCGGCGGCTGTGCGGACAGCTTCCATTTCGGCTTTGCTGACTGCACCGTCGGCGTCTTTGTCGGCTTTCGACAGGCGAGCCCAGAGCTGTTCGGGGACTTCCGCTTCAGTGAGCTTGCCATCCTTGTCTTTGTCGAGGTTGGCAAACATATCAGCACCACCCTCGCCGCCTTCGCCGCGACCTGGACGTCCACCCGGGCCGCCGCGGCCGCTACCGGCGGCAGCACGCATGGCTTCGAGTTCTTCCTTGGAAAGCACCTCGTCGCCGTTTTTATCGGCACGCGACATGAATGCCCAGGCACGCTCGGGAACTTCATCTTTGGAAAGATTGCCGTCGCCGTTCTTGTCCATCTCTTTCAAGCGTTCGCCGTTGCCTCCGCCACCTGGACGATCACCTCCGGGGCGGTTACCACCGGCGGCCTGGAGTTCTTCGATGGTCACTGAGCCATCACTGTCTTTGTCGGCTTTGGCAAGGCGCTCCCAGGCTTGAGCCGGCACTTCATCTTCGGTGAGTTTGTTGTCGCCATTCTTGTCAGCGCGCTTGAAGAGTTCAGCGGCACCACCACCGGGACGACCTTTGCCTTCGCCGGGTTTGCCACCCTCGGGACGACCTTTGCCGTCGCCGGGTTTGCCCTCGCCACCGGGACGTTGCGGGCGATTCTTTTGCGCTTCGGCGCGTTCGGCTTCATTGAGTTTTCCGTCGCCGTCCTTGTCGAACTTGGCGATGACTTCAGCGGGCGGGCCGGCAGGGCGTTCGCCTTTAGGTTTGGGTTTGTCGGCGCCGCCGTCTTCGGCAGCGGTCGCAAATCCTGCGGCAGCCGCAGCGGCCACAGCAACGATCGTTGTGGTGATGGATTTCAATTTCATGGTTAGTTCGGTTGAGCTTGGATCAGGGAATCACCGGTAAGTTCTGCGAGCCGGGTGGCTGCGGGAATTGGGGAACCCCGGTATGATCGAAGAAACACCGCGATGAACTGGGAGTTGCGGAATTGGTAGT
>CBDULB010000185.1:0-10098 GCA_965367965.1 uncultured bacterium | reverse complement strand
ACCGGCATCGATGCCGACAAGCTGACCAAGTTATCCGACGAGGACAAAGCAACGGTCACCGCAGTCCGTTACCCTCACAAGAAAGCCGCCTTTCGCCAGGTTGCCGTGCTGCCGACTTTTATGCTGATTTGCTACGTCGCCCTGTTCCTGTATTTTAAATCCCGCGGCGGTTACAAACCAGTCCAGCTCGAAGAGGGCGAAGCCTGAACCGGCCACCTCGTCCGACGCGAATGGCGTAATCAGCCGCTCACTTGAGCGAGTCCAACTGCCGCTGCGCCCAGGCTTTGCCCTCGCTCGCCTCGGTATCTTCGGGGTGAGTGGTGGCCAGCGCCTGCCATTGCGTCAACGCTGCGGAGTACATCGCCCGGGCGGCTTCCTTTTCACCGAGTTTTTCGCTGGCGTAAGCGGACAGACCCTGCGCCCTCGCCAACTGGCTCTTATAATTTACATTATCGGGATTGGCCTTGAGCAGCTCGTTGATGGTTTCAATAGCGGAGTCGACAGCATTCTTTGATTCGCCGTATTGCTCGGCATCGCCCTGAAGTTCGGCCAGATGACAACGCCGCTCAGCGAGCAGAGAGCGGACATCGTAGGCAGGGCCACCAAGGTTGTTTTCCAGCACCTGTTGCAGCGCATCGACCGCTCGCTTCTCGAAACCAATCGCAGTTGCGGTCTCGCCGCCATCGCGCTGCATTTCGGCGAGAGTCCCCAGACAGGTCGCGAGAGTTGCGGCGACCTGCGAATTTTTCGGACTACGGCTTTGTGCAACGCTCAACACAGTTACCGCGTCGTTGAGCGCTTTAGCATCGCGACGAATACCCCCGAGGCGAGCCAGGCTTTCCGCCATCCAGAATTGATAATCTTCGACAGCACCGTTGAGCGTGACCGCCTCGGAAAACAGCACCACTGACTGATCGAGCAGGGCCTCGGCTTCCTCCATCTCGCCGGCGTCCGACAGCATGCCGCCGATCGAAGCAAACACCCGCCCCAGCGCTGCCGTCACCGCCGCGTTGCCCGGCGTCTTTTCATGCATTGCAACCAGCTGATCGGCCGACTGCTCAAACGCGGTCATCGCCGCAACCAGATCGCCCCGGGCACGCAACACCTCCGCGTGCATATGCTGACTCTGCGCCTGTGCCAGTTGCCACTGCAATTCATCGGGCTCGGCGTCTGCCAACTCTTTCCACGCTGCCTGAGCAGCATCAATCGCCGTCAAACTCTCCGTCGCTGCAGGTTGCAACCGCACGGCCAGTTCCGCCTGACGCTGACGAACTTTGGCGAGCGCCTCGCCCGCCTTTCGAGCCCGGTCAGCACCGCCCGATGCCTTCAGGTCACCAAGCCGTTGCGCGGCCTGACCGAACGCCTCAGTGGCGCGCTGATCTTCGCCGACTTCCAGATAGATTTCGCCAAGGTAACGGAAGGCATAGGCGCTCTGCTCTACAAACCCGGGGTTGTTGGCGTAGACCTCGACCAGGGATTCGTAGTGGTCACGCGCCTCGATCAGATGCTCGCGGCGCTCATCCCGGTATCCGGGAATATCGGAATCGCGATTGCTGAGAATCATATCGAACAGGCGGTCGCCGTGGCTCTGCGCATCGCGCAGGACGTCGCGTGCGGCGTCGGCGGCTTCATTACGCTTGACTGCGGTTCGCTCCACGGTCGCGACCACGGTATCTTTTTCGGCAAGCGCCATGTCGAAACGCAGCCGCTCTTCGGCGATGCGCCGCTTCGAGTCCGCTTTCAGCTCATCGATCTCTTCAGAAGCCAACTGGAATTCCCGGGAAATCAACTTAAACGCCCCCCAGCCAAGCAAGCCCACCGTCGCCACCAGGCCCACGGCAAACAGTCGCCACTTGATCACCTGACGCCTGCGCTTCTCCGCTCTGGCGTCTGCCGCATCAACCTTTAACTCAAGCTCCTCCGCCATTTTCTGGCTGCGCGTAGCCAGATCGCGCTCCATTCGGCGCAGTAAAAAATCATTCTCAACCTGCCGAAAGGCGGCGACCACTTCGCGCATATCGCCGAAGCGTTTTTCCGGATCCATCTCGAGACATTGTTCGATCACCCGGCGACGGTCCGCCTCCGTCTGACTGCGCGGTCGCCCCGGCCAACCAATCTCCGGTTGCTCCGTGATCCATTGCTCGTAGCTGGCAGGCTCCTCGAGAATTTTGCTGTACGCCAGCGCATCAGGATCGCTCAGATCGTGACGACTTTTCAGCTCCTGATAGTGATCGAACTGCGGATCGAGCCGCGGAAACACCCCCGTCAGTAAGCGGTAAGCCACCACCCCGAAGGAATACACATCCCAGCGCTTGCCCCGCCCCTGAGAAAAATCGCCGTTGGCGAGCTGCTCCGGGCTGGCATAAAAACCACGGTCACCGAGCTGCAGATAGTGCAAGTCCGACACGTAGCCCTCACCCCAACCTGCGATTCGAATGCGTGGTGAGCCATCGGGATTTTCGTCGACAAACACATTACTCGGCTTAAACGCCGTGTGCGGCACCTCGAGCCGATGCAAATAAGCCAAGCCGTCCGCCATCTGATCGATGAGCATCAGCGATTCTTCGATTGTCAGATTGCCGAGCAACGGTTCGATCGTGCTCGCCTTCCATTTTCCATCCGCAGCCTGCATACCGTGCAGGCTGGTGATGTAGTAACCGGGGTTTTCACCAAATTCGTAACCGCAAACATCGACCAGATAGTGGTGCGCCCGCGCTGCCGCCACAGTTTTCATCGTGGTCGGAAAGAGCTTGTGGTTGACCGCTAAGCCATTGACCACCTTGACCATCCGCTCGTCAGCCTCGCGGTACCGGCAGCGGTAGACATAGCCACAACACCCCTCACCGATGAGTTCAAGGAACTCGTAGTGGGGTATCTGTGGAATGCTCATAAGAGGTTAGCTTGGATAAGCCTATCAGCTAAATCGTTCGATCACCGGGTGCGCGGCGCAGCAAAAATTTTGCCATCCTTTGCAGTCTATCCGCCTCAGCGACAAGCTTAAAGCGCGAACTGTCACTTTGAAGAAGCAATCATCCCGTTTCCACCCAAGTGAGCTGCCTAGCCGTTTTGGTCAAGCGCCGCAGCAACAATCGTCCGCCATTCGACCTCGCGATGATCGATCGTGCTCTCCGGCTTTCCGGCACGCCGGTACCAATAGCCGGCGTTGCCAATGTCTCCTTCAATCAAATGCAGGTGTGCGTGAATCCACGAACCCATCGATGTCTCGATATCTTGAGCGATGTTGTGCGACTCCTCCCATCGATCATTTTTGATCAACCACAGAGCCTTGAGTTCCGCCGACAACCCGGCAGGAGGTTCCTCGTCCGAGGATACCGATTGGAGAAATGCTTCTTCGGTCATGGGCGGCGAGTCTAGCGCAAATCCTACCGCTTCTCAAATCCTCTCCCCGCAGTCGCCGACCTCTTGGCAAACGCCCGCCAGTGGAGTAAGAACCGGCGATGCCGAATCTCGAAAAAAGTGACGCCTTGCAACTGATCGGGCTCGGCGTGTGCACACTCGACTGCCTGCAAGCGGTCCCCGAATTTCCCACGGGGGACCACGTCATTCACAGCCAGAGTGCCCAACTGATGGGTGGCGGCCCGGTCGCCACCGCACTTGTAGCTGCTGCAAAACTCGGCATCCGCACGGCGATGGTCGATCGCATCGGCGACGACTGGCGCGGTGATCAAGTGCGCACCGAATTTGAAAATGCCGGCGTTGACACCCGCTGGCTGACCACCGCCGCCGACTCGACCACCGCCTTTGCCAGCGTCATGGCGCGCCGGACTGACGGAGCCCGGGCCATCGTATTCGCCTCCGGCAGCGCCGGGGAATACCGCGCCGATGATCTCGACGACATCGCTTTCGAAAAAGCCCGCGTGCTGCACCTCAACGGCCGCCACTGGCCCGCCTGCCTGGTCGCCGCCGAACGCACTCGATCCGCAGGTGGACTGGTCAGCTTCGACGGCGGTGCCCACCGCTACCGCGACGAAGTCTGCGAACTGCTCGCCATCTCTGACATCACCATCGTCGCCGCCGAATTTGCCAGTCATCTCGCCGACAGTCTCGACGCCCAACTCGACCGCCTACTCAACTACGGAGCCAGAATCGCCGGCGTCACCGACGGCAAAAACGGCAGCTGTTTCGCGTCCCGTGACCTCCACACCGGGGAAATCGACCGGTTCCATCAACCCGCCTTCGAGATTTCCCCGCTTGTCGATACCACCGGATGCGGCGACACCTTTCACGGAGCCTTTCTCGCCGCTCACCTGAACGGCGAGAGCCCACGAGTCGCCGCCCGTCGCGCCAGTGCTGCCGCAGCCCTGAACGCAACCGAGCTCGGCGGACGCGGTCGACTCGTCGACAACGACGAACTCGACCATTTCCTCAACCATCGCAGCGACCAAGCCATCGCCACTGCCCTTTCCCACCCATGAGCCAGTCCAAAAACCGCCCGCGCCCGCCCAAGCGTTTTGTCGCCGAGCCCTTTGAGTATCATCAGGAACTCGAACTGACCATCGACACCCTGACCAACCTCGGCCAGGGCCTCGCCCGGGTCGACGGCTGGGTCGTGTTCGTACCCTTCGCCCTGCCCGGCGAACGCGTCCGCGCCCGCATATTTCGCAATCACAAAGCCCACTCTGAAGCCGACCTCATCGAAGTCATCGAAGCGTCCCCGGCCCGCGTCGAACCGCGTTGCGCTGTGTTCGGCGAATGCGGTGGCTGCCAGTACCAGAACCTCGATTACGCCGAACAACTCGCCTGGAAACAACGTCAGGTCGCCGAACTGCTGGAACACCTCGCCGACATCGAGTTCCCGGTAGAACCCGTCATCGCCTCGCCCGCACAGTGGGGCTACCGCACCAAGATCACCCCGCACTTTCAGAAACCCCGCGATGGCTCGATCGGCCCGATCGGCTTTCTCAAAGTCGGTCGCCGCTCCGACCTGCTCGACATTCACGAATGCCCGATCGCATCGCCCGCGATCAATGACGCCCTGCCCGCCGCCCGCAAGGACGTCCACAACCGTGCCCTCGAGTATCGCAAAGGTGCCACCCTGCTGGTTCGCGATTCTGCCAACGGCAAGATCTGCACCGACAACACTGAGACCTGCGAAGAAAAAGTCGGCGACATCACTTTTCAATTCCACGCCGGCGAGTTTTTCCAAAACAACCGCGCCATCCTGCCCGCCTTCACCGAACACGTCGCCAACCAGGCCAGCGCCGGTGGTGCCTGTTATCTCATCGATGCCTACTGCGGCGCCGGCCTGTTCGCGCTGACCTCCGCGTCACGCTTCGACAGCGTCATCGGCATCGAAATCAGTGAGTCATCGATCGACTGGGCCAAGCGCAACGCCAGGATCAACCAGATCGAAAACGTCCGCTTCGTACAGGGCGACGCCGCCGCCATTTTCGCCGATACCGAAGGCTTCGACCCCGCACGCAGCGCCGTTGTCATCGATCCGCCGCGCAAAGGCAGCAACCAGGAATTTCTCGATCAACTGCTCGCCTTCGGACCCGCCACCATCGTCTACGTATCGTGCAATCCCGCTACCCAGATGCGTGACCTGCGTCATCTCGCCGATGCCTACAAGCCCACCCGCGTGCAGCCCTTCGACCTGTTCCCACACACCCGCCATCTCGAATGCGTGATCACCCTGCAGCGCAACGGCAATTGACACCGCCACCGAAATCGCCGTTAAACAAGGCCTCGACTTAACTTTTCCATTATGAAAAAAACGATCCTGCTCACCACCGCCCTGCTTGGCCTCACCGCCAGCATCTCACTCGCTGACAAAGACGCCGGCTGGACCAGCCTGTTCAACGGCAAAGACCTAAGCGGTTGGACCCAACTCAACGGCACCGCCACCTACGTCGTCGAAGACGGCGGTGTGATCCGCGGCAAAACCACTGAAGGCAGTCCCAACTCCTTCCTCTGCTCCGACAAAACTTACGGCGATTTCGAACTCGAGTTTGAAGTCAAAGTCGACGACGGCCTCAACTCCGGCGTGCAGATCCGCTCCAAAACCAAAGAAAAGGACGACAAAAACGCCAAAAGCAAAAACGACAAGGCCGGTCGCGTCTACGGCCCGCAGGTTGAAATCGAAGCCGGCCCCGGTCAGGCAGGTTACATCTACGGCGAAGCCACCGAATACAAATGGCTCTCCGCAGCGCCCAAGTCGGAAGACAAAGCCGTCAGTGAGCACACGCACTTCAAAAACGGCGAATGGAACCAGTTCCGCGTCGTCGCCAAAGGCAACAACATCCAAACCTGGATCAACGGCAATCAAGTCGCCAATCTGACCCACGACGGCATTTACGCCATGAACCCCGAAGGCTTCATCGGCCTGCAGGTGCACGGCATCAAGGGTGGCACCGGCCCCTTCGAAGTCCGCTGGCGCAACATTCGCATCAAAGAACTCAAGTAGGCCCGGCCTTCAGGAACGATTCGCAAAACGCGGTCCCGGTAATCCCGGTGCCGCGTTTTTTTGTGTTCAGCGATCTTCATCATCGAAACCGGGCACCCCCTTCGGCCAGGTTCCGGGCGGCGCCTTTCGACGCGGAGTCGGCGGAGCTCCCCGCATAGGCGCATCCTCACCGGTACGACCTTGTATGACGTCGTCCGCCTTCTCAACCAGCTCGGGATGATAGGCCCGCAACGCCCACCACCCCAGCATGCCGAGCCCTGACAAGGGCACCACAAGCGCCAGCGTCGACACCCAATTGAAATGATCTTCCCACGTAAGCACCGCTATCAGCGAAATCACCCCCACCAGAATCAGCCACCAGAAAGGCGTCGGCTCCTCCGTCCACACCAGCAGATAAAAGAACACTCCCAATACGACCAGTTCACAGAGAAACAGTGCGGCGCTATCTCGTCCCGCTAAGTACAACGCAACGATCGGCCAGAGTGTCATCACTGACACTTCAGTCGTGAAGTCCGAAAATACGCCACCAATCGCCTCCCCCGGATTTAAAAAGTCCTGCCATTCCCGAAACTGCACCGCCACCCGGGCGAGAAATATTCCCACCCACCCGGCGGAGAAAAACAAAAATATCCGCCCCAACAACGACGCACCCACCGAATAAAACGCATCAACCGGATCGAGCTTCGCTACAGGCATTCGAAATGCCTTACCACACTTCCTGTCTTGCGGGCAACGGCAGCCCCCCTTTACAAACCACGGCGCGAATTGTAAGCGCCAAGCGGCTTGCCGTAGCTTACAAGATCAAGTTAACCTTGAGTTCGCCCGTCATGATCTTGATCCCACTTATCGTCATCGTCGCCTTCGTGGTATTTTTCATCCGCCGCGAAAACAAACAGGCGCTGATCCGGCAATGGCAGCTCGCCGCTGACACCCTCACCCGGATCAAGTGCGATCCCGGCGGCACGCTCTCCGGAAACCCGACGCTCTATGGCTACATCGAGGGCCGGCGCATCGACGTCGCCACCTTCTTTCATCGCGAGTTTGGTTCGTCGACAACCCAGATGACCGGCTACCGCGTCGAACGCAACTCAGCGGTCGAACTCCCTGCCGCCGCGATCAACAGTCTGACCAAACATTTTCCAAAATTCGAAGTCGATGCCAAGCGCATCTTCTGCGGCAGCTACGGTATCGAAAAATCCGCCGGCAATCTCACTGCAGCGATCAACCGCATTGCCGCCGCCCTGCGCCTCGCCGATGCCGAACACGCCAAAAGCGAACTCGCGCAATCCGATAACGAACTGGTCGAAACCAAGGCCAGTGTCAAAAACGAACCACCTCCCCCGGTCGAACCCGCCCCGACCATTTGCGAGATCCCGGAAGATCTTCCTGCCGATCAGATTCCCGCCTACCTGCGCCAGGAAAAATCCACCCCTGCCCCTGCCCCTGCCCCGTCGATCGCGGACGCGACCGACGATGACGATCAGGACACGCCGTTCGAAATGGAGGCCGGGCCCGAACCCGCCGACATCGAGACCGAACCACTGCCTCCGATCGTAACCGAATCCGCTGCGCAGATTCCTGAACCATCGATCACACTCGCCGCGCGCGACCTGTTCGCATCCGGACACAATCACTTCGAAACCACGCAGCGATTTTCATCTCAATACGATAACAACGACGTCAGCGGTCACGGCATTTTGCAACGCGTCGAAATCTTCAGCAACGACCGCTTTTTCGGACGTGGACCGGGCATCCTCGCCGAGATCGAAATCGATTGCCCTCAGCTGGAACTTGCCGCCCCTGAAGAAGCAGCCGGATTCAACCGCGCGCCGTCGCCGCCTTCGAAGATCAACGCCACCATCGAAATCACCTTCGACGAGGATGGCGAGCCGGCCAACTCGATCGCACGTGAACTGCGCGAACACATTGGCGAACCGGTCGAAGTCTGCGGCACGCTGATCCGCTGCGACAGCTTCGATACCCGGCTTTACCTGAAGAGCGGCATGGTCGCCTGACGGCAAAAAAACGGCGCAAATTTGCAACCTGGTCGCCGGCGGCGAGTTTCATCGACCATGCCATCAATCCCCCTTTCCCGTCTCGTCGTTCCGCTCGCCCTCACTGTCACCGTCTTCGCCTTTTCCTTTCCCGCCATCGGCGCCGAAAACTGGGCGCGCTACCGCGGCCCGAACGGCTCCGGCATTGCACCAAACAGCAGCGCTCCGCTGACCTGGAGTGAAAGCGAAAATCTCAAATGGTCGCTCGATCTCCCCGGACCGGGATCATCCTCGCCGATCGTCTGGGGCGACCGCGTGTTTGTCACCTGCTACAGCGGCTACGGCGATGGATCCGACGGCGCAATGACCGATCTGAAACGCCACCTGATCGCGGTCGACCGCGCCTCCGGATCGATCATTTGGGACAAATCGGTAGTCACCACCGCCATCGAAGACCCCTACCAGGGATTCATCACCGAGCACGGCTACGCCAGCCAGACACCGGTCACCGATGGCCAACACATCTACTGCTTTTTCGGTAAAACCGGCGTCGTCGCCTTCGATTGGGACGGCAACGAAGTCTGGCGCCGCGAGGTCGGCAGCGGCTCTTCGCCGAAGCGATGGGGCTCGGCATCCAGCCCGATCCTTCACGGCGACCTGCTCATCGTCAACGCCAGCGACGAGAGCGAAACCCTGTTCGGCATCGACACCGCCAGCGGCGAAGTGCGCTGGAAATCCGAAGCCGCGGCACTCAGCTCGATCTACGGTACGCCGGTCATTCACAAAGTCAGTGATGATCGCACTGACATCGTCATTTCCGTGCTCGATGAAATCTGGGGCGTCAATCCCGAGACCGGCAACCTGCGCTGGTTCGCCAGCAACGGCATCAGCGGCAACGCTTCGGCATCCGTGGTCGGCGATCCCGAGAGCGGTATTCTGGTCGCCTTCGGTGGCTTTCCCCGCACCCTCGCCGTCGGCGTGCGCGGCGGCGGTAAAGGCGACGTCACCGCCACTCACAACCTGTGGGAAAACTCCAATGCCGCCTACCTCAACTCGCCCGTCTTTCACCAGGGCAAGCTCTACTGGGTCAGCGATAACGGCATCGCCTACTGCTCCGATCCCGAAAGCGGCGAGCTGATTTACGAAAAACGCCTGCCCGACACCTCAGGAAAAACCGGCAAAGGTAAGCCTTTCTACGCCTCACCCGTGCTGGTCAACGGCCACCTGCTCGCCGTCAGCCGCACCGCCGGCACCTTCGTGATTGAAGCCAAACCCGAGTTTAATCTGGTCCGGGTCAACAAACTCGCCGGCGACGAATCTCAGTTCAACGCCACTCCAGCCGTCAGCGACGGCCAGATCTTCATCCGCTCCGACACCACGCTCTACGCGATCGGTGAGTAGCCGCCGGGGGCCTCACTGGAAAAGCAATCAGCCGCCATCCCAGCCGGCCGGTTCGCTGCAGTCCAGCGCACCCGCGGCTCCGAAACATTACTCACCAGGCGGCTGTCAACAATAGATGACCTGGTCAACTATTGTAAAGTCGACCTTCTGAGGGCAGCACACCGCCCCCCGGCACCTTCCAGGGCATACTCGCCCTGCGCGATCCCCCCGCGACTCCGGCCTTGCAAATTGGGACATTTCCCCGTTGATTCCGCCCCGTACAAAACTTTACCGTTC
>CBDULB010000184.1:0-10121 GCA_965367965.1 uncultured bacterium | reverse complement strand
GAAAACGTCACCATCCTTGATGCGCTCACTGATCGCCTTACGAAACGCAAGTCGACGGGCGGACTTGGTGACTTTTTTCGAGTAATCGCGATTACGGGGACCGAACACGGTGCCACCACCACGCCAGATCGGAGAGGTAACGCGACCGGCACGGGCACGGCCGGTGCCTTTCTGGCGCCAGGGCTTGGCGTTACTTCCGGCAACTTCACCACGCGTCTTCGTGTGGGCGGTTCCGGAGCGACGATTTGCGCGCAGAGCGATCACCATCTCGTGGACGGCGTTGCCTCCGCGAGCATCTTCGATGACGTCGATATTTGCGCTCTTGGCGTTTTCTACTGTCAGTGCTGTGGCAGCCATGGTCGTATCTAGGTAAAGGGTAAGCTTTTAGCGTTTAGCGGAGGCTCAAGAATCAGAGGAGGCCTCGGCGTTGTCAGCAGCTTCCGCAGGTGCGGCAGCCTGGCGCTCGCCAGCTTTGAGTTTTTGGTCGGGCAGCGCTTTTTTGATCGCTGGACGAATGATGACGTAGCCGTTCTTGGCACCCGGGACGGCACCACTGATGAGCAGCACATTATCTTCGGGACGAGCCTGAACAATCTTCAGATTCTGAATGGTTTTGCGGTAGTTGCCGTGACGACCGGGCATCTTCTTGCCTTTGGCAATGTGACCCGGATCGGTGCCGGCACCGACACCACCTGGACGACGATGCATCATGTGACCGTGCGACATCGGCTGACCGGAGAAGTTGTAACGCTTCATAACACCCTGGAAGCCTTTGCCCTTGGAGGTGCCGATAACGTCAACCACCTGGCCGACTTCGAAAAGCTCTACACCCGGATGATCGACCTCAGGGAGCGCTTCATCGCTGGCGACGCGAAATTCGCGAACCTGGCGTTTAGGCGAACTGTTGTAAGCCTTGAACTGACCTTTATCAGGACCGTTCAAACGTTGCTCCTTTTGATCATCGTAGCCGATCTGAACAGCCGAATAGCCATCCTTCTCGCTGATTTTCTTTTGCAGGAACACGTTGTCGCTGACGTCAATGACGGTCACGGCGACAGACTCGCCTTCGTCAGTGAAGACGCGGGTCATGCCAAGTTTTTTTCCTATCAGTCCGATGCTCATCGTGAGTGTTGGTGAAATGGGTGAAAAAGGGTCTACGACGCGAGGCAGTTGGCCGTTGTGCGTCGAGGGTAAATGGGTCTAGCCGTTAGGGGCGTTGCTTACTTAAAGGGAAAAGAGACAGGCGGGCAGAATCTAGATCTTGATGGTGATGTCGACACCAGCGGGGAGATTCAGCTTTTTCAGCTCGTCAACGGTCATTGCGGTCGGATCGACGATGTCAAGCAGGCGCTTGTGAGTACGAATCTCGAACTGCTCAGCAGACTTCTTGTTCACGTGCGGCGAACGGTTGACGCTGAATTTCTCAATGCGAGTCGGCAACGGAATCGGACCCGAGACCTTGGCGCCGGTGCGCTTGGCCGTGTCAACGATGTCAACGGTCGACTTATCGAGAGCGCGATGGTCGTAAGCGCGCAAGCGGATGCGAATACTGGTGTTCTGCATGGGAAGTGGTCCTGGTCGGGTTGGAAAAAATTCTGGGAAATTGCGCGGGCGGCACTCTTAGATGCCACCGCCACGTTTTTCAACGATCTCGTCAACAATTTGTTGAGGAACTTGCTCAAAGTGGGATGGCTCCATCGAATAATCGGCGCGACCACTGGAAAGTGAGCGCATATCAGTGGAGTAGCCGAACATTTCCGCAAGCGGAACTTCAGCGCGAATCATATTAAGACCGGTCTTCGACTCGATCTCCTGGATTTTGCCGCGGCGGCGGTTCAGGTCACCAATGAGATCACCCTGATATTCATCCGGGGAAGTCACCTCGACCGCCATGATCGGCTCAAGCAGCACCGGCTGCGCCTGCTTAAACGCGTCCTTCATGGCGAAAATAGCCGCCATTTTGAAAGCCTGCTCGTTCGAGTCAACATCGTGACTGGAACCATCCAGCAGGTCAACGTGCACATCGACGACCGGATAACCGGCAATCACGCCGTTGGTCATCGAGTCGGTCACGCCGATCTTACAGGCATTGATAAATTCTCTCGGGATCGAACCACCGAAGGTTTTGTCCTCGATCGTCAAGCCGGCACCCTTTTCGTTGGGGGCGATCTGCAGGATAACGTGGCCGTATTGCCCCTTGCCACCCGTCTGCTTGATCAGTTTACCTTCACCCTTCGCTTCCGCGAGGATCGATTCACGGTAGGCGATCTGCGGCTTGCCCGAATTGGTCTCGACACCGTATTCGCGCTTCATGCGATCCTGAAGAACCTCGAGATGCAGCTCACCCATGCCGGAAATAATGGTCTGCGCCGTATCTTCGTCGGTGTGGACCACAAAAGTCGGATCTTCCTCGGAAAGGCGCTGCAAAGCCGTGCCCATCTTTTCCTGGTCAGCCGTGGTGCGCGGCTCAACCGACATCGAAATAACCGGCTCCGGAAATGCCGGCGGCTCAAGCATGATTTCAAAACCATCCTCAGCCAGCGTGTCGCCAGTGGTGATGTTTTTAATACCGACGATAGCCGCAATATCACCCGCGTAGCAGGTCTCGATATCCTTGTGCTCGTCGGACTGAATCTGAATCAGGCGACCGACCCGCTCCTTGCGCCGCGTGCGCGGATTGTAGACCTGGTCACCTTTCGAAATGGTGCCCGAGTAGACGCGCAGAAAGACCAGCTTGCCGACAAACTTATCACTCCACAGCTTGAAGGCCAGAGCACAAAACTTGCCGTTATCATTGGCCGGTGCCGTAATCACCTGATCGTGATCATCAGGATTCATCCCCCGGGCAGCCGGAATCTCCAGCGGACTGGGCAGGTAGTCGACAACCGCATCAATGAGATACTGAACACCCTTGTTCTTAAACGCCGAACCGCCGACCACGGGAATCACCTTGTTGGCAATCGTCGCACGGCGAAGCGCCGCCTTAATATCCGCCACCGTGATCTCTTCCTCTTCGAGAAATTTCAGACCGATCTCCTCATCGGCATCAACCAGGGCGTCAATGAGCACCGAATAGGCCTCATCGGCAATCGCAGCCTGCTCAGCATCGAGCTCCTGAACCGTGTAAACCGAACCCAATTGATCGTCATCGCCGAAGATCACCGCCTTCTTATTGATCACGTCAATCTGACCGCGCAAATTTTCTTCAGCCCCGATCGGGATCAGCACCGGCACCGCATTCGCCTTGAGCTTGTCATGAACCTCAGCCACCACCGCAGCAAAGTCGGCACCGACGCGGTCCATTTTATTCACGAACACAATGCGCGGAACATTGTAACGCACCGCCTGGCGCCAGACCGTCTCAGATTGAGGCTGCACACCGGCAACCCCGCAAAATACCACCACCGCACCATCGAGCACCCGCAACGAGCGCTCCACTTCAGCGGTAAAGTCAACGTGACCGGGCGTATCAATAATATTGATGCGCTGATTCTGCCCCTCGAAAGATTTGTAAACCCCGCCGTCAGCCAGCTGCTTCCAGTTACAAGTCACCGCCGCGGAGGTAATGGTAATACCACGCTCACGCTCCTGCTCCATCCAGTCAGTGGCAGCCGCACCATCGTGCACTTCACCGATCTTGTGAATCATCCCGGTGTAGAACAGGATACGCTCGGTCAACGTCGTCTTACCGGCATCAATGTGCGCCGCGATACCGATATTCCGGGTACGCTCCAGCGGAAACTCGCGCTTGGGCGAGTTGACACTTTCGGTCTGGGACTTTTCAGCAACGACTGACATGGGTCGGGAAGGCGATCCTGCCGGAGGCAGGGTTGACAAGGACGCGAGCAAAACGGTTTTCTAACGATCTAAAGACGAGGAATCACAGCCGGAACGGCAGACAAGCAGGCAAAGCAGCACGAATCGACCGGACTCAACCGGGCTGATTCGCGCCTCTGCGAAATCGGAAATTCTATTCTATTCTACCAGCGGAAGTGAGCAAAAGCGCGGTTTGCCTGCGCCATTTTGTGAGTCTCATCACGCTTACGAACCACCCCACCCTGATTGGTGCTGGCGTCGCGAATTTCGTTACCGAGTGCAACATACATCGGCGTGCCCTTGCGCTTACGCGCAGCATCAACAATCCAGCGCATGGCCAGAGATTCCTGACGATCCTGAGCAACCTCGAGCGGCACCTGGTAGGTGGCACCACCGACACGACGGCTCTTCACCTCAACGCGCGGCTTGGCGTTCTCAATAGCGCGAAGCAGGACTTCGAGCGGATCAACCGACTCGGAACCTTCGTTGGCGCGATCGATCGCAGCGTAAACAATTCGCTCAGCGAGCGATTTTTTGCCCTGGGCCATCACCTTGGAAACCAAGGTCGCTACCAAAGGACTGTCGTAACGCGGATCGCGGTGATCGGGTTTTTCGTAAACTCGTTTTCTACGTGACATAGGATAATTCTGCTAAAGGCTAAAACTTTCGTATCGCGAAGAAAGGGGTGACTCCTATCAGGAATCAGCACCCTTTCTAGGTCGCTTGGTGCCGTATTTGGACCGCGATTGACCGCGACCATCCACACCCAAAGTATCAAGAGAACCACGCACCACGTGGTAACGCACACCCGGCAAATCCTTTACACGACCGCCGCGCACCAGCACGATGGAGTGTTCCTGAAGATTGTGACCTTCACCACCGATGTAGGCAATCACCTCCTGGCCGTTGGTCAGACGCACTTTAGCAACCTTACGCAGAGCCGAGTTCGGCTTTTTCGGCGTACGGGTGTAAACCTGCAGACAAACGCCGCGGCGTTGCGGACATTCGTCAAGAGCCGGCGCCTTGGACTTGGAGACCTTGTCTTTCCGTCCCTTTCGGACCAGTTGATTGATAGTGGGCATAACGTGCGTTGAAGTATCAGTGAATTCTGTCAATTGGCGCCGCTGTTTTCAGCTGCACCGCAAAACGGGACTCGTGGTTTTCGCGCCTGCGCCAGGTAAGTTTTCGACATTTGAATCGAAGCTTTACCAAGCGCGCCAGTCAGGGGTGACGACCGAATCGGAGGTTCCAAATGAATCGGTTCTTCCTGCGGCGAGGGCGGGAATATAGGTGCTTTGATTGACCGCGCAAGCCAGTTTTTAAAAGAAATTTAGCTCAGGCGCACAAAGCTCGGAAAAAGCCGTCAAACCGCCAGCAAACTGCCATACAGCAATCTTGGGGATTACAATTATTCCACTGATAACTGCCAGCTTCAGAAAGCTTTAGATGCCCTGACAAAATTTCTCCCGGGCCGGGTGTTCGGACACTCTTTGAAGGACGCCCCGCTCGGTAGATATAGTTTCCTGTCCCGGAGGAGCGAAAATTATTCACCTGCCGCGAGCCGGGCCCGGTCCAGCAGTGATCACAGCGCCTTTTCCACCGCTTCCCTTTCGGCAGCCTTTATTCTGGCAGAAGCGGGACGACGCAGCAGGCCGTATCTCGGACTCAGCAACCAGGCCACGCCGAAGATCGACGCCTGCATCAAAATGATCGCTACGCCTGCTGGAATATTCAGATGATGGGACGCGATCAGGGCAATCCCCGATCCGAACGAACCGATCAGACCCCCTCCCCAAAACAGCACCTCGCAGCGATCGGTCAGCAAATACACCGTCGCCGCCGGCATAACCAGCAAACCGAGCGCCAACAAACAGCCGACTGCCTGCAAGCTGGCCACCAGGACCAGGATCAGCAATCCCAGCATGACATAGTTCAGCGCCCGCACCGGCACGCCAAGCGTCTGCGCCGCGGCCGGTTCAAACAGCATTAAAATCAAGGGCCGACGCAGCGCCGTCAGCAGCACCATGCACAAGAGGGAAACGGTAAACACCATTTTAAGATCTTCCGGCGTCGAGAACAGGATATTGCCAAACAGAAATTGATCGATTTCGACATTCACCGGCGCCGCCTCCAGTAGCAGCACGCCACTCGCAAAAGCGGCTGTGTAAATGATCGCCAACGAAGTCTCCTGCCCGAGTCGCGAACTGCGAGCGACCACCAGGCTGCCCAGACCGACTACCAGCGCTGCCACAAGCGCCCCGAAAAACAGACTCCACTGACTCATGCCGAAAAGGATCACGCCGATCGCGACCCCGGGCAGCAATGAATGAGACAGCGACCCCACCTGCAGGGCGGATTTTTTCAGGACCACGAAGCCACTCATGGTGCCGTTGGCCAGGCCTGCCAACAGGCAGACTACGAGGGCACGCTGAAGATGCTCGTGCTGAAGCGGTTCGATCAGCCAATTCATGACGGCAGGAAAAACGTAGAGTTTTCAGGGGTGGTCGCACGGAGCGGCTCGGCCGCGGCATCGGAGGAGGCGGCAGATTGCCGCGCGAGGTAAGCGGCAGAACCGAAACAAGCTTCGAGATTTGCCTGGTGAAAGGCTTTTTCAACGGGGCCGAAATCGATCGTTTTACGATTCAGCAGCAGCACCTCGTCGAAGATCTCGATGACCGTGTCGAGGTCGTGATGAGCGGCCATGATCAAACGCCCTCCCGCCGTTAATTCGTGCAGTAACTCGACCAGGGTATCTTGAGCCGGACGATCGAGACCGGTGAACGGTTCGTCGAGCAGTAACACGTGCGCCTCCTGAGCCAGTGCCCGCGCAACGAAGGCCCGCTGCTGCTGACCGCCGGAAAGAGCACTGATCTGCCGATCGGCGAGATCATTCAGGCGCATCGCCTCCAGCGCGGAGTCGACCACGGCGTGGTCTTTTTTAGAATATCGACGCCACCAGCCGACGTGCGGATACCGGCCCATCTCCACCAAACCGCGAACGGTCAGCGGAAAGTTCCAGTCGACTTCCGAGCGTTGCGCCAGGTAGGCGATTTCCGCATTGCCGCCAGCCAGCGCTTGCTCGCGCCAGGTAACCCTGCCCTGCCGAATCGGCAACAGCCCCGCCAGAGTTTTCATGAGCGTGCTTTTGCCGGCTCCGTTAGGCCCGACCAGCGCCACACTGCGCCCGCAACGGCTGGAAAAACTCACCGAGTCGAGAGCACAGATCTCGCCGTAGTTGGCAGTCAGATTCTCTACGCGCAGACAATGATGACTGGGGCCGTCACAGTCGACAGCGGCCACGGATGGTTTTGGCGCTTCGCAACTCATTGCGGCTCCCCCTCTTCAAATGCTTGGATAAATACACTGTCAGCGATGCCCGGTTCACCATCGCTCCACAAAGTTTTCCGGTAGACCTCACCGTCAGCATCCTCCACCTCCAGTCGCAGCGCGATCGGCGCACCGCCCCCTGCAGCCTGCGAATTTTCAGCAAACTCCGCCTCGACCCAGAAATCGATGCCTTCACGGGGAAAGGCAAAATCAACCAGCTGACGCTCGAACTCTACCTGACCCGGCGATTCATCGGTGAGCGCTTCGCCGAGATAGTCGATGCGCAGATGAGTCATGACCGCAGAAGACAGCACACGAATCGAAACCAGCTCGGCCGCAGCCTCATCAGCCTTTTCGGGCGCAACTTCAACCACGACGGCTGGACGCGCTCGATCACCAATCGTGGCCTGCAACACCGGCCAGGAAATGCCGAACACGATCAGCACGATCAACGCTCCAAGTAGAGGGAATCCACGCATGACAAAACGATCGTTAAAAAATGAGATCAACAGGCAGCGACGTCAGCTATCCCCCTTCAGGAAGACGACCTCGCTGACCCTGCCAACGCAGCGACAACGGTTTCGATGTTGTGACGAAAAAACGCTTCATACGTTGTAAAGCCCGCCGCCGAGCCATCAGCAATCAAAGCGCCCCCTTTGGTCACGCCGGTCGCCGAAATGATCGCCTCCAGCGCCTTATCGCTGGCGTCTTTCTCCGGGAAAACCGCCACTACCTTGTTTTTACGAATCTCATCGATCGCTTCGGCAAGGTATTTCGAACTGGTATTCTCGGCCGACAGACCGGCCACCGGCAGCGATTTAAAGCCGAAGTCTTTGCAAAAATAACCAAACGCCGCATGCGCCGTCACCAGCACACGATTGGAACGCGGCACTTTGCTGAGCTCGCGCTTCGCCCAGCCCTCGAGCCCATCGAGTCGCTCGACGTAAGCGGCGGCGTTACTTTTATAAAGCGCAGCATTCGCCGGATCCGCCTTGCCGAATTCCTTTGCGACATAAGCAACTGACTTTTTCATGCCCTCGATGCTGTGCCACCAATGGGGATCGATGCTGCCCGCCGAGTGCGCCGGACAACATACGAACACCGAACTGGCTGCTGACACTTTCAGCGAACGAACCTCGCTGCCGACATCGACCAAGCGAACTGAACTGCCCTTGAGACTCTCCTGCAATTTCGGCAGATAGAACTCCAGGCCCTTGCCGGATGCGAGCAGCACATTCGAAGCGCGAATTTTTGTCATGTCGCCCGAGTCCGGCTCAAAATGGTGAACGTTGGCACCCGCAGGCATCAGCTCGATCACCTTTACCCGGTCACCACCGACCTGACGGGCGACATCACTGAGCAGCGGATGAACGGTAGTCACCGACAGAGCGGATGAAGAGTCGCCTCGAGCGAACAGGGGCGAAGCGGCGAAGGCCGCTGCGATGACGAGATGTAGAAAGGTGCGCATTTTCATAGCATTCAAAAAGTGATGATTGCGGTTGATTCGGTTGATTTGAGTATCTTTTACAAAGACAAAGCCCCTGTGCCGTCTAACGCACCTCTGCCGCTCCCCAGTTGAAGCCGACCTGCAGCCAGACCGAGCTTTCCGAGCCGAAGTCCCGGGAGTAATCGTAGTCGTACTGCAGGCGCAGTTGCAGCGTGCGTTCACGGTTGGCATACCAGGTCAGAGCCGGCGACATCCGCCAGCGCTCGTCCACTCCGAAGTCGCGAATTCCCGACACCCACTCGCCGCGCAATCCGGCCTCCAGATTGTCGTTGAAGCCGTAGACCAACGAAGAGTAGGCACCAAACTCATCAAAGCTGTCGTAGCGGGGCGCCTCATCACCGTGCCCGTCCTCTCCTTCATGCTCGTCATGGTGATCTTCTTCGCCGTGTTCATCGTGATGTTCTTCACCGTGTTCGTCATGATCTTCTTCACCATGTTCGTCATGATGCTCGTCTTCCTCCTCACCCGGAAGATGGCCCGAGATCGCATCGACGCTGCGCAGCATCGCCTCCGTGCGCCAACGCAACGAACGACCACCACCAGTGTAGCCATTTTCCCGCCACAGGTATTCAAAACCCAGACCGTAGATCTGCGAGTCGCGGCCAAATAGATTCTCGCCGAAAGCTCCTGATACGGTCGCACTCAGACGGTTCCGGTCATTGATGTCATACTGGTTGATCCAGTGAACGCCGGTCAACAGGTCCCCGAAATAGGCGCCTTCCGCCTCGAACTCCGCTCCGCCGCCGTGGCCGTGCTCGCCTTCCTCGTGGTCATGATCCTCGACTCGCGCATCACCAAGCGACACCGACAAAAACGACGCCGTCATCATTGGCAGCGGCACCGGCACCGTGACTTCGCCGCCACGGGTAATCATTTCGCCTTCCGTCAAAAACCGGCCGTTCACCAGATTCTGATTCACGAAATCCCAGCTGTGATTGTGCACCGCCCCCTGAAAACCGAAGCGGTTGAGAAACTGGCCGCCGCGCAGCTCCAGCCCCAGCGGCAGCTCCACCAGTTTGAGGAATGCCTCTTCCAGCTCGAACGAAAAATCTCCATCACTGTCGGTGGTTCCCGAGGCCGTGGCGAAGCCCTGCAACATCCCGGCCCGCAACGAAAGCCCCGGCTCCAGTCCCTGCAGGGTCGCGTCCTGCTGCGGATCGTGATGGCCAACCGCCAGATCAGCCGGCTCTCCGGTAGAGCCGCCAAACGCCCCGAAGGCATGCAGGTGCGGAAAAAGAAATCCACCGATACTGCCCTCCGTCGCCGTCCCATCGAATAACTGCCGGGCGGCCCCGGAATCGGTTTGCACCAACCCCGCCTGATCGCCGGAGGAAGTCGTCCGGTCGGTGTTGCCGGCATCGTCCAGCGCCGGCGGCTGAGCCCTCACCCCCTCAACCGCCAGCAATGCAGCGCCCAAAATCAAAAATACACTCTTCATGGTAATTATAATAAATAAACTATGCCCTAATAT
>CBDULB010000183.1:0-10216 GCA_965367965.1 uncultured bacterium | reverse complement strand
CAAGTGACTGTTAATAACCTGATTGCGGGCGTAATAAATGCTAACTGGCGGCGTTCGTTACCCGTGCTGCTGAAAAGTGGAATGAGTCGCCGCGCCGGCGGTCGATAAGGTTTTCGGCGATGAGTCGGTCTAAATTTTCACCCAGTCTTTAAGGTGGGCGTGCTCAAAAATCATTTCATTCTGGATTTTTAAATCCTGACCCATGCCGGCCGCTTCAGCTCTCAGGTACATTGCATGGGCGATGGCAACGTCTGCGTAGGCGAGTCCAACGGCATTGAAGTAGGTGCGTTCGTCGTCGGATTCTCTTCCAGGTATCGAGCCGTCGATCAAGCTCACTAAGTTTCCGTGAACGTCGTCGTCGGTCAGTTCTCCGTCCTTGTACATGCGGCTGAGCGTTTGGGTGCGATGCTTGACGGTGTCCCAGTCATCACAGACGATTTTGTCACACTGTTTCGCCACGGCGTATTCGTCTTCCCAGCCGCCGATGTGGCTGTAAAAGGCGCCGGCTTTCATCCACTCGGCCTTGAGCAGAGGCGCCTGGGCACTGGTGGCGGTTACGATGATGTCGGCATCGCCGACCGCGTCAGCGAGTTGGGTGTTGGCCGGGGTAAATTTCATGTCCGGCAGCAGGGGAGACATCTCTTCGAGAAACTTGTCCTCCTCGGCCTGTTCCTTGGCGGCAAATCGACATTCCTTCAGGCTGGGGACTGCCGTCTTCATCGCGATGAGGTGCATCTTCGCCTGCTCACCGGCACCGATAAAACCGATGATCTCGGAATCTTTGCGGGCGAGGTGTTTTGCAGCGATGCCACCCATCGCTCCGACCCGGAGATTGGAGCACAGGGTGCCTTCCATGAAGGCGATCGGAAAGCCGTGTTCGATCTCGGAAAGAATGATCACCGCACTCAAATTCTGAATGCCGTATTTTTCCGGGTTGGGAGGAAATACCGAGACCCATTTGACCCCGCAGACCTTTTCTTTGACGAAAGTTGCGGGTAGACAGTTGATTCGCTCCTGGGTGTCGTCGTTGAAGATCTGAACGATTTTTTCGGGAAACAGGACGTCGCCGTTCTTGTAGTCAATGATGGCTTTTTCGGCAGCGCTCATTGCCATCGCCAGGTCGAGGCAGCCGGCTCCGAGCAGGTCTTCCTGGGAGAAATACTGGCAGTGAATTTGATGATTGGGCATGGGGTTATCGGGTTTGGCGGGAAATGTGAGGGTTCGCTCTATAGTAGATATACGATCTAAGGTGTCAGTAAGGATCGGTGGAAATCCACTATTGTAGTCGACCGGTTCGATCGACGATCAAACGGGGCGGGGAGCGGTGCGCATCACAAAAGAATGAGCGTCTCGATTTCCATTCTCCGGAGAGCGCGAGTGGTTGCCTTGGTTGCCTGCTCGGCGATGTCAGCAGAGCTGCTCATTCCCTGACCGGCGCGTTGAGCTTAGTAAAAAGGGGGGGCGTTGCACGTGTTCACGTCTTGCGGGGTGGGTTGACGGTGGGAAGGCGGGGCCGCTACGGTCGGGCGATGAAAATGCTTTTTGGAGTAATGCTGGCGACGATGGTTTGTTTTTTGGGGCAGGCGGTACGGGCTGACGATTTTATTCGCGACGGGGTGCCGGTCGATCTTGACGAGCAGAGTGGAGAGTGGGCGACAGTGGATGGCTTTCTCGGAGGAAAAGACATTGGTGGAAAATTGGTGGCGGGAAAGCAGGTCGGGCCGGGAGATTTTGCGGTTCGTGCGGAGTTGGCCCTCGACGGATTGGCGAAGAGCGCGGCGGCGCTGAAGCTGGGTGGCAGTTATTTCGGCTTTGCGGGGGGGCACGGAAAAATTTATCTCACCGGGGCCCTGTTTGACGACGCGAGTGGACTGGCGATCGGCGAGCCGGCGGATTTCATGACGGATGGTAAACCGTTCGTCGTCGAAGCGATTCGCGAAGGTAGGCAGCTGAAAATTTTGATCGATGGCAAGCTGGTTCACGAGCACAACATTCACGACAAGGCGATCGGCGAAGTCGGTCTGATGCCGGGGCGGGCGAAGATGAAGGTGCGCAGCTTTTCAGCGACGGGTGGTCTCGGGGAGCATTTCAAAATTCCGATGTCGCCGCCGTATCGGGCGAAGCAGGTGGCAGGAGTGGAAAAGAACCGGCTGTTGGCGCCGGGGCCGGGCAATGCGCGCAACAGTGAGGGCGATTTTATTGAGCTGAAAGATGGGCGGCTGTTGTTTATCTATTCGCATTTTACCGGCGGCGGCAGCGATCACGCGACGGGGCATTTGGCGGGACGGTATTCGAGTGACGGTGGTCGGTCGTGGACGGATGAGAGTGTGGTGATCGTTCCGCAGAGCGGGGGCTTTAATGACATGTCGGTATCGCTGCTGCGCCTGCAGGACGGGCGGATTGCGTTGTTCTATGCTCGTAAAAATTCGATGCTCGACTGCCGGCCGGTAATGCGGATTTCCGCCGACGAGGCGAAGACCTGGGGTGAACCGGTTGAATGCATCACCGATGAGATCGGCTACTACGTGCTCAATAACGACCGCGTGATTCAGCTGGAGGATGGACGGCTGATCATGGCCGTGGCGCTGCACAATAAGGCGGACTACAAGGAGCCGAACTGGAAGGGGCACATCATGTGTTACCTGTCGGATGACGCGGGCAAAACCTGGCGGCGCAACACGACGATCCTGGCGCCGGAGCGGGAGGATGGTTCACGTTTGACCGCGCAGGAGCCTGGTCTGGTCGAACTCAAGGACGGGCGACTGATGATGTTTATTCGTTCGGATGCGGGCAGCCAGATGGTGTCGTATTCTGAGGATCGCGGCGAGACCTGGTCGGAGGCTCAGCCGTCTGAGATGATTTCACCGGTTTCGCCGGCGACGATCGAGCGCATTCCTTCGACAGGGGACCTGTTGTTGGCCTGGAATAATCACCGCGATGTCGATGCTGAGCACAAAGGCAAGCGCACGCCGTTTGCGGTGGCGATCTCAAAGGATGAGGGCAAGACCTGGACGAATGTCAGGACCTTGGAGGACGATGTCAACGGTTGGTATTGTTACATCGCCATGGACTTTGTTGATGGCCATGTCTTGCTCGGCCACTGTGCGGGCGACCGCAGACGGGGTGGCTTGAACCTGACGCAAATGACGCGTTTTCCGATTGATTGGCTATACGGGGAGCCTGATGTGGATGCGGTTCGAGTAGAGAAGGATGTCAATTATCTGGGTGATGATCGCACGGAGAAGATGGATCTGTATCTGCCTCCCGAGTCGGCTGGCGACGGCCCTTTTCCCGCGGTGTTGATCGTTCACGGCGGTGGCTGGCACGGCGGCGCAAAGGCGGCGGGCCGCGAACAGAACATCGGCACGCAGCTGGCCAAAGCGGGTTTCGTCTGTGCGAGTATCGATTACCAATTAGCGGAAAAGAAGGAGGCCTTCACCGACAACTTGCGTCAGGTGTGGCCGGGCAATGTGCAGGACTGCATGACGGCGGTTCGGTACTTGCGCGAGCGGGCGGAAGATTACGGCATCGATGGCGAACACATCGGTGCCATCGGCGGATCGGCTGGTGGCCATTTGGTGGCCATGTTAGGGGCGTTGAGCGATGCCGACGGGCTCGATCCCGAAGGGCGTTATGCAGAGCACTCGGCGCGGGTGCAGGCGGTGGTGCCGATGTACGGGGCGCACGATTTGCAGGCTCTGGCGGTGAAGCGGGGTATGTGGGAGGGCTTGTCGGATGAGGACAAAGAACTGTGCCGTGTGGGATCGCCAGTGACCTACCTCGATAGCGATGATCCGCCGTTGTTGATTTTGCACGGCACCGACGATGCCTTGGTGCCGGTCGAGCAGTCGCAGCTGTTACAGGCTGCGGCGGAGAAGGAGGGAGTGGAAAGCTCGCTCAATGTGATCGAAGGCGCGCCGCACAGCTTTCATTTACAACCGAAGCAGGAGGATTTGCGCGAGCAGGTGATCGGCTTTTTTACCCAGCATTTGAAACGGAATGGACAAAGTGAGTGATGGCTGAGGGGACTCGTCCACTGGGACCGGCGGGACGCCGGTGTCACACTCTCGTCCAGAGTGCCCGGCAATCGGGGGGATGATTTTTGCGAGGCTTAACGTGAAAGTTTGAATTATGAAGCGTTGGTATATTATCGGTATTTTTGTCGGTTTGCTTTTGTCCTGTGCCGGTCGGGTTTGCGGCGCTGAACCGTTTGCTGCGGTGACCTGTGAGGGCCTGTACCGGCATCATCTGCAGGGCGTGTGCACGGACGAGGATTCGGCGATCTTCTGGTCGTTCACGACGACGCTGGTGAAGACTGACGCGAACGGCAAAGTGCTGAAAAAGATCGAGGTGGCGAATCATCACGGCGACCTGTGTTTTCACGAGGGACTGGTCTATGTGGCGGTAAATCTCGGGCAGTTCAACCGACCGGCGGGCGAGGCGGATTCGTGGGTGTATGTGTACCGGGCGGAGGATCTCTCGCTGGTTGCCAAACACGAGGTGCAGGAGGTAGTTCACGGTGCGGGCGGCATGGCGTTCCGCGATGGGAAGTTTATCGTGGTCGGCGGTTTGCCGGAGGGATTTGATGAGAATTATGCCTATGTGTATTCACCGCAGTTCGAATTTCTGGAGCGTAAAGTGATCGACAGCGGCTATACCAAGATGGGCGTGCAGACGCTGGCTTTTGCGGAAGGAAAGTTCTGGTTCGGGTGTTATGGCGGCAGGACGCTGAAGACCGATCCGGATTATCAGCTCGAGGGGAACTTCGGCTTTGACTGCGCGCTTGGAGTGATCGGTATCGGTGACGGCAAGCTGCTGGTCGCCCGGCGCACCGGATCCGGGCAGCAGCAGAGTGGACGGCTGGTGGTGGCGACGGTCGGGGACGACGGGGGATTGGTGGTGGAGGGTGAGTGAGGATCAGAGCCGAAGCCGGTTTGCCTGCACGACACCGGCAGGGACAAGCGGCCTCGCTTGTCCGCGAGCGTCGTGGAGGGCTGCGTCTTCAGTCTGCGCGCCGAATTGTGACGCTGGCCTGGAGGCCGTCCGGCGGACGACCGGGCCGGATCGTCCCTACCGGGTTACAGGCAGAGTTTGCCTTGAATGCCGCCGGCTGCGCAATCGGGCTTGCGTCCGGGACGGACTGAAACGATGACTGGGCAATGAGCGAAAGTGTTGAAGCGAAGGTGTATGCCGAATTGGGAGAAGGTGGTTTTCAAGGGCTGACGGCGGCGTTTTACCGGCGGGTGCAGGACGACGACCTGATCGGGCCGATGTATCCGGATCAGGATTGGGCGGGTGCCGAGAAGCGGCTCGCCGATTTTTTGATTTTCCGGTTTGGCGGACCGCAACGCTACATCGAGGAGCGGGGGCATCCGCGTTTGCGCATGCGCCACGCACCGTTTTCGATCGGCGAAGCGGAGCGGGATCGCTGGCTGGAAATGATGGCCGCTGCGATGGATGAGGTCGAAGTCTCTGCGGAGTCGAAGGCGATTCTCGAGGGGTTCTTTGTGCAGGTCGCGGATTTCATGCGCAACCGGCCGGAGGGCTGAGTGGTCAGCGTTTAGCGTTTGGTCAGGGCTGTCAGCACGCCGTGCAGCATGCGCAGCTCTTCGTCGCTGAGGTTACTGCGGGTAAAGAATGCGCGCAGGCTGCGCATTGTGTAGGGCCTTAACTCCTTGGTCAGGAAAAATTCGGACTGTTCGAGCGCCTGCTCGAGCCGGGTCAGGAAGGCGTTGGTTTCATCGTGAGTGGCGAGGACGGGTGCGTTCCCGACGGCAGCAAGCTCAGTGGGACGGCACTGGCGCCACTCCCAGCCGAACAACAGCACGGCCTGAGCGAGGTTCAGCGAGGGGAAATCGGGATTGGTCGGAAAATGCACCAGGCGGTCAGCGCGCGCCAGGGTTTCGTTG
The DNA here is from genome assembly GCA_965367965.1 of uncultured bacterium. Taxonomy (GTDB): domain Bacteria; phylum Verrucomicrobiota; class Verrucomicrobiia; order Verrucomicrobiales; family DEV007; genus JBBKXR01. The sequence continues at coordinate 4,307 of CBDULB010000183.1, read as the reverse complement.
TCGAGACCGGAGGCTTCGGGACCGAACAGGATGGCGGTTCGGGTCGGCGGCCCGGCCGGGAGGTTGGCGATTTCACCGACCGCTTCGCGAAGGTCGAGACCGGGGACTCTCAGGCTGCGCTGGCGGGCAGTTGCGGCGAACACCCGTTGGCAGTCGCTGAGGGCATCGTCGATGGTGGCGAACACCTCGGCCTGATCGAGCACGCGGTCAGCATCGGCGGCGGTGGCGCGGGCAGCGTCGTTGGGCCAGCCGTCGCGCGGGTTGACCAGGCGCAGTCGGTCGAGACCACAGTTGAGCATGGCGCGGGCGCACATGCCGATATTTTCGCCCATTTGGGTTTCGACGAGGACGATGATGGGAACCATTGAGGAGGATGTGGACATTTGACGGCGCTTAAAACCGAAGGATGATGTTTAAAGGCGGGGAGTCCGCCGGTAGCAGGCAAATTGGCGGCTACCTGAATTTTAGTTATGCCCATTTCGAACCAGAGGCTTTCGGCGGTGGCTTCAGTGGGGCTTTTATTCGGCGCATGTAGTTTCTCGTTTATGGCAGTTTTGGCCTGCGTCTTCCTATGGGGATGGAATTCGTTTCACGTGGCATCGTTTTCGATTGTTGTCATTGCATTCTGCATTTTTGCACTGTGGCAAAAAATTGTTAGAGAGCATCGACATCGGGGAAAGCTCTTTCATATTACAGCGGCGACTCTGGGGGTTCTCAGTTTACCGATTTACGTTTTTGCCTTTTGCTGCTGCTTGTGGTTGGGACTTGTGGAGTATGATGGTCGATAACGCTCAGCTGGTGTCTTGAAGCTTCTATATTCTCATGGATTTGCCTGAAAAAATAACCTGTGTCGATTGTGGTCAAGACGCCCACCTGCTGAGCCATGCGCCGGAGGAAGGCTGGGAAATTGGCGACATCGTGGCCTATCGTTGCTCGGGTTGCAATGATCGCTGGGATCTGGTCGTCGAAGACGATTCATTTTCCGGTAGAGAATTTTCCAGCGGCGAATTCGCCAGCGAGGCGCGACAGATTCTTGAGGACCGGCGGAATGACGTGCAATGAGCGGCCGCAGTTCGGGCATTGCGGGGCTGACTGATTGGCCTTAAATCATGGTAATTTCGTTTCTTCGATGACACCCCGCCAACATCATATCGTGCTGTATGACAGCGATTGTCCGCTGTGCACGTTTCAGATGAAGCTGCTGACGTGGCTGGATTGGCTCAACAAAGTTCGACTGGTACCGATTAAGGATCCGCTGGCGGCGGAGATCGCGCCGCAATTGACGCGCGCCGATCTTTCGGAGGCGATTCACTGCATCACTCCTTCGGGAGAAATTCATCGCGGTGCGCGGGCGTTTCGTTTTCTGGGAATGCGCATGCCGATGCTGCTTCCGGTCGGCCTGTTTCTCTGGATTCCCGGCGTGATCTGGATCGCCGAGGTGTTTTATCAATGGGTGAGTCGCAACCGGCTGGTGTTCAGTCGTATTTTTGGTTGTAAAGGGGCTTGTGCAATCATGCCGGAGCGCAAGCGTGAGGGTGACGTTAGCAAAGCTGAGCCGCACACCGTCAGCAAAGACTGAAGCGTCCGGGTTCCGGCTGCAAGGTGTTCAATAGCAGTCGGGCAGGCGACTCGATCGCGCGACGCTTGCGGGCAATTCACCTTGCGGAGGTGCTGTGCAGACGACATTTTGTCGGCAATGGTGTTGGGTGCGAACAGAGGCTTTTTTTCAGTTGGCGGCGGGTTGATCGCGGTGTTGTCGGTCGTGGGGTTCTGTGGGCAGGCGGTTGTCGCGGATGACTTTGAGGAATTTGCTCCGCAAGCACTGACCGCAGAGCACTTTTCCGATTTGAAAGAGCGATCGCCCTTTTTGCGCACGCTCGACTTTGCCGAGGCGTATCGGCTGCGCGGTGTGGCGACCATCGACGGGCAGCCGGTGGCGGTGTTGTTCAATCGGCACACGCAGAAAACGGTCCAGGTGACGAGTGCCCGGGCCAATGATCTGGGGATGAAACTGGTCGCCGTTGAGCAGACGATGGATCTGTCAAAGGTATCGGTGCGTCTGGCGATTGGCGGCGAAGAAGTCGAACTCGCCTACGATGAGCAGCAGATTTCGCCGCAAGCGAATCCCAAGCTGAAGCCGCAATACGATTCCAAGGGCCGCCTGCAACCGCCGCAGCGTCTGGTCGATAAGTATCGCACCATGAATGAAGCGCAGCGCAGGCAGTATCAGTCGTGGCGCAGCGCTTACCTTAAAAAGTATCCCGATCAGGAGCGTAGTATGAAGCGCTACGAACTGGGCGAAAAAGTGGTCGATGCGATCAAAAGCGGCAAGGGCCCGCCGGAGGTAAAATGAAAAGGCGGCGTTCTCAGCCGGTGCGGGACAGTGATTGCTTTTCGGTGGGCATGTGTGTAAATCAGAAGGCGTCTGCTCGCAGCTTAGAGCGGACCTTTTCCTGCCAACTATTGAATCCTATTCTCTATGAAGACTTTTTTACTCATTTGTTTCGTCGCAGTCATCGGTGGCGCCGGCGCTTTCGCTGCCGACAAGAAAGACGCCAAGGCGGCTAAACCTGCCGAACCGAAAACGCATCCGACGGGTTACACCGATACGCCGTTCCTGCCGGGCAATAAGTGGCGCGTGCACGATGACACCCGTCCACGTCCCAAAGTGATCACGCCGGGTGACGAGCCCGGAGCCGCTCCGAGTGATGCCATCGTTCTCTTCGACGGCACCGATCTGTCTGAGTTCGTCATGGATAAGGACGGCTCACCGGCCGACTGGATCGTGAAAGATGGATTCATGGAAGTTCCGCCGAAAGGCAGTGGCGTCGGTGGTTACATCAAGACGAAGAAAGAATTCACCGACATTCAGTTGCACGTCGAATGGGCGACTCCGGAGGAAGTTCAAGGTAACTCTCAGGGGCGCGGCAACAGCGGCGTGTTTCTGCTCGGTGCCTACGAGATTCAGGTGCTCGATTCGTACGAGAACAAAAGCTACGCCGATGGTCAGGCCTCCGCGCTTTATGGTTTCAAACCACCGTTGGTGAATGCAACGCGCAAGCCGGGCGAGTGGCAGAGCTACGACATTATCTTCGAAGCGCCGCGCTGGGATGAAGCCGGCAAGCAGACCAAGAAGGCCTACGTCACGGTAATTCACAACGGCGTCGTCACGCATCATCGTCAGGAGTATCTCGGGCCGACAGGTCACAAGAAAGTCGCCAACTACGACAAAATACTGGCCAAGGGGCCGCTCAAGTTTCAGGATCACGGCAATCCGACACGCTTTCGCAACATCTGGGTGCGCGAGCTCGATCTCGACTCCAACGAGTAAGTAGTAAGCAGGGGATCGCAGTCGCATGGCGCTACAAACCAAGTCGAAGGTCAATCTGGTATTGGCGCTCTTGATCGTCGCTTTGTCGGCGGTATTCATCGTGCTCAATATGGAGACGGTGAAGGTCAATCTGATTCTGGCGACCGTCGAAATGAAGTTGGCGCTGTTGATCATCGCCGTGCTGTGCTTGGGCTTTTTGCTTGGCTGGCTGTTCAAGTCGCTGCTGGGGCTGCGTCCCAAAGCAAAAGGGTCACGCAAGGCTGCCGGCTTGGAAGACAAAGCGGCGCTCTAGGTTATCCTCCCGGTTGTGCCACGGGATCACTCATCCGGCTGAATTATGAAGAAACTGATTGTCGCTCTCGCCGTTCTCGTCGTGCTGGTCATCGGTGCGGTGTTTGCCGCCAGGCATTTTGCGCTCGGCTATTTGACCCCGGACTTCGTGGTGAAAACTATCGAAGCTCGCTGGAATTGTCGTGCTGAGATCGATTCGATCGATATCAAAGTCGGAACCAACACCACCATCGAACTGAAGCAGGTTGCATTGGCGCCGCGCGATGACTTTGCCAACAATGCGACACCGCTTGCGGATCGTCCCAAGCTCGACAACGCGGCGATCCGGATTGCCCTGGTCAGTCTCGAAGCGCGGCCGACGGAATTGCTGAAGAAGCATCTGCGGGTTGAGCATTTGATCATCGATCAGGCGCAGATCGCCACCGAACTGGGTGAAGACGGTGGCGCGTCCGTGGATGTGCTGTTTCACCCAGCACCACTGGTCGCCGCGGAACCTGTTGCTGATGAAAGTGCGACGGTGATAGCTGCCGATTCAGAAATTCCGGCCGCGGACGAGGAGAAAGCCTTTGTCGCCGGCGACATGATGATTTCTACCGCAGCTGGATTGGTCGAGCTGAAGAACAGCAGCATGGCGATCACCTTACGCAAAAGTGAAACCGTCGCGCGGCTCGATGATTTGCACATT
>CBDULB010000182.1:0-10270 GCA_965367965.1 uncultured bacterium | reverse complement strand
TTGGAATAAATGGAGCCGCCGCGCGGGTCGTCCCACTCGAGAATTTTGCGTTCGCCCCAACTGCCGTCGGCCTGGCGCACGGCGTAAACGGGGTAGCGGGGCAGTTGTTCTTTTTTGGAAAATCTGGGTCCGCGGTAGAACACCACGTGGCCCATGGCCAGAGTGGTGTCGGTGGCGGGATGGTGCTGGGCGACGACATCGCAAACACCGGCTTCGAGCCCGTCGTGGCCGGGTTCGGGAACGCGGCCGAGGGCATCGATCGGTGCCGGTTCGGTCCAGGTTTTGCCGAGGTCGGCGGAGGTGGTGTAGTGCACCGGACCGAAGTAGTCGGAGCCGCGGATGTACTGCATGGTCATCAGCGCCTTGCCGTCGGGCAGCATGGCGACGCGCGGGTGAAACCAGGTGGTGCCTTTGCCGTCGCGATTGCGGAAGATCGTTTCCGGAGTGATCGATGCGATCAGGTCGGAGGACGGGGACTGCGCGTTTGATTTGAACAAAGCTCCGCCAGTCAGACAGGCGGTGGTGAGGGCAGTAAAACGGCGGCGGTTCATATTTTGTGTGGGGTAGCTGCGAGCGTCAGCGAGTGGCGCGTAGCGCGGGCCTCCCGGCCCGCGTGTTGTTTCCGTTGGAGCGACCTTTTTAGAAATCGCGCGGGCGGGGACGCCCGCACTACGGGTGGTGGCAGGTCTGACAGTTCGCGGTCGATACTATCACAATGTTTCGTCAGAGCGTGGCTGGGGGGAGAAAGAAGGAGAGAGCCGATCGTTCAGACGGCCGCTCGTTGACACTCGCCGCTACGCCAGGATTTCTTTCACCACCCGACCCTGGCCGGGTTCGACCAGGGCGACGGGGAGGTTGCCGTGTTCGTAGATGAGCTGGTCGGCTTCGAGGCCGAACTGGTGCAGCAGGGTGCTGTGAAAATCGTGTTGGGTGACGACCTGATCGACGGCGCGGTGACCGAACTCGTCGGTGGCGCCGTGCACGTGGCCGGCCTTGAAGCCGCCGCCGGCCATCCACACCGAAAAGCCTTCGGTATTGTGATCGCGTCCGGGCTTTTTGCCGGCGCCGCGATTCTGAATGACCGGCAGTCGGCCCATTTCACCGCCCCACTGAACTACCGTCGAGTCGAGCAGGCCGCGTCCTTTCAGATCGCGCACCAGTCCGGCGCTGGGCTTGTCGGTCCGCTGGCAGGTGGTTTCCAGGGCTTCGAAAATATTTTCGTGCATGTCCCAGCGATAATTCCAGATCTGCACGAAGCGCACGCCGCGCTCGACCAGTCGCCGGGCGATCAGACAGGCTTCGCCCATGCGCTTGGTGTTGTCGTCGTCGAGACCGTAGAGTTTTTTGGTGGCTTCGGATTCGCTGCTCAGATCGAGGGCATCGCTGGCTTCGGTCTGCATGCGCGCGGCCAGTTCGTAACTGGCGATGCGCGCCGACAGATCGTTTTCGCCGGGGTGCTGCTTGAGGTGGGACTGGTTGAGCTTGCCGAGCAGATCGAGCTGATTTTCCTGGGCGGTGCCGCGCAGGTGGGCGGGCGGCACCAGGTTGGAAATGCGCGGGCTGGATTCGCGCACCACGGTGCCCTGATAAATCGACGGCAGGTGGCGGCTGTCCCAGAACGGCGAACCGGGAGGGTTGCCGCCGACGATGAGGGCGACGAAGGCGGGCAGGTTTTGCGTTTCCGAACCGAGGCCGTAGGTCAGCCACGAACCGAGCGAGGGCCAGCCGTCGCGACCGCGGCCGGTGGTCAGGGCGCGCATGCCGGCGACGTGGTTGCGGATGTCGGGCAGATTCATCGAGCGCACCAGAGTGATGTCATCGGCGATGTCGGCGACGTGTGGAATCAGGTGGCGATTGAGCTCCATGCCGGATTCGCCACAGTGGTCAAACTCCCACGGGCAGGGCATGACGATCGGCGAGGCCTGGCCGGCGTTGTCGTATTTGACGTCCTTGCCGGGAAATTTCTGGCCGGCGTATTTCTTCAGCGCCGGCTTGGGGTCGAACATTTCCAGATGACTGGGGCCGCCGCCCATGAACAGCGAGATCATGGCGCGTGCCTGCGGGGCCTTCTTCGCCTGTTTGGCATCGACGTTAAAGCTTTGCGAATCGAAATTCGGCTTCTTGGGCGCAGCCTGAGCGGCTTCGTCCTTGAGCAGGGAAGCCAGGGCGAGTCCGGAGATGCCCATCGATCCGCGGGCGAGGAAATGGCGGCGCGAGGAGCGTTCGAAGCTGGAGGGATCAGTCGACATAGAGAAAGTGGTTGGCCTGGTAGAGCACCTGACAAAGCGAGGTCAGGGTGCGCACGTCTTTGGCGGCTTCGGTGATTTTATCGGCGTCGAAAACGGCACGCTGTTTTTCAAGATAAGCCAGGGAAGCCTGACGTTCGTCATCATTGGGCTTGTCGCCAAAAGCGAGCTGCCAGGCGTAATCAATTTTCTCGGCGGAGCTGGCGTCGGGGCCGGTTTCGTCGAGCACGCGTTTGGCAAAAACATAGGATTGGTCGAGCACAAAGTCACCGTTCATCAGCGCCAGCGCCTGAGTGGTGACGGTTGAGGCCTGACGAATTTCGCAGTTCGGCTCCATCTGCGGAGCATCGAACACGTTGAGCATTTCCACCGGTTTGCTGCGCAAGGTCTGCACGTAAACGGAGCGCCGGTGGGTCTCGGGCTCGGCGATGCCTTCACCGCCGACGACGAACAGACCGTCGGGGTTGGCTTTGACGGGGACGGGTTCGCCAAAAGCTTTGGGATTCAGCTCGCCACTGACGGCGAGCATCGCGTCGCGGATAGTTTCGGCTTCGAGGCGGCGCACCGGCATGCGCCAGAGCAGGGTGTTGTCGGCATCGATGGCGTCCGCGTCGGCGCGTCGAGCCGAGGTTTGCCGGTAGGTGGCCGAGCTCATGATGAGTTTGTGCAGGCGCTTCAGCTGCCAGCCATTTTCCATGAAATCGGCGGCCAGCCAGTCGAGTAATTGCGGGTGCGAGGGAGCGCTGCTGCGGGCACCGAAATCGCCGGGCGTGCGCACCAGGCCGTGGCCGAAGTGATGCATCCAGAAGCGGTTGACCAGCACGCGCGCGACCAACGGGTGCTCGCCGCTGGTCAGGTGCTGGGCGTAGGCGAGGCGACGACCGCGGGTGGCGAGATCGGCGTTGTCGACCGGGAAGGTTTGTCCACCGAGCACGTAGAGACCGCCGGGAGCGACGGGGTCGGGCTCGGGAGAGGTGATGTCGCCGCGGAAGAAGACTTTGGTGACGGGCAGTTTTTCGGGCACTTCGCTGACCGCGCGGATGAAGTCGTAGGTGGGCTTTTGACTGCGGATCGCCACCATCGCTTCGGAGATCGCTGTGGCGTAGGCTTGTTTTTCGGGGCCGCCTTTGTATTTCTGCAGGTAGAGATGGATGGCCGAGGGTTTGATGAAAATGTCAGGGTGATCTTCGAGGAATTTTTTGTGCTCGGGAGTGCGCTCTTTCTCGGCGGTCTCGAATGATTCACGGGCGAAGGCGCGCTGGTCTTCGGGCAGCTTGGCGAGTTCCTGGGCGAGAATCCACTCGATCTGCTCTTTGCGTTCGGCCTGGTAGAGCTCGCCGACCCGCTTGGCTTCGGCTTCGATGTGGTTGGCGATGGCGTAGTTCTCGGCGCTCATCAGACGCAGATTGTACTTGTCCGGGGTGCGCCACTCCTGCGGGTTGTAGACCGGTTCGAAAATGGCGCGCATTCGGTAAAAGTCCTGCTGCGGGATGGGGTCGAAGCGATGGTGGTGACACTCGGCGCAGGCGATGGTCATGCCGAGCAGGGAGGAGGAGACGATTTTTACCGTCTCGGTCATCACCTGATTTTTGGCGATGGCAAGATCGTCCGGGCTCGAGCCGGAGCCGTCGGGGGCCATGCGCAGAAAGCCGGTGGCGGTGAGTTTTTCGCGCACGTCGGTATCGGCGGTGGCGCGGCTGTTGGCGTCTTTGGCGGTGACGCCGGCGAGTTCGTCACCGGCGAGTTGTTCGGTGATGAACTGGTCCCAGGGCTTGTCGGCATTAAACGAGCGAATCACGTAGTCGCGATAGGCCCACGCGTCGGTGCGCACCAGGTCCTTGTCGTTGTAGCCTTCCGAATCGGCGTAGCCGGCGACGTCGAGCCAGTGGCGGCCCCAGCGTTCGCCGTAGTTTGGCGACGCGAGCAGCCGATCGATGACTCGATCCCAGGCACCGGGCTTGTCGTCGGCGAGAAAGGTATCGATCTGCTGCTTGGTGGGCGGCAGGCCGAGCAGGTCGAAGGTTGCGCGACGCAGCAGGGTGAGGCGGTCGGCTTCGGGAGACGGCGATATTTTTGCCTCGGTGAGTTTGCGGGCGACGAAGGCGTCGATCGGATGAGTGGGGCCGTCGGCGGGCAGGGCGGCCTTTTTGATCGGCTGATAGGCCCAGTGATTCTTTTCCTCATCGGTGATGATCAACTCGCCCGGAGCGGGCAGGTCACCTTCGGGTTCGGCCTGCGCGGTGAGGGCCCCGGCGTCGATCCAGCGGGCGATGAGAGCGATTTCTTCGGCGGTCAGCCGATGATTGTCCTCGGGCGGCATTTCGCCGGTCGAGACCAGTTCGTAGAGCCGTGAGGTTTTGTGATCGCCCGGAGTGATGGCTGCTCCGGATTCACCACCGGCAACGATCAGGCGTTTCAGGCGCAGGTCGAGGTCGCCGCGCAGTTTCGGCTCTTCGCCGTGGCAATGAAAGCAATTGGCCTTGAGCAAGGGACGGATGTCGTGCTCGAAAGTGGGCGCAGTTTCGCTACCTTGGGCCACCGCAACGGTGCTTGCGATAACGGCGAGGTGGAGCCCGAAAGCGTGGCGAAATCGATTCAACATCAGCAGCCTCGAATATAGAGAGCAGGGCGGTTCCGGCCTAGTGGCGTGCTTGCGTAGAGAAGGTCGATTGTTTGCCGTGCCGGTCTTGTCGATGACCGGTGAGGAGCTACGCATCGTTGCGGAGATTGCGGCTCAGGCTTTCAGCAGCCGAAGACGTCCTTTTGCAAGCCTCGTAAAACTTGCAGGCCACCCCAGTCCGAGCCGGCCATTCGCCTGCCGGCAGTGGTTCGTTTTTCGCCGAAGCGATGCCGGTTTTCGTCGAAGATCTCCTGTAGGAAATCTGCGCCACCAATCGCGGCACCATCCGTCAGGTAGCGCACCCGGCAATGCAGGATCTCGCTAACGCTTAGCTCGCCGCCTCGGTCCAGCACCTGTTCGACTTCGTCGCGGGTCATCCCCGGGCGCGCACCTTTGCCAGTGTTAGCGTCTGCGTATCGTTCCTCGCCGTGGCCATACAGCAACAAACGATAGCGCGGTCCGGTATTGCGCCAGGTCACCCGTCGATTCATTCCAAACGAGGTGTGCTCAAGGATCGTGCTGAGCCCCTTGCGAGCGGGACTATTGCCAGCCACCGCCTCCGCGTAACCACTCCAGCGGTAGTCTTTAGGGTCGCTGACGATACCGGCACGCACCGGATTTAGATCGATGTAGGCGGCGACGGTCATCAGGGCCGTCTCGTCTCCCTCCACCAGTACACTGTGAAAACGGTTTTCCCATAGTGTGCCCACTCGTCGGTGGCGGCGATTGTGCCAACGCGTGTAGCGTTGCTTCAATTCTTTGACGAAGATCGACAGCGAATGCCGTCGGCTTTGATAGCGTGCCAGGATTTCCGCAAGCCATTTCCCCGTCGAGTCCTGGCTCGCCGCGCGGTCCAGTTCCTGCAGGGCATCCTTCAGCTCCCGTCGGCGATAGATCAGCGGCAGCAATTCCCGCAGTCTGGCCTCGGTCAGCGGGGATTGCTTCTGAATCTGTTCACGGCAGGGGACTCGGACCAGCATGTGAAAGTGATTTTCCATCAGGCAATCGGTCACCACCTGCAGTCCGCAGAACGTTTCCAAGCGTCGCATCCAGTCGTGAAAGTGGCGCTTCTCGGTATCGCGTAGCGTCCGGTCGCGCCCGTTGGTTCGCGAAACGACATGGTAGTAGGATTCGGTATGGGTGCGGAGGAGGCGGCGAGGCATGGTGGTGTGTGGGCTGGCCAACAAGCAAACATCAAAAGCAAAGCGTTGACAATAAATAATTTTACCGGAAAATTATATCCGGTGGTAGATTTTGTCTGAAAATTTAAGCAATACTGGAGATGCTCCAGCGGGAGGACGCGACGGTTTGGTGTCACCTGCCCTGGTTTTATTCAAGCGGCGCGGGAGTGGGATTGCGCTATAGACTGCTTTGGTCAGCGATTGCAGGATGGTTGCCGCTTGGCTTGGCTTGGCTAGGTTTCGTTTGTGGGCTGGAGCAGATTCTAATCGGGTAATTGAGCATGAGAAAAAATCGTATCTACGCAGGACTGGTTGTGGTCTTTGGTTTTTTTGCGGGCGTGGGCGTGGTTGCGGGCGGGGCGGAGGTGGCAGGGGATGTGCGCGCAGATAATGTGCGTCCGAATGTGGTGTTGATTCTGGCCGATGATCTGGGCTTTTCGGATATGGGGTGTTATGGCGGCGAAATTGACACGCCGAATCTGGATCGGCTGGCGGCGCAGGGCTTACGCTTTACGCAGTTTTATAACTGCGGGGTGTGTCGGACGACGCGGGCGACTTTGCTGACCGGGGTGCATCCGCGGCGACGCAATCGGGCGCGGCTGTTGCATCCTGACATGGTGACGCTTGCCGAGGTGTTGAAGGAGGCGGGCTACCGGACCAGTTTGACGGGGAAGTGGCACTTTCCGCAGAAGGATATCGGCTTTCCGGTGTATCGGCCAACGGATCGCGGCTTCGACGAGTACTTTGGTATCGCTGAAGGGTGTTGTAATTATTTTGATCCGTCGAAAGCGTTTCCAGCTTTCGACAAAGGCGTGCCACCGGTGCCGTTTTTGCACAATGAGGAGGAACTGACCGAGTTTGCGGCGGATTTTTATGCGACTGAAGCATTTACTGATCATGCGATTGAGCAGATCGAAAAGTTTTCAGCGCCGGCCAGGTCGGGCGACGCGCCGTTCTTTGTGCATCTTTGCTACACGGCGCCGCACTACCCTCTGCATGCCAGGCCGGAGGACATCGCAAAGTATGCGGGCAGGTATGACGATGGATACTTTGCACTGCGCGAGCGCCGCCATAAGCGACTGATCGAAATGGGCTTGCTGGACGCCAGGGCGAAGCTCGCCGGCGACGACCGCCAACTCGGTGAGTTTCGTTACGACTATGCGATAACGCCGTGGCAGGAGGTTGAAGATCGCGAGCGCGAGACGCGGCGTATGGAGATTTACGCGGGGATGGTTGATTCGATGGATCAGGGGATCGGCAGAGTGATGGCGGCGCTGGAGGCCAACGGGGTCGCTGACAACACGCTGGTGATGTTTCTTTCCGACAATGGCGGATGCGCTTCGCATGTCGGTTATGATGATCCGGAAGTGCGCCGCCAATACCGGGATTACAATGTCGGCGCTGCGGGTAGCGTCGATACCTTCGAGTATGTCGGGCCCGGGTGGGGCTGGGCGCAGAACTCGCCGTTTCGTCGCTATAAGGTGTGGACCTACGAGGGGGGAATCGCCACGCCGATGATTGCGCACTGGCCGGGGAAAGTGGAGGCTGGTGCGATCACGGGCGCGATCGGCCATGTGGTGGACTTCATGCCGACCCTGATGGAATTGAGCGGGGCGAGTTTTCCGGAGCAGCGCGACGGGGTCGATGTGCTGAAGCCGGAGGGGGAAAGTTTTTTGCCGGTGTTGCTGGGCGATGCGGTCGAAGCGGACGCGAGGATGTTTTTCTGGGGATTGTATGGCAACCGGGCGGTGCGCCAGGGGAAGTGGAAGATGGTCTGGGGGGCGACGGCGCGGAAGTGGGAGCTTTACAACTTGAAGGTGGATCGAACGGAGACGGTGGATGTCATCGGAAAGCATCCCAATCAAGCGCTGCGAATGGAAAAGGCGTGGTTGCGTTGGGCTGAGCAGACGGGGTATCCGCTGACCGGAAACGCTTTATAGTTCATTGAGGCTGCTAGATTTATTATGCATTATCGATTCTTTAGAATTGTTTTCTCTTTCGCCTGCTGTTTTGGGGCGTGTGCCGCTGACGCGCGCGCAGACGGTGAGCGCGTGGTGGTGACTTTCGGCGATTCGACCACGGCGGCGCGCGGGGAGTTGAAGGTCTATTCGCAGGTGCTGGCCGATGAGCTTGAAGGCATCAAAGTGATCAATGCGGGCGTCGGCGGCGACAACACCGACCACGCCAGGGCGCGGTTTGAGAAGGATGTGCGGGCACATCATCCGGATGTGGTGGTGATCCAGTTTGGCATTAATGATGCGGCGATCGATGTGTGGAAAGATCCGCCGGCGACGCAGTCGCGGGTATCGTTGCAGACTTACCAGGCGAATTTGCGGCACTTTGTCGACACTCTGACGGATGACGGCACTGAGGTCATTTTGATGACGCCCAATCCGCTGCGCTGGAATGTGAAGATGCGTGGGATGTATGGTAAGCCGCCGTATGACCCGGACGACGATTTGGGGTTTTCGGTATTTCTGAAAAAGTACGCGGAGAAGATGCGTGAGTTGGCGCGGCAGAAGAAGTTGCCTCTGGTCGATGTTTATCAGCGCTTCGAGGAATACGGAAGGCATCCCGGCCGGAGCGTCGATGATTTGTTGCTCGATGGGATTCACCCGAATGAGGCGGGGCAGCGGATCGTCGCTGATGGTTTGATGCCTCTGCTCGAGAAAGGTGCGGCGTCGAGGGCAGAAGTGAAAATAGTCATGAATCCCGCCGCTTCACCGTTGAACGGCGCGGCCCCGGATTTTACTACGGTGCGATTTGAGGACTATGTGTCCAATCCGCCGCCGGGCATTCAGCAGGCGATGCAGGGGCAGGTGGCAAAATTTGCCGTGCCTTTTGCCGGCCTGGTCGAGCCGTCGGCAAAAAATACTTCCGCGTCACCGTTGCCCGAGCCCGTCGGCCTTTTGGTCGAGAGTCCTGCGGGATCGGTGGCTTTTTACGATCCGAGTTCGGGAGTCGACTGTGCCGACCTGCGTGGCGACAAGTTGATTTTGCGTTTCGTCGATCCCACCGATGTCAGGCGTGCGGCGACGGTTTCCAGACTGACCTTTCGGGTGACGGGATCGTCGGTGATCAATGGCAAGCTGCGGTACCGTCTCTACGATCTCGAGGGGAAAGAATTGTTTTCAGGACTGGCGAAAGTCGATGCTGAATCGAAGCGCGCGGTGGCGGAGATCGATGCCTCTGCACGGGTTGGTGGGGAGGCCGCAGCGGTGATTCACAAGCTGGTGGTCGAGCATTCCGGCCCCGGCTATTTTGTGGTGGGTGGCGTGGTCCAATATGAACAGGCGGACCTTGGGTTTGCGGGGTTTACCATTAGCGAGAAACCGGTGAAGCGCTCGATTGACGAGCGGATTCCGTCCAGTCACATTCAGCAATGGCAGCATTTTAAAGAAGCGGAACTGATCACCGACATGACTGGCTGCGCGCCGGTCGATGCTTTTTCGTCCCGCCGCGAGCACGATAAGTGGAAAGTTTTCGAATACGAAACGGCGGACTTTGCCGGCAAATGTGTCTCGGTGGGGCGCGAATCCTCGGCTCCGGATCTGACCTTGAAGTTGAACAAGCAGGGCTGGCATGCGGTTTACGTCGGCCTGAGTACGATTACTGATTTGGTGAGGGCAGCGCCCAATCAGCTTGAGGTGAAATTCAGCGGTGACCGGTCTTACTCGCGCTACAGCAACCGGCTCGATCTCGGGGAGCGACGTCGCGATGTGCTCGAGGAGATTTTTGTCGGGGTCGCCGACTTAAGTCAGAATGATCTACAGTTTTCGACGGTGTATGAAATGCCGGCGCGCGTTCACTACGTTAAGAGTGTGCCATTGACCGATGCTGAGGTGGCTTCGGTAAAGGCGGAGCGGGAGCAGAAGGCAACGCGGACGTCAGTTGCGACGATGGACGGATTTTCCTGGATTCATCCGTTTCGGCCTCAGAATCGAGCCGATCTGGCGGCGACTTTTTCCCTGTACCGCGACAGTGATTTTAAGACCTGGTGGTTTCAGGTGGGCGGGGCTGACCTGGTGCATCATCCGTCCAAAGTCGGCAATTTAATGGGCGGGCACCTGGACACGTTTCCGCGTTCGGTGGATCGCGAGTTTGTCGAATCGGTCCGGCATTTGCATGCTCAGGGCATCGATCCCCTCAAGGTAGCGGTCGAGGAAGCTCATGCGCAGGATGCCGAGATTTTGGTTTGCCTGCGCGCCGCCGGATGGAAAGGC
>CBDULB010000181.1:0-10469 GCA_965367965.1 uncultured bacterium | reverse complement strand
CAGGCGACTTCGATGGCTTGCGCGACGTGGTGGATCTACAATTCTCTATGGGTGAAACCGGAAACCAGAGTTTCGCTCGAGATGTGGAAGGGGGACTTCACACCGCCATCAACTTTCCGTTTAAGCAGGAGGTTGCGGGTCAATCGGTCCGCGACTATGCCATCGGCTATTGGCATTACGCGGTGCTGGCGGACGGGACTTTCTGGTATCGTCCGGGGCCGCATGTTGCGCAGAGAGACCGGGCTTCGGAAATGGATAGGCAGTTCTTTGCGGGCGAATTTGCCAAGCTGAATGACGTCGTAGCGGTCGAGGCAGGTGGTCGTTGCGGGATCGCCTTGCGCTCCAACGGCGATGTCGTCGCCTGGGATGTGGTGGCGGGTAAGTTTATTGAAGCTCCGTCGGATGTGGCGGGGGTCGTCGCTATGGCATGCACGGCCAGCTCGTACTTTGTCACGCTCGATGCCGAGGGAGTCGTCCGGGTCTGGACGGGGCCCGGCGGAATGCCGGCGACTGGAAAAGGCCGGCTGATGAAGCCACCCGCAGAGTTGGATAAAGCGGTGGCCTTGCGGGTGAATAGCGAAGTCATCGCCGCTCAGCGAGAGGATGGAAGCTGGCTTGCCTGGGGCGACGAGGTGAAGCCGGGTGTGATCGACGCGATCAATCAGCTCGGAGCGGCGATCGACATCGATTTTTACGCCGTTCCGCACAGTGCTCCGCAGGACTCGAAACCGCTGCTGATGTGGATCGAACCGGAGCTGGCAGCGGTGCGTCGAGGCGGTGGCCGGCTGCGTTCGTGGGCAGCAGGAACTGAGGCAGTTGCCCGGCTGGAGTTGGCGGAAGGCATCGAAGATTTCGTGCGCCTGGATGGACATTTCTACCCGGGTGGGCAGCGTTGGCTGGCGATTCGTGGTGACGGTGGCGGCGTGACACCTCTCACCGACTTCGACCGAACCGACGAACTGGTCAGCCTGGACAGTCATCTCGGCGTGTTGAGATCCGGAGAGCTTGTGCATTGCTGGCAGGATCAGCGGAGAATCGTTCCCGGCAACGCAATCGACGCCGCCGTAGGACCGGGATCGGCGGTTGGCTTCCGCCTGGTTCTCGAACGCAGTGGCAGCGTGATGATGATGCCGAGCGGTACCGATGGCGACTGGGATGAGAGCAAATTGCCGGCAACCCGTGCCGCGCTCGCAGCGGTTTCCGATGCCGTTGGCATTGCCTGCGATCACGGATCCGGCATCGTTGTGCGTGCCAATGGAGAAGTGATCAGTTGGGATGGCGATGTCGACCTCGTTGCTGCCGATCCACCGGTGCAGGATGCCGTTGAAGTTGCCTGTCACAGTGGGCGCTGGTTCGCATTGACGGCAGATGGCAACATTCGCTACTGGTCTTTGCCCGACGAAGATTGGTTGGACGCGGCGCCACCCGCGGACCTTGGTGCCGCCTTCGCGCTGCGTGCCAAGGGAACGGTCTGTGCCGCTCAGTTGGCCGATGGCAGCTGGCGCGCCTGGGGATCGGATAAGGGCTCCGGTCTCATCGATCAGATCGAAAGCATCGGGCCTGCTGTCGACTTGCAGTTTTACAGTTCGAGCCGGGGCTTGGTCGACACTCTGGTCTGGATCGAGCCGGACGACGAGTCAGCAAAATAGCTACTCCTGAACGTGCTTTGTTTCCCGTCAGCTTCGCAGCCATTTCGATGGCTGCCGATTCCGGGCATGTGAACGGTCAGTCTTTTCGACATCTTGACTCTCTCGCAACGGCAGGTTCGGCTGACAGCGAGCTCAGCGCAGGCGTCCGCGGAACCAGGAGGCACCGACCTGATCAGAGGAAATGATGCCGGGGCGGTTCGCGGTAAATTCGCGCGGCACCTGATTGTTGAGAAACACCTGGTTGCGCGCCCAGGTCACGCCGATGCCGGGGCGGTCGAGTCCGCTGACGAGCGTTGTCTGGTCATTGCTGGACAGCGAGTTGGCGTCGACCAGAATGTTCCGCGGCAGTTCTGCGCGTTTGCCTTTTTCAAACTCGGCGGCGAACTCAAAGGCGGGGCCCTCGTTGGCGACCAGGAGATTATTCTGAATGACGATATCCTCAGCGACGTGATAGCCGTTGGCAGCGGGATCCGCAGTGCCACACATCAGGGCGATGGCACCACTGCCGCGCCCCGTGGTGCCGATGATGACATTATCCGTGACGCGATGCTGGCTGCCGTAAATGCGGATGCCGCCGGTTTCTTTTTTCTGTTTGCCGGCGAAAACATTGCCGCTGACTTCGCTGCCGTTGCCATGGCGCAGGGTGACGGTGCCGGCGCACTCGACGAAGCAATTGCCGCGCACGATGTTGGCGCCGGACTTTACCGAAACGGCTTCCATTTCGCCATCGCAGGCTTCGAACAGGTTCGCTTCGACGACGGTATGCGAGTCACCCGTCGAGTCGTCACTGGTGCCGATGCGAATCGTCTCGTAGCCGTTTGATTCAGCGCCTTTGGGTCGACCGCGAAAATGATTGGCGACGATGATGTGATGATCGGCCTGGTCCGTCTCTCGCCACACGATCAGCGTCACCGAGGCGGAAGTTTTGTTGTGAAAGGTGCAATACTCGACGCGGTGGTGTGATCCATAGAGGTTGACCCAGCGTTCTTCCCGCTCGGCATCGGCGGCGGGAGGGTTGAAGCTGTCGATGACCGTGTTGCGCAGTGTGCAATGCGAACCGCGCATTTCGATGACGTTCTTTTTCGCCGCATGGCCGTCGCTGAACAGCAGTCCTTCGACGACGAGGTGTTCGCCTTCGATGAGCAGTGAGGAGCGGCCGCTGATGATGACGCCGCCGGGCGTTTCAGCGCGCACCGTGATCGGTTGATCCTGGCTGCCCTTGCCGCGCCATTTTAACACCTGATCGCGATAGTTACCGTTGGCGATGACCAGCACGTCGCCCGGCGCGGCCGTGGGCAGTGCCTTACTGATGACTTCGGGAGTGGCGTCCGATTGGGCGCTGACGAAAACCGGGACCGACAGTGAGGCGGTCACGAGAAAGGCAAAGCAGAGCGCCTGTCGGCCTGACTTTGTGATCATGGTTTATTCAGTGCTGCTTTAGCTTCGGCGGGTTTGTCGGTGATGATGATGTCGACTCCCGACTTCGCGAGGACTTTCATGCGGCGTTGGTCGTTGACGGTCCAGATGGCGACGGCGTAGCCGGCGTCGTGGAACTTTTCGATGGCCGGTGTGGTGATGTCGGAATCTTTCCAGCCGACCATCGCCGGAGAGAAAGGTGCGATCCGGGCCAGAGTGTCAGCGGTGACTTCGTCTTTGCCGAGTGCGCCGAGTTTGATATCGGGTTCAAGGCTGCGCAGCTCGGTGAGAAATTTCCAGTCAAAGCTCTGCACGACGACCTTGTCGACTGCGTCGAGTTCCCGCAGTTCGGCCGAGTATTCAGCAGCGGAACCGCTCTTGTGTTCGATCAGCGGGATGCAGCCACCGTCGAGGCACTGTTGTACTGCAGCGGCGAAAGTCGGTGTGCGCTCGGCAGCGAACGATGCATCAAAAAAACTGCCGACGTCGAGTTTCAGGGCCGCTTCGGAATCCAGTTCAGCGAACAGTTTTTTGCCGCCGCCGTAGCGTTCCAGATCCTTGTCGTGAAACAGTAACAACTTGCCGTCGCTGGTGACGCGCACGTCGAACTCGATCAGGTCAGCTTTGGCATCGATCGCGCCTGCGATCGATGCGCTGGTGTTCTCCGGCGCGACAGCGCTGGCACCGCGGTGGGCGGCGACGCGGGCCGGTTGGCGCGAGCCATCGAGGCGATCCTTGAGTTGCAGTTCCGGAACCCCGGCGCAGGCGGTGGAGTTGAGGGCCATAGCAAGGGCGAGGGCGAGGATAGGAGTGCGGAGATTCACAAGGATTGTTTGCCGGCCGGGCGTGGCGCTTGGCGCAGGGGGCGGGACCAGCTGAAGTTTGATCAATTACCAGGGAAGGGCGAAGTGCCCGCCTTTTAATATACGCAATGTATACTAAGCGTCAGCCAGAGCAGGAATGGATTTTTTGGCGTTGGCGCGGAAAATCTTTTCTCGAATCTTCGGGTCGTCGGTGAGTTTCAGGATGACATCGCGGGTGCCGGCGCCACTGCATTTGCTGCCGTGACCTTCCGGGTCGGCGCAGTCGGTGCCGTAACAAAGTTTGTCCTGGTGGCGGACGATGAATTCGGCGGCGTGATCGAGATCGCGGGTGAAGGCATTCTGCCCCGAACCTGCGGACATATCGCCGAACATGTTCGGGTAGTCGGCGAGATATTTATCGGTCAGGCCACCGGCGGTGACTTTAGTTTTCGGATACATCTCTTCCTGCTTGTGATTGGCGTCGATGTTGCCCCACCAGGTCTGGGCGTGGCCGAAAAAGTTTACCGTCGGATATTTTTCCAGCATTTTGTAAAAGCGCTCGAAGCCGAGGTTGTAGCGATTGTGCTGAAAGTGCTGCAGCACCGGAACCTGGTAATCGCGGGCGATCTGGTAAATGACCTGCATCTGAGGGCTGTCGCACTCGAGAGCGAATTTCTGCTCGCCGATCCCCGAAGCGCCGCGCTTGAGCCATTTTTCGAGTTCGGTTTTGGCATTGTCGATGTCGGAGACTTCGTTGCAGAACCAGATATACTCATCGGGATACTGCATCGCCAGCTTGGCGGCAGCGGCGGTGCCGAACACGCGTGCGGCCAGGCCGTTGGATTTGCCCATGTGGGTCGAAGCGCGCGAGGTTTCCATTCCGGCCGGCAGCAAAATGGTTTTGCCTACGCCCATCAGCCGTTGGTGGGCGATGAGTGCATCGTTGGTGCGGGCGTGAAAGTTGACGTGCTGGTGAATGTCGATGGTCGGTCCGCCGGTGCCATCGATGACTTGCACCTCAGTGGGTTCGATCGCAGCCGAGGCGGAACCGGGCAGGAAAGGCAGCGCAGACGACGCGAGGGCGGCGGTCGATGCGTGTTTGAGGAAGTGTCGGCGTTTCATTTCAGGCACTTTTAGCAGGCGGCATCGCGGGGGCCAATAACGGGATTCAGTTATTGCGAGAGCGAAGGATCGCGGCTTTCTCTACTGGCATCATGTTGGTTCGTTCCGTTTTTTCCCGCCCGTTGCTTGCGATGTTTTTATTTGTCGCCATCGCGGCATCGCTGTTTGCTGCTGATCCCGCCAGCCCGGAGGTTGATCCCGAAGAACTGCCGCGTATCCCGCCGGTGGAACTCGATCAGGCGATCAGCACGATCAAGATGCGGCCCGGTTTTGCGGTTGAGTTTGCCGCGCACGAACCGCAGGTCGTGGATCCGGTTTCGGCCTGTTTCGATGAGGACGGTGCCCTGTTTGTGGTTGAAATGCGCGGCTACTCCGAGCGTCGCGACGAGTCGCTCGGCCGGGTTAAAAAACTCACTGATAAGGACGGTGATGGCGTTTTCGAGACGGCGACCATTTACGCCAAAGATCTGAAATGGCCGACCGGGGTGCTTTGTTACGATGGTGGTATCTACGTCACGGCGTCGCCGGACATTCATTATTTTAAAGACGCTGACGGCGACGGAGTGGCCGAGCACAAGGAGATCGCGTTTACCGGATTTGGTGAGGGCGCGCCGCGTCTGAACATGCAGGCGCTGGTCAACAGCCTGCGCTGGGGACCGGACAACCGGATCTGGGGCGCGACCTCGAACAACGGCGGTTCGATGCGTCGTGGCGATCAGCCGGAAAGCGAAGCCGTACGGGTCAGTGGTCGGGACTTTTCCTTCGATCCGAAAACGCGCGAGTTCCGCACTGAGAACGTCAGTGCCCAGTTCGGCATGAGTTTTGATGCCGAGGGACGTCGTTATTCGAGCAGCAACAGTCATCACCTGCAGGCGATCATGTGGGAGGCCGGTCAGGTGACGCCGAATCCCTACTTCACCATGCCGGCAGCGCGCGTCGACATTCCGGTCGATGGCCCTGCCGCAGAGGTGTTTCGGCTCAGCCCGGATGAACCGTGGCGCATCATTCGCACCCGCTGGCGCATCGGCGGCGTGGTCAAAGGCGCGGTCGAGGGTGGCGGGCGAGTGTCCGGCTATTTTACCGGAGCCAGTGGCGCGACCATTTTCACCGGTGATGCCTACGGTCCGGAATATACCGGCAACGCCTTTACCGGCGACGCCGGCAGCAATCTGATGCATCGCAAAGTCATCTCGCATCCGGACGGTGCGGTGCAGCCGATCGCGCAGCGCGGACCGGGCGAGGAAAAGATCGAGTTTCTCGCCTCGACTTCAAACTGGTTCCGCCCGGTCAATTATGCCAATGCCCCCGATGGCTGCATCTATGTGCTCGACATGCATCGTGAGGTGATCGAACACCCGTGGTCGATTCCTGAGGGCATCAAAAAACACATCGACCTGAACAGCGGCTGGAAACGCGGACGCATTTTTCGCGTCGTGCCGACGGATGAAAAATTTGCGCGCCGTCCTTCGCCGAAGTTGAGTCAGGCGGGTGATGATGAATTGGTGGCTTTGTTAGATCACAGCAACGGATGGCATCGCACTACCGCGCAGCGCCTGTTGTGGGAGCGAGGTGCCTGGAAAGACGAATACCGGAAAAAGGGGCCGCGTGGTTCGGATGAAGGTCCGCGCATCAGATTTGAAAATGCTTTGGCCGTCGGCAACGGCAGCGCGCCGGACAAAGTCGAAAAGCTGACGGCAGCAGCGGCCGCGGCGGGTCAGGATCCGTGGATGACGGCAGCTCTGCTCAACGGCCTGCGCACGCCCGACGAAGCGGCGGCGGCGTTTGCCGTCCTCGGCGATCAGACGGATGCCAAACCGTTGGCACTGCAGGTCGCGACAATGATCGGCCAGATGGGCGATCAGAAAGCCAATGAAGCCGTGTTGGCACGCGCCGCGGCAGGCTCGGCGAGTGAGCGATTGGCTTTGTTGGCAGCGCTCGCCAGCGGTGCCGAAAAAGCGGGTGGTGCGCCGAAAAAACTGGCGCTCAGTCAACTCGAATCACGCCTCGGTGAAGCGGCGGCAACGGCGGCGTTGACGGATGCTGCTGCAGCCGATCGTCAGGCTGCCGTCGGTTTGCTCAAGTATGCTAAGGACGACGCGTCACTGGCGATGTTGCGCACCCTGATTGGCGAGCCGGCGCTGGCGGCTGCCGCATTGGAGACTCTGGCGGCGCGCCGCGATCCCGAACTGCCGGCGACAGTGATTCATCACTGGGCGGAGCTCAGTCCGTCACTGCGCGACGCCGCAGTCGGTCGTCTGGCAGCGGTTCCCGACTGGGCGATTCAATTTTTGCAGGCCGTCGAGGCCGGCAAGATCGAACGCAGCAGCGTGGCGACGGCACAGCAGAAAGCTTACCGCGGTCATCGCGACGCGGCTGTTGGTAAACTGGGCGCCGAGATTTTCCCTGCGCCGGGCGCCGACCGCGCCAAGGTGATGGCGACCTATGAAAAAGCGCTGACGCTGAAGGGCGATGCTGCCAAAGGCCAGGTGAAGTACGCGCAGATCTGCGTCGCCTGTCATCGCTCAGGCGGACAGGGTGCGCAGGTGGGGCCCGACATGGTTACCTTCAAAGCCGCCGGCAAGGATTCGATTTTGAAAAATGTGCTCGATCCCAACGCTGAAGTCGCTCCGCAGTTTGTCGCCTACACGGTGACGCTGAAAAACGGCGAGGTGCTGGTCGGCATGATCGCCTCGGAGAGCAGCGACGATGTCACCCTGCGCATGCCGGGCGGAATCGAGCGCACCGTAAAACGCAGCGAGGTCAAAGGTATGGCCGGACTCGGTGCTTCGCTGATGCCGGTCGGTCTCGAAGCGCAGATCACGGTCGAAGAAATGGCCGACCTGCTCGAGTATATCGCGACGGCAGAGGAGTGATGCTCGCAGCTACCCTGGAAGCGTAGCCTCGGCCAAATCAAATTTCGTCGCTGCCACGCGCTCGCCGTTGATCTGTAGTTCTACCTTGTGAGTTCCCGGGTAGAGCGCCCGGATGGTGGTGACCCGCATGGCGTGTTTCTTCGTCAGCTTGATTGCGCCGCGGGCAGGCAGGTCGACCTGCTTCCACTTGAACACTTTGACGCCTGTTTTGCCGCCCTTGCGAACGTAATGAACGGCGTAGTCGATGAGCAGTTTCTGACTGCGCGAAAACTCGCTGCTCAGGTCGGCGGTGAGCTCGATCGAGTCGCCGATGTTGACGCGTTTCGGCAGGGCGCGAAGTTCAGCGGTGAGTTTTTTCGGTGGACCAAATCCGATGATGGCGAGCGCTTCGGGATGACCGTCTTTGACCATCGTCCTCAGCGAGTGATTGATCACCCAGTCACGGTCCGTGCTGCCTTGTTTCGACCACTTACGGCAGCGACCGATCACGGCTTGCGGATGATCTTTGGCGAGGTCGTTGACATTGTTGGCAACTGAGCGGCGGACGTAGAGTTCGGGATCGTCTTTGAGCTTTTCCAGAATCGGCCAGATTGGCGACGGGTCAGCGATCAGGTGGTGCAGCTTTCTGCCCCACGGCAACCGGGTGCGCACACCCTCGGAGCACCAGCGGCGCACGTGTGGGCTCGGGTGATCGGTCAGCGACAGCAGTTTTTCAAAAGTCTCTGTCGGAAACTTTTCGACGAAGGGGCGGACGGCGAATTCGGAGCTGAAGCGCTGCGTCAGTTCGATCATGGCATGCATCGATTCGTCAAAGTGATCGATTCCATGGTCAGCGATAAATTGCCCGATCGGCCACTGCAGCCATCCGTCGGTGACCTGCTCGCAGTCGGGCAGCGCATCCGGCAGGCTTCGAGCGAGAATGTCGAGTGCTTCCGGCGGGGATGTGGGGAGCGTGCCCGCAATGGCGTCTGAGAACTGTTTGATGCGTCCGTGGAACTCAAGTCCATCGAGCTTGCGGGTTGCCAACCGGACAAACTGTTTGCTGTCGAAATCAGGGAACGCGCCAGCAATCTGCGCCGCGATTCGTTGCGCCGCATCGCGGTCGAAGTAGTCCTTAAAGGCTTTGCGTTCTTCGGGCATGAGAAAAGGGGGGGCAGCGAATTTTTTGGATCGCTGATCTACGCTGACAGGCGCTGATTTTGATCGTCGAATGTTGGCAGAATGCAAATTTGCTCCACCATTGATTAATCCCCGTTGCGTTGATTCATCAGCGAGGATCAGCGGTTAGCTTTTTCTGCCTTTCTCACCGGTGCCTCGCGCGCGATCCTTGCCTGAAAATCACCAAGTCCATCCCAGTAGGTTCGCTGGTTGAGATCAACTTCGGCGATGACCACCTGGCCCCATTCGGTGGCTTCGGCGATGCGGTCGCCTTCGCGATTCCAGACGGCGGTTTTCATCCAGTCGGCCTCGTGGTCAGTGTAGGTGCTGGAGACGAGAAAGACGCCGTTCTCGGCGCAGCGGGCGCGGGCCAGGGACGGGTTGCCGCCCCAGATCGGCAGGGCGATGATCTCGGCGCCGTTGAAGGCGAGTTCGCGGGCGACTTCGGGGAAAAAGACGTCGTAACAAACCATCATGCCGAGCTTTCCGAAGCGGGTGTCAAACACGGGATATTCGTCGCCGGGAGAGATGCCGCGTTCGATTTCTTCGCGCGGCAGAGTGACCTTGCGATACTTGCCGGCGACCTTGCCGTCCGGCCCTGACAGAACGGCGACATTGTAGACCAGTGGGCCGTCGCGTTCGCACAGGCCGGCGACGATGTAGAGATCGTGCTGTTTGGCGAGTTTACCGAAATATTCTGTGCTGGGACCGGGGATCGGTTCAGCGACGCTGGCGTAGTCGTGGGTGACGCCTTTGCAGGACAGCAGTTCGGGCAGTACCACGAGGTCGGCACCCCGACCGGCTGCCTCGGCGATCAGGGGAGCGAACGCCTGACAGTTTTGCATCGGCGTTTCGTTGCCTGAAATGTTGAGATGGACGGTGGCGAGTTTGACCTTGCGCGGCTCGGGTGCGGGCACGGCTTCGAACTTTAAATTTTTCCACTCGACGCGGCCGTTGGGCGCCCAGCGGAATTGCAGTTTGATGACTGCCTGAGTGGCTTCGGCGGGCACCTGCCAGGTGTCGCTGATCAGTCCCCAACCGTCCTCGTCGCTGTCACTCTGGTCGCGTGGGAATTCAGGGCGGGCGATGGTTGAGGTCACGCCACGATAGGCCGGGTTGGTCGGTTCCGGGCTGGTGACGTTGCCGCCTTTGGCGTTTTGCCATTCGACGCGCACCGCACACGAGCGGCGCGGATGTTCGACGTTTTCGCCGGCCCGGCGTTGGATGGAAAAACGGAAATGCCTGCCGCCTTCGACCGGTAGCGTGGTCTGCCAGTGTCCCTGCACGCCGGGATTGCCGGCTTTGTCTTCGAGAATAAAGACACCGTCCCGGAAACTGAACACCGGCGCTATTTCCTCGCGCGGTGCAGCGGTGGTCCAACTGTCAGGCGCTTGGCGGTCAGCGAGCAGCGGAAGTGGATAGAGGATGATCGCGAGCGCGATCGTGAT